>JAFLBD010000002.1:0-600000 GCA_017303935.1 Armatimonadota bacterium | reverse complement strand
ACGGATAGGTCCAACCAAGCGGACAGCATCGGCCATCACCACCGCACCGGTACCATTACTTCGCCCGAAGACTCGAACGTAGCCACCGCCCGCCGATAGGCTCGTACGGCACAATAGATTCCATGTTCCTCCGCCGGCCTGTTGGTTGACAATTTTCGTCAATTTGTCTCGTCGGCCACGTATCTCGTAACGAGCAGCATTGGACCGATTCGTACCTTGCGGCCACCAAGCATAGACCTCGTAGGTTCCAGCGACAGGAGCGTTCAGGTACCACTCCGCAAACGCATTCGATCGGGCTGAAGCGGCCACGAATTGATAGTCCGTCCCGTATTTGTCGGTTGACGAAGTGCCAGCCGTCCAGGCACCGCTAGTGTAAAAATCGTTGCTCGTGTTGTCGATCACTTTGTCTTGGTATCCAGACGAGATCGCAAAGGAAACAACCGGCCCAATGGTTCCTGTGCTGGACCGATACAGTTGGAACGATTCGGTGTACTGCCCAGCTACTGGGGCTTTGATTCGGAAATTGAAGACAGCGTTAGAGCCTGGAGCGACATTTCCAGTCGGAGTTCCAACGATGCTCGACGATTGCCAGCTAGGCGAGATGTAAAATGGGCTCACGCGTCCCGACGGTGAGGTGCGAAGAGACACTTGATCGTTCCCGGTCGCTGTGGTCCAGGTGAAGTCACTCGTGTTGTTGAACACCACAGAAACATCCACTTCCGAACCTGGAGTCATGAATGTCGGAACGGTATTGCTCAGGTACGAAGCACCTTCGCTCAAGAGATTCATGTACCGGTTCCAGTCCCAATAAGTGCTTGGGCAACTCGTGGCACGGACTTCGTTGTGTCCCTTGATGTACGTCCGGGTGCGAGGAATCGCATAGGTCGTCGTGATCCAACGAGTGAGCGTTGATGACGAGTTGTAAAGAGCGTCCGTGAACCAGGTCAGTGGGTTCGGATTCGTTCCCGAAATGGTCGAAATCGCTTCGTGTTCGATACCGATTCCGCGCTGGTTATAGAACGAGTTTCCAGCTTGCCAAGCAATGTCTTTCAGCCGCACCATCTGGGTCACTTGGCCGTCACTCGATCGAATGACGAAGTGCGCGCTGACGTCCGAAGTTTCGTTCTTAAACCAAGAAATCGCGCCCGCATACGAACCTTCGGTGATGTGAATGATCACATATTCGATCGGGTATGTGGTGGGCCGGTTTGAGCTCGTCTGGTTCCCGACAGCGGCCGCATTCCAGATCGCGCTCGGATAATCGGCCTGCGCGTTGCCGAACGCCGCCATCCCTACGAGCCCTGCCGCCACCACTTCACGAAGCTTCATCACCCTATTCTAACTCCAATTCTGCCGAATCGCAAACTTTGAGCCAAAATCCCAGCATCTGTCAAAGACCAGCTATCATATGTCCATGAATGTCGCAGTGCTAGGAGCGGGCAGTTGGGGAACCGCACTGTCCATTCTTCTCGCTCGAAACCAGCACCAAGTCCACCTCCTCGGCCGAGACGCCGCAGAGATCGAACAGATTCAGGCTGACCGCGAGAACAAAGAATATCTCCCGGGTCATCGGTTGCCTGAAAATATCAAAATTGGGCTCATCGAAGACATGGGCACGGGCCACGATTTTGTGGTGGTCGCCGTGCCATCGTCCGCAGTTCGAGCATGCGTCGCGTCGATCCCCGGAGACAACGAATTCATCGTGTTGGCAAGCAAGGGACTCGAACCGGGCACCAGCAAATTGCTTTCACAAGTCGCCAAAGAAGAAAAACCAAATGCGCTGGTCGGTGCAATTTCAGGCCCGAATTTGGCGGTCGAAATCGTCCAGGGAATTCCTACTGCCGCCCTTGCTGCCTGCCCGGATGAGACCGCCGTCGCCAAGGTCTGCGAAGCCTTTCAATCGCGGTCATTTCGCGTGTACTACAGCGACGATCTGATCGGAATTGAACTCGCGGGAGCGCTCAAGAATGTTCTTGCCATCGGCGCTGGAATGGCTGATGGACTTGGGTACGGCGACAACACCAAAGGCGCGTTGCTCGCGCGGGGACTGGGAGAAATGACTCGCTTAGGTCTCAAGATGAACGCGAAGATCGACACCTTCTTTGGCATCGCAGGAGTCGGTGATCTCTTTGCCACCGCCAGTTCGAAGCTCTCCAGAAACTACCGCGTTGGCATCGCCCTAGGCAAAGGACAATCTGTTCAAGAGGCCCTTGCGAGCATCGGTCAGGTCGCGGAGGGCATCAATACGGCTGAATGCGTTGATGCTCTGGCAAAGCAGTACGGCGTCGAACTTCCAATTTTGTCGCTGATCCACCGGGTGATCCAGGGGCATGTCAAAGCCAGCGATGCAGTGTCGGCACTCATGGAGCGCGAGCCTCGCCGAGAATGTCTGATGCCATAACCGCCGCTAGTCCCGTCCTAATGTTCGGATATGTCACGGAAGACCATCTTAAGCCACACAAAAGGAATTGCGGGCGTCGATGAGGCTGGGCGAGGTCCACTCGCGGGTCCTGTTGTTGCCGCCGCAGTAGATCTGCCCGAGGATTTTGACTTTTCGATCCTCGATGACAGCAAAAAGCTCTCGGCCAGCCAACGAGAATCCGCAGAACTGTTGATCAAACAGCGGGCCAACTTTTCAGTCGTGGCGATCTCGTGGGAAGACATCGACCGGCTGAATATTTTGAACGCCACGCTGACGGCAATGCAGTTTGCTCTGGAGCGAATCGGTGGCGACGTGAAGGGCGCGATCGTTGACGGTAACCGGGTTCCGCCGCTGGCACCGATTGCCTGCTGCGCCATTGTGAAAGCCGACGCGACTTACGCCGCCGTTGCAGCTGCGAGCATTCTCGCAAAGGTCGAGCGAGATCGAATCATGACCAGTTATTCGGCGGAATTCCCAGAATACGGATTCGATCGTCATTTCGGTTACCCGACTCCCGAGCATTTGGCGAATCTCAAAAAGTATGGCCCTTGTGCCATCCACCGGAAGAGCTTTGAACCTGTCCGCAGCATGATCCAACAGCCATGTCTGATGCTCGTCGAGTAGGAACGGCGATCGAAGACGCCGCTGCGAATCACCTCCTTTCGTTAGGCTGGACGCTAATCGCGAGGCGACAAAAGACAGCTCACGGAGAGCTCGATCTGGTGGCATTCGACGCACAGACACTGGTGTTTGTCGAAGTGCGCTATCGCCAAGACGGCAGCGCGATTCAGTCCATCTCGGCAGGAAAACGAGCGAAGCTACTACTTGCGGTTGAAGAGTTCTGTGCAAAGTTCGAACCGGCGGAATCTACCCCGATTCGAGTTGATGTCCTGCTGTACGACGGTCAAAATTGGGAGTTACTACGCGGCGCGATTGAAGCAGATTAAGCCGCTTTGCGCTTCGGTTGTTCGATCAAGCCTCGATTCTGCAGCGCCATCAAAAAGGCGAAAACGATCTGCTCGTCGAAATGTGTACCGATACCTTCCACGAGTCGATCGGCCGCAATATTGAAATCCATTCCCTTGCGATAAGTTCGGTCCGTGGTCATCGCACTAAAGGCATCCGCCACAGAAATCACCCTCGCCAAGAATGGAATGTCGCTTCCAGTGAGTCCCTCGGGGTATCCCGTGCCATCAATCTTTTCGTGGTGATAAAGCACCCCATCAACCGTGTCTTCGAGCCCTGGCAATGCCCGGACAATCAGCGAACCGATGTACGGATGTTGTTTGATGAGGTCGACTTCTTCGTCGGTCAGCTTGCCTGGCTTGCGCAAGACCGCCGACGGAACGGCAATTTTTCCAATATCGTGGAGCAAAGATGCCGAACTAAGAGTTTGCATAAACTCAAGTGAGCAGCCCATTTCTTGGCCGATCCACTGGCTAAATTGAGTCACGTCTTCGCTATGCCTTCGCGTATACGAATCCATGTTGTCGATGGCCGTCAAGAACATATCAATCGTTCCGCCGACACCCGAGGCAACACTGCTCGATTTCGGTTGCTCGCTTGGATCATAAACTGGGATTTGATACCGCTTGGCTTCGATCAAATTCTGTCCGGCAAATGCCAAGACCGAATACGGATGTTCGGTCGAATCGGGGAATCCGGCGACACCGACGGTCACCGAAATCGGCAGGACTTCCACCCCGCCTTTCACCCGAAATTCTAATTCCTTCACCGACTTTTGAATCTGTGACGCGATTCGATAGGTGTTCTTGAGATCAGTCTTCGGCAGAACGACGATGAATTCATCCGCTCCTGCTCGGCCCACCCAAGATCCTGCCGGAGCGACACTCGCTAATTCTCTTCCGAGACAGCGCAAAACGTCATCCCCTGCGCCGGGTCCATAGGTGTCGTTAAATGATTTGAAATTGTCGACGTCGACGAGCAACAACCCAAGCGGTGGAATCTCGTCCTGCGCGAAGTAGGTCTCCATTCTTCGGCTGACCGCGCGGTGGTTATAGAGCGAGGTCAAGTAATCACGCTCAGACGAATCTAGCGCTTGCGAATAGAGCTGTGAGTGAGCATACGCGGAAGAAATCGACACGCCCATTACACTGAGCTTGTTCTGGTCTTCAGACGAAATTTCTCGGTCTGATTCCGCGACAATCCATCCGTACAGCGCTCCAGACGAAATCAACGGAACGATGCAGACTTGGCGCAGTCCCACCGATGTGTCGTGCCACTCAATGCTCGTTGCGGTCGCCAACAACTTCTCGCCAACAATAGTATTCTTTGTTTCCGGAGAGAATTCGCCGAAAAGCACTGTCTGCTCCGGCAGTTTGCTGCCATCTTCCCGAGTTGCAACCACTGCAACAGCATAATCTGGAAACTCTTGAGCAAGTTTGGATGCGGCGACAGAAACAACTTCTGCGCAATCGAGGGTCGAGTTCAGTTCGCGAACCAGATTAAATTGTGATTGAAGCTCTAATGTACGGTCTTTGACTTTGGCTTCCAGGGTCTCGTTTAGCAAACTGATTTCTCGAGTAGAGGCCATCGCCGCCACTGCTTGCCTCAGTCCGGTCAAAAGAGAAATGACGAAGACTGCTGCAATTGTGATTGGTGTGAACTTGACATCATCTACGTAGTCGAATCCGCCTCCAATCACCGCAGCAAGCGTTCCAACGCCCATTGGAATCCAGGCGAGAACAACGTTCGTCCGGACCTTTCCAGCTTCATCGTCCGATTTTGCGGTTAGACCGCGCCAGCCAAAAACTGCAGCAAATGCCAATGCACAATAACCTGCCGTAAGAAGCTGATCGGGCCAAGAACCCAATACTACAGAGTCGAACGCTGACGAATATGCCCAAGTCCAATCTGAGATAACAATTGCACTGACGGCAAATAGGCTACAAATGGCAAACGGTCGATTTTTTCCCGAGAGCAATGCGGCCGCACATGCGGTGAGCGTCGCCCAAAGCATGAAGAGCCCTCCCACCGGATAGGCCACTCCGTAGGCGAGTTCTGCCGAACTGCCGACTTCAGCGCCAAAGAGCTTCTGCAGCAAAACGAACCAAAGCGCGAGACCGCCGCCAAATGCAACGACCAAAGAGTCAAGCCCGACCAGTAGTCGCCTGAAGCCAACAATACTGGTCGTTGTGCTCAGCA
This sequence comes from Armatimonadota bacterium, assembly GCA_017303935.1. Taxonomy (NCBI): domain Bacteria; kingdom Bacillati; phylum Armatimonadota; species Armatimonadota bacterium. The sequence continues at coordinate 594,413 of JAFLBD010000002.1, read as the reverse complement.
TTGCGATACCAATTACCGCATAGCTGCCCAAATAGAAGAAATCTGTGAAGTGTGGGGAAGCTGGCTCAGTCCCTGTTCGAAGCAAAATCCAGTTGTAGCTAAGTTCGCCGACCGCCGCGAGCGATTGCCCGAATCCAAGGGCGATCCACGGGAATTTCTTTGTACTTTTCCGCGCAACGATCACACAGAACAGCGCGCCATTCAAGCCCGGGATGCCTGTTGCTATGGCAGTGACAATCGTTGCTGACTGATCATTTAGCTTCAAAAATTGGGTGCTTATGAAGTACGCAACCGCCAACAAAGGTAACAGAGCAGCACTTGGTGCTCCCCACTTTTTTCCAAACCACCGGTCTTGGAGTACGTTACCCATCCCACAAGCGGATTCTGCGAATCAGTACATTCGCAGATTCCACTTGATATTTCGGTTCAACTTGCGTGGATCGTTAGGGAAAAAAGCTAGTGAACAGAAGTTCCTTCAGGAGCTTCCATTTCCGGAGTGAGCAAGATCGCGGTGCCGTCCGGACCATCTGCCGCGAGCACCATGCCTTGGCTCTCTAATCCGGCGAGCTTTCGCGGCTTAAGATTCATCAAAACGATCACTTGGCGCCCCACGAGATCGGCGGCCTTGTAGCTCTTCTGAATTCCCGCTAGAACCTGTCGCTTTTCCTCACCCACTATCAAATCGAGCTTGATCAACTTCTCGCTGTTTGGAACGTTTTCGGCTTCAAGCACACGCCCAACTCGCAAGTCGAGCTTCATGAAATCAGCAAATTCAATCTCTTTTGTCGCGGGAGCCGCAGTAGCCGGAGCGGCTTTGGGTTCAGTCGGAGTTTCCATTTTTGGTTCTTGTGCAGGTTTGGGTTGAAGTCGTGGGAAGAGTGGTTGCGGGTCTTTGACCTTTTGGCCAAAGTTCATCGACGAAGGATCGCCGATCTCGTCCCAATGGTGGGTCTTCTGGTCTGGCGCATATCCGAGTTGATCCAAAATCGAATCCGCAGTCGCTGGCATGATTGGCCGGAGCATCCCTTCAATAGCCCTCAGACCGTACAGAAGTGAGTTCAAAACCATCGGCAAGTCAGCGTCGCCTTCCTTGTGCATCTGCCACGGTTTGCGATCCGCAATGAACTTGTTCATGAACCGGACTACTCCGATCGCGTGATCAAGCGCTTCGTGGAATCGGTGATGTTCTGCCGCGATGGCGTAATTCGCTTTAGCGGTCTGAACGGCTTCCACCATCTCGTCTACCGGCTTTGCACCCTCGGTAACCGCACCATCCACGAACTTCTGGCACATGTTGATCGAGCGGTTCAGCGCATTGCCGACGTCGTTAGCCAGATCGGCGTTGTAGTGCTTCGCCACCTCGTCGAGCGTAAAGTTGGTGTCGTTGTCGAACGGGAGCAATCGGCACAACGCAAAGCGAGCTACATCGACCGCAAGTTCTGGGCTCACTCCAGCCCCAACAAACTCTTCGATGAGGTCCTTTGGAGCCAAGACATTTCCCTTCGACTTACTCATTTTGGAGTCGTTAAAAGTGAACCAGCCGTGCGCCACAACGGTTTTGGGCAACGGCAGATCAGCCGCCATCAGCATCGCAGGCCATAGCGTCGCGTGGAACCTGGTGTAGATTTCCTTTGCCATCCAGTGCACGTCAGCTGGCCAAAGATTCTCCCACCCGGCATCCGGCCAGCCTGTCGCCGCCAAATAGTTGATCAGCGCATCAAACCAAACATAGATCACCTTGGTCGGATCGCCTGGAACTTCGATGCCCCATCCTGGATTCGACCGGGTGATGCAAACATCGCGTAAGCCCTGATGAATGAAGCTTACGACTTCGCTCCGGCGACCTTCTGGAAGCCAGAACTCTGGATTCGCATCTGCGTGCTCCAGCAATCGATCCCCGAATGCGCTCAGCTTGAAGAAGTAGTTCTCTTCACTTACCCGGCGAACTTCGTTTCCATCGGGGCTCTTGCCATCCACCAGGTCCGATTCGCGTACAAAAGTCTCAGCGCTGACGTCGTACCAACCTTCATAGGTATCCAGATAAATGAATCCCTTCTCTTGCAACAGGCTAAACAGCGCTTGCGCCGCACGCTTGTGCTGGTCGCTGGTCGTCCGGAAGAACACGTCATATTCGAAGTTCAGGGTATCAGCCGCCACTCGAAAGGTCTCGCTGATTTCATCGACAAACGCCATCGGGTCCATTCCTCGTTCGTTGGCAGCTTCTAGCACCTTGAGGCCGTTTTCGTCGGTACCTGTCAAGAAATAGGCTTCCTGCCCACGAAGTTGGTGGAACCGCTTCTCGATGTCGCAAACGAGCATCGTCAACGCGTGACCAACGTGAGGCACGCTATTGACATAGTAAATCGGTGTTGTGACGTAAAACTTCTTTGACATCGAAGTCAGAAGTTTACCGGAATCGAACCTAGATCCCTTTGTCTTCGAGGTACAAGTCCGCAACGAGCCATCCGAGTAGGGCGACGACGTAAATCACGTTCCCTCCCCAGGCGACAACTTGCAAAGGACTGATCTTGCCACCAGTCCAGCTTGCCAGTCCCATCAGTGTGGTCACCGCTGCAACCGCAGACATCAACCGTGATGTCGCTGGATTAAATGCGTTTTGCGTCATTCCAACGGCAACATAGATCGCAGCGGCCAACCAAAAATTGACTCCTGCGAGCAATCCAAGCACAACCGCCGGCGAAATTGGCGCGACAGAATTCGTACCGAATGCAGTCGTAAACCGTTCAAGCAGTCTGGCCGCGCCGAGAGCTCCTCCAACCACGCATCCGAGCAAGAACAGCATAGCAATCAACCCAGCAGTCCAGGTATTTACGATTTCCAGCCCCAGTGTCGCGGGCTTCTCGATGCTCAAGGCGACATACCCTGCGCCAAGCAACGTCACCAATCCGATGGTCATCAGTGCTCCGGTTGGGTTCACTTCTTCCTGAGCGGCAATTCGGTGCTTTGGTCCAGGTCGATTCACCGATCGCAGAACTTCTTCGTGCTTGCGCTGGTACACCTCATTTGTCGGTTCCATTTGAGCGGCGTACGCGTACATTTCCGCTGAATAAGTGTATTCACCACGCATCCGAGCGATATCCCCCATGATCGCGTATGGAATCGGATGCCGAGTTCCAGAGCTGATCAGTCGCCTGGCAGATCGCTCGGCATCCGCGATTCTCCCACGCGTTAATAAGCCGGTCAACTTGACGATCTCATCGGCGCTAGCCTTGCGCTTTTGTACGGTCACTTGGACCGGTTCGAACGGCTGAGTATTTGGCTTTGGAGCCTGTCGGCGCGGATTTTTGGCCGCTTCGGCCTCGCGCCGCTTCATCTCGATCAACCGGTCGTAGCTTGCCCGCCGGTCAGGATCGGTCAGCGCGGCATACGCCTCATTGACCCGTACAAATCGGTCTGCCGCGTCTGGCAGATCAGACTTGTCCGGGTGATACTTCATCGCGAGGCGTCGGTAAGCCTTTCGGATCGCATCTTCAGTTGCACCTACTTCTAATTCAAGAACATCGTAGTGAGAGCCTTTATCGCTCATTCCTAATCGGCGATCCCCAAAATGGTCGTCACGTACCCAGTGTAGAAGTTGAGCACAACAATCGCGACGTAGATTGCGACCATGATCAAAACAACGATTCCGAGCACTTTCCCAAGCACTCTGGCGCGCATTGTGGCTTCGTCAAAATGGAACTGAGCGGCGCGTTGCATCATCTGATCCACGTCACCTGTGCGTTCACCAGTCGCCAACATGTCCAGCATCACCGGGTTCATCATGCCGGTTTGGGCCAAGGTCTGCGTCAATGGTTCGCCCTGACGAAGGCGTTCAACCGCTGTAAGAATGTGCGATGAGATAAACGCGTTGCCAGTGGAGTGTGCGGCGAGTTCCACACCTTCGGCCATCGAGACGCCACCTCGGTAAAGAGCTCCAAACGTCCTTGCGAATCTCGAAATCGCGTAGTCATAAACGAGTGCCCCCAAAACCGGGATACGAAACACGACCGCATCCCAGGCGTACTTGATGCCGGGGCTGCTGCGCTTTGCCCGCACTACAAGGAACATCACCACAAGTACCGGGCCCAAGAAGAGCCACGTTTTTGGTTCGGTGAGAGGGGACCAAAGTCCGAACGGTGACCCCGGAGCAAAAATTCGAATGATAAGGTTCGCGCCTAGGACGATCACGATGGACATGATCAGCGTCAGCTTCGGCATCAATGTTTCGCGCCGAATCATCGTGCGAACTTCGATTTCCTCCTGGACGTACGCTGCCAAGTCCCTGAGTCCACTTTCGACCATTCCGCCGCGCTCCGAGGCAACCATGATGCTCACCATCATCGGCGTGTAAATCGCGGGATACTGGACCATCACCGAACTCATCGGTTGCCCGCTGGAGGCGGCAAGTCCCATTTCGCGAACGGACTGCGCGAGTTTGGCGTTACTGGTTTGCCGTGCTAACGAATCCATTCCCTGAGCTGGATTGATTCCCGCACCAATGACGGATGCCATTCTCGTGAAAAGCATCTGAATCTGGGTCAGTGGGACCTGAGTGAAAAAGGACTCAAAAAATCCGGGTTGAGTGACCTTAACTGTAGGAGGCGCATCGGCTTGAGTTGGTGGGTCCTGCGCCAATGGGTCGCCCGGATTGAAAACGGGCGAGATCGTGAACTGAGTCAATCCTCGCTGGCGCAATGTGTCCTCGGCAACTTTCAGGTCAGCCCCGGAAATTGTTCCTTTGATCGCCTTTCCGGTGGGATCGACCGCCTGAAACTCAAAAATTGCCATTACCTTGAAATATGGACGGGTGATTTTGGTGCGTTCGTCAGGTTATCCTACGAAATCTAACTTCCTGAGTTCTTGGCCGGCAAAATCTCCGTGTAACAAATCACCGATATTCCCTACCCCAGGGATCACGAATCCTCCGTCAAGATCACTCAAGGGAACGAGCACAAAGCGCCGCTCGTGCATTCGAGGATGCGGGATGACCAACGCCCTGTCTCCATCACAATGCCACGAGTATCGCATTGCGCCGTAAGTGAGCAGATCGATGTCAATGATCCGCGGACCATTCGGCTCGGTGGGAACCCTACCGAGTTCTTGCTCAATTTGCTTGAGCTGCGCCAACAGCGCCCGCGGTGAGAGTTCTGTGTTCCCGATTCCCACCGTATTCACAAACTCGGGCTGATTCTCGACGTACATCGGAGACGTGGCGTAAAGAGGAGCAAGCTGAAAATGAACGATCAATTCCGCCACGCGCGAGGCTGCCTTGATGATCGTCCCACTCGAATCTCCCAGATTCGATCCAAAGGCTATTGCCACCCTCGCCACTCCTCCCGTTGTACCCGCGTGTTGACACCTAGGTCAAAACTAGCCATAATGAAGGTTCACGCGGCGGATATAGCTCAGGGGTTAGAGCGCCTCACTGTGGCTGAGGAGGTCGTGGGTTCGAGACCCATTATCCGCCCCATTTCTCAATTTGGATCTGAATTGTCACCGCTGTAAGCTGAAATAGCCACTTGAATTCTCAAGTGGCTATTTCAGTTTCTGTGAGTCGTATCGTTTACTTCAGCTTATCAAACGCCTTCGCGAACTCTTTCTTTGCCCTGGCTAATTCCGACTCGAGCGTGACCGAGTTGGTGACTTCGAGCGTGATGCTCGGGCTGAGCAAGATTCGGACGACATTTGCGCCCATAGATTCAAACTGCGAAAACACCGAGTCGCTGTCCTTGCCATAGTCGCTTCGGGATTCGCGAGCTCGGATTGGACTCTTTGGAGCCGCATGATGTGCGAGCCACGCATCGATGTACTCCTCCATTTTCGCATAGTTACCACCGAGGGTCGTCGTGAGCTCCTTCTTGATCTTGGGGAGCTTGTTGCCTTGGTCCTGCAAAGCCCTGGCCCCGACCAAGCAGATGAGGTGCTTGTAGTCGTACCGAGCAAATTTTGGTGACCCCAGCGGAGACGGGACCACATCATTTGATGTGTAAAAACGAAGAGTGCGCTTAGTGATTAAAGCCGAACCGCGAGAGATGAGGAGCTCATTTGCATAAGCTACCAGTGCATCTGCCGTTACGGGCGGCATAGATTGGAAGTTTCTGATTGATGCGGTTGCCAAAAGATTCTCTCTTTAATTTTTGGTCATGAGCAAAATGCGCCGATTTTTGGAGCATCAAGCTAGTAGCCACTACGATACTAGCCCGTTCTTACAGCGATCGTAACTAGTATTTGGTGAGTTCCATGTGCCAGTGGTCCTAAACTGACATTTGACGCCTCGATGCTATCAACCTGTTTTGATGCTAGAAATTGATTCGATAACGATCCAAGCGAACAAAATGTTTGCCAGGTGACTCGCGGGCGCAAATCAAATCGATCAAACAATAATTATTTTCATCATCAAACAAATTGAAAAGTTCAAACAGTACCGGAAATTTGATTCAATAAATTTATAGCACTATTCAGATTTCGTTATTGTCCCGCGATCCGTGATGGCAGAATTCGAACTCGGCGATTTGGATCTTCGCCAACCGATTCGCAAGCATATTTCTTCTGCTCAGCGAATTGGTGCTGAATCCGGCGCACCCTGGCGTTCTGTGGGCCAAGCTCGACAGGCTTTCCAGACTGTTGAACGAGATCAATTGCTCGGACCACTTCGTCGATCGCCTCTGTTTCTCGGTTAGAATCTCCGCGCTCGCCCGCCAGAAGCTCGTCCAGTGCGGCCGCAATTTGACTAAAGGTGTTCGACTTCACGACGACGGTTGGTGTCGATTTCCCGAACTCCTTGCCTTTGCCCATCTTGTTCTGGACCGTTGATTTGATCGCAATCACGCCATCGGCATGAGCCAAATCATTCGTGATGGCAAGCGGAGCCGATTTTTCCCGAATCGCTCGCTCCAGTCTCACTCGCGCGATCCCGTAAGGATAGACCCGGAATACGCGAGGAACCTTTTGGTCGTGGGGCTCCTTAGGAATCTTCACCTTTGGCGTCGCGGACTTCAGCTGCGCCGAAGTCTGTCTCCTAGCAAGAGTCGGAAACTCGTCGCCATAACTCGCTTCCGAAGCCACTTCGACTCGCTCTTCTTGCACGATTTCGACGCGGCCTTCGCCGGTCCGGACTCGAATCTCAGGGCGAGGCGGTACGCCGCGCAAGATCAAATCGACCGTTTTCATCACATCGCTGTGGACGGCCAGCCGATCAAAATCTAGAAGTTCGATCACGACATGGAACGTCGGAGGCGCCTTTCGCTCGAGAACGGTCTTCTGCGTGCCACGGCGGCGAGCTTCATCGTCGGACAAAGTGACTGCCTGAATCCCACCAATCAGATCGCAAAGAGTCGGATTCAGCATCAAATTTTCAAGCGTCTGCCCGTGCGCCGTACCGATCAATTGAACGCCGCGCTCTGCGATGGTGCGAGCAGCAGCAGCTTCGGGCTCCGTGCCAATTTCATCGATCACGATGACTTCCGGCATGTGATTTTCCACCGCCTCGATCATGATCGCGTGTTGACTCAGCGGGTTCGAAACCTGCATTCGCCGCGCACTGCCGATTGCAGGGTGCGGCACATCTCCATCACCAGCGATTTCGTTGGACGTGTCGACGATGATCACACGCTTGTTGACTTCATCAGCGAGCACACGAGCGACTTCCCGAAGCTTGGTCGTCTTACCAACGCCAGGCTTTCCAAGAAGCAGAATAGACTTCCCAGACCGAACGATGTCATCAATGAGGTCAATCGTTCCTTCCATCGCCCGTCCAACTCGGCAAGTCAAACCAACGATCTTCCCTTGTCGGTTGCGGATGCACGAAATTCGGTGCAGTGTGCGCTCGATTCCAGCGCGATTATCCAGGCTAAATTCGCCGACGGACTTGACGACGAAGTCAATATCGTGCTCGGTCACGACAGCGGTGTCAAACCGCTCCATGCGATCGCGGTAGCGCACTTCGGCGGGGCGGCCGTAGTCGAGTACGACTTCGATCAAGCCGTCGATCTCGCCGGTTTGTTGAAGCTTCTCCCGAATAACTGGGGGCAGAATGTCGAGGAATTGTGGGATGCCGTCGGTAAAGATGGACATGAAATCTTGGGGTTCAAAGGCCGCCATCTTAGCTTTCAGGACGGCCTGCTTTTAGGTTTATTATCGGCGACTTGATTAAATTTCGCCGCGTTCTGTTAACTTAATTTTCTTGGTCTGCGTTTTTCCTTCAGACCAAAATTCGAGATTCAACTCGTCTCCGGGCCGCATTCGAGCTAGCTCCTTGACGTAGTCGAACCGCTCACGAATCGGAGTGTTACCTACTTTCAAAAGTACATCGTATTGCTTTAGACCTGCGTCAGCGGCTGGTGAGTTCGGCGCAACTTCCATAATTGGAAGCCCGGTTTCTGGTGGCACTGAACCAAACTGTTCTTTATAAAACTGACGTGACGCCGACATCGAAAGAATACCTGGGCGGCTATAGACCTCTAAGCCTAAGTACCCATATCGTGCGCGGCGATACTTGATCAAGTCGCTGATGATTGGCAGTGCGCGGTCAATTGGAATGGCGAACCCAATACCAATCGATCCCTGGTCTCGCGTGCTCAAAATCGCAGAATTGACACCGATCAGTTCGCCCTGTGCGTTCGTCAACGCGCCCCCCGAGTTCCCAGGATTGATCGCCGCATCGGTCTGAATCGCGTCGAGCAGAACTCCATCGCGATTTGTGGGCAAGTCGCGCCCCAAACTGCTCACCACCCCGACGCTGAGCGTGTGGTCTTGCCCAAGCGGATTTCCAACCGCGATCACCCATTGCCCAACTTCTAGGCCTGCGCTCTTCCCAATCTTGGCCGGGGTTAAATTATCGCCTTTGACTTTTAACACAGCCAAATCGGCGATGGGGTCAACGCCGACGATCTCTGCTGGCATCGAACGTCCATCCGCGATGTGTACCGTCACGTCTGGCTTGCTTTGCCCTGCAGTGACCACGTGCGCGTTGGTGATGATGTAGCCATCATTCGAGAAAATGATTCCTGAACCAGAACCAGATACGGCTTGCTCTACGCCCCAAAATCCAACTTCCGACCCGACGGTATCAATACTCACCACCGATGGAAGAACGATCTTTGCTGCTTCGCGGAAATCCACGGGTACGGCTGCATTTGAAGCGGGCAACACATATTCGGTGCGAACGGCAGTTCGCGGCGAGCCGGAGTGCAAGAACGCCCGGTCAAGTTGGAGCGCAACAACGCCACCAATCAAGGCTGCCACCAATACCAATGCTGCTTTCTTCATGATCACCAACTAATGCATACAGTTGGCGCGCGAGACAGGTTCCCGCGACCTACAGTTTTAGCCCAGCATCCTCAAGAGCCCGGTAAAGTTCTTGAATTCCAAGCTCGCCCGCATGAACGTAGCTGATCTTGCCTTCTTTGTCGATCACGACAAACATCGGAATCGCGCTGGCTTGATACGTTTGACCCACGTTCTTGTCGGTGTCCAACAGCACGTTAAGCCCTTCAAGCCGCTCCTGCTTCAAAAAGACTTTGATCAATTCTGGATCTTCGTTCGAGATAGCTCCGACCACAAGCCCCTTGCCTGCGTACTTCTTTCCAAGTTCAAAAGTGAGTGGCAAAGTCTTCTTGCAAGGCACACACCAAGTCGCCCAGAAATCAAGCAATACTACGTTGCCCTTGTGCTCCGAGAGATCGAATTGACCGCCCTGGAGTTGTTTCAAAGAAATGTTCGGTGCATCGAACCCGGGTTGGATCGCGATTTCATCTCCAGTTTCGGACTTGGTACGGTTGTCGACAACCTTCATTCCATCGGGAGCTTTCGTACTAAACGTCGCAGGATTGATGTTTGAGTCCGTTTTTACATTCGCGAACGATTCAATCACGTTCATTGAGCGCATTTCTTCCTGAGGCTTGCTCGCGTTCAATTCGTCAATAAACGGCTCGAATTGGTACTTCACGCTTTTTAGCAAAAGCGATTTCTCATCAGCGATGAAATCAGTGGTACCCCAGCTTCCCTTTGCCTTGAATCGAACTCTGACCGTGCCATTCTCGGTTTCCTTAACGCGTTCGATGTCCATCGACGGGTCGATCCAATTGATCAAATACTTCGAACCTGAAAACAGATTCGTCGAAAGCGACCCCGCAAGCTGAAACCCAGTGGCGATACTCGTGCGCTGTTGGTCCATGCGCGGCGGAACCCAGTCAAATTGACCTTGATTGCCGGTGAATTCCAAAATCGACTTTCCATCCGACACCGAAGTGAATTTCATCGAGCCTGTCACCGCTTCCGCACGGAATTTGTTAGGTGCTTCATAGAAAAACAGTCGCTCGCTCGTAATCGTGTCCCGGCCGTTTGTTTCCATTCTCCATGAGATGGTTGCGCTGTATGACTTGAGGCTCTGGTAGCGATCGGCGATCTTGCTCAAAAGCTCAACGCCATCACCTTTGAGTTCGCTGACTGGCATCGGCTTGGGCAATTCACTGCCCGCAGAAACGGTGTTCCCACCTCCGCCTCCCTTGCATCCGCAAATGGCAAGAGTCGCCAATCCCAGTAACAAAGTCGATCCACGCATGGAAGAGATGATACCGTTCACTCGAATAGCCCCGAAGCAAACTCTTCTGCGTTAAAGTCTCGCAGGTCCTCGGGTCGCTCGCCCACACCGATCAGCTTGATTGGAACACCAAATCTCTCAAAAACGCCAATCAGCGCTCCGCCTCTTGCGGTGCCATCCAGCTTCGTCAGTACCAAACCCGAAACGTGTGCGGTTTCGATAAACTTCTCGGCTTGGCTGAGCGCGTTTTGCCCGGTATTCGCGTCCAAGACCAGAAGAACTTCGTCGGCTGGCCGCCCAAGGCCCTTCTCGACGACCTTACTCACCTTGCCAAGCTCCTCCATCAAATTCTGCTTGCTGTGTTGTCGTCCGGCAGTATCTGCGAGCACGTATTCCACGCCGCGCGCTTTGGCCGCTTGGATCGCATCGAAAATGATCGCCGCCGAATCCGAACCGTGCTGAGATTTGACAATTTGAGTTCCTGTTCTCTCGGCCCAAATTTCTAGCTGTTCGATTGCGGCCGCACGGAACGTATCCCCCGCCGCTAAGATTACGGACTTCCCTTGTTGCCGAAGACGCAAAGCGAGCTTGCCAATAGAGGTCGTCTTTCCAACTCCATTGACTCCCACAAAGAGATAGACCGTCGGTCCACTAGAGGACTTTGCGAGCTCAAAGTTCCCGGTTTGTTTGAACTTGCTCGCGATCAATTCCTGCAACCGAACTTTCATTGCGGCCGGATCAGTGATCTTTTCGTCTCGGACCGCTCGGCGCAATTCCGCCAGTATTTCTTCGGTGGTGTTGATGTTGGTGTCCGCCTGCAAAAGGGCTTCTTCCAGTTCCTCATAGAGTTCATCATCAATCACCCCACGTCCCACCAATCGGTCGAACGTTTGCATCAATTTCTTAAACATGGCGTCGCCCTAAAGTATGGCAGGGGCGAGAAAGTCCCGAGGGTACAATGGCCTGTATGAAGTTTCAACCCGGCGACAAGGTTAAGGTCGTTACAAGACCTGTGACCGCAGAAGATCGAAAAGCAAATCGCTATTTCGAGCATATGGCTGGGTTGGTGGGCGAAGTCCAAAGCGTCTACAACGAGGATGAAGTCTCCGTCAAGATCGACTTGACTCAACTTCCAGATCCCGCAAAGTCGGTGCGCAATGAAGCCAACCGCCGAATGAAGGAGAAGTTCCTCGCCCAGGCAAGCGAAGAAGCTCGGTCACAGCTCACCCCAGAAGAGACAAATTTCGTCACGAACTACGTGTTGCTCTGCCGATCCGCCGACCTCGAAAAGAACTAACTCGAGTTCTTGTTTTGACTTGAGAGGCTATCCGTGCCAAAATGAGGCGAACGTATGGCTGGCCACTCGAAATGGAAAAATATTCGCATCCGCAAAGGTAAGCAGGATGCAATTCGCGGAAAACTGTTTACAAAGCTCGGGCGGGAAATCATCATGGCCGCCAAAGCCGGTGGTGGAGACATCGCCACCAACTCTCGACTTCGCGTGGCTGTTGAACGCGCCAAGGAAGAATCGCTCCCTAAAGAAAACATCGATCGCGCCATCAAGCGCGGCACCGGTGAAATCGAAGGCGAGTCTTACGAAGAAATTCTGTACGAAGGCAAGGGTCCCGGCGGATCGGCACTCCTAGTCGAGGTTTACACCGAAAATCGAAACCGTACCGTGGCTGATCTCCGACACGCGTTCAGCAAGAACGGTGGAAGTCTTGGCGAAAACGGTTCAGTGAGCTGGCAGTTCAAGCATGTCGGCCAAATCATTGTCCCTGCCGAAGGTCATGACGAAGAAGAAATCACCCTGACCGCGCTCGATGCCGGCGCTGAAGATATCGCACTCAACGAAGACGTCTTTGTCATCGAAACCAAAATCGAAAATCTGCACTCAACCAACGACAATTTGGACAAAGCCGGGATCAAGTCCACCGATGTTCAACTGGTTCGAATTGCAACCAATATGGCCGAGCCTGGCCCGGATGACATGCGCAAGCTCGTAAAAATGCTCGACATGTTGGAGGAGCTCGACGACGTCAAAGAGACCTATGTCAACGTCGAAATCCCAGAAGAATATTACGAAGAGTAAGCCAATTTGAACTCAAAGCAACCCATCCCATGGCTGACGCTTGCGTTAGTGGCCGCCAACATCATCCTCGCCTATTGGGTGACGTTCTCGGGTGGGTTGCTTGTCGATCAATTCGGATTTCATGCCGATCGACCTTCGATTCTGAACGCCTTAACGAGTCTGTTTTTGCATCAGAACGTGCTTCATCTCTTTGGCAATCTGATGGTGCTCGTTCTGGTTGGCGCGGCAGTAGAACTTTCGTTTGGCTCGCTCAAATTTGGCCTGGTTTATCTCCTCGGAGGATTCGCCGGAGTTGGAGCGCATTTTCTTCTCTTCAAGTCTCAGGTCGGTGCACCGCCGCTAATCGGAGCCTCAGCGTGCATCGCCGCATGCATCGGTTTCGCAGGCATCCGTTTTGCCTTAACCAAACTCCCACCAGGATCTAAAGTGGGTGTTCCGACTTGGCTTCTCGTTGTACTTTGGGTGATTCTGCAAGCGATCGGAACGATCATGTCGGTGGGATCGACCGGCGCCGGTGCGGCCTTTGCGGCCCATCTCGGCGGATTCGCACTCGGAGTTCTTGCAAGCCTTTTGCTCGGCGCGCCAAACATGGCTGCGCTGGCTGCTGGTCACGAGCATTTGGACGACATGGCGCACCGTTCGCCGTCCGCAAAACTCTCGTCTGCTGAGAGTATTTTGAGCTCGCACCCAAACGACCCGAGGGCTCTTGCCGAAGCCGCTGAAGCCTCGGTGATGCTGGGCCATGACAAAGAAGCGGCCGAGTACTTCGCCAAACTCGTTCCGATTGATCTTGATCGGAGCGTCGCTGGATTGCAAAAAATCGGCATGTTGAGCACGATCAAAGATGTCGAGCGATTAAAACTTGCGAGCAAATCAACCTCCGAGGAAACGAAACTCCAACTTCTAAAGAGTGTCGCCTCCGAAACAGATTCGACCGAGCGACCCAACGCGCTGCTTGCTCTCGCCGAGTTAGCTCCATCCGAACCATGGGCTAATCAACTCGCAAACGAATTCCCGATGCACCCTGCCTTCCAGATCGCCAAGAACAAAGGGCTAGTCAAGTGAGCAAGTTTCGCGCTTGGAAGCGTAGCCTCTTTCCGAAACTCGGTGGTCTCGCGTTCGCACTGGTTTCGGCGATTGGCAAGACCCTCAAGGTACAAACCGTCGGCTGGGAGAAGCTCTCCCCGGACACAAAGCCCTATCTTTTCGCCGGGTGGCACGGACGCTCCTTCGTCGCCACGCGCTTCTTCCGCGACCGAGGGTTCTACGCCATCATCAGCAATTCTCGCGACGGCGAAATGCAAAACAAAATTTTCCAAAAGTTCGGATTCAAGACCATCCGTGGAAGCACCGGACGCGAGGGTGTGAAGGCAGCAATCGAAGCCATCCGCGTGCTCAAGGAAGGCGGAAGTTTGACCATGACTCCAGACGGGCCGCGAGGTCCGAGTGGCGTCGTTCAGCCCGGAATCATGATGATGGCCCAAAAATCTGGTGCGGAAATCATTCCAACCGGAGTCTCTGCGGCCAAATGCTGGTACGCAAAATCTTGGGACAGGTATTTGGTGCCGAAGCCATTCTCGAAGGCGGTGATGATCTTTGCAGAGCCGATCACTGTGCCCAAAGATGCCACTCCGGAGCAAGTTGAAGAATTGCGAATTCAGCTTGAGCGTGCGATCGATGCCACCCAACTTGAGGCTGACCGGATGATGGGACAAGCATGATCGACACGCATTGCCACCTCAATGACGTCGAGGCGTTTCCTGACCCAAAATCGGCGATCGACGAAGCTATTTCCGCGGATGTTAATCAACTTGTCGTTGTCGGTATCGACCACGACTGGAGCGTCAAAGCAGTCGATCTCGCTGATCAATTCGAGCCCGTCTATGCCGTTGTGGGCCATCATCCGAATTGCGCCGCTACATTTTCAGAAGCTTTACTCGACGAATATCGCCGGCTCTACTCCCATCCAAAGACCGTCGCCATCGGCGAAATCGGGTTCGATTTCCACTGGGATTACGCCACGCTCTCTCAACAACAGTCAGCATTTGAAGCTCAACTCAACCTTGCGGTGGAGCTAGGCGCACCGGTCGTCCTCCACGTACGAGAAGCGTATGACGAAACGCTCGAGTTTCTGAGTGCTCGCACGAAGAACCCTCCATTGCTCTTCCATTGTTTTGGAGGAAACGCCGATCAGGCTAAACGCGCGATGGATTTGGGTGCCTATTTCGGAGTCGATGGCCCAATCACGTTCAAATCTGCCCATGAACTTCGCTCGGTGATTGCGAGCTTGGATAGGAACCGAATCGTCATCGAAACCGATGCTCCGTGGCTCGCACCACATCCGCACCGAGGCAAGCGCAATTCTCCCGCGCTGCTCAAGCTCGTGCTCGAAGGGCTGGCGTCCACCCTTGGAATTACCACCGACGAAGCCGAAATGGTCACGACAGAGAACGCATTACAGTTCTTTCCCAAACTTGCAACCGCTTTAGCGCAAAACTCGCGCTAAAATAGGCTATGCGAATCTTCGCGGTTTTCTGCCTGATGGTCTCTTTGATCCTTGTCGGTTGTGGCGGCAACGATGCGTCACCGACGACGCCCACCTCACGGGTCCAAGTAAATCTGGCAACTCCATCTGTGAACCTGAGCCCGAGCGGCACATTCACGTTTTCGGCGTCAGTTACGGGTACATCGAACACGGCCGTCAATTGGAGCGTAACCGGTGGCACCAGCAGCGGTTCGATCACCAGCGGAGGCGTCTACACGGCGCCGGCCAGTCCCGGACAATACCGAGTTGTAGCCACGAGCGCTGCCGACCCAGGAGTCACCGCGACCGCAACGATCACCGTTCAGAGCGGAGTCAACATCACGCTCAGCCCGCAAAATCCAACCATCAAACTGGGCGATGATGTCACATTCACCGCCGCCGTCACCGGAACAAGCAATCCAAATGCGGTGATTACGGTTCAAGGAACTGGATCGGGAGGGACGATTACCGGAGCAGGCGTTTACACCGCGCCCGATACACCTGGCACCTACACGATTCTAGCCAAAGCCGCCGCGGACCTCACGAAGACCACCACGACCACCGTCGTCGTGATTCCTGGCACCGAAGTCCGAATCACCTCGCCAACTCGGCAGCTGATCGCCATCGCAGGAAGCACGGTTGACTTCAAGGGCAAAGTAGTTGGCAACGTCAATAAGAATTTCACATGGAGTGTGGTCGAATCCGGCGGTGGCACGATCACCAGCAACGGCGTTTGGACCGCACCAACTACGGCCGGAACCTACACCATCAAGGCAACTAGCACTGCGGACAGCACAAAGACGGCAACCCAGACAGTCAAGGTCGTCGCCGCCGCGAAGTTGGTGCTCTCTATCGAAGGTCGTGGCGACGTCGAGGTTGATCTCAATTCGGTCGCTGCACCGCTGACTTGCGCGAACATCGTTAGCCTGGCCAACAAAGGCTTCTATGATGGAATCAAGATTCACCGGGTCGAGTCATCGCTGATACAAGGAGGCGATCCGCTCACCAAGACTCTTCCATTGAGTGATTCACAGATCGGAACTGGCGGTCCAGGGTACACGATTAACTTCGAAAACACGGGAATTTCCCACGTCCGAGGGGTGATTTCAATGGCCCGACGAGACGGCGATTTCAACTCGGCAGGTAGTCAGTTCTTCATCATGAAGAGCGACAATACGACCTACGATGGACAATACGCCTCATTCGGCAACGTGTCTGTTGGGCTGAGCATCGTAGATGCAATCGGCGCAGGGGACGTGATTACGTCGGCGGTGATTACGGAATAACGAGGAGAGCATCCTTGCTCAAACCAAAGTTACCAACTTCCTGTTCCCCTCACTACAAATTATGAACGAACCGAGCGGGCTTTTGGTTTCTGTTTACCGAAAGCTCGCATCCTTGCGGGAGCATTTCACGTTCTATACTGCAAGATATGTCACGAATCGCGCAAGTTGCTGAATCTATCCGTACCGAGGTTCGAAAAGCGGTTGTTGGCCAAGATAAGCTGGTTGACCAGGTTCTGGTCACGCTGCTCGCCAACGGTCACGTTTTGCTTGAAGGAGTTCCGGGTGTCGCCAAAACCTTGTTGGTTCGAGCCATTGCCCAAACCCTAGGGCTGCAATACTCGCGAATCCAATTCACGCCAGATTTGATGCCCAGCGACGTCGTCGGCACCAATGTATTTGACGCTCGCAAGGTCGACTTCACCCTGCGAACTGGTCCGATCTTCGCCAACGTTCTGCTGGCGGACGAGATCAACCGAACACCGCCCAAAACTCAATCCGCGCTTCTTGAGGCCATGGAAGAGCGTCAATGCACCATCGATGGCGAGCGCCATGCACTCCCGGCCCCGTTTCTGGTGTTCGCGACTCGAAATCCGATCGAATACGAAGGCACCTACCCGCTTCCAGAAGCGCAACAAGACCGATTTTTGATGAAAGTCCTTGTGGGATATCCGTCGAGAGAAGAGGAAATCGAAGTCATTCGACGCTTCCATTCTGGGTTCCGGTCGCAGGATTTGGGCGCGGTCGGAATTCAAACGGTCACAAACGCCGAACAGCTCATCGAACTTCAGGCCGAGGCAGCACGCATCCAGATGGATGATCGAATGTTCAACTATGTTTACGGAATTGTGGCAAGCACTCGGGACAATCATGAGATTCAGATCGGTGCCAGCCCACGCGCTAGCTTGAGTTTGGTTGCTTGCTCAAAGGCACTCGCCGGCATTCGCGGTCGAGACTTTGTAATTCCTGACGACATCAAGGAAGTCGCGATTCCGATTCTGCGCCATCGTGTGCTCATCCGAGCCGATGTTGACACACAAGGTATCACCGTCGATGATGTGATCCAGGATATCTTGGACGCCCAAGAAGTCCCGCGTTAGACGTCGGCGCTGCGCCCCATCCCGCCCATGGCGAAGACCATCCAGGCCATCTGGTGGGCGACGGCGTAACTGTCTTCCTCGATCTCGAGGGTGTACGCATCTCGCCGAACCACGCCGGGGATTCTTGCTGCGAAGTCCGCTTCCTCCGACCGGTTGAGTTCGATCACGATCTTTGTAGGAGATTCGGGCAGCCAAGGGTCAAGCATGCTCGCCTTGTTCACGGCTTCAAAGGCTCGCTCCTCGATCAGCGCGGCAGCGTCATCTGGATGCATCAGTTCGCCCATGTACCGACCAAACCCTTCCTTTACCTTTGCGGTGACCACACCATGCAAGAGATCTTCTGCCTCCAAACATCCTGCTCGGTCGCTCGTGACGAGGACGATCGGAACATCGTAGCATCCCGCGACGCCTGCACTGAGCGCGATCTCACCACACGGCTTGTCATTGATCCACATTCGGTGGACGTTGCCGGTGATCGTGTGCTCCATAATGCCGCCCTGGGTGCCAGCCATTGCGTGGTAACCCACCAGCATCGCCGCCATAAACGAGCGATCGATTCCCGCCATCATGCCCTGGGTTGAGGCCCCAAAGCCGCTGATCAACCTAGTGCCTGGCTCCAGCATGTCTGCCAGCAAGTTCTTTGAATTTCCGTGGCTATCTTTGACCACAACTTCGGTCGCGCCCGCTTTTCGCGCACCGCGAATCGCAGCATTCACATCCGAGGTCATTCGCTCTCTCGCCCACCGAAAATCGAAGTGGTCGCCGTCTGGACGGCCGCATTGAGACCATGCGACGATCCCAGAAATTCCCTCAATATCCGCAGAAATAAAGACCTTCATGAACCGAGAAATAGGTTACCGCTTGTCCGACACCATAAACCGCGTCAACCGGAATCCATCGGGATACTCCGCCATGCCGAGGTTCATCGTGGCCTTTCCCTTCGTACACTGGATTTCAACATCGACGAAATACTCAATCCCCTTTGGCACTTCCTTTTGCGAACTCACATTTTTTACTTCGACAGTCGAGAAAGACTTTAGTTCACCCATTTCACGGTGAATTACTTCGAGATGGTCCGCGAATTTCGGATTGGTTTTTCGCAAATTTGGAGAGGCGTATTTACTGAATGTCTCCTTGTTCCAATCCGGCATCAATTCGACAACAAACGCCTTTGCAGTGTTCTTAACGGTGTCGCCCATGCGATACACCGCCCACAACGAAAGCCCGGTGTAGCCGATGAAAAGCAATGAGATGACGCCAATTGCGATGAGTGCCGCCGAAAAAAGTCGCTTCACATCATTCGAATACCCGACCGCATCGCTGATTTGCAGGGAGATATCAGGATTGTCACCAGTTTCGTTAGAGATTGACGCCAAAAGGTAGCTTTTGGGGCTCCTCAACTTCCATAATGACCCTTGAACCGGTGGCTAGTCTTTACGAAATTCTTGGAGTTGACCCGAAAGCGAAATCGCAGACGTTGAGGAATGCCTACCGTCGATTGGCTCGGAAGTACCATCCAGACATCAACCCAGACCCCGTCGCACACGAGAGAATGGCCCAGATCAACATGGCCTTCGAAACTCTGAATGATCCTTCGCGACGGATGGAGTACGATGCCACATTATTCGGCACACCCGGCATCACTGCAGCTGCAGTTAAGGCCGCCGAGCAAACCCGAGATTCGGTCAGCGTTCGACTTGTTCAGAAGCTGAAGGACCACCGAACACCGATTTATTCTTTGGCTTTTGAACCGGACACAAACCAACTTCTGTCCAGTTCGTTCGATAACCAAATACTTTGGTGGGGGAAGGATTTCCAAGTTCGCAGGTCTTTGCGCCTCGAAGGTGGCGTCGTCAACGTCGTGCACCCGATTGGTGACGACAAGATCGTCGCTGCAGGCTGTAGCGAATCGCTTGTTTCGGTCTGGCAGATCAATAGCGGCGAAGTTATTAGCTGGCGCAACAGTCCCTTAGAGTGGATTTGCTGCGTGGGCATTGCCCCAGATGGCAGCAAAGTCGCGCTGGGTTCGATCCACTCCGTGGTCCAAGTCTGCCGAACGCCAACGGGCGACGTCGTGTTTTCGGGGAATAACCACGACCAGTCTGTAACAGCTGTCCAATGGTCACCCGACGGTAAGTTGCTAGCAACCGGATCTGCAGATGCGACCGTGAAAATTTGGAGTGCCGTGACTGGCAAGCTCTTGCACACGTTTACCGCGGTCCGTTCGACGGTGACTGCGATGGCTTTCAGCCCAGATTCGCGGATTCTCGCTGTCGCCGCAGTGGATCGATCCATCAGAATTTTCCGGCTCGGTGACAATGATTTGATCAAGACTTTCTTCGGTCATGAAAAGCCGATCGAGTCGGTCGCATTCCACCCAGACGGTCAGCTTATGGCGAGCGTCGGTCGCGATGGAGTCGTCTATCTCTGGAACGTCCTGCAAGGGCGTGGCCACGGAAAGATCGAGGCATCCGATCAGCCGCTTTCGACCGCTGCGTTCAGCCACACCGGCAATCTGTTTGCCGTCGGTGGGCTCGACAAAGTGATTCGGATTTACGAACTTAATTTTAAGTAAGCGTATTCCCTGTATTTTTGCGCGTTTTGCAAACTTCTTTTCTTGGGTGAGTCGGGGGGCTTTTTGCTTCGCGAACTAAATTCCCCTAATAGTCGTCCAACTGCGTAGCAAACTCGTGCGTTCTGGCACGAATGTTGCAGGTTTTGGAGAGAAATTATGTCCAAGTATTTGGTTTTAGCAAGCGTATTTGCTGTCGCTGGAGCGGTTGGTTTTCAACAACTGCTCGCTTCGAACTTGAAGTCCGCAAAGAAGAATGAGTGCATCAGCATGAATCCGAAGGATTATGATGCCAAGACTTTCACCAAGCTCGTGAAAGGATTCATGCAAGACCCTAAGGCAACAGGTCAGAACGCGCTGGCGGTCGCCTGTTTTGCTGAAGGCACCGATCCCGCTTACGTCGCCGCATTCCAACAGGCGCTTGAGCAATCGGCAGAAGGCGCATGGCCAGGTGCAGGTTCACGCTACTTCACCGGCACGCGATGGAATACTCCTCACGTCGCAAACGGTACCGCTGGTCAACCAATAACCCTGACTTGGAGCTTCGTTCCAGATGGAACTACCATCACATCCACCGGTGCCTCGGACAATGGCGGCGTGAGTTCTGGCAGCACACTGTTCGCAACAATGGATGCCGCATTTGCTTCGGCTGGCGGTCGAGCAACCTGGATCGCACAATTTGAAAAGATTTTCGCTCGCTGGAGCCAAGTCACTGGAATCACATACGTTCGAGTAACAAGTGGTGGTAACGACTGGGACAGCGGCGCATCATGGGGTACTGCTGGCAACGACACCACGATTGGCGACCTACGAATTTCGATGCGAAACATCGATGGAGCTTCCGGTTCCAACGTATTGGCATACAACTACTTCCCGCAGAGCGGTGACATGGTGATTGACTCATCGAACATCGCGAGCTATTCCAATGCTGCAAATGGATATCGATTCTTGCGAAACGTGCTTTCGCACGAACACGGTCACGGCATGGGAATCAACCACGTTTGCCCAGTGAACGCGTCCAAGCTAATGGAACCGTTCGTAAACACCGGATTCGATACGCACCAGCAAGATGATATTCGGGCTGCACAATCATTCTATGGTGATCCGTATGAGCCAAACAACAACGTCGCTGAAGCAACTGTAAAACCAGTGCTGGGTACCTACTCTTCCGCAAGCGGGCTGGTGAACTTTGGCAACATCCCATTAAATCCATCTGCTGGACAACCAGATCCGATAAATACGTCGATCATGAGCCTGCACCCGAACGGTCCTGATGTCGACCTTTATCGATTCACGGTAACGAATCCGACTAGTGTTGTGTTCACCACGACTCCTGTTGGATCGACATACCTAAACGGCCCGCAAAATAGTAACGGTTCTTGTACCGCCGGTACCAACTTTGACGCGCTCAATGTTGCAAATCTCAACGCGACGTTGCTCGGAACAGACGGTGCTACAGTGCTGTCTTCAGCCACCGACACCGGAACTGGCGTTGCAGAATCAACGGTAGCCCGCACACTTGCTGCAGGAACTTACTTCGTGCGAGTTAACTCGGCGGCGGTTTCCTCGACCCAAGGTTACAAGTGCTCATTGAATTTGCGAGCCCCGCAAGCAATAACGGGTGCACTGAACGTTGGTCCATTCGGACGGCCAATGAGCAGCATTGGCGCAACAGCTCAGTTCTTTACACCTGGCGGTACCACACCACTCTTGACGGTTCCTCTGACCTTCACGAGCGGCACGAACTACCTGAACAATATCGTCGGATTGAACGCCGGCACTTACGACATTCGATTCAATGCCCTCCACTGGTTGAGCAACCGAGTCAACAACGTCGTTGTCCCAGCGTTTGGCAGCTTTACGCAGAACGTAACTTTGCTCAACGGCGACTGCAACGGTGACGAAGAAGTCGGAGCAAGCGACTTTGATACCGTCGTGGCAAACTTCGGCAACTCGTCAACATCAGGCACCACAGGTGACGTTGATGGTGACGGTGAAGTGGGATCCAGCGATTTTGACATCGTGGTCGCTAACTTCGGCGAATCCGGAACCTAATCGGTCTCCCATTCTAAAATAGTAAAGCCCGGGTGCAATCACCCGGGCTTTCTCTTTAATCATTTCAGCGGTTTACCGCCGCGATCCGGACTTGATGAGATCACGCGCATTCGCCGCGATGGTCAAGTCGTCCAGCCCGAGATCGCGAAGCAGAATCGGCTGAGGACCATGCTCCACAAACTTATCGGGGATCGCCATGAGAACAGAAGGGACACTTCCAAGCTCGTTTTCGATCATCCAATCACGAACTTGCTGACCAAATCCACCAATCCGCACATTCTCTTCAACCACGATCAACCGCCCCGTTTTTCTCACCGAATTCAAAAGCAATTCGGCATCAAACGGCTTTAAGAACCGAGCGTTGATCACTTCAGCCGAAATACCCTCAGCATTCAGTAGAACACCGGCTTGCCAAGCGGGTGAGACCATTGAACCCACCGCCAGGATCGTGACATCCGAACCTTCGCGCAGGACTTCGCCCCTTCCAAATTGAACCGGAGTGCGCTGTTCGGGCAATCTGTCATCTCCCGCGCCGCGAGGATAGCGCATCGCGGATGGGCCCTTCTCATAGCCCGCCATCCAAAGCGTCATTTCCCGTAGCTCGGTGGTGTCGCGTGGCGCGACCAGGGTCATATTCGGCATCAAACTAAAGTAGCTAATGTCAAACGTTCCGTGGTGAGTCGGCCCGTCATCACCGACGACTCCCGCGCGATCCATGAAAAATCGAACTGGCAGCTTTTGGATGCAGACGTCGTGGAGAATTTGGTCAAATCCGCGTTGTAGGAACGTGGAATAGATCGCGCAGAACGGTTTTACGCCGCTCGCAGCCATTCCAGCGGCAAGCGTCACCGCGTGCTCTTCGGCGATTCCAACATCGACATATTGGTTGGGCAGAGTCTGGCTGAATTTTGTGAGCCCAGTTCCATCGGGCATCGCCGCCGTAATGACCATGACCTTTGGATCGGCGGCTGCCACTTCTTCGGCTGCGGCGCCAAATGCCTGGGTATAGGTTGTCGGTCCGGCCGATTTTGAAATCTGCCCGGTTTCCATGTCAAACGGCGTCACACCGTGCCACTTTCGACTGTCGGTTTCGGCAACGTCGTAACCCTTACCTTTCACCGTCATCGCATGTACGAAAACAGGCATCTTCAGTTCGCGGACGTTCCTAAAAATCTCGACCATCACTTCCAAGTTGTGACCATCAATCGGACCGATGTACTCAAATCCCATCTCTTCAAAGATCGTGCCCGCTTCTTCCGGGGCAAAGTAGTGGGTCAGTCCATGGCGAAAACCAGCAGCCATTTTTTCGACTGGTCCACCAATTCCTTTGACAACCCGCTTCGCCTTGTGCGCCATGTCCTGCAGGTCAGGGCGAGCTCGCAACCGAGTGAAATACTGCGTCATCGCGCCAACATTCGGTGCGATCGACATTCGGTTGTCATTCAAAACCACCGCAAGTTGAGTGTTCAAATCCCCGGCATGGTTGAGCGCTTCCCAGCACATTCCGCTACAAATTGCGGCGTCTCCGGTGACGGCGACAACGCGCTCAGTCCCTCCGAGTTGGTCTCTCGCCATCGCCATTCCGAGAGCAGCGCTAATCGCAGTACCAGCGTGGCCCGCACCAAATACGTCGTGCTCATTTTCCTCTCTCTTGAGGAATCCACTGATCCCCTTGTACTTTCTGAGCGTATCGAATCGGTCCAGCCGACCCGTGAGCAACTTGTGAGGATAGGCTTGGTGTCCAGTGTCCCAAACGACCTTGTCCGGAGGAAGTGAGTAGGAGGCGTAGAGAGCGACGGTCAGCTCCACCGTGCCCAAATTCGAGCTAAAGTGCCCTCCGGTCTGACTCACCCGAGAAACGATTGCTTGCCGAACCTCATTGGCGACTTCCTTTAGCTGGGTCATGTCCAGCGAATGAAGTTCCACTGGGTTCACAACTTTGGACAGAAATTCGAAATTTTCCAAATCAATCGCTTCCTATACTTGGTACGAGAAAACAACCGGCGACGGTGCACGGTTCCACATCCCTCGCTCGCTCGTCATAGAGTCCTACGTGTTTCTAGGACCATTGTTCCTATTCTGAACGGAAGTGTGACAGTTTGCTGGAACCTGAAACCCACCCTTACCGTAGCCAATGAAGGAGTCCTGGAGTCCTTTTCTCCGAAGAGATACACTAATAGCTTATGAACCTGCGTTCCATTCAAAAATCGGTGCCTTTGGCGATGATTCTTCTGGGCAGCTTTTCAGTCGCAAACGCTGCAGAATTGAGTCTCTTGGATGCAATCCAACTCGCAAAGCAACGAAATGGGACCTTGAAGAGCGCGGAATTCAATGTACGCGGCGCACGGGCGAGCCTAGCTCAAACCAGAACTTCGCTATTGCCAAAGGTCACTCCAACGTTCAGGTACGACACCACCGACACCGAGCGGTTTACAGGTTCTCTCGG
Organism: Armatimonadota bacterium; assembly: GCA_017303935.1. Lineage (NCBI taxonomy): Bacteria > Bacillati > Armatimonadota > Armatimonadota bacterium. Next base: position 569,801 of record JAFLBD010000002.1, on the reverse strand, counting down.
CGACACTCGCACAAGTGGGTCTTCCTTGGACATCACCGCCAGCTACAGAGTGCTCGATAACGGTTCGCGCAAGTACAACATTCTCAGCAACAAGGCGAACCTGGCCGCTTCAGAAGCACAGCTGATTCAGACCCTGCGATCAACGCTCTTTTCGGTGATCCAGAAGTACTATGAGGCCCTGCGGGCACAGGAGCTTTTCAAAGTTCAAAAGGCGCAGCTCGACCGTGCCACCCTGATTTTGAATCAGACCAAAGCTAGGGCCGAAGTCGGCGACATCGCTCGCAAGGACATCCTCCAGGCCGAGGCCGACCAGCTCAACGCGCAAGTTGCACTTCTACAGGCCGAACAACGCGTTCGAACTTCTGTGACCAGCCTCAAAGCCGAAATCGGTTGGGAGCAAAAGGAATCTCTGGAACTCGCCGGAACTTCAGAAGTGGCCTATGCTGACCCGACATTCACATTGGACCAAGCCAACGAGATGGCTTTGAGTCAGCGCCCCGACCTAAGCGCAAGCCGAGCCCAACTCAAAAGCAGCGAAATGTCGGTCCGCTTGGCCCAAGCACAAGCAGGGTTTGACTACTCTGTCGATGCGACCTTCACCCGGTCATTTGCTCGCGATGTTTTCAATCGCAGTGCCATTGGGCTAGCCATCAGCATCCCGCTTTTCGATGGTGGAGCCAGCAAGCTCGAAGTCGCCCAACGCAAATATTCTCTCGAAGCGGCCAAAGCTCGGTATGTACAATCCGAGCGCGATGTTCTCGCCGAAGTCGAGCAGGCTTACACCAACTACACCCAGAACCAACTGCGGTTGAAGGCGGCGAACGCTGCACTAGCCGCAGCACGAAAGAACTTTGAAGCGGCGGTTAAGGCGCAGAGCCTTGGCGCAGCGGCATTGCCCGAAGTCGTGCAGGCTCAAACAAGTTTGGTCCAAGCTGAAGTCAACGCGGTCGAAGCGATCTACGATTCACTCATCAGTGATTCGCAATTGAGGCTCGCCGTCGGGTTGCCTTTGGCGGGCGAGTAGCAAGTTCAAAGGAACTTAATATCTTCCTGACAACGTAGTCTCTTGCGGGACTCCGCTCTTCGTTACGTTATGAATCAAAAGGTTGGATATGGCATTGGCATCGTTGCGCTAATCGGTGCAGGATATTTCATTTGGGGTCGCGCTGGTTCGACCGCTTCTGACCTTCAATACAAGTACGAAAAATCGGAAAAAGGGGAGCTTGTCCGTTCGATTTCTGCGACAGGCGTGCTCATTCCACTGACAACTGTCGACATTCGATCCAAAGCCGGTGGAAAAGTTGAAGAAATTCTCGTGGATGAAGGCGATGAAGTCGCCGCTGGTCAACTTCTAGCAAAGATCGATCCTGAAGACACACGCGCGACCGTAGACCAAGCTCAGGCCGACTTGCAATCAGCACAAGCACGAGCCGCCCAAGCTGGATACACCTTAACCCTGGAGCAGAAAAACCGCCGAAATGCGGTCAAAGATGCGGAAAACGCGCTTGAAATCGCCAGAATTCGACTAGCGCGAGCAGAAACAACTGCGAACACTCAACCCTCCTTGACCAGTTCGAGCCTAGCAAGCGCACGCGCCGATCTCGCCACCCAAGAGCAAGCAATGCTCAACCTCAAGAACGTCGAGATCCCGAGATTGCGCGCCGATACCAAAGCAGCCCTCGACCGGGCGAACTCAGATTTCAATAACGCTCAATCTGAGCTGGCCCGCCAAGAGGACCTCTACAAGCAAGATTACATCTCCAAGAGCACGCTTGAACGCGCTCGAGCTGCGCTTGTCACCGCTCGCGCCAGCCTCGAATCTGCCCAACAAGATGCGAAGACGCTCGAACGAGACATCGAGAGCAAGATCAAGCAGCAAGAAGCTCGACTGCGCCAAGCTGAAGCGTCGGTGCAAACCGCCTTGGCAAACAAGACTCGAGATGCCAACACCACCAATGATTTTGAAGAAGCCAAGCGCAACTACCGCCAGGCACAACTGAATCTCGAACAGGCAAATCAAGAGCTGCTCAATGTCGATATCCGGTCGATGGATCGTCGCTCTGCCGCTGCCAGCACTGTTAGAAGCAAAGTCGCGCTCAACAACGCACAGATTCAGCTAGACAGCACCATCGTCAATTCGCCGCGAGATGGGGTGATCACCAAAAAGTACCTTGAGGCTGGGACCATTATTCCACCTGGCGCGAGCGCTTTCAGCCAAGGCACCGCGATCTTGCAACTCAGCGATACCACGCGAATGTTCGTCGAATGCTCGGTGGATGAAGCCGATATTGCCGAAGTGAAACTCGATCAAGCCGTCCGCGTGACGCTAGAAGCATTTCCGGGCCGCAAGCTCAAGGGCAAAGTCACACGAATCAATCCGGCCGCAGAAACTAACCAGAACATCACCGCGATTCGCGTCCGAGTGGAGCTCACTAAAGAAAAAGGGATCTCTCTCTGCCCGGGAATGAACGCAACTTGCGAATTCCTTACCTTGGAAAAGAAAGACGTGATCATCGTGCCGCAACAGGCGATCAAGCGCGAAGGGGACAAAACCTACGTGCTCGTCAAAACCAACGATAAGCCCAAGCGCGTCGATGTCAAAATCGGCGAGCAGGGCAACGAAGGCGTGGAGATTCTTTCGGGATTGGAAGTCGGCGTCGAAGTCGTGACGGCAGAAATCAACCTCGCTCAAATGCGCGAAATCCAAGCTCGAATGCAAGAAGTCCAGCAAGGCGGTGGACTCGCCGGCGGTCAGCAAGGCGGACGCACCCAGAGCCGCGCCAGTGGCGGTGGAATGGGCATGAGCGGTGGCGGAGGCTCCGGCGGAGGCTCAAGAGGCCGCTAAGCGTTTTCCTGCGCCGGATTGAAATCTAATATCTGGATCAGCCCCGAGGGCCACTCGGGGCTTTTTGCCAATTCATAAACGGACTTGGCGATGCAGTTCGAACTTTGCTCTTTTCCGATTTGAGGAGATTCGGAACCCAAGAGACAAAGCCGATTGATGGCGCGCGTCATGGCAACATACATCAGCCGCAACTGCTCACTCTTCTCTTTTTCGACGTATCGTGACCGCAACCACGTGTAGAGCTTTTGCTTATGGCCTTCTAGATTCATCGCGACGATCCCAGTGTCTTGGTCAGCGAGAATTTCACTCGTTCTCGAATTCACAGCCTCAAAGGTGCAGGGCACGACAACCGTATCGAACTCCAATCCTTTCGCTTTGTGAATGGTCATGACGTTGACGGTGTCTTCATCCATGTCATTCGCTGGCGCATCACCTTCGTCAGTAACATTTCGCAGCCGACGTACCATCTTGGCGAATTCCATCGGCCCCATCTTTCGATCGTCAACCGCCAACCCAAACACCTTTCTGATATTTGCGATCGGCTGATACGGCTCTGGAAGCTTCGCGACCTGGGCCAGATAAGGCGACTCGCGTAAGATCTCGGACAGTGCCTCCCAAGCGCTCAGCCGATCCGCATATAGCGAAAGCGGCTCGAACCACTCTCGAAATCGATCGAGTTTCTCCTGGTCGTCCTCATCCTCTAGTTCCGCGGTCTCAATCACCGATCTCAAATACGAGTCCTCGCGTTGACGCTTGTCGGCGAGCATCACGAGCGAATCCAAACTGATGCCGACAATCGGTGAGCGCAAGACACAAAGAAGCGCGTAATCCGCATCAGGATTGGTCAATGCTTCCAGTGCGTTAGCCAGATCGAGCACGTGCTGGCGTTGGAACAGCTTCTTTCCTCCGCCCGCCAGTTGTGCGTTCACACCCAATTTGCGCAGCTCTTTCACGATCATCTGCCCTTGAATGTCCTTTCGGACAACGACGGTGACCTTTCCTGCGTTCACACCGGATTGAATGAGGTTCAGAATCCCGTCCGCGACCACAGCCGAAGAAAATCTCCGCGATTCCCAAATCTGAATCTCACCCGGTTGGCGCACTTGACTCATCATCGGCACATATTCTTGGCCCCAATGCTCGGCAAACAGTCGATCAATGAATCCTAAAACGCCTTCCGAAGTTCGGAAATTTGAACTCAAACTCAAGGTGTAGCTATGACGACTGTACTCTTCAAACAATCGATAGTCTGCTTGTCGGAACCCATAAATGCTCTGTTGCGGATCTCCCACAAACATCTGCGAGTCGAGTTTTAGTGCGTTCAGCAATCGGTATTGCACCGGATTTAAGTCCTGTGCCTCGTCCACCAGAATCGCTTTAAATTTCGCGTTTACACGCGTGCGAGCCGACTCGTTGTGCCGCAACATATCGCTGCACCGACGCTCAAGTTCTGGAAAATCGAACTGCTGCAACCGCTCCATTTCAGTTTCGATCTGCTTCCAAACAGCGAGCACGATCTGCATGAGCCCAACGGTGAGCTCGACAGAATTCCGCTCCAGCTTCGCGTCTGGTGTGTCGTCTTCCAGTGATCGTTCGTATTCCGCGGCGACCTGGCCGAATTCCATCGACCGGAGCATCTGAATGGCATAAGAGGAGAAGCTCTCTGGCGTGCGGTAAATATTCTCTAGTTCTTCCCGAGAAATCAGACCGGTACGCAGTTTGTCGAGTAGCGACGTCACTTCCTTCAAGATCGCGGCATGAACACTAGGTCCGATGTTGTAACCCCGCTTGCCGGCCTGTTTGGCGATGTATTTCTCGATTTGAGGGCGCGAAGCTTGTTGTGGCAACAGCACCGCACTCAGTGACGATTCGATCAGCGGCTTACGCACACTATCCTTCATCACCTCAAAGCCAGGATCAATGCCCGCACTCACCGAGTTTTCACGCAGCAATTTTTCGCACAAGCTGTCGAAGGTTTGGATGGGTCCGGTTTCAGCCGATTGTGCTTGGGCGTATCTTCCCGCAGATTTGAGCGACCGGATGATACGCTCCTTCATCTCTGCGGCAGCCTTTCGAGTGAACGTGACCGTCAAAATCTGCTCCGGTTCGATCCCGTCCTCGATCACGAACCGCAAATATCGGTCGACCAATACCCGCGTTTTGCCAGAACCCGCGCCAGCACGAACGGTTAATCTGGGCTCTTGACTAACGACAACAGCGCGCTGTTCTTCGGTCAACTGGGCCACGTCGCACCCCCAGCTTGGAGATCAAAATCGTTGTGTTCGCGCGAAACTCGGCACAATTCTCCGAACGCACAGTTTTCACAATGCTCTCCTGGAGTCGCGACCATGTTTCCTGTCTCCAGCCGAAACGTCGCTCGGTCGAGTTCTTCTTTCAAGAAATCAAGCAACCCGCGAGTATCGACCGGTTGTCTCGTGCTCAGGTGCCTTCTGGAATTTGAGGCTAAGGCAACACCATCTGCCTTAATGAAAGTCAACGCCAAGCGTCCACCAGAAGACAGATCAAGGTCGAAAATCTGACTCGAATTGTGGGTTTTGGAAAGTGCATACAGAATTGCAATCTCCAGCCAAACACCGGGAGACTTCTCGAAACTAGCGCTCGGATTCGGTTGAAAAAACCGATGAATCACCAGATAAGGCCCGAGTTCAGAAATCCCGTCGACGTTGGCTTTGAACTGAATTTTGGTATTTCCGATCTTGAGTGAGGGCCTAAACACGGGGTGGTCGAGCCCCACATTTGACTGTGCGGGTTCGAGTTTCCATAATTCTCGAGCGGCAAATTCAGTCTCAACCCATTGATCGATTTGACGCATGGCCGTCGCCTCGATCAGTGATTCTTCCCATTTTTCGATCTCGGTGCTCCGGTCGGCGATGGACTGGCTCAGCGCAGCTTCGAGCGCAGCTCTCGCTGTATCCGCGTCCGGTTGGGATCGCAATTGTGCCATCGCGGGCAACCGCCGAAGGAGGCTATTGATCCCTTTCGACTTGGGATGAATCCCGAGCCGGTATCGCGCATTCGATTTGAACAAGCACTCCGTCGCATCCACTACCTCTCGAACCTCGATTCGAGATTCAAAATCTGGGCGCACGATCTCCCTGGCGGCCTCGGACTTGAGTCTCTCCACCATATGGTCTTCCCGTGGAAGGGCTAGCGCCTCCGCGATCCTCAGGTCGGCATAATTTCGGCATTCGCTCGCTTGCGGAACGAGCTCCGCTCTCGTATAGGAAGAAGTTGAGATCGCATCACCGACCAGCGCCCGAATCTCGCTGAGGTAGCTCGCCGGGACATTGAGCCTTTCTTCATCTGCGCGGGGATAACTCAAGATAAGCTTTTGCTTTGCTGCCGCGCAAAGCCGAACGAATGCATCACGCTGTGCTCTCGCCTCGAATCCGGAGTCTAGCAGTGGAAACTCCAATCCTAACGCTCTCGTCAAGCCCGCTCGCTCCTCATCGCTGAGAATTGGGTCCTCCGTACGTCGCTTCGGCATCACCCCTTCCAGCATGCCCATGACGATGACGATGTCCGCTTCGCCAACTTCTGTCGACTTGGAGACCACCCGAATCCCTCGCCGATCGGTCGGTGAAATCACTTCTTCACGATCCCAAAGCCGCGCGCAAATCCCTACAAATTCGCTGAAGGTGATCTTTTCCTCGGCCTCAGCGTCGTAGGTGGGCGCGTACTCTGCCAGCGATCGCATCATCGCCATCTGAGCGCGCTGATCGTGCGATTGCTTTTTGCTGACTCCGTTCTGCGCGTTTCGCTCGATCACTTCAATCCGGAAAAAGTCATCGAGCATTCCGTGCCATTCCGGCATCGAATAAGGCTGTGAAATTGACTTTGCACGCCAGCGCAAAAGCGGCCATAGCCAAGGCAACAACTCGGCCATTTCATCGGCAGACTTTTCAATCGCGGCCCAAGATTCATCGCCTTTCCGAATGGCGTCGTGAACCGCGTCGGCCAATCGTAACCGGGCTTCTCGGGTCGTGGGGAAATAGCTTGAGGTCGCCAGCTGAATCAGCGACTTGGGGTTGTACGCACTCAATGCCTCCAACACTTTCATGGTGAGGCTCGCAAATCCGATAGTCAGCAACGGCATCATGTGCCGTGCGTCCAGCATCAAATCAAACCGCCTGGCGGTCGATTTTAGATAAGGCACATAGGTTTCTTGATCCGATGCGTGTATGGCAATCCGGTGCGGCAAAACTCCTTCTGCAATCGCCTCTTGGCACTTACGCAAAGCCCACTCTGCCTCTGAAAGAGCATCGGGAGCGTCGAAAATTTCAACTGCCGGTGGGTCGGCCTTTTTCTCTGATTGGAACAGACCTTCGGCCCAAGAATCCGCACCGAATCGCTTTGGCTCGGTACCAAAGCTCTTGGCGATCAACCGGCTACCCTCAAACACACCGTCAGATTTTTCGAGAACCACGTGTACTCGAACGCCATGGAGCGACAGTTTTTTGAGCAATTCGTGGTAGATCGGACGGACTTCGGAATTGGTGAGGACGACTAGAATCTTGAAGTGCAGCGGGCGCAAAAACTCTTCTGAAAGCAGAGCCCGAGCGCGTTCGTAGGGCTGGATGCTTCCGACCTTTAGCATCAACTGACTGACGGACTGATCGATCTCGGCCAGCTCTAACAGCTTCTGCCCTTCGGCCCCAGGAATCGACTTTCCTGCAGCAACCAATTTATCAGCGTCGATCCCCCAATGGTGCAGTTCCCGCAATGTCTCCGAGACCGACTCGTGAAACCCCGCGAAATCTTTGCAATTCTTAAAAACTCGGGTGCGTTCGAGACGGTGGCAGGCCACCTCATAGGCTGCGAGAAGTCTTCCCCTAGAAGCCAGATTGCTTGTCGGAATCCCAACATCCATGCAGATTCGCCCGAGAAGGTCACCAAAACTTAGTAGTTCAATGGACTCGTCCCCTACGCCAAGGCGATGGGCAACCGCAAGCGATGAGTCGTCAAAGGCGGTGACATAGCCCAACTCGTCTGGGAGTTCATCCAGAAGCCGCTTTAAGCTCTGGGGATCAGGGGATATCGAGGAGATCTTGAGTGCGGACCGAGGCATGGTGCCGTGTTCTGAGTATTATAACTTTGTGGCGGCGCGGATTTGGTCAGGAACTAAGAAGATACTTGGCAATCTCATTCCGGCAGTCTTTAGTCTACCATTCGCGGCGATTGGGCTCATCCAGTTTCGCCCTGAATCTCCATTGGCTCTGAATCCAATTCTCTGGCTGGCAGCATTTCCGGTCGTCGGGGTGATCGCTCTCAATTTCACAGGACTCTTCGGCAACAGCTCAATGCAAAACGAGCTTGGCAAACGCTGGGGAAGGATTCATGGCGCGCCGAAGGGCGAATTGAACTTCATTGGCTTTGCCCATCCGAACTTTAGGAGCATCTGGGATCCGCATCAAGAGATCGGATTCTTGGTGATCAACGAAGATCACCTGCTCATTTTCGGTGAGAATGAAGAATTCAAAATCGAAAAGTCTTCTATTACCGATCTACGATTCCGGTCGAATGCGCATAGTTGGATCGGCTTGGGCCGGTTTATCTGCATCGAAGCCGGGCCATCAACGCTTTACATCGAACCCAGAAAGTACCAGTCGATCTTGAAAAATAAGCGTCACGGCGCTACGCTTCTTGAACAGTTGAAGCAGTGGCGAGCAGCTAGCTGACCGGCCCGCGGATAAAGATCACAGCCGACTTCACCTTCGCAAGAACCGAATTAACGACCTTGCCTGCATTCTCCGTTTCGTCCCGGCACTCCGGCACCCCGATCAACACGTGAGTCCCAGGGTGCTCTTCGAGAGCCGAAGCGATCGCCGAACCGAGGTCACGACCTCGTTCAAGGAACATCTGGTGGTGCACTTCTCGCGAATCCAAGAGGTCTTCTGCAGAGTTCAGCGCTTTCAGAGCTGCTTTTTCTTCCTCCGGCATCGGCGCCTGCAACGGCATATCCCTCGGCACAATCAAAGGGTAAATCGCATTCACTCCAGCCTTCAAACTCTCCGCGAGTTCGGCTGCAGTTTCGATGACGTACGTATCGCAAGCCGTCCCGTTGAGTACCACCATGATCGAAGTCTTTGGCGATCCCTTGCCCTTCTTTTCGTGAGATTCCTCTTCGTATCCGAGCAAGTCCAGCGAGGCTCTTGCTTCCTCGACGGTATTTACAATCGGCAGCTGCGAGCGCACGTCAGGCACGCTTTTCAGAACGGTCATGACGTGCTCTGGAACAGCGGCGACGATAACCCGGGCGTCGTGGTCATGGATGTATTCCATGACGGATCGAAAAGTGTCCGCGCCGAACTGGTTCATGCGCGAAATCTGGCTCACGTCGATCACGACTCCGGATGGATGTCGCTTCAGCGTGAGAGAAATCGCGGTCTGCAGAGTCTCCCAATGGTTCGACTCAATGGAGCCTGAGAGGATAATGACGTCTTCGTACGATTCAACAATCATTTCAAGAAGTACCTAACGTTGGTAATCACGACATTTTTACGTTGCCCGAGCGCGATTTTGAGAGCGATCGCCACATTGTTGTGAAGGAATCGGTGCCACCACTTGCGCGGGACAGCTTCCGGCACGATCACGGTGATGATCTGGGTCGGATCTTCTTCCAAGGCCTCATCGATGTACTCAATAATCGGCTCAATCAGCGAGCGATAAGGCGATTCCAAGATCACCAGCGGAATTTCCGAACCAAATCGATCCCAATCGTCTTTCACGCGCTTGACTCCTTTCGGATCGAGCGTCACGTGTACTGCGCGGACGTCGTCAGCCAAAGATTGCGCATAACCAATCGCTTGCAGAATGCCCTTGTGCAGCCTTGGCGTCATCAACAGCACGGTCGTGCGCGCCTTTGGAACGGCGTCTTCAGGCGTGATTTCCAATTCGCCCGCCAGGTACTTGTAGTGCTTCTTGATCTGGGTGAACATGAACAGGACGATGCCGATCGCGATTGGTACCAGCCACGCTCCATCGTGCCACTTCGTCGCAGTGATAATGCCGGTGATCACGAGCGTGATCGTTCCGCCAGTCGCACTCAAGAGAACATTCGTGAACTTCTGCTTGTGCTTCTTGGCATGGATCGCCATTCCGAATTGGCTCAACGTGAAGCTCATGAAGACGCCGATGGCATAGAGTGGGATCAGCTTGTGCGTATCGCCGCCAAAGATGAAAATCAGGAATCCAGCAACCAAAGCGAGGATGATGATTCCGTTTTGGAATACCAGTCGGTCGCCTTGGCTACTGAGCTGGCGAGGCAGGTAGCCATCCCGAGAAATCAAGCTGGCAAGCCGTGGAAAGTCAGCGAAAGCGGTGTTCGCGGCGAGGATCAAAATACCCGCCGTCATCACCAGCATCGCGTTGTAATAGAACATCCCAAACGGCGTATTTGTTGGGAACACGTTCGCAACAATCGACGCGATAACCGTCTTAAAGCGCGGGTCAGTGACATCTTCGATTGGGACGATGTGGAACTTCTCTGCGAGAAAGCTGCTACCGATAAAAAGGAATGCCAGGATTGCCGCCATCCACCAAAGCGTGGTTGAGGCGTTCTTGCTTACAGGTTCCTTAAACGCCTGAGTACCGTTGGAGATCGCCTCGATACCGGTCAACGCAGTACATCCGCTACTGAAGGCTCGCGCCACCATAAAGATATATGCGAATGAAAGCATCTGATAGTCTGGCGGCACTTTTGAACGTGCCTCGATTACCTCTTGAGGAATCGGCGCCGGTTGCTTGAAGAAGATGCCGTAGACGATGACAACTCCGAGCAACAGGATAAAACTGTAAGTTGGAATCGAGAAAATTGCGCCAGATTCCTTCGCTCCTCGCAGGTTCGCAATCGTGATCACTGCAACCGCAAAGATGCCCATGTGGACGATGTACGGCGATAGCGCTGGATTGATCGAAACGATCGCAAGAACACCAGCGGACACCGATACCGACACCGTCAAGATGTAGTCGATCAGAAGTGAGGCACCAGCGACTTCGCCCGGGAAGCTACCCAGATTCTCCTTGGCAACTGTGTACGAGCCTCCGCCGCCTGGATACGCGTAGATCGTCTGCCGATAGCTCAGCGCAACAATCGCGATGAGCACACAAATCCAGATCGAAATCTCGAATGTCTTGTGGAGGAATGCCGGTCCAAACCCAGCCGACGCACCGATGATCATGAACACGCGCATGATTTCTTCGGTGGCATAAGCACAGGAAGAAAGCGCGTCGCTCGCAAACACCGGAAGGGCAATTCGCTTTGAGAGTCGCTCGTTGTGCGCGTGCTTGGTGGCGATGGGTCGCCCGAAAACGAATCGTTTAAATTTTGAAAACCCGCCCATATTCTCGGATTCAGTTCTGCCCGATTACGCTAGAAAGCGATTCGGTCAATGATCTCCCATTGGCTATTTAGAATAAGCCCTTGATTTTCCTCCGTTGGAAGACCCAGCGCCAATCTCGGATTATAGCAGGTTGCCCGCACCGCGAATTCTATTCCGAAATCGTCAGCAAGATTTTGGAAGGCATCCTTGAGTGTAATGGCGCTTCCGGCAAGTGCTCCGTTCGACTTCAAACGAATTTGCTTGTCCCCCATCACGCAAGCATGTCCCCACATCATCACCTCGCTTCCGGAAGGCAATCCAGAAGCTAGTGTGCTGTCGCTGATCGCGATCACAGACTCCGGCCCCTTCGCCTGAATCAGAACCTCAGCGGCTTCTCTGCAAACATGGATTCGATCGTAGATGAGCTCAGTTCGCACTTCCGGATTGGCAAGCGCATAGCCGACCGTCCCTGCTTCACGGTGGTGTAATGGCCGCATCGCATTGTAGGTATGGGTCGTGTGCCTAGCACCGATTTTGAATCCGGACTGGCACTCAGCAAAGGTCGCGTTCGTGTGCCCATAGCTCACTCGCACACCTTGACTCACGAGCTTAGAAATCAACCGATCGGCACCTGGTCTTTCTGGAGCTAACGTGATCACTTTCAACCGCGGATCGGAAAGAATATCGTCCCATTCATCTTCGTGCCCGTCATAGTCGAGGATGCATTCTGGCGGCTGCGCTCCTGGATATTCCGGGCTGATAAACGGTCCTTCCAAATGGAATCCAGGAATCATCGGATGTTCTGGCAAGTTAGAAAGCGCAGCCCGAACATCATTTGCTGTCGCTGTGACCGTCGTCGGATAGAACGCGGAGTATCCAAGTCCGTGCAACTGATCAGCCAATTGCACCATCTCCTCCTTTGATGCCGACATGAAGTCGATGCCAAATGCGCCATGGATGTGAATGTCGACAAACCCCGGAATGAAGGTGTCAGTCGTGGACGCATCGACACGCTCCCAACGTTCCGATTCTCGTTGGTAGCTCCCCCAACCTTGAGGTCCAAGCATCGAGAAAATTGCGCTCATGGCTTTCTGGAATACCCGATTCCATCCCGGATCAGCCATCCGTCGATTTCCATCATCGTCAATTCGCCCAGCACTTCTGAGGTCTCCAACCCGGTCATCGCGATAATTTTCTCGGCAGCCATGGGTTGATCGCTAACCACTTCGAGTATCTGCCGCTGAACATCGGAAAGTTCTGCAGTCTCTGGGTCTTCTTCTGCGTCGGGCACAATCTCAAACGCTTCGAAAACCTGATCGGGGTGGTCGACCAACGTTGCACCATCCCGAATCAAGGCATGAGATCCCCGATAGTTTTCGAGCGAAATGCTGCCTGGCACGACAAAAACCGGCCGATTCAGATTCGCTGCGACTCCGGCGGTACGCAGCGCACCGGATTTCTCTGGAGCTTCGATGACCAACACCGCGTCTGCGAGCGCAGCAATCAACTCGTTTCGCTGGATAAAGAAGGCTGGTTCGGTGGTTGCCCCACAGGCAAACTGGCTAACCAAAACTCCGTTCTTCTGGGCGATTTCATCGAACAGGCGATGATTTGTCGCCGGAAAAACCTTATCAATTCCCGTGCCCATCACCGCCGCTGTCTTGCCGCCGACATCCAGCGCGCCTCGATGTGCCGCGGTATCAATGCCCGATGCACCGCCCGAAATGATGGTCAGGCCTACCTTTGCGAGCCGCTCTGAGAACTTTTGGGCGACCGCCAAACCGTAAGTGGTCGCTCTTCGCGTGCCAACGATTGCCACGCAAGGGGCATTCAGGCAGTCCAGTGATCCACGATAAAAAAGTGCTGGAGGGGTGTGGTCGACGACCTGCAACGACTCGGGATAGTCCTTTTGTTCGATGACCTTTGCGCCCGCATTGATTGCCTTTTCAAGTGCGAGATCATCTGCGCCGGTTATCCGCTTGCGCTCCGATTCAGTCAGCAATCGATGGTTCTTCAGAACCTGAATCGGATCAATTTTTGTCTGCTGAATCTCTTCAAAAATATGAGAAAACTTGGCAGGGCTTAATGTCCCTGCCAAGACTCGATTCCAAAAACTCGGAGGAAAAGACCTCAGTTATCCCTTCCGCCGCCGAAACCGCCCGAATTCGAGCCACCAGAAGCGGCGCGCTTAAACGGCGGAATCGCATTGTCGATCGTCACAAAGAACTCATGCTTCGAGACATTGCCGAGCCAGTCGGTCGAAGTCACGATGATTTTCTTGTTGCCATCCGAGAATCCTCGATTTTGGCGACCGTCGATCACCACCGCATATTGTCCGTCCTTCGTCATTTGGTGGACCATTTGCCGGCCGTCGATCTCGACCTTGACCGTATCACCCTTCAATCCGCAAGCTTCGTCCGAAACATCGAATAGGAAGAATGGCTGGATTTGATCCTGAGCGACGTTTGATTGACCGTACATTTCCGCACCGTTTGGCGGGAAGGTCATCTTGGCTTCTGGACCGGTCAAGTCAACGCCGGTATTCGGGTCGAACGCCAGCAACTGGCCATCTTGTCCAGCCAAAATCAGCGTCGATCCGCTAGCCACAACCGGTGTGCTTGCCACCATCAAGTTCGGCGGAGTCACGCCTTTATCGTTGGCCTTCGGCTTTACCGTCGGCTTGAGAGTGTAATTCCAGACGAACTGAGCAGTGAACGGATCGATCATGTTCATGTTGCCATTCACCGTGTTCACAATCACGCGGCCGCCAACGTAGACTGGCGCGTTCATCGCTTGCGAACCGAGCGGCAATGGAGCCGCGATCGCGCGGCCAGAACGATTGAAAGACAGCAACCGCGCATCATCGGTGACGACGGTCACGATATCCTTGTAGATCGCTGGCGAGAACAGCAGATTTGCACCAGCATTGGCTTGCATGCGGCGCGCACCGTTCTGGGTCGCAAGTCCGAGCACGTATTCGCCGCTGAAGAGATAGATGGTGTCTTCGCTGACAACCGGCTCGACCCCAAATCGGAGTTGGGCCAATCGGACTTTCCATCGCTGCTTGCCTGTGAGCGAGGTGTAGCAGGTCAGTTCACTGTTGTCTGAGATAGCAAAGAAATCGTTTTCGGATGCAACCACTGGCGAAAGCATCGGATAGGTCAGCTTTACCGGTTCGGCCCATGCGGGTTCGCCGTTGATCGGATTGATGGCCAAAACAGAACTGGTTCCTTCAGCGATCAGCACAAATTTGCCAGACACCACAGGACGACCATAAACATTGGTCTCCAGAACCTTTTCCCACTTTTTCTCGCCGGTGTTCGCGTCCACGCCGTACAGCATTCGGTTGTCTGCCGCAAACACCGCGACGCCCTGATTGACGACTACTCCTGTGATGAGATTTGCTTGGAGGCCCTCACCCATCGGAAAACGCCATTTCTGGTTTCCGGTCAATCGGTCTAAAGCATAGACTCGGCGTCCTACCGCTGAATACACGGTGTCGCCATCGACCTTGATCGGCCCTGGCACAACGCTTGTGGATTGTTGCCACTTCCAACTCAATGGAGCAGGTCCGCTCACCTGAGCCCAGCTAAGGGCAGAGAATGCCGACACCGCGGCTACCAAAACCAATTTCGTTCTCGACGTCATGTTGAGGGTTATCCTTCTATCGTTACTTTACACGTGCCCGTATACAAAAGCACGGTTTCGCGTTCTTACCGCAGTATATCCCTAGCGATTCCGCAAGAGGTACGCAACAATTGGACGAATGGACTGGACGTGAGTGTTCGCGATGTGGTATCAATATTGCCTGGTGGCGGGCTTATAGCTCAGTTGGTTAGAGCGCACCCCTGATAAGGGTGAGGTCACTAGTTCGAATCTAGTTAGGCCCACCAAGCAATTCTAGACATGCGCCGGATTCTTTGAAAGCAAAGAATTCGGCGTTTTTGTATCTGGCTATCGTCGGTATTCTATAGAACTGCCAGCATGGAATTGAATCATCTTCCCAAACACCACAGTCGTTGCGTCGCGCTAACTGGTGGAAGTTGCCGAGAAATTTCTGAAGAGGAGTTTCTAGCTGGCAATGGATTCGACTTTGCTTGGTTGCACCTTGATGGGGTCGAACTGCAAAGAGATCATCACAAACTCTCGAAGCAGTTTCACCTTTGCGAGTTGACTCTGGAGGACGCGCTAAGCGAGCATTCACGGTCTGGGCTTGAACAGCAAAACGGCAAGATCGCATTCATTGCAGAATCCGTTCGGTTGGAAAATGATCGCGCCGTCTATCAAAATATCGCGTTCTTCTTTGATGCGAAGTCTTTGGTCACGCTCTCAGTAAAGAAATCACCTCTTCTCCACGCGCTCCAATCAGATTTTCTGGCTGATCCTGAAGATTTTGGCGATCATGCCGGAGAAATCGTCGCGAGTGTCGTGGACGGCACCTTGGATGGATTCTTTCCCGTCGTCGATTTCTACCACGACAAAATCGAAGCGCTTGAGGATTCAATCTTCTCTGGCAACCTGCAACAGTCCGGAAAAGCTCTTGAAATCAAGCGTGAGCTCCTTGTGTTGCGCAAGCGGATTGCCCCCCTACGAGACAACCTCAATTCGATTAGCCGGTACGCGGCACCAGTAGTCCGCCCAGAAGACGGTCCATATTTCAACGACCTCTACAACCACTGTCTGCGACTTGTCGAAAACATCGATCTGGGGCGAGACATCCTTTCGACCATCATGGATGTCCAGTTGAACCTGGTCAACACTCGGCTGAACGAAATTGTTCGGGTTCTGACTGTGATTTCGACGTTGATGATGGCTTGCAGTCTGATCGCCGGGATCTACGGAATGAATTTCAAGCACATGCCCGAACTCGACGCGATCTACGGCTATCCGCTGGCCCTTGCTGGAATGGTTCTGGTGTGTGTGGTCATTCTTGCGGTGTTCCGGAAGAAGAAATGGATTTGAACCGCGTAGAACACAGTGTGCACCGAATCGTCTACGACGCGGATTGTGGATTTTGTCAGGCCAGCGTCGATGGCCTGTTAAAGCGCGTGCCAGCGGGCAGCTTTATCGCTGTTCCCAGTTTTCGAGCGGGCGATCTACCTGGGTTTTCTGATCAAGTGGCTCGCCGCGAAGTGCGCGTCTTCACGTCCGACGGAAGGTGGATCGGAGGTGCCGACGCGGTTTTCTTCATTCTCAAGCACTCGCGACTGAAGCCGCTTGCGTACTTGTTTGGAGCCGTTCCGCTCATCTGGCCATCGCGCCTTGTTTATAAATGGATCGCAAAAAATCGCCACCGAGTCTCGAAGTGGATGAACCTCCCCACCGAATGCGCGATCAATCCCACCGATCGGCAAGTCGTTGAGCCATCTGGCTCAGAAACGCCTCATCCTCGCTCGTAAACGCACCAACTTTGTGCCCGTCAATGTCGATTTGCCCTAGGATTTCGTCATTCTGCTTAATGAGCACCACGATTTCGCTCCTAGTAAGCACTGAACATGCAAGATAATTCGATTCGGTGCGCACATCCTCAATGATTTTGTTGCGATTTTCGCTGACTGCACTTCCGCAAACGCCCCGACCGACCGGAATTTCCTTGTGCTCCGGCGCATCACCGTTGTAGGCATCCAAAAAGAGCGTCTCTCCGACAAGAACGTACACGCCAGACCACTTGTATTCGTCCAAAAACGAGAGCTGATCCATGGCTAGCTGGCGAAAATCATAACCAGACAGAGCGCTTTCGTCCAGTGCCTCCAAAATCGAAACAAATTCTTCTCGCATGATTATTCGTTCTACGGAAACAGCGATGCCATGTTCTGCCCGGGCGGCGGCAGCAATTCCAAAACCGGCAATCCATCCCATTTTGATGGCCGCGTAGTGTGACCCGCCGATAACATGTGGTCCCCAACTTTCACTCGGTCTCCGGCAGCGATCGGATTCCCCGCTAGAATCTGCTGGCAAACCGACAGCAACGCCTGCTCCGCGCTGGCAGGGTTCGAGACCCCAGAAATTTCAAGCTCGGGATGATGAAACTTCAGCAATCCTAGCGTGTAAACATAACCCCCGTCCGGCTCAATCTTGATGGCGATATGTTCGCGCGAATCATAGGCCGGAGTCCATCTCGGACGCTGAATCAGCTGCTCCGGGAGCAAATACCGCTGACATATCGGGTCGGCGATCACTCCCTCGGTGCGCTCGGCGATTCTTCGCGCAACCAGCAAAAGAAAATCGAGCGCAGGGTGCACTGCCGGGTCAAATGCTTCAAACGTTATCTGCACCATGCCCCAGGTCGCCGCCACCCGCAACCTGACTTCCTCAGAGAACGACTCTGCAACCTTGCTCCTCAAAAATGGTTCGGGATCGAATCCGGCCTCGTCGCGCTGCATCACCATCAGCTTCAGAACCGTTTTTTGATCCAGCGATGCCGCTACATACTGGCCACGCACCATCGGTTGGGCCAAAACTGACTTGTCCTTTGATCCAATGACCGGAGCCAAGAATCCTGGAATTTGGCCCGAAGTCGGCTTGGGAATCAGTACTTCATCGGGCGCAGGCAAGACAGGCTTGCTCGACAACACGCTCAAGTAATAATCCTTCGAAATTGAGATTCCGATCCCCTTTGGAGCGGAGAATCTTAACAGCTTTTTGAGGTTATCCACTGGCAGCTTCCTTGTTCATTTGCGGTAGAAAGCGGAGCTTTGCCCGGTCAAGCCAGCCTTGCACTTCCTCACCCGAGTAGTGCGACACATATTGCGCCCAGCAGATAAACGCAAACAACGGAATGTTGAATCGCCACTCGATCATGAAATGCAAAAAGATGCCGCTGATTAGCACCCATTTTCGAGCGGGTTTGTAGAAAACCAATGTGCCAAGCAGGATTTCGATCACCAGCGTTCCATAGGAGGAAATCTGGACGTATGGCGGTAAATCGATCCAATTTGGCATAGGAAATCGGAAAAACTCGGACAGATGCGGCGGATACCAGGCGGCTGTGCCATCCCTCCATGTGCGGCCGCCCCACTTATGCCAAACCGTGGTCAGGTACATCAAGCACATCTCAAACTGAATCAAGCGCTGCGGCCACAAACTCACCAGATCTTTGGTCGGTTTGCCTGCCCGTTGGGAGATGAGGCGGTCTAGTGAGAATGCCGCGCCACACGGCGCGAGCATCAAAGTGATCACCGAACACCGCATCAACGTATCGCCACCGTGCAAGATGAACGGGTTTCGGTGATGCAGCGAGATAAACCCAATGTAAAGCACGATCGTCGCGAGTCGGGTGGTCAGCCCCAACGCGACCATCAGCGCGGCGAGCATCGTGACGCCGTACACAGCCATCGCAATCCGTGGATCGGTGACATCCCTCAGGACGTTCAGGTTCCATTGATCCCCAGCCCAAATCGCAGCGGTATTGGCCGGCGCGGGCCCTGCATCTGTGAACCAGACCGAGAAGTCCTTGGCGATCATTGCAAGGTTGATGAAGATGAGTGACCCCATCAAAGCTCTGTAAACGCCCAAGGTCACGGGGGAGCCAAATCCAAACAGATATTGGTCGATCCTTTTGAACCAGCTCATCCTAGAATTGCCCCTCCGGAATCGTCAGCCCTTTGTCTTTGAAGAGCTTAGACTGGTCCACCACATAGTCGTAGTAGGGCTGGATTTCATAGTTCCAAGGCTCCGGCATTTTGGGAGTTGGCGGCGGAATCCTTCGGCTGTGATAATTCAGACGCACGGCAACTGGAGGGTTCTTCGGGTCGGTGAAGTGCTGACCGGCCATCCATTGCGCTGTGGTGGGCCAGAGGTAAAGATACTCGTCGCTATGCGCGCGCTCGATAAACTTCCGGAATCGCTCGTTGACAAACTTCTGCGCGAGGTTCATTGTCGCGATTCGTGGATACTCGAAATTCTTCTGTGAACCATCCAAGAACTGAATGTCTGCGGTCACATAATAATCCGTATTGAGCGGATCGGGCGCAAACATATCCCAATACTGCCAAAGCCCGGTGGATGAGACATACATTCTCTGAGGGCCGGAATTTCGGACTTTCGCATCGGTCCAGTACAGAAACTTATTCAGCCCGGTGTCTTGCCGCATCATCCCATTTTCGTCGCGGGGCGGCTGTGGCAGGGTCCAAAGTGTGATCAGGATGACGTGCGCGAAGAACCAAATCTTGACAGGAATTTTGGCGGTTCTTTGCGTTCCGGGTTCGGGTTCCATGGCTACAGCAGGTGGTGGTCTGTGGTGGCGTTATCGATCAGTGGCTTGAGGATTCTGCGAACGTCTTCGACTTGGAATTCAACGTTCTTTGGACCGCAGTCAGGAGCCTCAAACGAGAGGTCCTCTAGAATGCGCTCCATAAGCGTGTGCAGTCGGCGCGCACCGATATTCTCGACTCTTGAGTTCAGTTCGACGGCAAAATGAGCAACTTCGTCCAAGGCCGCACTCGAGAATGAAACCTCGACCCCGTCCACCGAAAGCAACTTCTGATACTGTTTGATGAGAGCATTTTTCGGTTCGCGAAGAATCCGGCAAAAATCATCTTCGGCGAGAGATTCCAACGAGACGCGAATCGGCAATCTACCTTGCAATTCAGGAATGAGGTCGCTTGGTTTGGCGAGGTGAAACGCGCCCGCACAAATAAACAAGATATGGTCGGTTCGGACCGGGCCGTATTTCGTCTGAACGGTGCTGCCCTCGATCACAGGTAGCAAGTCGCGCTGAACGCCTTCTCGGCTGACATCTGGGCCGCTTCCGCCACTAGTTTTGATTGCGACCTTGTCGATTTCGTCGATGAAGATTATGCCGGTTTGCTCGACGCGCTCGACTGCTTCTCGGTTCACTGAGCCCGAATCGATCATGAGCTTTGCTTCGTTATCTTCGAGGATTCGCAAGCCATCCTTGACCTTGAATTTCCGATATTCGCGCCGATTTTGCCCCAGTCCGCCCAGTCCGTTGAGCATATCGAGTCCCATCTCTTCCATCCCGCCCGGGGTAAACACCTGCAAGAACGAGCTGCCAGGCTCTTCGATCTCGACTTCAATCTCCGTGTTATCGTGGGCTCCGCTTTCGATTTCGCTAATGATTTGGGACTTTTCGGCTTCATAGTCAAAGTCATCCACCGTGTCCGTTGATTCGGTTTGAACAGGATAATCCGCAGCAAATCCGAATTCGTGCATGGCCGAAGAGGTGACCCCGCGTTGTGAGATTCGGTCTTGCAGAATCTGGTCGGCTACACGCTCAATCGCTCGCCGCTTGGCATCGGCGAGATGAGCCTGCTTACGTTCGGATTCGACCAACCGCGCAGAAATTTGCACCAGGTCCCGAATCATCGAATCCACATCAC
Source organism: Armatimonadota bacterium (assembly GCA_017303935.1). Lineage (NCBI taxonomy): Bacteria > Bacillati > Armatimonadota > Armatimonadota bacterium. The sequence goes on along the minus strand of JAFLBD010000002.1, from coordinate 549,273 downwards.
GACCGACGTATCCGACTTCTGTGAACTTGGTCGCCTCAACCTTGATGAATGGCGCGCGTGAGATTTGCGCCAATCGCCTCGCGATCTCGGTCTTTCCGACGCCAGTTGGACCGATCATCAGAATGTTCTTCGGGAGAATGTCGTTGCGCTCGTCTTCCGAAATTTGCTGACGCCGATACCGGTTCCTCAACGCCACCGCTACCGCACGCTTCGCGCTTTGCTGACCAATGATGAACTGGTCTAGTTCAGCGACAATTTGTTTCGGCGTGAGATCTTCGATAGGGTGCATAGAGCTTTAGAATGAGGTTACCAGGTACCCACAAAAAAGGTCCCCACGAGTGGGGACCTTGAAAGAAGGGTTCGACCAAAATTTAGTGCGAAACAGCTTCGGAAAGAGTCTTGGCTTCTTCGATCCAACCAGAGATCATGTCTTCGTTTGGAGTTCGATTTGCCAAATTCTTGGCTTCGTTCACTTCGGCCATCTTTGCTGCCAGGTTGTCAGCGCGTCGTCCTCGAAGTTCCTTGACGGTATCGACTCCGGCCGCTTCCAACAATTCTGCGAATTGAGGTCCAACGCCATTGAGACGCATCAAGTCTGCGTGGTTCACCCACTTCAAAATCTTTGATTCGTCCACCCCAGAGCTTTCTGCAAGAGACTGTCGGCCCTTCTTGGTGCCACCGACCTCCAACAGCTTCTCAACCGACTTCACACCAGCTGCTGCCAGCTTTTCTGCGTACGCAGGTCCAACGCCTTCAATATCTTCAATATTGGCCATGATAATTTTCCTTTCTAAGGACCGATTGGCATTTCACCAAACGATGTCTTCATGAGCATACACCAAACCTAAACACACAAAAAACCGCCCGGGAAAAAACTTCTCCCGAGCGGCATCTTTAGTTAATCGAGTTGGTTACTTCGAGTTTCGTCGGCGTCGTGCAACACCAGCCAAACCAAGAGCCAAAGCGGTCATGGTCATCGGTTCTGGAACCGTTTGGAGGTTGCTGCCATCAAGGTAGCCAGCACCTTGGTGACTCCAAGTGTTCAAGCCACCGTTGGAATTGTAAGAAGTCGAAAGACCCTTGACCTGGTGGAACCAAACGCCCATCTTGTTACCAAACTGAGCACCTTCCCATGGCGTGTTGCCTGGGTAGAGAGGCACGTGGTTGTTGATTGCGGTCGCATCGATATCGAACTTCATCGTGCGGGTGCCGTCAATGTTGTTGATCACTTGAAGCTGGTTGATCCAGTTTGTGGTGGTCTTGCTCGAAAGGATGAGATCAGGAGCTTGAGTTCCTGCTGCTTGCGAACCATCGTAGTGCGAAGTGTCGCCGTTCACGCCGTTGTAGTTGTAGGCGAGAAGCACAGGTGCCGATTGGCTGGCATCGAAGTAAAACAATGCCAATTCGCCGGCGTGACCCTTCGGATTATCGCCTTGGCTAAGCGCCAACCAATATCCGTTGGTTTGTTGCGAGCTGAAGTTGACTTCGTACTTCAAGTTCTTGTTGGCAGTGTTGTATTCGCTTGTGATGGTCTTGATTCCACCGCCACCAGCGCTGTACCAAAGATCGCCGCCACCTGCCTGATTCCCGTTCACGTGTGTAGCTGAGTTCCATGTCCACTTGTAAGTGGTAGCGGAAGCCGCACCGACGAGAGCCATGGCCAACGCGACAGAAGCAATAATTTTCTTGTTCATATGGCTATTCTCCAATTGACTTTCTAATCAAGGAAGGCATGCCAATGCCAAAAAACGGCGTTGAATTGATCCCTTCCTCAGGGTAGAAACACCCTCTCACCAAAACTAAAACCGCCGCGAGCAATCCCCACGACCGGCGCTCTGTCCGTGAGCACACTACTATTCTAACAGAACACATGCCAGCTCGGGTTTAGAACCGGTTAAAACAAGTAAATGAATCGAAAAACCTGGTAACGGTATCATCGTTCTATGCGATTTTTGGCTGGATGTGCTCAATTTGCGCCGAAGAAGGCAGATGTCCGTGCCAATCTGGATTCGATCGCCCAATTTGTTCGGGAAGCAGCGGCTGCCAAAGTCGACGTGCTGGTGTTTCCTGAGTCTTCGACGTCTGGCTACTATCTGGAAGGAGGAGTCCTCGAATGCTCGCTCACCGCTTCCGCGCTACAAAGTGAACTCGCCAGCCGACTCGGTGGCCTAAATTCCGACATCGATTTTTGCCTTGGGTTCTATGAAGAGCACGAGGAACTGCTTTACAATTCCGCCGCATACTTCAGCCTGATCCAGGGCGAATTGAAGCTGGTGCAAATCTATCGCAAGATCTTCTTGCCGACTTACGGCACCTTTGACGAGGACCGATTTGTCTCACGAGGGACCGAGCTGCCGGTTTTCGATACCCGGTTCGGCAAAGTCGCGATTCTGATCTGCGAAGATATCTGGCATTCGATCATGCCAACTCTAGTCGCGCTTCAAGGCGCACAAGTCCTGCTTGTTCCCAGTGCATCTCCAGCAAGAGGGTTTAAGGGCGAAGTCCCAGGCAATGTCGAGCGGTACGAAAGACTGCTCAAGGGAATCGCGGAAGAACATTCGATCTATGTTCTGAATTCGATGCTCTGCGGATTCGAGGGTGGCAAGGGTTTCGCAGGAGTCTCTAGCATCACTGATGCAGAAGGTGAGGTCATCGCCAAGAGTCCGATGCTCGAACCCCACCTCTTGGTGAGCGAAGTTGACCTCGACGCTCTGGCCATGATCCGTGCGAATTCGCCACTGCTGTCTGACCTCAAATCAAAGTGGCCGACGCTGGTGAAGATCATCAACAACGACTGAGTTTTACTTCGCCGCTGCTTTGAGTGCCTTCTCCAGAACCTTGGCGTCGATCGGATGATTGCCTTCTTTAGTCAAGACGCGGATCACGGGTGGATTCTTACTGATTCCGCCGGTGGCTGAGTCAAGATCAGCGGCAATCCGGAGCATTTTCAGTCCATCGGTCAAGACATCGACAAGCGACCTGGATTCAAATTCACCAACGGTTTCGGAAATGTAGTCGAAGATTCCGCGAATCCTCTCTGAACCGGACCCTGCAGCGGCAAATTGGCCATTTTCGAATCTCGCCCCAGCGGTGTCGAAGAAGTAGACGCCAAACTGGTCCTTCTTGGCATCGTAGGTCGCTAGGATCGGCACAAATACACCGATGCCGTTCATCGCCATTCCGAGATTGTTAGAGAGTGCCTTCGAGATTTCCTGCAACTTCCCTTCAACCGACATCTCGTTGAGATGCATCCGTCGGTAGTACTTGAAGCTGTGCTTGAGCAACCGGCAGATTTCGATGCTACGAGCGAAGCTTCCGCTGATCGCGACCACGGTGGAATCGTCCAAAGCAAAGACCTTCTCGGCCTTGTCGAACATGATCAAATTGCCCATGGTCGCACGCCGGTCGGCCATCACAATCACACCGGAATCAAACCGCATGGCGAGCACCGTGGTGCCATGCGTTTCAGGCTGGTCGGCCGCGGCCGGGGAGTAACCCACCAGTTCGCTGAAGGTCTTTGGACTTGGAATCTGCACTTATTCTCCGCTACGCTGCCGATACTTTTCGGCCTGCTTTGGGTCAACCTTTTTCAATCGGTCCATCAAAGGGTTTGGCGCGGCTGGGCGATCCACTTTTGGGTCGGTGGGCCCTGTTTCGTCGCCGAGCTTTCGGGCTGGCTCCTCGGGTTGCCTTCTGGTCAATCGGTCTGCTTGAATCATTGTTGCATGTTCCTTAGCGATTCTATAAATTCCTCTACGCTTTTGGCGTCGCTTAGGTGCGCCGGGTATTCCAATTCTGGTTCCAAATCGATGGATTGTTCACCGCTCGAAGTTGCGAATGTAATTCTGCCCCAACTCGCCGAGGTCATTTGATCTCTAAACTTTTCCACGGCGAGCCCCCTGGCATACGCTCGGGTAGGAAATGATTGGTTCTTTTCCCATTCAAATAGCGCGATCAGATTCATTTCCTGCATCGCTGTAAATAAGCTCTCCTCCGGGTCGATGTTACTATAGGCTAGGTCGAGGCTTTGCTGAGACAAGAGGTCTTGTGCCTGGTCGCCCGAAGGTTCGAAATAATGCTCGATCAGATATTTTTTTGCGGCCCAATCCGCCTCACCGATCAACCCAGACCAACCTTCGACTTCGAACCTGTCCAGTGCGCCGAGAACACCGCGAAGTGCGGAGGACTCACGCCCATCCAAATCGAGATGCTCAAGACTCGCCAACGCCACTGAGCGAAGCACATCAGAGCAACGATGCCCCTCAAAAACGAACTCGTGAGATTCATTCTTGCTGATTTGCTCAAACGCCTTCACGGGATTCGAGATTGGAAATTTCGGTGCCTTGTCGATTTCAAGCAGTTTGAGCTCGCACTGAACGAGCAACAGCTTCCTCATGGTAGCGATCGGATTGCGGTTTGCGTCCCCGCAGATCACGTGTAACCGAGTCCACTTATTTGGATCAGCGTGGGGTTCGTCGCGCGTGTTAAAGATCGGCCGACGATACAAGGTGTCGACGCTCGCCACTTCGGTCAAAAAGTCCGCACGCTGGCTGAGCTGAAAATTACACTTTGGGCCTGCTTCCGACCCAACTTTTCCCGCGCCGCACAAAATTTGTCGAGCGATAAGAACTGGCACAACCGCGTTGAAAAGAGCATCGAACCCGACTCTCCGTTTAACAAGAAAACTCTCATGAGTGCCATAGCTCGCGCCATGAAAATCTGTGTTGTTCTTGTAAATCTTGGCCGGCATGCCACTCGCTCGTAGCGTGTCAAGCAGTACTGATTCACCATGCAGGTCTTCCAGTGCCGCATCAATCGCCGAGAAACACTCTGGAGTGCAGTACTCAGGATGACCGTGGTCGTTGTAGAACCTCGCTCCGTTGGTGAGAATCCGGTCGGCGCGGAGTTGGGCATAGGTCCGGGTTTCTGTCCGGTATTCATATTGCTGATCTCGTGGATCAACGCTTAAGCGCTTCGCTTCAAATCCTCGCAGGTCTGCGCGTGGGGCCTCAACAAAATTGTCCCAACCCAAATAGCTTGGGTTGGGACAATTCTCGACGAACGTCTTTGAGTCGTCTTGCTGTGATTCCGGGCCGCGTCCATCAATCCAGAGTCCGTACTCTGTTTCGACGCCACACAGTCGCCTCATCACGGCGTGACTCTTATCGTCGATAGACGCCGAATCCGCCTTCTGTTCCGAACGGCCAGTTCGATGGAGGCGAGCTGAGTTGCCAGTCTCCTCGTCGAGCTGCGCCCGAAGTGATCACGACACCGCTGATCGTGCCATCCACTTGTTGAGTTGGAACAGCATCGGTCACGGTTGAGATCGGATAGGCTCGGAAGGTACCTGCGGTTTGGTCACCATCGGTGTTGTAATAAACCTGACCGTACCAAAGGTCGATGATCTTGCCTGCCACGTTTCGCTTGTAGAACAAGATTTGCTGTTCTTCATTCGCTTCGATTCCGTCATTCTCTCGGCTCGAAGGAAGGGCGATCACGGTGACATCTTCCGAAGAGTTGACAGCTTGTGTGAATGGCTTCCAAATTCCGATGAGCGAAGTCAACCGAGTTGCGAGTGGATCTTGATCTTCCAAGATGAACCAGTTCGCGCCAAAGCCGATTCCACTTCCACCGCCTGATCCAAGCGGGGAGCCAGTGTTCAATCGACCGGAGTCGATTCGGACTGGTGAAAGGAGTTCGAACTGGCTAGCTGCGCCCAAACCGTTCGAAATTCCGTATCCGTCGCCGCTGAAGAAAACGCGGTCGGCAGGATCGCCAGAAATCGAGAGAGGAGGTCGATCACCTGTCGGCATCTGCGAAATGTCGAATGCCAAGTAGTCGCTGAACGAACTTGTGATGCGGTTATGAATCAGATCGTAGTTCGAAGCCACGAACAGGTCTGGATTGAAAGTGACCGCACCAGCGACGTCATCAAAGCTCACCATCGAATCATCGAGACGGATATTCACCGAACTCACGCGACCCGCAAAAACTCGGACGTCACAGTCAAACGGAACCGGTGGTTGGAAAGCAATGCTATCTTCTGGAGTCAAAGGGGTCAGAGAATTGTCTGACTCGACTCGCAGGAACTGAGCGATCTCCATCGGGTACTCCAGGAATCGCTTCGAGGTCTGTCCGATTCCAAAGGTCACACCGAAGGCCTTAGTGTTCAGGGTGTAACCGTCCAATTGGACTCGAATTTCGTCACCCAGAATCTGATCCGAGCTTGGAACAAAATCGTTGGCATCGTTTCGGAATTGAACTGATTTGATCAGCGCAACTTGCGAACCGGTGGCTCGGGAACTGCCTGTTGAGCGGCCCTGACCGGAAACGAACGATGTCTGGAGAAGGGCACCCGTGCCCAAGTTAAAAGTCGGATATTCGCGTCCAGTTCCACCGGAGGTGGCGCCAGTCGTAGCACCAGAGGTGGTCGTTGTTGTATCCGATCCATCTCCGCCACAGCCGGCTAAAATCGCGAGAGTAATTGCGCCCAAGAGCAGCTTCTTCATGCTGGTTGATGATTCCTATTCATTCTAGGTACCAGAAAAACCCGATACCCATTCAAGCCTCAGTATAGACCAACGCTCGCCATGTTTGACGACGTTTACAGGTTCTTAGTTTGACCCATTTTTTACTTGGCATCAAAAAATGCATTTCGGCCCCGGTTTTTGGGTTCAAACCTTGCCCCGGGGTACAATCACCTTCCCATGAAGCGCGATGGATTGCTTGACCTTAATGATGCGCTACAACATCCGGGACGAAAGATCGCCGTTGATATCTCCACCGACTTGCCCGAGTCCGACGATGTTGATCTTGCCGACTCTGTTGAAGGATTTTTAGAAGCATATTCGACCGGGAACAGTCTGGTCATCGAAGGCGAATTCAAGACCAGATGCAATATGGATTGCGCCCGGTGCGGCGGTCCGCTCGAACAAGAAGTCAATTTTCAAGTTACCGAGGACTTCGCCGTTGAAGGCGTTCCGAGCATGTACTCCCAAGACGATTTTGCGCGGGTTGTCGATGAAGAAGGCGAACCCCTATTCCACGAGAACAGCTTGATCGTCGAAAGTCTGATTCGCCAAAACTTGATTCTTAATCTGCCCGTTCAGCCGCTCTGCACTTACGGCTGGGAAGGCGATTGCCCCGAAGCGAAAGTCCGACAAGAAAATAGTCTAGGAAGGCAGTCTAGCCCTCTAGACCAGCTTCGAAGTATTCTGGAACCGGGAGAAGAATCAGACTGAGCGTCATCGCATTGGATGCAATGGGGGGTGATCATGCCCCAGGAGAGATCGTCGCTGGGGCGATCTTGGCTGCGCCTTTGATCAAGGGCAAGATTCTTCTGGTAGGTCAGAAGGAAGCAATCGAGAAGTTTGGCCCTTTGCCATCCAACATCGAAATCGTTCATGCCAGCGAAGTCGTGGGCATGGATGAAAAGCCAGTCGAAGCACTCCGAAAGAAGAAGGACTCTTCCCTAAATGTGGCTGTGAGGCTGGTCAAAGAAGGTCAGGCAACTTCAATGGTGAGCGCTGGTAACACGGGTGCCGCGTCTGCCGCATCCCTGCTTGCATGGAGACAAATGCCCGGGATCCACCGCCCCGCCATCGCGACCGTCATGCCAGGAAAGCACGGCCGATTCTTGCTGCTCGATGCAGGAGCTTCGCCCGACATCGACCCGGAACAGATCGTCGAGTTTGCGGTGATGGGCCGTGCATACGCCGAGATCGTGATGGGAAAGACCAATCCCAAAGTGCATCTCTTGAACATGGGCGAGGAGCCCGGCAAAGGAAACGCCTTTGCAAAGCAGGCCTACAATCTTCTGGAAAGCCACGCCTGGTTCGCCGGGAACATCGAAGGCAAAGACCTCGGAAAAGAGCCGATCGACGTTATCGTCTGCGATGCGTTTGTTGGAAATATCGTCCTCAAAACCGCTGAAGGCGTCGCCGAATTTATCCTCAGCGAGATCAAAGAATCGGCGATGGCGAGTTGGCAGAGCAAGCTCGCCTTCCTTCCCATCCGAAAGTACTTGCGGCCTCTGAGAGAAAAATTGGACTACGCCGAATATGGTGGCTCGCCCTTGCTTGGGCTCAATCACTTGTGCGTGATCTGCCATGGCCGAAGCAATGCCCGGGCGATTATGAATGCGCTGTTGGTCGCCGACAAGGCCGCACAATTTGACCTCATCGATTCGATGAAGGAACGTATTGTTGGCATCCAAAATCTCTGAGATTGGCCCCGAGCCTCAAAAAGTGACACAATAACAATCACCAAAATGATTCGCGCTGTGGTGCAGGGTGTCGGCCATTCCGTCCCCAACAAAATTCTTAGCAACTTAGATCTGGAGAAGATTGTCGATACTTCGGACGCGTGGATCACCCAGCGAACCGGAATTCGAGAGCGGCGTGTGAGTGAGCCGCATGAAACCGCGAGCACATTCGCTACAGAAGCCGCGCACAACGCTCTAATTGACGCTGGCATTTCGCCCGATGAGATCGAAATGGTCGTGGTTGGCACCGTCACTGGCGATCGCCCGTTCCCCGCGACCGCATGCATGGTGCAGCACAATCTTGGAATTCATCACGCGGGCGCATTTGACCTTGGAGCGGCATGCGCAGGATTTATCTACAGCCTGGCTTCTGTGAGCAGCATGATTGAGGCGGGCCGCATCAAGACGGCACTGGTTGTGGGAGTTGACGTTCTGTCCAAGTACCTCGACTACACGGACCGTGCGACTTGCGTGCTCTTCGGTGATGGAGCGGGTGCAGTGGTCTTGCGCGGCGAAGAAAACACCGACCGAGGAATCATCGACACGGTCCTTCTATCGGATGGCGGTGGTGCCAAGCATATCGGCGTAGACGTTGGAGGCTCAATGGTGCCTCCAGGCTGCCCGATCCCTCCAGATCTTCACCCGCACCTTTACATGGCGGGCGCGGAGGTTTATCGATTCGCGGTTGGGGCGATGGGTGATGCCTGCATGCGCGCGCTGAATCAGGCGGGGATGACGCCAGAGGACATCGATCTTTTTGTTCCTCACCAGGCGAACATGAGAATTATCGATTCAGCAGCTGAGAAATTAGGTTTGCCGGACGAAAAGGTCTTCAAGAACGTTGAAAAGTACGGCAACACCAGCGGCGGGAGTATCCCGATCGCGCTGAGCGAAGCCAAGAAAACCGGAAGGCTCAAAGAGGGAGACCTCGTGATGACCGTTGGGTTTGGTGCCGGACTGGTTTGGGGCGCAAATATCATCCGCTGGTAGCCGAGCATTAGCTAAATGAAAAGACCCCCGCCACCTTTTGGGTGGCGGGGGTCGAATCTTGTTAAGACCGGATTAGAACTTGAATCCGAGGTAGACGCCGAAATTCGAAGCTCGAACGCCATCAACCTTCTCGGTGAAGTTGTAAACCAATTCGCCGTAGGTCTTTTCGCTGAGGGACATGCCCACGCCACCGCGCAATCCAAAGACTGTCTTGGAAGTCGTGAAGTCCACATTCGTGATGCCAGCACCCACGAAGTAGTAGGTGTTTCGTCCGTCCATCGAGGACAGCGGCATTCGTTGGTTGTACATTGCCGAAAGGACTCGGCCCTTGTTACCGTCGAGCGAACTGGTGTAGTAGTCCAGCGACAAGAATCCGTGGCCGAAAGACACGAGTCGGAAGTTTGTGTCGATGTCTACGCCGAGGCCAAACATGTTGCCCGTGAAATCTCGGACGGCGTCTTCGGTCGGATACACAAATCCAAGTCGAATGTTGGTGTTGGTTGGAATAAAGCTTGGCGACTGAGCCATGGCCATCACGCCAAGTCCAGCGACAAGAGCGGTTGTGAGGATTCGCTTCATGCTGTTTTTTCTCCTAGGTTCAGTTCAGGCTAAGCCCAAACGATTGAACTTTACCTAAATTCCTACTGAAAGGTCGAAAAATCAGTTCCCACGGTAAAATTTGGCTCTATGCCGGAACTGCTCATTGAACTTGGATGCGAAGAACTGCCCGCCAGTTTTGTGCGTGGCGCCTATGAGCAGCTTCAGTCAGAGGTCGAAACTCGACTTCGCGCAGCCAATCTCTCGTTCGGTGCAGTGGTCAGTCTGGGCACCCCTCGCCGACTGATCGTTTCCGTCCAAGATTTGGTCGCGATGCAGCCAGATCAGAACAAAGATGTGCGCGGGCCAGCAGTCAAAGCCGCATTCGACGAGTCCGGGAATCCAACAAAAGCATTGGAAGGATTTTGCCGGTCACAAGGCGTTGATGTGGCCACAGTCCGAAAGGAAGGCGATTACGCTTGGATCACGAAGTTCATCCCTGGCGTTCCCACGATCGACGTCCTAAAGACTCTGATCCCCGAATCCATCTTGGCTCTGCAGTTCGAAAAGTCGATGCGATGGGGTAGCTCGGGTATCCGCTATGCCCGTCCAATCCGGTGGATCTTGGCGGCATTTGACGGCAGATCGGTCGATTTTCAGATCGAATCCGTGGTCAGCGGAACCCAGTCCCGAGGGCACCGGTTCAACGCGCCAGAGAGCTTTGAAGCCACCCGATTTGATGAGTTGCTTTCGGCATTACGAAGCAGACAAGTCGAACCCTGCCCAGAAGCCCGGCGAACCCGAATCATCGAAGGCGCCACGACCGTTGCGAGCGGCAAACCGATGATGACCGAAGCGCTGATCGACGAAAACGTGTTTCTTACCGAATGGCCGACGGCTCTCGAAGGTGACTTCAAGCCTGAATTTGGCAACCTACCTGAACCTGTTTTGATCACCGCGATGGCCAAGCACGAGCGGTTTTTCCCCGTTGAGGGCCCAGATGGAAAGCTCCTCACCAAGTTCATTTCGATACGCAATGGCGGCGAAGAAACCACTGTGCGCAACGGAAACGCATGGGTGCTAAACGCTCGGTTCAACGATGCCAAATTCTTCTTCGATGAAGATAGTCGGTTCACGATGGATCAGTTCCTCGCGAAAACCGAGAAGATGCTGTTCCAAGAAAAGTTAGGCACCGTTCGCCAGCGAGCAGACCGCCTGGCGGCACTGGCGGAGTTTGTCGCCGGCAAGGCTGGTGCGTCCACAGAACAGGCGGCTGCCGCACAAAAAGCAGGACTTTACGCAAAGGCCGATTTGGTCACCGGACTTGTTTCCGAGCTTTCGTCTTTGCAGGGTGTTGTCGGAGGCGAATACGCCAAACGTGAAGGATTCGAAACCGAGGTTTGTAACGCCATCCGGGATCAGTACTCCCATGAGAAAATCTCCGGCGAATCGGTTGTCTCGCGGTCTATGATCGCAGCGGACCAACTCGACAAACTCGCGGGATATCTTGGGCAAGGACTTAGCCCAAGCGGTTCGAGCGATCCTTTCGGACTTCGCCGCGCCGTGACAATCCTCATTGAACTGGCCAAAGATTGGACCGGGTTGAAAACTAGCTATTCCGACCTTCTGAGCAAGGCGTTCGAGCTGTACTCCGCACAAGGAATTACGCTTGACCCTAATAAGGCAGTTCAGAGCCTGGCCGAAATTTTCGTCGGTCGCTACAAGGCGCTAATGAATGTGGAACGGCACGACGTTCTGGAAGCGGCAATGCTCGCAGATCACTTGGGTGAACTCTCCTCCCCGCGTCGGGTCTCGTTCCGAATCGAGGCGATTCAGCAAGCAATCAGCAATCCAAGCTTCTTGCAGACCGTAACGCGGCCGTTGAACATCGTCAGTGCCGCGAAGAGCAAGGGCATTCAGATTGCAACTGAGATCGGTGAGTTGGACTCAATTGAAATCAGTGCACTCGCCCAGGCACACCGAGCAATTGTTAACGATGCCCATACAGCTGCGGATTCACTTTCCCCAGACGCATTCGTAGCGGCAATCACGAAGCTATTACCAACGATCAATGCCGCATTCGACAACGCGATGGTGATGGTGGACGACGAGAAACTGCGGTCGAATCGATTGGCCGTGATGGATCAGCTGGGTACCACCCTGCGCCTGGGCGGAGATTGGACCAAGGTCAACGCCGAATAAGGCGTTGCAAGGTTGCCTCTTGAATCGGTCCGGTCTGAGCGCTCACGCTGAAAACTAACGCTTCACGATAGATTCGTTGTGCTGGGTGGCGGAGCGAATTCGCGCTGCCACCAACGGCAACGATTCCTGCGTGCGCGCATCGCACCGCGAGATCGATCGCCCACGCCCGAAGGGACAGCTTTTCTTCGGTGGTTTCCTCGGACATCGTCTGAGCTGTGCTCAATCGGCTTCGGCACTCCATCAATTCCGCTTCCAACGCGTCTGCAAAGCCCTTGCCAGCCAAATTCTTGCGCTTGCCCTCCGCGAGTCGAACCTGATCAATCCCCGCGCGCGCGCATCCCACCGCAAAGAATCCTTGCAACGTGATGTTGATCATGTCGTTGCGGAAGATCCAGTTCGCAGGCTTGATGTCGATCACACGCTCGCCGGGCAAGAAGCAATCCAATTCGATTGCCACTGAATTCGCGGATTGCATCGCTGCCAGTTCCATCACCGGCCCAATGCAGATGCCCTCGGCTTCTTCGAACGGGAGCAATCCGAACACCGATTCTCCTGAATCGAGTTGCGCCCCAACCAAAAACTCAGGGAAATACCCCAGCCCCGTCACCCAAGGAACTTCGCCGATCAGATGGTAGCCGCCATCAGTCGGTTGCGCACGCAAGATTGGAGGACCAGGACGGCGCAACTGGCTAAACCCGATGCCCACCAACCTCTCGCCATTGTGCATCTTCGGGAGATACTCTTCCTTGATCGCCTGGTTATGCCCTTTTGAAACCAAACTGACTGCGCTCTGATGTTGCGTCTGGAGGAAGGCTAAAGTCCCACTCGCGCGAGCGACTTCTTCCTGGAAAGATCGAAAGTCTGCTTCGCTCATCTCTGGTCCGCCGAAGGCATGTGGTCGCCTCAAAGCCATCAGTTCGTTATCACCCAGCAGCTTCAATGCCCAAGCCAGAACGGCCGGATCAGCATCAATTTCTTCTGCCCGCGGTGCGATTTGGTCACGAAGAAGAGTAAGCGCACGTTCCAACATCTTTCTTTATTGTCGCACGACCAACTCACACTTTTTTGAAACCACCCGAGTTCCGAAACGCGTAAATCAGATAAGCGTCAAGTTAAGTATTGCGAAAAGCTGTGCTAGTCGCTAAAATGACTCTGAGTTGTTGCCATGAAAAGTTCTCTCAAAATTACATTTATTGCACTCGCGATGTCCGTTTCCATGAGCGCTTTTGCGCAGGATGCAATCGCACTGAAGCGCACCTACACCAACGGCGCAGTTGAAAAGTACACGCTGACCAGCAACGTAACGACTTCCACAGACCTCAGCTCGATGGGCCAGGACGTAATGGAAATGGTTGTGGATTCGACTTCTGATCTGACCTTGACTTACAGCAATCCAAAGGAAGATGGCACCGTTTCACTCAAGTTTCTCTTGAGCAATATGGTTGTCAAAATGGCTGGTCCGATGGCGGAAATGATGTCCGGCGGACAGGAAATGCCAAAGGAATTGGGCGGCACCGCAAAGTTGGATGCGCTCTACCAAGTTTCAGACGTTAAGGTCGACGGTGGTGGCGGCGGAGCCATGGCGATTATGACCGGCGGCATGAGCCCGATCTCGATCTTCCAATTCTTTGCCTTGCCAAAGGATCCAGTCAAGGTTGGCGACACTTGGAACTTCGAGCTCAAGGGAATGGAAATGTTCGAAAAGAACTACAAGATGACCGCAAAGCTCGTCGGCGAAGCAAAGGTTCAAGAAATCGATGCTTGGCAGATCAACGTTAGCGGTTCGCCAAAGATGAATCTCGACCTCAGCAAGATGATGTCTGAAGGTGGCGGAGGAGCAGGCATGGGCGACATGAAGATGATGCTCGAAGGCACTACAAAGACCCTCACCAAGGTTTTCCTCAGCAAGGCAACCGGCCAAATCGTGATGATCGATTCGGCTTACGAGTCGACCGCTGAAGTCAAGCTGCCAGACATGGGCGTATCGTTCCCATCCAACTCGCAAGGCATCAGCAAGCTCGTTATCAAGAAGTAACACGCTACACGCTTACTCAAGAGCCCTGCAATCGTTTGATTGCAGGGCTTTTTATTGCATTCCAGGTCGCCTTTGAGTCACAATCCTAATTTGTGAATCTATCATATGAATTAATTTTCAGTAATTTGACTTCACCAATGGTGCTGGCCTTCGTTCTCGGTTTTGTGGCGGTACTGGTCAAAAGCGATCTCAAACTCCCGAGCGGTCTTTACACCTCAATCTCCATCTATCTGCTCTTTGCAATCGGCTTGAAAGGTGGTGTTGCCCTCTCCCAATCCAACTTGAGCACGCTCGCTCTCCCGGTCCTAGCGACCCTAGCGCTAAGTGTCATCACACCGACGCTCGCCTATTTCGTCTGCAGGAAAATTGGAAATCTCGGGCGTGTAGATAGCTCCGCCCTGGCCGCACATTACGGTTCCGTGTCGGCAGTGACCTTCATCGCAGCGATCACATTCGCCCAACTCCAAAATCTCAATCCAGAAGGCTATTTGCCGGCTCTCGTGGCCATCCTCGAGATTCCCGCAATCCTGTTCGCGATTGGAATGGTGATGAAGAAGGAGGGCAATAAGGACCTGCGTCCGATGATTCACGAACTTCTCACTGGTAAGGCGATCATTCTGTTGGTCGGAGGATTGTTGATCGGATGGATCAGCGGCCCAGAACAGATCAAACAAGTCCAGCCTCTGTTCGGAGACCTCTTCAAAGGCGCGTTGACGATATTCCTGCTCGAAATGGGCCTCGTCGCTGGTGCTCGAATCGCGGACCTCAAGGAATCCAAGGCGTTCCTGATCGGAATGGGAATCTTGCTTCCGATCGTCAATGGCGCGCTTGGTGCCTATCTCGGGACGCTTGCCGGCATGAGCGTCGGCGGAGCTGGAGTGCTGGGCGTAATGGCCGCGAGCGCTTCCTACATCGCTGCTCCGGCAGCCGTTCGGATCGCGCTTCCAGAAGCAAAGCCCGGCCTCTACTTAACTGCGGCAATTGCGATCACTTTCCCGTTCAACCTCGTGCTCGGGATTCCAATCGTGTTCGAGTTTGCTAAGTGGTTTGCTAAGTAGGGTCGCAAAGCAAAGTAGCGCACTCGAAATCATCGAGTGCGCTACCTACAGTTCCTTGCGGTTAGCCTTTACTTATTGCCGAATAGTCCGCCGAGCATTCCTGGGAGCGCGCTCATGATGTCGCCGCCTTGAGGAATCTGGCCACCAGGAGTCGCTTTATCCACCATGCCTGGGATGAACTGCGATGCTGCCTGGGCGATCATGTCTGGAGAAATTCCAAACTGCTTTGCTGCATTCTGTATAAAGTCGTTGCCCAAAAAGCCATGGGCCTGTTCAGGAGAGATCGGCTGGTTCTCACCCGTGCCCACCCAAGACGCGGCTTGATCACCAAGACCTTGCTTTGAGAACCCTTCCACAAGGCCTTGCAACCCCCCTTGTCCCTGGATGTGGGAACCAATCATCTTCATCAGATCTCCGCCTTGATCGCCGAGACCAGCCTGTTTCATCTAATCTTCAAACATCATCCATTCAGAGTGCAATTTGTTAGGATTAGTTCCCGATAATCCTGCGGGGTAACCTCGGAAAATGACCCTCGCCGAAGTGGTGGAAATCCGCCATCAGCTCCACTCCAATCCTCAGATCAGATTTGAGGAAGTCTTTGCTTCTGAGTTGATTCAAAAGACCTTGACCAGCCTCGGAGTCCAGTTCAAAGCGGGCTTGGCGAAAGGCACTGGGGTGCTCGGATACCTTCCGGCGACAGCGAATCCAGAGTCTGCGACGACAATCGCCCTCCGGGCAGATATCGACGCACTACCGATTCACGAAGAAACCGGTAAGCCATACGCAAGTAGGATTCCCGGGCGGATGCACGCTTGCGGCCACGATGGTCACACCGCAATTTTGCTGGGTGTCGCCGCTGAACTTGCCGCAATGTCCCATCGACCAAACAACGTCTTACTGCTCTTCCAACCCGCTGAAGAGGGTGGTGCAGGCGGAAAATTCATGGTCGAAGACGGATGTCTCAACGGCAAGATCTTTGGGAAGAAGGCCGATTTCGTGTTTGGGCTCCATGGCTGGAGCTCGGTCAAGTTGGGGCATGTCGCTACCCGAGTTGGGGCTTTGATGGCTTCGACGGATGAGTTCATTATTGAACTGGTCGGGCAAGGAGGGCACGCCGCCGCACCACAAACGACACGCGATCCAGTGGTCGCCATCGCCTCTCTCATCACGACGCTGCAACAGATTTCTTCTCGAAACACGGACCCGTTCGACAACATCGTTGTCACCGTCGGTCAGGTCCATGGCGGCACGGCGAATAACATCATCCCGATGTCCGCCATGATCCACGGCACGATCCGTACCATGAGCGCTGAGACTCGCGAGCTCGCCAAGAAGCGACTACGTCAGGTCGCGGAGGGTGTCGCTCAGGCCCATGACGTGACCGCAAAGATCGAGATCAACGAAGGTTATCCGGTCGTGATCAACGCGCAAGAAGCTGTTGATCGCTTCATGAAAACGGCGACGAACGTCCTTGGCCCAGAGTGGGTATCGGATCAAGCCGTCCCAACGATGGGCGGTGAAGACTTTGCCTATTACGGCGATGAATGCCCAGCGTGTTTCTATCAACTCGGCCTAATTCCAGATGGGCAGGATTCTTATCCGAATGTCCACACGCCCACATTTGACTTCAACGATGATGCTATCGCCGTTGGCATAAAAGTGATGGTTGGGCTCGCAACGAGCTAGCTCTTCGCGGATATTGAAAAAAGCTCGACGGGTTCCTCGAACCCCTTGAGGTCGTGTGAGCCTTGGGCGGTCGCACCGAATGATTTCGGAATGACTGGGATCACTGATGCGTCCGCGAGCAAGTTGACCCCGAGCTGTCCCGCGAGAGTTTGGATTCTCTTGGCGCGGTTCACAGTCGCGCCAGAGCTGCTCCAAGTCTCGATTCCGGCCTCAAAGACGTAGCCTCCTGATATTTCTCCAGCGCTCATCCCAAAGCTAGAATTGAGCGGAATCTCATATCTTTTGCTCACCGATTGGAGCTCAAGGGTCATTTCTTCGACGGCAAGAATGGCGCGTTCCACCGTGAGATTTGCAGAGCCTGCGAATGTCGCGACAAAACCATCGCCGGTAGTACGCTCCAATTCCCCACCACGCTTGGCGATAATCGCGCCACATTGACGGACCCACGCGCCATAAATTTCTTGGTAGCGTTGCGCGCCGATCTGTTGTACCAAGCCAGTCGAGTCCTCAATGTCGGAAAACAACACGGTGGCGGGAATGTTCATCCCAGGAACTCTGGTGTCGATCGGCTTCGAGCGGAGCGCGAGCGTCAACAAACATCCAAAAACGACCGCGCCTACCGTCAACACCGGTTGCACCATCGGCAGAATCACTCGCGTCGAGCCCGCAACAGCAAGGGGGATGACCCAGCTTAGAATCAGCGGCACGATCAGACCAAGCGCAAGCCCGACCGATCGCCGAGGCATCACGCCGAACACAACCACACCAAGTAATCCGAGCGCTAGGCTATAGGCGTATTCTTGTGCCGCCGATGCCCAGCGGATGGTCTTTGAGGCTGGCGATAAGGCTGAATTTAACACTGACGCCGTGATGTTGTATCCGGCAGTCCGGCCAAATTGACTCGTAGTGTGCTCATCTTTTCCAGGCCGAGAGTCGACCAGAACCATGATCTTGCCATCAAATTCTTGGGTGCCTTGCCGCAACTTTCCCAGCGCTTTGCTGAAAGGGATCGAATTGAATTCAGACAGTGAGCCAGGATATTGGTTGAAAAAGTCGTTGTTTCCACCGAGTTCGCGCTTCCAGTCTCCGCAAACCAGTTGGGTGCCGGCGATCTTTGCGCCATCGACATCTAGCCCCTCAGCCTTCCACGCGGCAAGTAGTGCTGTGTGGAAGAGCCAATTTCCGCTCGAATTGTCATAGGCTTGAGCCAGCACCGATTGAACTACTCCATCCGGCGCGAAACTGAGCGCATGACCGAAGGTTGCAGGCTTGGAACTCAGTGCAGAGCAAATCTTGAAATCGTAGGCAAACCCATCGTCCGAGATTTCACCTTCGGTCTCAAGCGGAACTTCGACTTTCACGAAGCAAAATCGATCATCGATGCCGTCGCCAAAACCCGCGTCTTCCTTGGAGTCGCTCGCGAAGCCGATATCAGAAAGAGACACCAGAACTTTGGTCTTGGCCAAGCGTTGAAAGTACTCGCGGTACAACGTTCGACTCAGCATAGATTCGGGTTGGGCGCCACCTAATTCGAGAACAGAATCCGCGTCGACCTTCACCAAAATAATGCGGTCATCCACTGGAATCGGCGCGACTTTGCTGAGGAGAAAATTGGACGCCTTCACGTCGAGCTCGTTCAGCTCGACGCTTCGATCAAGCACAATTTCACTGATCCAAACGCCGGCAACAGCGAAAATCAGTGGAAGACCAATGCGGACGAGCCGCAATCCAATCATCTCACTCCGTTTGCGGTTACGTCGTCGTCATCTTTCCCTTTAACAAAATCGCCTTGCTTCAGAGTCAAGGTCTTGTTCGCGTCCGTTCGGTGGACAAACTCGACACCGCCTGAGGTGACCGAAAGTCGGAAATTGCGAACCTCATTCTTCATGAAGAACGCGGTTCCGATGGCAATCGTAGACCGGTTTGGTGTGCGTACGACCCGGCGACGACGCGGAGTGGATGCGGTAGGAGTTCTGATATCCACTGGCGCCGCTGTGTAGACGATTGCGCCGTTCAACAACTCGAAGATCTCATTGTCCTTGGTGTCTTCACCGTTTTTTCCGGTGTAGATCAATCTAGTATTGTCGAACATCAGGACTTGAGAAGTCGCGTCAATGACCACAGTGGCTGGGACCGGGTCAGTGTTCTCGACGGTGTTGTTAGGCGATAGCGAAATGTGCGTCCCGATGGCTTCGGCTGAAGGTCTCCCATCGATCTTGATTCCGCCATTTTGAATCACGTACGGAATATCCAGGTTCGCTGTTAATCCCACCAATGCCGAAACGAGTGCACTCACCATAGCAATTGACCTTGCCATATTTACCGGGGAAGATACAAGTCCGGCAAAATTTGATGCCCGGCGCAAAAGTTGCTATCGTATACTTTCGATTGTGCTGACCGACCTTTTGCTTTCGATGAACGCGAAATTGCTCCCCTTGGAGGCCTATCGGCACCCCACCCATCTGATCGTCGAAGATCGAGCAGTCGCCTTTGCACAAGAGCTTGGTGGCAAAGTCGAGCGTAGATTCGACGAAATCGGTTACACCGTCCTGGATTTCTCACCAGACGAGTTGGTGACCGCATTAGAGAGTTTGCGCTCGAAGTTCTCGGATTCCGCGGCATCGTTCGACCTTGCTCGTCACCCTGCTTACACTCCGAACGATCCACTGGTCGCTAACAGTTGGCACTTGACCACCACAAAGACTAACCTCGCTTGGGACCTCAGTTTCGGGAGCAATCTGACCGTCGCCGTGATCGACACCGGTGTGAACACTGCTCACCCCGATCTCGCTGCAAACGTGTGGATCAATCCAGGTGAGATCGCAGGAAACGGTATTGATGATGATTCCAACGGATATGTCGACGATATCAACGGCTTCGACTTTGCGTACGGCGATCCGATTCCCAACGATGTCGTGGGCCACGGAACGAATTGCGCGGGAATCATCGCGGGAGTTCAAGGCAACAATATCGGCGTTTCTGGAATAGCGCCTAGGGTCAAGGTCATGGGCCTAAAGGCATCCAATGACAGCGGCTATTTTTACGCTTCTGCCAACATCGGCGCATACCTATACGCGACAAAAATGGGCGCAAAGATCTTTTCCATGAGCTTCTATGGAGACGGAATCTTGCCTAGCGAGCATGCGGCGATGAAGTACGCCGTGGCTAAGGGTGTGCTCCCCATCGCGGCAGCCGGCAACGAGCACACGATCTATCCGTTTTATCCCGGTGCGTACGAAGAAGTGATTGCCGTTGCCGCGCTGAATGCGACACCCGCAAAAGCCGGTTTCAGCAATTTCGGTACGTGGGTGGACGTCTCTGCACCTGGAGTCAGCATCCCATCCCCAACGAAGGACGGCAACTACAACACCAATTTTAGCGGTACCAGCGCGGCTTGCCCGGTTTTTGCAGGAGTTGCCGCGCTTGTTTGGGGAATGAACCCAAGCCTAAAGGCAAAGCAAGTTCGAGCAATCCTAGAGGACACCGGGGTCGCCATGTCCCAATCCCCGTTTGGCGAATACACAAACTACGGCAGGGTCGATGCACAAGCCGCTGCAAAGGTTGCTCTGAACCAGATCACCAAGCCAGAGCGAAGTGCAGTTGTGCGGTGCGCATCACCGTATCCGATGAGACAGAATCCCTCATTGGATCGGTCGAAACCTGGCATTTTGATTCGCGGTCGAGGATTCGATTCCCCACATTCGGTGAAGGTCACCCAAAGTGGAAAATCTCTGCGAATCTTGCGGCGCACCCGCGACACAATCGAAGTCGATACCGCTGCCTACAATGCGCGGGTCGCCCTTCAAGTCTGGGTGGACAACCAACTAGTGAGCACTCTGCCCGCAAAGACTCAGAAGGTGAAGCAGGCCTACCCATTGATCGAAGCTGCGGGCGATGTTGGGGCAGTTTCGGGAGGATTTCTTGAGGCTCTGAATCCCGATAATTCATTCATCCAGGCGAGTTTCTCGAACACTGATTTGAACTTGCATGCGACTTTCAATCAGGTCGGCAGCGCAGAAAAGATGGTCTTGCATCTTCGGCTCAAGTACGAAGGCACCGGTACTGGAACCGAGACAATCAGCTTTTACAATTGGTCGACAGCGTCCTATCCCTACGGGGCATTTAGAGTGTTGAACCAGCGACCGGTCACTGCTGGCGCATACCAAGATCTTTACATTCCGGTCAAGCGGACTGATTTGCTCATCGACCCGGAATCCACGGCTTACTTACAAATTACGGGCACATGGTCCGTAGCTGGTGCAGTGATGAAGATCGATGTCTGCGAGTTGCTGGAAGACTAAATCGGAGCGACTCGGGCCGAGAGGAGATCGACGTCATGGATCGTGATTAATTTGGCGCTGGACGTCACCAATCCATCCTTTTTCCACTTGCTCATGACTCTGATCGTGGATTCCACCGTCGTCCCGGCCATCTCGGCGATATCTTGGCGGGTCAGCGGGACATTCAATTCGATCTCACCGCCAGTCTTCTCTTCCCCATAGCTCTCCGCCAGCATCAGGAGTATCGAGATGATGCGGGATTCCACGTTTCCGGTCGAAAGCCGAGCGACCAGTTCATGCGCCTTCCGCAATCGGATCGTCGTTCGGCGGATGACATGATCCTTAAGCGCAACCGTCCGCTCATAAATCGGCATGATCGAAGTCTTTGGAATCTTGATCACCCAACAATCTGTCACAGCACGGGCGATGAGAGGACACCCCGTGCCGTCGATTGCGCCGAGGAAGCCAAACGTTTGCCCGGGCCCCATGATCTCGTGTGTGATTTCATGGCCGGTCCCTGTTGATTTGACCATCTTCACAAACCCGGTGCCGATCACGCAGATGAAGCTGGCTGCAGTTCCATCTAGCCAAATGGTCTCCCCACGAACAAACTGGTGGGTTTGGCCCCACTGCGCCAACAGATCCATGTCTGAATCCGGGATGCCGCCAAACAAAGTGCTCTTGCGGATGATGCTTATCGCTGTGGGTCGTTCTCGATGGTGCGTCACGAAGTGGTACTGAGAATATCAGAATTCGGACTGAGTGCGTGTGATTACAGAGGCCAACATGGCAACCTCTGCAAAAATTTTCCATTTTCGTTGGAATTTATTTGCGCAGTCAAACGTTTAGAGTAATATTGCTCCTCCGGCTGTTATGCTCGGAGGTGGAGAACATTCATGAAAAAAATTGCAATTGCAGGAATCATCATTGCTTCGGCCGCTATGGCCAACGCAGAGTTAATGGCGTTTAAAGTCGTCGGCGACAAGCTTCAATATCGAAACAGCGCGACAGTTGAGAGCGTGACCGAATTCGAAACTTTCACAGGTAGAACCACCGGCGTCTCTGGAAACCTGAAATTTGATCCAATCAAGAAGACTGGCAGCGGCAAGATCGTGATCGATCTAAAGTCGATCGATACCGGCATTCCAGCACGAAACGATCATATGAATGGCGAAATGTGGCTGAATACCGGCAAGTTCCCCACCACTACCTTCGAAACAACCAAGGTCAAGTTCGTAAAGGGAGAAACTTACTCGGTGACAGGCAAATTCACTCTGCACGGCGTTACAAAGACCATCGTCACCCCGGTGACCGTGAAGTATCGAGCCGCAAGCGCACAAGTGAAGGCTGCCGGATTCGAAGGCAACGTCGTTCAGTTCAGCACCAAGTTCAAAGTCAAGTTGAGCGATTACGGCGTGATGATCCCTGCGATGGCCAAGGGCAAGGTCGCTGAAACCGTCAACATCGCAGTCAGCGCTTACGCTTCCACGAAGTAAATTCTGATGAAAGTTCTGCGGATACTCGCCTTAATCGGCTCATTTGTAAGTCTTTTGTTCTTGGTTGGCACGCCAATCGTGCAGTCACAACTAAACCAAAAGTCGCAACTGGTGCAGAGGATTCAAGTCGATCCGTCCGCAGAACTTTTTGGCGAGCTCGGTACTCCCATCGGCTCCCCACAGCGGATGGTTATCGAAGATAAGGCGGCATTTCTGAACAAGAAGTCTCCTGAAGGTGCCGAATACGTCAGCGAGGCTTATCTCAAAGAGCATAAGATCTATCCGCTCCAAGTGCAGACCGTCGATTTCATCTCGCGCAATATCCTTATTGCATCTGGAATTGCATTTGCATTATTTACTGTTTTGTACAGTATTATCCAGTTCAAACAAGCCAAGAAGTCTTGATCTTTCTGCTGAATTCCTCGTCTAATCCGATGATTTAGTTAGAGCGTTGGATTCTAGAAAGAGGTTAGGGTAATTTATGAGTGGCTTTTCTCAGAAGTGTCTGTGATCGCCGAGACCCAAAAGGAAAGATATCAGATGGCCGAAACAGAAAAATCAGCTTCCTCTTGGACGTTTTTGACTAATTATTCCCATGTCCTCGTTTGTTTGCTAAAAGACCCGAATCTCACCATCCGCGAGATGGCATTTAAGATTGGGATTACTGAGCGAATGGTCAGTTTGTTAGTCAGCGACCTCGAAAAAGGCGGCATCATCACGCGCGAGAGAATCGGTAGGCGCAACAGCTACAAAATAAATCTCGATGCGCAGCTCAGGCATCCGCTTGAGCAAGGGCATACCGTTGGTGATTTGCTATGCTCGATTGCTCGTGAGCCCGCCAGAAAAATGTAATCGGACCGGAAAGCGGTTTATCTGATGCAGGTGGTTTCGGTTTGGTCCCACCGGTTCCTGGCAGGTCCTCCTCCTCGTCCATAAATCCTTCGCCTCGGACATTCGCTGCGGTGAAACGTTCAACGTCTCGCTCGGTGCTGATCCCAAGCTGGTCTGCCCAGAGTGTATCGCCATTGGATTGAGCCATACGGACTTCCTGCTTTTTGGCGGCACCAATCAAGCGTAACCAGTTGCTCTCGCCGTCCCACTCACCCCGAGGAGCCCAGACCATTCGCCAGGCACCATCTGGAAGCTCTTGTCGAGCCTGAGGGTTGCCAGTGATCGTTGCTCTTTTTGCCCCCTTTGCGTACCAATACTCGATTCTCTGGGCAAGGACACGCACGGGATATTTCCGTTTGTTGTCCGTACTCCTAAGTTCATCGTTCTTTGGATTGGTGGTCGGAGGCGCACCAGGCCGGTTCTTTGCGATCTCTTCCGGAACAATTGGCCGCATCGGCTGAATCGGCTCTACTTTTAGTCCGGTGTCTTGCTCAGGCTTGATCAGCATGGTCACCCGCCCTTCAGCGATTGCACGGCGCTCGGTGCGAAAAATGGTCGCCTTATCGCAAAGCAAATTAGCTTCTGGAGAGTAGTACTTCACGTTGCCCGTCGCAAATAAAGTCTCTACTTTGGTGGTCGGCTCAATCACCCGTTCCAGTCGGTCCGCGCTGATAAATACCTCGCCGTTTGTGGCTTCGCCTTTGGTGTACACCATGCGATTCTCGCTTTCGCCTTCCATGTTCTCGGCGCGGAATTTCCAAGGTTTTGCGGCGGGCAATGGGGCTTGCTCCTGCATTTCGGCCGTGAGCATTCCTGTCCATTGCACCGAGGTCACCCAGTACTTTTTCTTTGTGACATTGTAGGTGAACTTCGCCACCTTCAAATCCCCGCCGTAGAATTTCCCCTCCACCGGTTTCGCCGATTTGAGCAAGCCCTTCAGGTGATCGTAAGTCGCCTCAGGCAGCTTCAGGTTCATGTTCTTCGTGGTGACTTGAATCCCCTTGGTCACCGTCAAAAACTTCGTGGCATCGTTCCAACTCAGTTCGCCCGCTGTATAGTCAAACGCCGGTTGACCATCGCGAAAAACTTTGCCTTGGCGCGCATTTATCCCGGTCGTCACCATGCGATCGCGGCTGATCTGCATCTTGTCGAGAACGACCTGGTTGACCAGTTTGCCTTTCTCATAATTCCGAACGGTGACATTATCCGCCTCGATCCCAGCGTCCTGCCGGATCACTTCGTCCGTTTTGTACTGCGCCAAAGGGTCACCGGTCAGCACCCGTTTGACGCCGATCACACCGGCCCACACTACGAGTGCGCCAGCGACAAGATAAAGAGCTTTAGTAATCGGTTTAGTTGAGGGTGACATCACGGCGAACGGTATCTGTCGGAGCTGTTAAGCTTACCGTGATGTCGGGTGCTGTGAGGCCCGCAGATGGCTTGGAAGCTCGAATAATATACGTTCCTGGTGGCACCCAAAAACCGTAGCTTCGATCCGCACCAACGTTGAAACTGCGAATGATCGTGGACCCTTGGACCAAATCAACCTTACTTCCAGCGGCCACTCCTGCCGGTCCGACAAGGCCAGAAATCGTAAAAGGTGTTCCTGGCGGTGCGATCCCGGAGTCCGGTTGCAAAAGAATGTCGTTGATGGTAGCAACCCCTGTCAACGGCAGATTCGTGGGGTTAAACAAGCGTACAAAATAACCGGTCGCTCCGGCGCGGCCGTCCAGGGCGAAGAAGTTCGCCGGCACGCTGGAATCGTAAGGAATCGAGCTAAAGGTGTAGCTACCACTAGAATTTGTCGTGGTCGATTGTCCGGCGAGCTTCACCGTCGCACCATTGATCGGTGCAGAGGTCACCTGATTCTTCACCAGTCCGTTGACAGTGACCTTTTCTGGTCCCACAAACAATGTTCCGAGATCGGTGTCTTCTGTCAATCCTGGGAAATTGAAAACGAATGTCGTCGGAGATCCACCGCTAGGAGTGTAAATCACTGTGACCGAGGTCGTACCGGATGGCACGGTCAGTGAAAATGATCCGTCCACGGCGGTGTTGCCCGTAGCACTTCCGGACTGAACGCTCGCGACAGGGTTTGGCGCGCCGAGGGTCGTGATCGACACGACAAGCCCGCTCAAAGTGACCGACGTCGGGCCACTGGATGCTCCGCCGCCACCGCAGCCCACCAAAACCAACAATACGAGGCTAATGATGTAAAGGAAGATGTTTCTCAATTTAGTTCGGCCTCATGGTGTTGATGATCAAGGTCATTGACGGTCCGCTCGCATCGAATTCATAAGTCTTCGATCCACGGAAAAAAGTTGTTTGGCGCGTTGCAACGTCGTAAACGGAGTACTGACTGAGCCTCGTTGTAGGGGACATCGCCAGTCGGTAACGGCCGCCCGGGGTCAATCCATTCAGAGTCACGGTAAACGTGTCGGCAGAGCCAAAACTGTGAGTATCTCGGAACAGTCCAGTCCCAGCGATCATGGATAGCCCGCCGCTTCCGGGAGGCGCCTCGATATCAAATGCCGATTCCCGTGCTCTGGTCGCACCTTTAGCCTGACCCAGAATCGCTTCGGCACGACCGCCTGGTCCAGTCAAGACCAGTGGCATCTCCCACTTCGCATTTGCAGTGCTGACGACAGGGCGGTTTGCCGCCACAGCGTTCGGGAACACCAGTGTCGCACCGTTGGGGCTGAGAACCTTGATCCAGAACGCATTGCCTTCAGAAATTCCAGAAACCGAGGTGTAATTGCCTGTCTCTGGTACTCCTGAGAATGAGTCCGGGGTACCAGGTACGAATTCAAAGACGTCCGTTCCGATGATGGTACCGACCGCCGAATTGTAATCCACTGGAATTTCGGCTCCAACGACTAGCTGAAGTTCGGACTTGTTGACTGTTCGGCTCAACATATTTGAGACTAGATTCCAGCCCTGCCTCAGTGCCACGGTCGGGCTCACTTGTGATGCACCGGTTCCGGGGACGGTTATCGTGCTCGCGGCCGCCTGGCGTGTAAAAAAGCCATAGCCCGCGCGCACTGTGCCACATTCAGGATAAAACTCAAATCGACTGTCTGCTGGGGCATATCGAGAAAGGAGTGTCGTCAGCGGATTGGAACCCAAAATCGCCGCGCCATCCACTTCAGCGGGGGTGATCGGAATTCCGATCATGTTGATTCCGCCGTTAAGATTCAAGTCGAACGATGATCTTGCGTCGGTGATCAGCCTGAGCCCGATTGAACCTGGCCCCTTATTGACTCTCCGGCTGTAGATCTCGGTGAGTGTACTGTTGACATTGGTGAAGACCTTGACCGTCAGCGGTAGCGATTGCTGGAAGGCAGTATCCGTGATCAAAGCTCCGAACGCCAAGTTCTTGACAGGAATATCTTGGGACGTTGAACCGTATTGGAGCCGGACCACGAGTGGCACCGACGAACTAGCCGAGATGCCTTCGATCGTCCCATAGAAGTTCTTTGGATTCGGGTTCGCGGTGGTCGCGATAGCACCTGCTGGCAGGGCCACCCTTTCGATGGCATCTAGAACCGGTACGTCAACAACCACTCGATACGGTTCATTGTTAAACGCGCCACCGGTGAAGTTCGGAACGACCGATCCGTAGCCTTGGATGATGTCGGCGCGGTCATCCTGTGCGCTGGCAAAGAACCGTGTAAAACTTGGGGTCCAGAAAATCGGATAGGCGGTCTCTCGGGCCAGTGATTCATCGCCATTTAGTGCCGTTCGAAACGCATGAATTTGAATAGCGAACACTCCAAAGTCGCTCCCAGCCAGCCCACTCGTAATCGGGAAAGGTTGAACCTGCAACTTAAGTCCAGGCACCAATTTCGGATTCAAAATGAACTGCTTTCGCGCCCATTGGCCAAACGATAATCCTTCGATAGTCGAGCCGCCAAGCCCGCCGATTGTGGACTGACCCAGCGCGGTGACCTGGCTGAAACTCGCATAAAGCGAGGGGTTTGCGTAATAGCTCTGCAAAAAGTTGTTCGCAAATAGCGGATACTCGGTCAGCACTTTTTGCCAGGCAGACCCGGCCATCAAGTACTTCAGCAGATATAACCCGCCGACCGACCCACCCACTGGAAGCGGCTGATTTCTGAGATTCTCGGCAATAAACTGCGGTCCGGCAAGCGCAGCTTGGTTATTCCAATCGTAGGTTGGCCCCGTGTCGTAAGTACTCGATAGAACGGAGTCAATCTGCTCTCGATCGAGTAGCGCAGGAAGTGCGCCGGTACTCCTGCAGATTCGCATTGTGACCGCGCGCGCGAGCCCCTCCGTCCAGCCATCCGACAGGATTTCGGAGTTTCCGAGGTATGCCAGCACCAGTGTGTGTACGAAGTTCACTGCCGCGACTTCGTTCTTGAATCCGCCATTGTCTGAATAGACAGGAAAGAGGATTTCGCGATTCGAACCAGTCCCATGAACATAGATTCCGCCGGCTACCGCATCGCGATCACCGATCGACGCATCGTAGTTTTTGACGGTCACGACGCCGCTCAATTGGGGTGCACCCAAATACGTGTCCAAGAACGACTGTACTGATGTAAAAACGTCGTTCAGGAGCGCTTGGTATTGGGTTGGAAAAGCATTCCCACCTGTTCCGAATTGAAGGGTCAGCCCAGTCGCGCCGCGGTTGAGGAGAGGCAGTGAAGGCTCTGTAGTCCGCACTCGGATCGGAAAAGTGAGCGGAACACCCTTCATCTTGCGCGTTGCGCGCTCCCGCACCGTCAGTCTCGCGACATTCTGCATGAACTTCTTTGCTGCAGAAATCGCAGCTTGTTCCATGCCCGACTCCGATCGATTTGCCGCAGGCGGCAGGATCAGCGTCGTCGCCTGAGCGATTTCAAACCCTGCCGCCGAAAAGGCGAGCAATAATGCGAGGCTGCGGATTTTCATGATGTCTAATAAGTGAAGGAACCGATGGTGCTCAAAGTTCGGCTCGAGTCGGAGTTTGCAAGACCGAGAACAACGTACCAGTATGTACGGGACGTAGTCAGGCCCGCAGGGTTCCCGGCAGTATCGTAAACAAACGATGTCCCACTTGCCCGGGAAGTTTCGTTGTTCCAAATCGAGGTCACGCCGACACCAGGAATCCGGTCGAAGATGTAAATCACGAATGAAGTCGCGCCCGAATCGTTGTTCCAATTGAACCTCAGGCCCGTTGTTTGATTCACGGTGGCGATGAGGTCATCCAAGGTTCGCGCGTCAACAGCGACACTTCGTGGCCCCTCAGCAGAGCCGTTATTCGGAAAATCCGTCCCGAGCGCGGTGAGCTGGTAGCGATACAACGCGTTTGGATTCAGAGCGACATCGCTATCAATATAGGTTCCCGCCATCGGTTCGCGGTAGTAGTCGTAGTCGGTGATCGTTCCAGTCCCGGTACCTCGGTACACGCCATAACCCTGGAAATCATCGCCCTGCAATCGGTTCCAATTCAATTCGACTTCGATTGGCGCGCCACTCGACGAAGTGCGGCTCGTGGCAACATAGTCGGCGCGATTAGGGCTCCACCGGCGCTTAATCGCTTCATAAGCCTCTGGCCCGATGCCTCCACGGGATGCGATCGGTTGAGACACCCAGGTCCGAGCAGTGACTCCCGTGACTTGCGGCAATGTGGGCGTCCCAGAATCAAACAGCGAGAAATTGATGACTCTATCGTCACCATTCGACATCGTGACGGTGACCGTGTCGTTCGAATAGGTGACCGCTCCTGCCTGAACGGTGTACTGTCGCCCACCGATCAGATCCTCGAGGTTATAGAACCCGTTCACGTCGGTGCTGACCATCGCGCTACTGAGATAGCCGGTCGTGTAGGCATACACCCGGGCGTTGACGATCGGTGCGCCAAATGAATCGGTAACCCGGCCATGAATTCGAGAAAGCGTCGAAATGGGAGCGACCACGACGTTTGCGCTGAGTTGCGTCTGATCTTGAACAGTGCGCACCACCGTACGACCTTTATAGGTCACGCCGTCCTGATTGATTTCTGCAAATACGGTGAGGAAATCTTCCCGGTTCATCGGCAAGGTGTACGAACCGTTAGAAGAGCTTTTCGTCTCCCCGTCAATCGTGTAAACCCTGGCGTTCCGCACTGGCATCCCAGCAAGATCGGTAATCCGGCCCGTGATCGTCGAAGTTTTAGGTACTTCCAGAATGCCGCACCCGGCTAAAAACACCGCGGCTCCAACGAACAATAACGAAGAAATCCTATTCAAGATCATTGATATTCACAACACCTGCACCCGATAAACGAACGGCAATCCTGCGCGTTACTGGGTGAAACTAAATGAAAGTGTCAAATCGAGACTATTGGCCCGGTATGCGCCGCTTGAGCTGGAATCACGGTTGCGCACATCGCGCCATCGGTATCCCAGATTGAGCGCTAGCGACTCGTACAACTGGTACTGATAAGTCAGATTTGCGCCAAGATCGCTCTGGGGAAGATAGCCCGAGGTCCCGCCGTAGATGACATCGAACAACAGATTCTGCCTCGGTGCCAAGAAGTACCGTGCACTGCCTTCAAACGAGACTCCATTCTGCTTAAACGCGCTCGTCCCTCCGGTGAGAATCGTGCTTCCGCGCAACGAATAGTTCAGCCGCGATCCCAACGTACCGTCCAAAGTGGCAAAGAGAGTCGTCGCGCTCGATCGAGAAGGACTACCGATGAACTTGGTGCTCGAAGTATCTGCTCGCAGTGTAAAGCGGTTTTGATCACTGAAATCCCACACCGCGGACAGTCCGAATCCACGCGTCTGGCTGTTGCTCGTCGCTGACCCGATGTACCGCGTGAGAAAGGCGTCGAAGCTCAAAGAGAGTTTGTCATTCGCTTTGTATTCGGCACCGAAACTGGCCAGCCTCGACCCACTTGAACCCACAAAGGTGGGGGTCGTGACACCACCGCTGAATCCGCTCCCGTTGTAGCCAAACCCAGACCCGTTGCTGAAGGCTCCTAGATCAGACACTCCACCCGAGTCGGTGTCGCTGTACCGCGCGACCCAGCTAAGCCGATTGCTAGCGATGTATGTCGCGGAGAAATCCTGCCGCCGACCCGTTCCATCTTTGTCTCCGCTGCGTACGGCGCTGATGCTGGTTGAACCATCGATTGCGAGCCGTGTATTGGGATTCCAACGCACGCCAGCGATCAGCCCGAGAACATTGAATTTGACAATATCAGAACCGCTCGAAAAGCTTGTTGGCCCCTTGCCGGATTGGTAATTGGTCCCAATCCTGTAGCTCCAGTTGTTGAACTGCTTGTTGGTACTCAGCCCAATCGTATCCACCTCGGACGGGTTCCCTAGGGTCTTGTTTCTCTTACGATCCACCGTCAAAAACCAAGGCTGGTCTCCTGTTGGTGTCAAGCTCAAAAATCCGCTCGTGTTGGTGACCCGCGCGCGAGAATAGGTGACTGCACCAGTGGAGGCCACCTGGCGAGAAGTTACCGAGCTGTTGCTGGTACTCACACCGTACCGGATACCGTTCCCGTTGCGTGAAATCGAAAAGTCTCCCGCACGCTCATTTCGGTTGAACGACCGAGTTTCGATGCTCACATACCCCGCCGGAACATCGCGCAGTGACGCATTGATCAGATACTCACCGACGCGGGTTGTTGCGGTCAGGTTCCTCGCGAGGCCGCTCGAAGGGTTCAATGGATTCTTGAGTTTTCCGAAGGCTTGGCCATAGCTGATCGAGCCGCCGTTGCCCAGCGGAATGCGATAATCGAAGCCCAGTACTTCTCGGTCGCCGTCCACCGTCGCACGAGCTTTGGGCGTATAGACCACGTCGATCTCATCGGTCGGCGCCATGAAGCGAGTGAAATAGAACGTCGAGGGAAGTTCCGAATCAAAGGTGTAGTCCGTTCCCAGTGACTGGAGTACGCCATTCACTCGGATCGTGATTGGGCGGGTCGGCTCAGGTTCAAATTGCAGCGAATATGGAGCAGACGGCGGCCCAAATCCAAAGAACTTTTCGAGCCGCGTGCTGCCGATGCCCGGGTTTCCGCGTGCCTTTTGTCGCATCGCGGTGATGCCCAATCGCCCGACCTTGCCCATGTCATAGGAAGTGCCAACTCCTTCGATAAATCCTTGCCGGGTGTTAAATCCCAGGGCTTCAAAGGTCACCACGATTGAGCTGGATGGAGAAATCGTGCGATTGACGAACGTGATCGAGCCGACTTCGTAGCTCACTACATAATCCGTCCCACGTTGCAAAGTCTCGCCGTCCACCTGAACTCTTTCTGTATCAGGCACGATCTGGGTCACTTGCAGATAGTAGGGCCCGGAAGAGCCGTTCCCGACCAACGAAACCGTTTTGACACTGGCCTTGGCTTGGCTGGAAAGCGCCCTGCCTTCAAACCTGCCGGACTTGTATCCCACCTGAAATCCGCGGATATTTCGATTGAAGCTTGCGTACCTGTTCGTGTTGAGCAGAGAGGCGTTCACATCGCCGAAATTGACCTTCCAACCGCCGCGTTCGTAATCGATCAGGAATCGTTGTCCCATCGGATCGGTGAACCTGCTGTCTTGCAGCGTGGCGTCGAAATTCAGAATCCCAAAGACCTTGCGACCCGAGAACTGCAACTGCCCGATATCGGTGAAAGACTTACCGCCGAGCCCGCTATAGTTTTGAACGTCAAAGGCGTCGCGGTCACCCTGAATCGAGCGGATGTGATAGCCAAGCTGTCGATAGCCGTTGACTTTGATCTTTTTGAGAACGTTTTCCGTAACCCACTTCCATTCCGGAGGGGTCGCAGATGCGGCCATCCCCAGAGTGATTCCAATGGAGATTCCAGCGATTCGCCAACTAGCGCAACGTTTGCTGCAGTACTTCAAAATTCTGTTTTGCCTTCGCGATCAGAGCTTCCTTACGTTTGGCTAGTTGCGCCTCAAGCTCGGCCTTCTTCTGCATCGTGGTCACGAACGAATCAAAGACACGATCCGCAGTCAAATTGTTCATTGCAAGCGACGGCAGTCCTACTTCATTTGCGAATGCCAGCACCTTGGGGTCGTAGCTCAGCATCACCGACGGCATGTTCACGGTCGCGGCCAATATCCCCGCATGAAGTCGCATCGCGATCAATCCGTCCATGCGCGCTAAACGTCGCTGCATATCCATCGGAGTGGTCACCTTTCGAAGGCTAGGAATCTTACCGCCGTAAACCTTTTCAACTTGCTGGATCATCCCAAAGTCGAATTTCTGGTCCATCTCCACCAAGGTCGGGACGTAGCCGTTGTCGTAGAGCTTTCGGCAGATCGCCGCGATTAGCTTTGCGGTGTCTTCACCTTTTCCATGTGGCCGGGCTGAAATTCCGATGGTCTTCATTCCTGCCACGCCGAACTGGTCAGAGTCCTGCTGTGAATTCGCGGGAGGAAGTAGCCACGCCATGTCGGCAGCGACCGTCACTGGTCGCTTAACACCCAGTTCCAAAAGAGCCTTACTCGATGCGGGATCACGAACCGCGATTCCATCTGCGGCCATAAACGCTCGGCGCGCAAAAGACTTCCCCACCGGTGTGGTCAGCGGCCCAACCCCCTGCCCGAGCATCAGAACTGGCTTTCCGAGTTTTTTCGCTTCTTTGACGAGTGTCCAGTAGTAAATTGGGCTCCAAGCGCTGGATGAATCTTGGAATACGCTGCCGCCCGGAAAAACGAGCGCATCACACTCGCTGAGTGCATGGCGAATCGCATTCTTTTCTCGCCGTGCGTACGATGTGATTCCGTAGTTTCGATGAGTCTCTTCTGGGCTCCCAGAGAGAGCAATCACGTCATGCCCGAGCGGAGCGGCGCCTTCAATAAACCCTAGCAGAATGGCATCGTCCCCGAGATTGCCGCAACCAAAATATCCCGCTGCCAACAGCTTTCTCATGCCACCACCTCAAGGTCCCTAGCCAAGCGAGGCTTTGCGACCAGCCAGATTATGGCCCCGAAAATCAGTCCAAGAATGAGTCCAATCATGATCCGGAAAAGCCCGACGATGACCGGCGTGTGTAGGTGGCACATCGTGTTGACGATGCTGGTCTGCCCAATCATGCCCGCCGAGATCAGTGACAATCCGAGAATTTTGAGCTTATCGCGGTACGGCGTGATCGCCGACCGCAATGCCAAGAAGTAAACACTCAGACCCACAAACATGGCCGGGTGCCCAAACATAAACTCCTTCGTTCGAGGGCGGACCACCAGCACTTTCTCCAGCAGACTTCGGAGTTGCAATTCGAACCCGCTGACCGCACCGGGGTTATCGTTTCCTGTCCGCGCCATCATGAACGCTAGCCCAACAAGCACCAACATTCCAATGATCGTGGCCCCATATGTGATCGGATTCTTCATCCAATCGAGGTTGCTAAGTACAGAGCGCACCGCGATCAAACCGGCAATGATGATCGGCAGAAAATGCGCCAATTTGACCGCGAAGAACGTGTCAGCGCGAACGTAGAAAACTGGACCGTTGAGTAGACCGGCGATGCAAAGACCTCCAACCAAACTCACGATGCTCATCCCTGCAAACACAAGGATCGCGGGGCGTCGCCAGCTGTTCAAGGCCAATAGGAACGCCAAAATCGGGGTAACTATTGCGCCCAATGTCGCAAGATACGACGCGTCATGCTTATAAAGGCCGTAGGCAAACACGAGAACGAGAACCGCAAGTCCTGCGAGTCTCATCGGCGAATTTGTAGTCAGTCCGAGCAGCAATCCCGCCGACATCCCAACCACCGCGAGCATGATGATTGAGGTGACGATCTGCGGCACATTCGGATCGTTCCATGGCCTAGGGGCGGCGAGCGCACCTTGCTCTTTGTGAATCGCCCGGGAGACTGAATTCAACGATTGCGAGAGAGATTGCAGTGCGGTCAAACCCGAATCTTCAAACGGCCGAACCAAGAGAATCCGCTGATTTCGCTCTGAAAACGCTCTGGCATATCGCTCCACGACTTCGCCAGGAGACATTCGATCGATCTCCGCCGCTTGGATCGCGTGCAACCGAACGGTGTTGTACGCGCTCTTGAGCAGCATTGTCGTTTCGCCTGTCATCTTCGCGAATTCAGGCGAAGCGTAATACATTTTCAAGTTACGCAGGACCTCTGCGGTGTCCTTGATCTGAGCGCGAACGCCGAGAATCTGATCGCCTTGTGGCAAGTAGCCGACAGCACCCTTTGTCTTCGAATCCTCGAGTATCCGCTCGATGTATTGAGTCGTGACGCCAAAGAAATTGCTATGCCTAGCCAGGATGAGAAGCCTTGCATCTCGAATCTGCTTGCATGTGCCTGCGGGCAGCCCCAAGCTAATTAGCTTCAGCGCATCAGGCGACATGTTCAAGATGTGCAGTGTCGGTGACTCAGATTTGCGCGCATCCATGAAGCTCGAAATGCCGCGGCGAGAGAGCGCTTCCTGGGTTTGGATCAAAGCCACGGGATCCCCACTCAATGCATTGTTGGGAAGTCGAATGATCTGTCCCCGGTCAATTAGGCTTCCGACGGTCTCTTCTGGAAGCACGACCATCCCAAGGCCGTTGTTCTTGAGCGATGCCAGAGCGTCTTCCGGACTTCCACCAGAGGATGCGATCGCGTCTTGGATCACCTGCCATTCAACCGCGAGGGCAACCGCCTTATTTTTGGCTTCTACTTTGTGGCGGAGCGAAATCGAGTAGAGCGAGGTCAGTGCGGCGAGAACCACAAATCCCCAAGTCCAAATTGGTACGTTAATCTTCATCATCCGCCTCTACTTCGAGCGCTACCCCGCGTAACAGTTTGACACGTCCACCTAGGAGCAACACCGTCGCCATTCCAGCGGCAAAACCCCCTGCGTGTGCCCAGTTCGCCACCCCTTCTTGCGGGAAAAAGATCTGGAACATGAACCAAAAGCCGAGCAGCAACCAAGCCGTGACCTTGAGCGGCCACCAGAAGAGCGGGAAAACAATGAAGGTGATTTTGTTGCCTGGAAACAGCAGAAGATAGGCTCCGAGCACACCACCGATCGCGCCGCTCGCCCCTAAGATCGAAGTCATTGAGCCCGGGTGCACATAGATTTCGGCAAAGGCCGCGACCAGCCCCCAAAACAGATAGAAAAGCGCGAACTTGAGCGCGCCAAAGACGCTTTCAACGTTCACTCCAAACGCCAGAAGAAAGAACATGTTTCCGACGAGATGCGCCAGATTGCCGTGCAAAAACATGTAGGTGAAGAGAGTTGTTAAGTCCCCAGCGTCGCCTTGGCCGCGCATCGAAGCAAAAACTTCTGATGGCCTCACTGCCAAGTCCGCAAAGTTAACCGGACCTCCTGCAGCAAGTCCACCCCGATCCCAAAAGAAGATGAGCACGTTCAGAACGACCAGCGTCCAGGTGACCAATGGTAATTCTTTGGATGTTACGTTGTCCCGAATGGGAATCATGCCGTTGCCGCCTACCGATCCCAGAAGATACCGAATTGGCTCTCTTCAGGTGATGCGCCTCGGTCAGTCCAGTTCACCAGGCGTGCCGCATTTCGCGCCCAATTGGTTGCGATCGGATAAGCATCGTTTCCGCCACCGTCATAAAACAGCCCGAGCGAAAGGCAGCGATCGCGCAAACTTCCACTAGTCACTTCGGCAGCTCGCCCCAAGGTGATGTTCGACCCTTCGTACTTGTCATCGCCGATAAAGTCCATGAACACTCCGATTCCGTTGGAACTCGATGCGCCGAGGCTCAAATTTGGAGCGGTATAGGTGTCGTTTCCACTTCGATCAAGGAGAAAACCTAGCCCGAAGTCGTGCCCAGCTCCCATCGCCATGTTGGTCGTAGCTCGGTAGTCGTCGGTACCGGATTCATCTTCCAAATACCCAATCCCGAAGTGCGCGCTTGCCCCTTGGACATACCAGATGCCGTTGTATTTATCGTCTCCTGCTCGGTCGAACAAGCACCCTAGCCCATCCCAGTAGCCGACGCCTTGCCCAAAAACGCCACACGAATAGCTGTCGTTTCCGTCCAAGTCATACAGCACTCCGATTCCGCCGCTCAAACTGTGACCGTCCAGATAGTCAGCTCGCCGGCCGACACCAGCACCTTGCGATAAGCTTGCATTTGCTTGAGCCGACTGCGGGCTTGGGAAGTCGAGCACGTTGTTCTCAGCAACATATACATCGTCTCCACCACGGTCGATCACGCCACCAAATCCCATCGGTGCGCCATGACCTTGGCAATTCGCAAAGCCGTTGTACCGATCGTTCCCAGCGATGTCTTCTACCAACCCGAGCCCAAAGTTGCCATAGCCGATCCCGTTTTGATAACAGTCGTAGATGTCGTTGCCACTGGTATCGCTGATCGAGGCCACTCCCATCGTGGCTGACCCGATCCCAGGAGCGGTCGTTCGGTAAAGGTCGTCTCCCATGACATCGAAGATCATGGCGACACCCAATGCTGCGCTTGCCGGGCCGAATCCACTCGGGTTGCGGCGATTGGGTTCGTTCTTGACGGCTCGGTTCACGAGTTCTGGATTGCTCACATACTTGTCGTTCCCACGCACGTCGATCACGATGCTCGCCCAATTCGTAAAAGACCTGTTGCAAGGAAGTCCGACGTAGGTGTCATCACCGCTTGTGTCGATGATGAGGAGCGCGCTCGAATTCTCGTAGCGATTGTCCGCCCCACCCGATAGGACCACGTCTCCCCATGTCGTTGATATCTTGAAATTAAACTTTTCGCTTCGATCGACGCCGAGCAGTTTGAGCTTTGCGGCAACAGCTGAGGCTGCTACATCTTGCGAACCCGCGATGATAAACCGAATATCGAAATCTTCGATATCGCGCATGGTCTTCACGACTCGGTCCGCGTCGTATTTATCCGATTCAGGTGTGCGCGCCCGGACATAGAGCGAATCCACATTCGGCACTCTGTTGAACGCGGCTCGGCGCAGCGGTGCGGCATCCATCATCGTTGTCAGCAACAGAGCCGCCGCTTGCTTCACGGGCTCCGGCAAAGCCGCCGAATTCGGGACCGCGCCGACAATCAATCCTTCCTTTTGCATTCGCTGCAAGGTTGCAGACAGTGCACCGGGACGGTCGGCAAATTGTGCGGTGGTGGCGGCGGTATCGGCAAGAAGTGAACGCCGGATGTTGATGCCGAGCATTCTCGCGCCAACCGCAAGTTCATCATGAATTCGGTCGCTGGGTTGGGCCAGCTGATCCCGCATTGTTTCGATCATGAACGGCGCACGCCAAGGATCTGAATGCGCGGCCTCATACAACAGCGCGGGGTGATTCTTCGATTGAAAGAATGGAAGTAGCTGTTGATCGAACCGTGCCGACTTTGTCGAAAGCCCAGCAGTCCCTAGCGCGGTATCGAAAGTGTTGTCTAAACTCTGAGCTAGTGCCGAAGGAGCAAGAGCAGAAATGACAATCGGGATAAGACACTTTTTGGTGAGTTTGATCATGCTGGTGTTCACTTCGAACGGAGCTTGGGCGCAGTCTGGATCAATCTCTGAGCCGCCTCCCCCGTATTCTTTCCAGTCCATTGTATCCCCCACGCCAAAACAATTCGTGGTGAAGTTCGACAGCCCGGTCCAAACGAAATACGTTGAAAACAACTCTGTGGTTCTGCACGTTTCG
This sequence comes from Armatimonadota bacterium, assembly GCA_017303935.1. Taxonomy (NCBI): domain Bacteria; kingdom Bacillati; phylum Armatimonadota; species Armatimonadota bacterium. Next base: position 511,249 of record JAFLBD010000002.1, on the reverse strand, counting down.
TTGCCGGCCGAGCGAAGCGAAAAAGTGCCGGTGGTGATCATTGCCCACTATTGGGGAGCGACAGACCTCAAAAACGAATCCGATATGAGTGATCGATTGGCTTCGAGGGGCATCGCGTCGATCATCATCGAGTTGCCGTACCATCTCAGCCGCACGCCGTATGGCACCAGGTCTGGGCAGCTCGCGATCGAACCCGATCCGTATTTGATTCGAAAGTCGATGACTCAGGCGGTGCTCGACATTCGCCGTACCGTCGATTGGGCGGAGTTTTCTGGACTCTTTGATAACCAGAAAATAGGAATCGTTGGCACGAGCCTCGGCGCGGTTGTCAGCTCGATCGCATTCGGAGTTGAGCCTCGATTTTCTTGCTATTGCTCTGTTCTCGGCGGCGGAGATGTGGCTGCGATTTTGTGGTCGAGTTCTCGGTTGGTGAAGCAGCGTGAAGTCCTCCGTAATCGAGGCTGGAAACTCGATTCACTCCGAAAAGAGCTCGTCGAGATCGAGCCGCTGAATTACTTGAAAAAGGACGACGTTCGTCCAGCCTATTTCATCCTCGCCAGGTACGACACGGTGATTCCGGTCGAATCCCAGCGACTATTATCAGAGTCAACCGGGGACAAGCCCAAATTGTGGCTCGACACCGGGCACTATGGCGGATTTCTGGTCCAGCCGAGCGTGCAGCGAACGGTGGCAAATTTCTTCAGCGAAACCTTCCGCGGGATCCCATTTGAGCCACCAAGTCGGCTTTTCGCCCCGACTATCCGGCTGGCTTCGATCGCCGCGTTCCCAACTGGGCTACAAGTTGGCGTTGGGCTCGACCTGTGGAAGTCGAACGAGAATGCGGATGGATTTGGCACATTGATGCTCACCCCAAAAGGTCCGCAGGGGTTTATCGGCTATAAGCTCAAGGGCGGATTCGCGATCGGGGTCAGCATCACGCCGAAGCGGTCTGGTCCTGGAATCTTATGGAATTTCGTGCTGTGAGTGCCGAGAGTGTCATTCAGGCGAGTCAAGAGAACATTTTCGCGTCCTACGAACACATTGCACTGAAAATCCCTGGGGCGCGGAAGGTCGTCACACCTTACTTTGACGCTGTCGTTAGCAATCGGCCATTTAGCTTTTGCAACTTCGCGCTGAATCTGAAGGCCAGCCCGAGTGAGTTGCCACAAGTCTACGGCGAGCTAGCAAAATTAACAGCTTTGCACCCTACGATCCGATTGGTCGTGCCAGATTCGCTGGATCACGATTGCACCAAGGAAGATTTTGAGCGATGCGGATTTCATCTCAATTTCAGCCTCAAGATCATGGCGTGCACCCAGCCACTGCCGAACCCGAGCCAAAACCTGAAAATCATTGAGGCGAAAACACCCGATGAGCGGCTGCAATTTTGTGAATTTGCATTTCTGCAGTTCTTTCGCTACTCCGACAACACATTTCGCCGATTAGGGGCACTCGCAACCTCCGAATCCGACCATCGATTGTTTGGGATAGCCGACGAAAGTGGGCTAGTTGCTTCGATGATGCTGGTGGAAACAGAACATTCGGTGGGGGTTTACAACCTTTGCGTACATTCTGCAAAGCGGGGCCACGGATATGGAAAGAACTTGGTGTATCTCGCAAGCCAGATCGCAGATTCCCGAAACACCCATCTCGTATTACAGACCGGACCGGAGACCGAGAGGTTTTACGCCAAGCTAAAGTTCGAAGAATTTGGCGAACTAAACAGTTTTACTTTGCAAATTTCCGAATAATTGCGTAAGATAGGAATAGATTTGAGAAAAGCCAAGGCATTCACCCTCATTGAGTTGCTGGTTGTTGTTGGGATCGTAGCGATCCTGGCATCGATGCTTTTCCCTGTCTTCAAGAACGCACGCGAAGCTGCCAAGGCCACCAACTGCGCCGTCAACTTCCGACAGGCTGGCCTCGCTTCAGGGCTTTATTTGTCAGACAATGATGAAGGCTTTACTCCGGCCGCCTACCTGGAATCTCCAAGTTCGAACGCCAGCAACGACAAGCGATGGCCTCAATTGTTGTCACCTTATATACGGGACCGCCGCGTACTGAAGTGCCCGTCCGATCCGAATAATAAGATTTCACCAGACGCCGCATTCGATCCGGACCTTTCTCAGCTGGATACGTTGAACTTTGATTACGAAACCAGCAAGCGTACGAATCTCGGGTTCAACTACGTATTCTTGTCGCCGATCGTGACGACCGCCGGTGGCCGAACTTCAAGGCCACAGTATCTATCCTCGATCTACGACACATCGAAGACTATCCAGTTTGTGGATTCCGTTTGGGATCTCGATATCGCCGGGCGACCTTACGGCGGTGGAAACCACTTGATCGTTCCGCCTTGCCGATTTTCCAAACAAGGGAGTTCGCTCGTCGACACTTTCAGATTCGGCAGCGACGATGTCTATTTGTCGAACGACGGCTGGATTCCCGGCAATCGTGAAAGCGGATTCTTGGAGTTCGGTGGCGCTTGGCCTTGGCACACCGGAAAAATGACCGTACTTTATGTGGACGGAAGCGTCCACAAATTCGCGCCAGGACGACTTCTCGTAGGCTGCGAAGCTGCATCGCCCAACACGGGCCGAGTGTTTGATCCTGCTTCTTACTACTGGGACCTTCGCTAATACAATTGCGGGTCTGCCATAATATCCTTCGTAGCTCGTGATCGTCTTTTGCGATCCAGCCCTTGCAGGAGCAACTATTTAAAATGAAGGTTAGTATTATCGGTGGCGGCGGCCGCGTTGGATCTGATGCCGCGTTCGCATTACAACTTGGTGGCATCGTTCAAGAAATCGCACTCGTCGACATGAACCTCGACATGGCTGCTGGCGAAGCACTTGACCTGCGACACGGCTCGCACTACACCACCAGCCAAGTGATCACTAGCGGCGGCTATGAAGCTGTGACCGGTTCGAACTGCGTGGTGATTACCGCTGGTTTGCGACGTAAGCCAGACGAAACCCGGCTTGAACTGATCAACCGCAACGTCGGATTGTTCCAGTCGATCTTGGGCGAACTCAAGAAGGTCAAACTCGCCGATGACGCAACAATTTTGGTCGTTTCGAATCCGGTCGACATTCTCACTCAACTCGCTGTTGAGTCTGGAATCGTTCCAGCAGCACGAACGCTTGGTCTCGGCACCGTTTTGGACACTTGCCGATTCAGCTCCTTGCTCGCAGACCACTTCAAGGTCGGCGCAACGGATGTCAATGCACTGATTCTCGGCGAGCATGGCGATAGCATGGTTCCAATCTGGAGCTCGGCTACCATCGGCGGCGTTTCGATCGCATCCCTTCCAGGCTACGACCAAGCCACTGCCGACGGCATTTTTGACTTCACCAAGAAGTCTGGAGCTGAGGTCATCCGGTTGAAGGGTGGCGCAGGTCGCGCAGTCGGCGTTTCTATCAAGGAAGTCGTTGAGGCGATTGCCTTGGACAGCGGCCGAGTCCTCCCAGTTTCTGCGCTCCAAACCGGCAAACTTGGTATCAGCGATATCTGCCTTTCGCTTCCAACCCGCGTTGGTCGATGCGGCGCCAAGGAGATTCTGGAACCAGCTGTATCCGCAGCTGAAAAGGAAGCCCTCCACAAGTCTGCTGCAGCGCTCAAGGATGTTCTGGCTCAAGTCAAAGCCGGCGTCTAAAAGCTAATTTCGTCCAAGAAATCAGGCACGGATGAGACAAGTTCTCCCGTGCCTGCGTTCTATCAGTAAGCCCTCACCATGGAAAACGAGCCGATTGCGCCGCCCGCGCCGAATATCGATCCATCTCCACCTGTCCACCGTGATTTTTCGATCTTCAAGTGGCTATGTGTGATCGCGTTTTTTGGCCTGCTGATCTCGTTGACTCTGTTTTCAATTTCGAAAAGCGGCGAACAGAAAGCGAAAAATCCGGATGTAACCGGCAATGTCACTCAGCTGAAGATCGCCTATCTTTTAGACGCACAACCTGGTAGTGAACGAGATACCCTGAAAAAGAGATTACAAGAGGCGTCGAAGGACGTCCTAGAAGGCGGAATCGAAGGACCGGACGAAGCCATCGTCTATAGTTTTTGCCAAAACCAACTCGAGAAGAAGATTGACCTCGCGAAAATCCAGGTTCTGGCGACCTCTAAGTCCGAAACTGGAAAGAAGCTGTATCGCTTTTATCAGACCGGAACCAAGGACCCAGACCTAGCGCGCGAACTGATTTCTGACAGCAAAGAAATGGGCCCGGTTGGCAAGCTCGTCGAGTTTAGCGCGCGCCAACGATTGAATCAGCCGAAGGTCGCGACTACGGTGTGGCCGATGTCCGGGCTCTATCTTTATGTAGTTTTTGCCTTGGGCGCCTTTGGATTACTCATGTCTGGAGTGCTCGCGTGGATCATCTACTTCGTCATGCGGTCGAAGGGATTGCAGCCCGAAGGCCATCCAATGCCGGAACTCACCCAAGGTGCGGCGAGCGATATGGGACTCTATGCGGTCGCGATGATCGCAATGTTCTTTGTGATGTCTACCTTGGGCGATCCTCTGCCCGGGAACATGGCCATCAATGGCGCATTTTTTGGCGGCCTTTTTTTGCTCGGACTGATCTTGATTCTCAAGAAAAAGAAGTTTCAGGGTCGCTCCGCGTTGAGCTGGTTGAACCCGTCCACCATGCCGATCTCGAAGCAAATCGCTTGGGGATTCGCTGGTTTTTGCGCAAACCTCCCGGTGATGCTAGTCCTCGCCCTGCTCGTCAGTCCGCTGATCAAGGACTCAAATCCTAGCCATCCGGTCCAAGAGCTTGTCCAGCAAGGTGGGTTCATCACGCTATTTGGTGTCTTCCTTTCTGCAAGTGTTATTGCCCCAATCTGGGAAGAAATTGCGTTTCGTTGGGCACTCATGGGCGGAATCTTGCGGGCGACTGGCAAGCCGATTTTGGCCGTCATCTTGAGCGCATTTGCATTTGCAGCGATCCATCCACAAGGACCTGCGCTCTGGCTCATCCTGGGTTGGGTCGGCGCGATGTCCAGCCTCCTCGCTTACCACACGAAGTCACTTATTCCGAGCATCGTGATGCACGCGCTTCACAACACTGCGATCCTCACTCTGAGCATCGTTCTGACGTCATGAAGCGGCTGTACCTCGACCACGCTGCAACCACACCGATAACCGAGACCGTTGCAGAGAAAATGCGCTCTTGGAGCTCTGGGTTGATCGGCAACCCGAGCAGTTTGCACGCGGATGGCCGAAGTGCGAAGAATGCCATCGACGAAGCGAGAGAAATTCTCGCGAGTCACCTGGGTGCCCTGTTCGGAGAGATCACATTTACAGGCAGCGGTACCGAAGCGTCGAATCTGGCAATCTTCGGCACCGCCTTTCAAGCATTAGCGTCTGGAGATCAGCGGCGAAAGTTCGTGTTCTCTGCCGCAGAGCACCACTGCGTTCTGCACACTGCCGATCGACTGCGCCTACTCGGATTCGAAGTCGTCATCATCCCTGTCGACCGATATGCACGGGCAGTTGATCCAGCCAGTTATATCGACGAAAACACGCTTTTGGTGGCGGTGATGCATGCGAACAATGAACTTGGGACTCTCAATGCTTCTTTTGATAAAAAGGGTGCAAGGCTGCTTATCGACGGCGTTCAAACTTTGGGGCATTTTCCGCTGAACGTGGACGAACTAGATGCAGATTTCTTATTGCTTTCCGCTCATAAGATCGGGGGGCCAAAGGGCATTGGCGCGCTCTATTGCCGAAGCGGAGTGCTGATCGAACCTTTGATCGTCGGTGGTGGACAGGAACGCGATCAACGTGCAGGCACCGAAAGTGTGGAAGCGATTGTGGGCTTTGGCGAAGCTGTCCGAACACTTCGGTATTCCGGCTCGGAAGCATGTGACGCGTTCTGGAACACGGTTGGAGATGAAGTCATTCGTTCCGTCCCGCCGGAAATTCCGACAATCGGGAACATCGCGCACTTCCGCGTGCCAGGAATCAACGCAGACAACTTGCTAATCAAACTGGACCGGTTAGGAATCAGTGCGAGTAGCGGTGCGGCGTGTAGCAGTGGGAGCATCGAACCCAGCCATGTGCTCTTTGCTTGTGGCTACACCGAAGCAGAATGTAAACAGGGTATCCGGTTCTCGTTTGGAAGCGATCAGAGTGGTGAGGACGGGGTGGAAGCCGGCAACCGGCTCAAACAAGCGATCTCAGAAATCAATCGAGATCGCGGATGCTGAGCGCTCCGCTCGGACATCGCTTGACTTGATTTTCAATCTCAACGGCGGTTCCGCCTTCAACATTGACCCAAGGGTGTTGCTTGAGGTTGAACACTCCCGGTAGTTCCCGGACGCATCGCCCGCTGTGGCAGCACTTCCCCGGCTCCCAGACCACGGCCTTTTTGCCAAATTTGTATTCCTTAACCTCCCCATCACTCATGCACACAATTTACTGGAATCTCCTCAAATATGTTTAAGAAATCTCTACTTTCTTGACTATATTGGTAAAAATTGGCCGCAAGGTACAATTTTGGTTCATGCGCTGAGTTCAATCGAACTCAATTTTGCGTAGAACTTGAAGAGAGAATGAGCGACGTGAGCAACAACGGAGTAGCCAAGAACACTTGGCGCGAGAAAGTCGGCTTGGCCGAAATGCTAAAGGGTGGGGTCATCATGGATGTCGTCAACCCAGAGCAAGCCAAAATCGCTCAGGATGCCGGTGCCGTCGCTGTGATGGCGCTTGAAAGAGTCCCCGCCGATATTCGCAAAGATGGCGGTGTCGCCCGAATGAGCGACCCGGAAATGATTCTCGAAATCAAAGAGGTCGTCAGTATTCCGGTGATGGCCAAGTGCCGAATCGGACACTTTGTTGAAGCTCAGATTCTCGAAGCACTCGAGGTCGATTTCGTCGATGAGAGCGAAGTGCTCACCCCAGCGGATTACGAAAACCACGTCGACAAGCACGCTTTTAAGGTGCCGTTTGTTTGCGGTGCGCGCAACCTTGGAGAAGCACTCCGACGATGTGGCGAGGGCGCCGCTATGATCCGCACCAAGGGCGAAGCGGGTACGGGTGACGTCGTCGAAGCGGTGCGCCACATGCGCACGATCATGAAGGAAATCCGAATCGTCCAAAACGCCCGCGAAGACGAACTGTTTGTACTCGCGAAGGAGCATGCAGCCCCACTTGAATTGATTCGAGAAGTCCATCGAACGGGCAAACTCCCGGTGCCAAACTTCAGCGCAGGCGGCATTGCCACTCCCGCCGATGCTGCTCTCATGATGCAACTTGGCGCGGAGACGGTTTTCGTCGGCAGCGGAATTTTCAAGAGCGGCGATCCGGTCAAGCGGGCCAAAGCCATTGTCGAATCCGTGCTGTTCTACCGCGAACCGAAGAAGCTCGCAGAAATCAGCAAGGGCTTAGGCGAAGCGATGGTTGGAATCAATTGCGACCGATTGCCGGAATCTGAACTACTGGCAACGCGCGGTTGGTAAACTGCCAACCTTGAGCTCCTCCGGTAGCCTCCAGCGCAATGTCGCCGTTTTTTGCCAGCCGGTTAACCCGGTGAGCGCGAGCGCGTCGCTTCAACTGGCTGCCGAACGAATCCGCACATTCGGAACCCCTATCCTACCCATCGTCGAAAACGGCGTGATCAAGGGTGTGGTAGACGGTCGGTTGCTTACTTCTGCACTCGCTGGCGGATTCGATCCATCGGCTAGGGTAGATGTCCTCCCTCCCACAGAAGTCCCAATGATCTTTGCCTCGGCACCTGGAGCGGAGGCATTGCGCGTGTTCGAGGAGACGCGTGCCCAAGCGGCATTGGTGGTTGACCGCGATTACAACTTGGTCGGAGTGCTCACCCCCGCCCACCTCTTCCCCGCGTCCGAATTCAGTTTCCGGCCGATGGTCGTCGGAGGGATGGCCACTCCGGTTTCGGTCTATCTTACGAATGGATCAGCGTCGGGAGGAGCGACCACGTGGCACCTCATCCTTGCCGGAATGTTGCTCGGGCTCTTGCATCTTGGTGCAGACGCTGCATCGATGGGGCTAGAGGCTGGATTGACCGCACTCCACGCGCCGGTAAATGTGATCAATGCCGTCGTTGGACCTGCGAGCGTCTTACTGTTCTTGATCGGATTGCGGCAAGTGCCGATGGCCGGATATCACGCTGCAGAGCATATGGTCGTACACGCCATCGAGCGTGGCGAGGAGCTACACCCCGATATCGTCCGTCGCATGCCCAGGGTCCATCCGAGATGCGGCACCAATCTGGCCGCTGGGATGGGCCTGTTCTTTGGGATCGCCTTCGCGCCTTTCCCGATAGACCCAGAACTCAAAATTCTTGCCGCGGCCTTGGTCACTATCTTCGGCTGGAAATCCATAGGGTCGTTTTTGCAACTGTATTTCACAACCCGCCCGCCGAACAAAAGGCAGATCGAAGCCGGGATTCGCGCAGGAAAAGAACTGCTCACCCGGTACGAGAGCGACCCGGTTGTTGCGCCGTCAGGTTGGATTCGATTTGCAAAATCCGGCCTACCGCTGATCCTCGTCGGATACATTTCGCTGATCTTCCTGATCGACCTTGCCAGCCAGTGGTTGAATTTTGGACCACTCTTGCGGGTATCTTAGGTTGTCGTGAACGATTCCGCCTATCAAGTCCTGTTGGGAGTAGCCGTGCTTGTCGCCTTGCTATTCACCATCATCGTGCTCCTCACAAGCAAGGGAGATGCGATGTCGGGCGGTGGCCAAATCCGCACCACGTTTAAGGGTGGTCGTGCGACGATTGACGATCAGATCAATAAGCTCACGTTTTATCTCGGCGTGGGATTTGTCAGCTTGATGCTGATTTTGGACTTCGTTGGGCACAAAGCGTAACCTTCGGATTCTCCACCTCAACGATCTTCACGGTCATTTGACCGAGCAGCAAGTCGCGCGCATACAGTCTTTCAAGACTCCGGATTGCCTCATATTTGATTCGGGCGATGCGATCAAAACTGGAAACCTCGGAATCCCTTTGCGGCAGGAACCGGTTTGGAATCTCTTTTCGCAAATTCCACTGACAGCTTCGACCATTGGAAATCGCGAAACTCACGTCATCGAGCGAGTCTTTAACTCCAAGATCGCTGGCGCGGCACATCCAATCTTGTGCGCGAACATGATTTTTCAAAGCTCTGGGAAACTTGTTCTACCAGCATCTCTCGTGATCAGCGTCGCGGGGATCAAGGTCGGAATCTTAGGAGTTTCGGTACCAATGGTCACCGAAAAGATGGTTTCCAAGCACGCTAGCGAGTTCATCTGGACTGACCCGATCGCCGCAGCGATTCAAGAAGGCAACAAACTCCGCGCAGATTGCGATGTTGTGATTGCTCTCACCCACATTGGCATGCGCCAAGACCTCAAGCTAGCCGAAACCGGAGCGGTCGACCTTATTTTTGGAGGCCATTCTCACACCGTTCTTGAAAAGCCGGAGCTGCACGGATCGACCTGGGTCGCTCAGGGCGGATCGCATGCAAGATTCCTCGGAGTTTATGATTTCGATGTTGATTCTAGGATGCTTGAAGGAGAGTTGAAACCACTCAAATGATGCTCGAGATTGTTTGTTGCTCGGTTGAGGATATTCGCGTCGCCGAAGCCGCAGGGGCGACTCAATTTGAGCTTTGTACAGGGATCGAAGTCGGCGGGCTAACTCCTTCCTTAGCCTTGATTCGACAGGCGCGCAAGGCAACTCAACAACCTATTTACTCCATGGTGCGCCCACGACCCGGCGACTTTGCCTACTCGAAATCAGAAATCGAAACCATGGTCGAAGACGCGCACATCATGGCGGAGGAGGGCATGGATGGCATCGTGTTTGGCATTTTGACTGCCTCAAATACACTCCATTCGCCTGCGATGGCCCACGTCCAATCGTCTGCGCCCAGCCTCGAGTTTATCTGCCATCGAGCGTTCGATCACACGCCAAATCTGGACCGTTCTTGCCAAGAGTTGATTGCGCTCGGATTCAACCGAATTCTTCTCAGCGGAGGAACGAAGTCCGCCCTTGAAGGTGCATCCACTCTACGAAGCCTAAACGAGAAGTTCGGCGATAGAATCCAACTGCTGCCCGGTGGCGGCATTCGCGCTCACAATGCGAAAGAAGTTCTTGACTCCACTGGCATTGCACGGCTGCACCTCGCTCCATTTGTTGGGAATTCTCTGGATGCGGAAGTCATCCAGGAAGTCCGCCGCGAATTGGTAGACTTCATTTCATGAAGCTCAACACCTGGCTCGCCAAAGCGCAACGCGAGATTCTCGACGACGTGCTCGAGTCCCGCGAGCCTAGCCAGGGTGAATTTGATCCAAACATCTTGAAGGAAGCGCGGGTTATCGGCAATCCCCAGCTTGGGACTCTGCAATATTTTCCAGATTCGGTAACGATCGAAATCGTGTTCAGTAAGCCAGGAGTGACCGCTATCATCTTGCCGGTTAAACTCGACGCGCCGCAACGAATCGTATTCCTCCCGGTGCCAGATTGGGTGGTCGAATCCATCTGGCAAGGCGAAATCGCAGGGAGTTATCACTTCGAATCAGATGCCCTGGCAATGGTACAAGAATTCACGCAACTCCTCGATATTGAACGGAATTCCGCACTTTTTGGACCACAACGAGCCAAGCGCCGCGAGTAGACTAGGTTCCAATTGTGAGTCAATCTATCATTCTTTCATCGTGGAAAGAACCCGGCGAGGTCGCCATTCGCGCCGCTTGGGCGAAGAAAAGTGAAGGCGGAAGCGTACTCGATGCACTCGAAGCTGGGCTCGCCGCCGCCGAGTTAGACCCGACACTGACGCTCGTCGGACTCGGCTCGATCCCGAATTCGGACGGAGAGCTCGAGCTTGACGCTTCGATGATGCGGGGCAGCGACTACCTCTGCGGCGCCGTGTGCGCTGTTCGCGGAATTGTGCCGGTAATTTCTCTCGCGCGGATGGTGATGGAAGACACCCCGCATGTCATGATCGCCGGCGAACAAGCTAGACGATACGCCATCGAGCGAGGGATGAAGCCACGCAATCTGGTCACCCCAGATGTGGCCGCGCAATACGACATTTGGCTCCAAAACCCGGAAAGAATCAAAGAGTACGTTCATGCAATTTCCGACACCGTAACCATGCTTGGCGGGGAAAATGGACAGCTGTTCGCGGCTTCGTCGACCAGTGGACTGCCCTACAAGCAACCAGGTCGGGTTGGAGATTCACCGATCTTTGGGGCTGGGATCTACGCCGATGACGAAGTCGGTACCGCTGGAGCCACTGGCAACGGCGAAGAACTTTGGAAGGCTTGCGCTTCGTTCCGTGCAGTCGAAAACATGCGCCATGGAATGACACCGCAGGAAGCCAGCGATGAAGTCGTGAATCACATGCTCCGGCGACAACCCAAGGTGCACGAACTGCCTTGCGTGGTGTTTGCGATGAGCAAAGATTGGCAGATTGGTGCGAGCTGTACTCAAGGCGATTTTCCGCTCTGGGTTTGCAAAGATGGCGAAATGGAATTGATCACATTCGGGACGCCAGCATCTTGATGCGCGCGAATCAGCTGATCGAAGAGATTTTCGAAATCATCACCGAATGTCCCAAGGGTGTCGATTCGACAGAAGTCGCCGAGCACTTCGAGACTTCTGTCCAGCAACTTGGAGATGCCTTTGAAGCGATCAAATCTTCTGGTAAGGTCGTGAGCGTGGGAGGACATTGGTTCCTCAACGAGTCCTTCGAAGTCTTCCAGCAGGAGTTCGTCACTAAGGTCAATCAACTGCATTCTGAAAATCCAAAGGAACTTGGATTCGACCCTGAACTGGTGCAAAAGTCACTCGGTTATTGGCTGACCCGACGCGCCCTTCGTCGGGCTGGCGCAGAACTCCAGCGATTAGGATTAATCCGCGTCACCAGCAAAGGTTGGCTCCCGCCCCAAGCTATCATCGAGGTTCCGCGAAATGCGGGCAAGACTCTGGACCGAATCGTGCATGAACTTCAAGAGTTTCAGCTTGCTCCGCCAACGGTCAAGCAGATGTCACAACTGCTGCACATCCCACCTCAAGCCGTCGAAGCGGCCTACCAAATAGGTGCGGATTGCGGGATTCTGGTTCTGCTCGCCCCTGGCATCGCGATCTCTCAGGAATCATTCCAAAAGGCGGTCGAGCAGTTGCCTCCAAAATTCGATCTAGCCCTAATGCGAGAATCCCTCGATACATCGCGAGAATTCACGGGCGCACTGGCAGACTTTTTGGTGAATACCGGACGGGCGACCCTCAATGGCGAACGCTACACGTTAACGCAGAACTAGCTTGAGCGCATCGGCCAAGGTCGGCTGTTTCACCGCAATCAACCGAATGTGTGGGAATCCTTCGCGAATCAGTTTTGCCGCCAATTCTTGGCCGTCGCGGGCCTGAAACCGCATCGTTCGACCGTCAATGTCGAGTTGGACTTGGAACGGCTCCACCAGCGCTCGAATCGCAGAAGTATCGTCAGACTCGATTTCGATTTCATCCGGTTGAACCATCCGAGTGAAGTCGTGTGGACGCCCATCGAAACGCATCCCGCGCTCGGTCAGAACCAGGAGCCGGTCAAACTTCTCTGCAATTTCCGGGCGATTGGTGGTGGCGATAACCAATGGAAACTGGAGCTTGAACATCTCCGAGAGCACGCCATCGATCACCCAAGGCGAAAGCAGATCCAGCGCGCCATCCAACAGGACCACGTGGTTTGGCCGCGATAGAAATTGGAGCGCAGTCACGGCTTGTTGATGCCCGGGGCCGAGCGATTGCACGTTCTTTCGGCGCACATCCCAAAGACCCGTCAGGGTCAACAACTCCGCAATACGGTCCGGGCTGACGTGCTTAAGCATCCCTTGCGGCGTCACTCGCCCAACCTTGACTTCAGTATCTAGCTCCAGAACTGGGGTTCCGCGCGGAAGTTCGTCAGCGACCGAAGCAAGTAGCCGAGACTTCCCACAGGAAGCTGGCCCGACGATCGCCGAAGGTTCAGAACTACGGAATTTGATGTCAGCCGGAGAGGCTTCTGGCGTGGTCTTAAAACCTTTGACAGATGCGTCCATGCTGGGTTTAGACGATCAAAAGCGCTTTCGGAGTGTGCGTGATGATCTCAGGGCCAGATGCCGTGACGACCACATCATCTTCGATCCTGACGCCGCCAAATCCTTCGATATAGACGCCCGGCTCGACCGTCCACACTTGTCCGGCAACGATCGGTTCGTCAGCGGTGTGATACAACCTGCCTGGATCGTGAACAACTCTGCCGAGCCCGTGGCCGAGGCTGTGCCCAAAGTACTGTGCGAGGTCCTTTTCATTCAAGATGTCTCGCGCAAGCTGGTCTACATCCTTGCCGTTTGCACCAGGAACGAGTGCCGCACAGCATTCTTCTTCGGCGCGGAGCACCTGCTCATAGATATCTCGATGCCGATCGGAGCATTCGCTCACCACAACCGTGCGAGTGATGTCTGAACAATAGCCGTCCAAACTGCACCCCAGATCAAGGGTCACGAATTCTCCGCGTTCGATCTTTCGCTCCGAAGGTCTTGCGTGAGGCAGCGCACTATTTGGACCGCTGGCCACGATCGGATCAAACCCAATCTTCGCGCCTTGCTTCCTGAAGAAGAATTCGATATCAAGTCCGATGTCGTACTCGGAGACGCCGACTTGGATCATCGAAATTGCGCGTTGCATGCAGGCGTCGCCGAGCTTGCAGGCTTCTTTGATCAGAGCAATCTCATCAGCGGTTTTGATCTTGAAAAGATCGGTCAACAAGTTCTTGCAGGAAACAAGTTCAACCCCATCGTATTTCGCCCGCCAGGCTTCGACCTGCGCGTAGCTCGCGCTGGACTCAAAGGCGAGTTGCTTGGCGCCGAGTCGCTTCACTTGGTCCGCAACAACATCTTGAATGACCTTGCTGGGGTCATGCGGGATGACGTCGAGTTCCTTGACTTGATTCTTGGCCTGTATCGTGTACCGACTATCGGTGATGAAAACGCCTTCATTCGGGGTGACGAGTGCAATTCCGAAGCTCCCAGTGAAACCGGCTAGCCATTGCAAGGTGGCGGGTTCGTGGATTTGCAAATGCTCCACGCCAGCGGCGGTCATGGCAGATTGTAAACGCTTGAGTTGGCTCATATGACTTCGATTTGCAGGTTCTGAAGCGCTTCGATGGCCAGCACATAGCCAAAGCCGCCGAACCCGGCGATCTGACCAACAACCACGGGGCTGATCACGCTTTTGTGCCGGAATTCTTCGCGGGAATAGACGTTGCTCAGGTGGACTTCGACGACCGGCAATCGAACGCTTGCGAGGGCGTCCCGGAGCGCGTACGAATAGTGTGTTAGCGCACCCGCATTGATGATGATTGCGTCCGCCCAGGTTCGGTGTTCTTGGATAGCATCGATGAGGATTCCCTCGTGGTTTGACTGCAAAATCCGCACGTCTACTTTGAGTTTCTCGGCGGCATTGCGAACCATCTCGTCGATATCGCTTAACGGCTTTTTGCCATAGATATCCGGCTCCCTAAAACCCGTTAGGTTTAGGTTTGGACCGTGCAAGATCAAGATTTGAAGCGTTTTGGCACTCATGACTTTGATTGATTCTCAAACTCGGCGTCTTCTGGGAGAAGCTGCGGGATTCCATCGACAATTGGGTACTTCGCGCCACAATCCGGGCAGACCAAATACTGATCCTTCTGGGTCAAACCGGGCCGATGGTCGCACCGTGGGCAGGCCACCGTGCGCAACAATTCAGGCTCGATCTTGAAGGCAGGATTCATAGATTTTTGCAGTTTGATCTGCGGCGGTTTCCCAGTCAAAATGCGCCGCGCGCTCAAACCCCTTTTGACGATAGTCTTCTAGCTTACCGGAATCAGCCAACAGGTTCCGAATCGCCGCCGTCCAATCCTGAACCGATTCTAGCCCGACGATCTCGCATGCCTCGCCCGCGACTTCTGGCAATGCGCCGCGATCACTACAGATCACGGGACAGCCGGCATGAAAAGCTTCAAGCAGTGGAATTCCAAATCCCTCGTGCAAGCTCGGACAAAGGTACAAGTCCGCTGCGCAGTAAAGAGCAGAAAGCAATCCTTCATCGACATATCCCGTAAAGTGCGCTCGGTTGCTCATCGGGAGCTCGCCGTAGTGCTTCCTGCCAGTAAGAACAAGCCGGTGTGGTACATCGACCGGCAATGCGTCCACCGCTTTGATGATATGGGCGATGTTCTTTCGTGGCCAAATCGAACACACCGAAAGCACAAATGGTGTCGGGATTCCGGCGGTCTTGACGATTCGAAGCGCCTCATCCTTTGGGATTCGAGTCAGATTTAAGTTCCGACCGTTGTGGATCGCGTGTGTCTTCCCAACCGCATTGGGATAAAACAGTTCGATTTCCCGTTTCGAATTTTCGGACACTGTGATGATCGCGCCCGCATCTCGAATGGTGATCGGAATCGAAGTATTCAGCACCTTCAAGTCGCCGGACTGAAACCACTCCGGACCGATTTTGAAGCTGATATCGTGGATCGTGCTGATGCTTCCCGCTGGAGCAAATGGCGAAACGGAGTACTGGGTGTGAATGAGTTTGTAGCCTAGTCGTCGCGCGGCAAGTGGAAAGGCGAGCAGGCTCCAAACTCTCGGATGGATGGCTCGCACGACCCTCCAATGCTGCTTTACAACCTTCGGCGCGATCTCAGGTGCGGGCCGATCAGAGAACAATCCAATTCGGAAGGGGCGATCTTTGCTCAGCAGATGATTGATCAGTTGGGTCCAATAAGTGGAATCTCCGGTGCTCAACCCGTTATATAACCGTGCATCAATCGCAATTCCGGGTACCTTCTTCATTGCGTTGGAACTTCCTGTTTGCGCAAAACGATCATATTCTTTGGAGCTTCAGTCAATCGGATGCGACGAAAAAAGAAACCGATTATTCCTATCCTCATTATTACCGCACTTGTTGGCGGCATAGGATTCTACAACACCCAGCAGGCGACTGCTGGCGGAAACTTGGACCACATGGGGCATGAGCATGAAGCCGAAGAGGCACAACCCCTCGCTACTCCTGGTCCAACCATGTCGGATTCTCAACGCCAGCAGGATATGAAAAACGCGCTAAAGGAAGTCGGGGCGGACACGAAGGGCAAAGTCACGTCTCCTGGCTCGTTTCCAGGGCGAGGTGAGCCGACTGTGCCAGCTCGGGACCTCTCGAAGCCAGCACCACCGCCAGAAGGCGGGCGAACAGGAAGTCAATGGTACACCGAAGAAGCGTCTGGCCGCTAGAGCTTTAGACCGGCGTTACCCAGTCCCGTCTTGAACCTTGGAGCCACTCGAAGTTGACTCCGAGGCATCGCCCGACTTCACCTGAATTGATTGCCTCTCGAATCGGCTTTTGCTCCCCGGCTACTTTGTCGCTGAGGCAGATGCACTGATCACAGAACTGGAGCGCGATGTTTAGATCGTGGATAGCGCAAAGAAGCATTTTGCCAGCTTTCCTTAAATCGTTGAAGATTCCGGTGAGCTCCAACTGGTGCCTCAAATCAAGATGAGCTGTCGGTTCATCGAGCAACAGTACGGGGGCTTCTTGAGCGATCGCCCTTGCCAGCAGAACTCGCTGATATTCACCGCCGCTGAGTTCGGTGATGACGCGGTCACCGAGGTGCAAGGCATCAACTTGTTCCAGAGCCGCTCTCGCCTTTTGAATGTCCTCATCGGTTTCCACCGCTCCCGCTAGAGCAGCGTGCCTGCCCATCAGAACTGCCTCGATCACGGAGAATCCGAAGATTGGTGGCTCGCCTTGCGGTACGAACGAGAGGTACTTCGCGCGCTGGGTAGAAGACATCCGGATAAGATCTTCGCTTTTATAACGTGCAATGCCTTGGATCGGCGGGAGGTTGCCAATTAAGGACTTAAGAATGCTCGACTTACCACTTCCATTTGGCCCCAAAAGTGCCACGCTTTGCCCCGGTTGAATCTCGCAATTGAACCCAGACAGGACCGATTGACGGTCGTATCCCACCGAAAAATCTGTTACGGAAAAGCTATCCGACGCCATCTTCGATCAGTCCGGAGTTGTACGCCTGGTACATCTTGGCGAATGCTTCGCCGCGCGAAATCAGCTCTGACGGGGTCCCGACTTCGACTACTTCTCCACGGCGCAGGACCAATATCCGCGTCGCGCGCATGGCTGTACTGAGGCGGTGCGCGATGAATAGCGTCGTCCTATGCTGCATTGCAACGTCTAGGGCTTCGGTTACCGCGCGTTCACTTTCTGTATCAAGGTTGCTAGTCGCTTCGTCTAGCAGCAGGATTTTTGGCTCGCGAATGATTGCTCGCGCGATCGCCAACCGCTGACCCTCTCCGCCGCTGACTTTTGCTCCACGTTCCCCGATCATGCCGCCAAACCGTTCGGGAAGTCGCTGAATAAACACTCCTGCATGGGCCATGTCTGCGGCCCGTTCAAGCTCGGCTTCAGTGGCATCCGGCTTGCCCAGCATGATGTTGTCGCCAATGCTACCAGCGAACAAAAATGTCTGTTGAGGGACCACGCCGAACTGGCCACGAAGCCACTTCAGATCAAGTTCGCGGATATCCACGCCATCAAACAGGATTTGACCGGAAGTCGGATCATAAAACCTCAGCATCAGGTCGGCGATGGTCGTCTTACCTGCGCCGCTCGGCCCAACTAACGCCAGCGAGCTGTTTTGTTCGATGACGAAACTGACGTTCGAGAGCGCACGGGTCCCGTCCGGATAATCGAAGCAGACGTCACGAAACTCGATTCGAATCCCCGGGTTTTCAAGCACTTTCGTGCCAGAAGCCATCACTTCATCCGGGCAGTCGAGAACTTCTGAGTAAATCCGATCGGCCGCGGCTTGAACCTGATTGAAGGTGTTGTTGACATTCGAAAGTGCTCGCGCACCTTGGTTGATGATATCGAGCGCAAAAGTGAGCGCAACAATCTGACTGATCTCCAAAGTGCCGACCTTCGCGAGATGACCGCAGATATAGAGGATCGTCGCAAGGCTAATCGCTCCGACGAGTTCGACCATCGGCCGCAGCTGGGCAAATCGCTTTGCGGCGCGCATCTGGCTCGTAAACGAAG
Source organism: Armatimonadota bacterium (assembly GCA_017303935.1). Classification (NCBI taxonomy): domain Bacteria; kingdom Bacillati; phylum Armatimonadota; species Armatimonadota bacterium. The sequence continues at coordinate 493,163 of JAFLBD010000002.1, read as the reverse complement.
ATTCGACAAGTCCTTGATAGATGCCGACCATTCGCTGTTCTGCGGCGAACGCCTTAACGACGCGTATGCCGCTCAGTGCTTCCGAAGCCATCCCAGTCAAAACGGCAAGATCGGATTGAACCGCGCCCTGATCTTGCTTCATTTTCTGACCGTTTCGGTGGACGAATGCTGCCAAAACGGGGATGAAGAGCATCGCGATCAGAGCGAGTTGCCATTGAATAGTGAAGATAGTGACCAAAGCGGCGATGGCCTTGAACGGCCCGTCAATGCTGTCCCGAATCAAATTCACAGCGGTCTGGTAAACGTTGACATCGTTGGTGAGGACGCTCTGAATACTGCCGATCCGCTTGTTTGAGTAGTACTGAATCGGGAGCCTTTGGAGCTTCGAAAAAAGCCGTATGCGCAGGTCCGCGGCGAGGCGGTTGGCTGCCCGAGTGAGATAATATGCCTGCCCGCGAGTGAACCAATACTTGGCGATAAACAGCCCAACTACGCTCAAGCAGATGAACCCAAGATCGTTCAGGGCGGCGTCTTGCCGCTGCTTCGATTCAGCTTCTGATTCGCGAGGAGCAAGGTTTCGATACGCCGCTTCTACCTTTTCGACCGGCAGTTGCAGTCGGTTAGCCAGATCAGCCGCAGGCGGTAGCAGCTTGCTTGGTTCGTAGCGTTGCGTGGTGAGTGCCTCACGCAACGGCTTTTCGTCAACGCCGAGTTCCTGTTTGAGTTCGCTCAAAAATGGCACAGCGGCGGACCGTACGGGTGCCGAATTGCTGATCGCTCGGATCGCGCGCTCAGTGAGCGGGATCATCGAGGCGGTGAGGAGCGAGCTGATGCCGACACAAATGAGCCCTTTTACAATGGATGCCCGCTGATCTCGAAGCGAGCCAGCTATTCGAGGATCGATGCGAAAAAACTTTGGCAGGGCAAGGCGCAAGACTCTCGTAGTATACGTAAAAACGCCACGCCTCTTCCGGTCAGAAGGAGCGTGGCGTCCGTGCTACATCGTTCACGCACCATGGCGAGCCTTCGGGGGGCTAGCCATGGCGAATATTTTGTTTTTCCTAGATGCCAGGAGTCTGGCGGCTGTCCTGAACGTCACTAGGAGACGACTTGATTATCGCAGTAGCGACAGAACCGATTGCGGTGCAGAGTTCGCTTGAGCAAGCATCGACATACCGCTCTGTTGAAGGATCTGCAGCTTCGTGAAGTTGGTCATTTCCTGAGCAACGTCCACGTCGCGAATGGCCGATTCTGTTGCGCTCAAGTTTTCTCGAGCGACGCTCAGCGATCGAACGTTCGTTTCCAGCGTGTTCTTAACGAAGTTACCGATTTGGCCTCGGGCCGAGCTGATGTCAGCGATTGCTTTGTCAATCACCGACAGAGCATCAGTAGCTCCGCTGTCGGACAGCAGGTCAATGTTCGCCATTGTCTTACCAGAAACTGCGCCAGTACCGATTGAAGAAGCGGCAAAGTTGCCGATCGACAATGCTGCGGTTTCGCCGGCATTAGCACCGATCTGGAAGTTGGCAGAACCAACCTGAGTTTGACCAGCGAGGGTAGCACCAGTGGCGTTACCAACGCTAGAGAGTGTGATCGCGTTTCCTGCGGTGTCTCGGAGAGTCAGACCGCTACCTGCATTAAAGGTAACTGTGGTCAAACCACCCGATGTCGAACCGTTGACGTCGATCGAGACGTCGGCGACAGCGTTGACACCAGCATCGGTTGCTGGAGCGCTGAAGAGGTTCGCGGAACCGTCAACGACGGTCACCTTTGCATCTGCACCGTAAGCTTTAGTGTTGAACTGAAGCGTGTTCGATGCGTTGAGCGAAGCAGTGACGCCGGTTTGATCCGAAGCACCATTGATCGCGCTGAGCAGCGACGATACCGTTTGACCAGCAGTCACGTTGAACGAGACGCCGTTAACCGACAAAGTCGAAGCATTGGTGATCGTGCTCGAAAGAGACGCGAAAGTAGCAGTCGAGTTCACAGTTGCTTGTTCAGCAACAGTCGTAACGTTGACCGTGACCAACGATCCACCGGTGATCGCTGTTCCACCGAAGTTACCGCTGAGGCTGATCGAACCATACTTAGAAGTATTCGCGACGCCTGCGGTCACACCAGCCGAACCGTCAAGCAACTTCTTGCCAGCAAAGCTGGTTTGGCTTGCAATTCGGTTAATCGAACCCACGATCGAGCTCAATTGTTGCTGGTTTGCTTGTCGCTGACTATCGTTGAGAACGGCACCGTTGCCGCTAGCAACTGCCAACGATCGGGCATCAGTCAGAAGCTTGTTAACTTCGTTCAAGGCGCCTTCGGCAGTCTTGGCGTAGTTTGTGGCATTCTGGTTGTTGCGAACCGCTTGATCAATTCCCGAAATTTGAGCGCGGAACGACTCGGAGACGATAAGACCCGCTGGATCATCGGCTGCCGAGTTGATTCGAAGACCGGTAGACAATCGAGTCATCGACGTGTTCATTGCTGAACTAGTCTCTGACAGGTTGCGCATCGCCGTCATCGATGAAATGTTTGTGTTGATTCTAAACGACATAAGTTTTGAGTTCCTCCGTGAAGATGCGGGCCAATCCCTGGCCTCCCACGTTTGCCCTCGCTGTTTCCAGCATCGGACACGTCTTTTCTTCCGTCGAACTACCAGGATCAATCCTGATCGAATTACCAGGGTTCAAAAACACCCGCTGAATTACGGGGGTTTTTAGCCACTTTGAACTCATTTGCACCCCCTTTGAACGGCTTTTTGGCTCTAGAAGCTTGCGAAGGCAACAAAATTTCGCCAGCATTTATACAGAAATTGACCCGTCAATTTGGGCAGGAATCAGCCCTTTGGGCGGTTCAACAATCAGAACTCCGCAAAAAAGCGGGGGCAAAATTTGTTCACCCCGAGAGGCTCCTCTTCACCAAAGAAGCCCTTGAACAAGCGACTCATCACCGTGTATCGGACTATCACGCCGATCGGTTTCCACCTGGCGTCCGAGTCCTCGATATGACTTGCGGGATCGGTGCTGATTCAATGGCCCTTGCAAAACACTGCGATCTTGTCGGTGCCGAACTTGATCCCGAGCGAGCGTTCTACGCAGAGTTCAATCTCGAAGCGATGTCGTTGAATGGCGAAATCCGTTGCATCGACTCTTATGAGCTTCACCCGAATTTTGAATTCGCCTTTGCTGATCCTGGCAGGCGGCAAGGCGGCAAGAGGATCGTCGATCCCGATGAATATCTGCCCAATCCGTCGGAGATCGCCTCTCGAGGCTCGCACCTGTCTTTGCTCGGCATCAAACTCAGTCCAGTCGTTCCGGATTCGTACTTAGAATCGCTTGGTGGAAGGACGGAATTCGTCAGTTTTGGCCGAGAGTGCCGCGAAGCCTGTGTTTGGAAGTCTCCAGATCGCGATTACTCGGTGAGCTGTGTTCACATTGAATCGGGCGAATCGCTCGCTAGCCGGCCAATCACCGCGGTCATAGATGAGCCGGGCGAATTCCTGTATGATGCGGATCCAGCTGCGGTTCGTGCGCATGCTCTTGGCAACTTTAACGCCGCAGCACTAGGAGACTCGCCAGGATATCTGACCGCCGATCACTCCATCGAATCGCCTTGGCTTCGTCGTTACCGAGTTCTTTGGTACGGCCGGTTTGATGTGAGCGATATCAAGTCCACGCTCAAGAAGCTCGATTCAAAAACGCCGGAGATCAAGCAGCGCGGCACAGAACAGGATTTGATTGCCCTGCGAAAGAAGTGGATTCTGAAAGGCGATCAAGAGTGCATTGTTGTCCTTTTTCGGGTTCAAAAATCGATTCGCGCGATAATTTGTCGCGAAATCTAAAATCGCCCTAAAGTCCACTAAAGTCGTACCCGACAATCCTAACAGGTGCCCTGGTTTTAGGGTCCCAAACCTAAAGTGGATTGTCAGGAAATGCAACTAAAAAACCTCGAATGTCAGTTAGCAATGGCGCAGCTCAAGCGGTATACCGCCGGTGCCAAGCTTTCGGATGAGGCACTGGAAGCGTTGGAAGCTCATCTCGTCGAATGTTTGGATTGCCAACGTTCGGTGCAGTCGCTAAACCATGTCCCAAACCCGGATGCCCCGGCGCAGGCCGTGGTTCAGTCCCGAGAAAATGAGATGAATAGCCCAACTCCGGCAACCAAGAAGTTCGGGAAGTTCGGGCTGAATCTCAACGCGAATCAAAAGACGCTCATCTACAGCGTCGTCCTGGCTGGCGTTTTGCTCTTGATGAGCACGCTCGCCAACAATCCCACCAAACTTTTCGGTGAACGAGTTCTCACCAACAGCCCTGGATCATCTGCAAAAACCCCCGCCCAGAATCCAACCCCAGCCGCAAAGCCAACCCCGAAACCGGTTGTTGCTAGCGCGGTCGCCGAGCAAAAGCCGATCGAAGACACTAAGCCTGTCTCAGAGCCGGCTGCCACTCCTAAGCCCAAAACACGAGTCATTCGGCAACAACCCATCAGCCGGCCCGTTCGCCGAGCGACCGTCGCCAGAAAATCTCCGGCTAAGGCTCAAACCAAACCTGCGGCAAAACCGCAGCCAAAGCAAGCCGTCCCTGGCGGCATCACCGTTTATGACGAAAACGGAAATCGACTATAAACCCTCAATTGGAAAATCAAACCCATGAAAATCCTCACAACAATCGCAATCTTGATCCTGCTTCCGCTGACGGCTATGGGCCTTTCAGTGGACGAAGGAACCGTCAAAACGTCCCCGACGTCAATATCAATCAGCGCCAAGGGAAGCGATGTTCGAGCGGTTCTTCACGACCTCTTTACACAAGCGAAGAAAAATTACGTTATCGAATCGGTTCCACGCACAGAACTCTTCTTGTCCCTCAGTTCGATGGATTTTGATGAAACGGTGGAAATCGTATGTCGCTTGGCTGGCCTAACCTATGAAGTACAGAACGATATTTACTACATCTCGAAGAAACGTCCCGGTAGCACGCCGACGACTCACTCCAACAACACTCCCAACAGCAATTCGACCGTCTCAAAGCCTCAACCTATCGCCCCAGTCCGAACCGGAAAACTTTCCGAGGAAGTCCTTAAGCGATCGGTAAGCGGTACTTTTACCAAAGCCACCGTCGCCGACGTTTTCAAACGTCTCGGTGAGCAAGCCAAAATCACGATCGAAGTCGACCCGTCGGTTCCAAAGTACAAGCTCGACTTCAAGTTGAACGCCACTTCGCTCGGTTACGCTTTGCGCGTGCTGAAGGAGAAACTCAAACTGGAAGTCGTCTTTACCGATCGACAGACCCTTCTGATCGTTCCGAAAGTCGAAGAACCGGTCGAGAAATTCGAAATCATTCCCGATTAAATCGGCCTAACCAAAATCCTTGCCTAGCTTGTCGAAAGATGACAAGCTGGGCAGATTCATTTCTGAGTCTGCCAAACTCTCGGCATTGGAACTCAGCCACCATCGTTTAGACATTCAAAGCTTCGCATTGTCGCCGTTGAGCCTACTGTACTATCTCGGGTGGCAGACCTACGAATTAGCCTACGCTCTCGGCATAAAATCACCGCAGAAACCTCATTCGCCAATCATTTGCGTAGGCAATCTAACAGTAGGCGGTATGGGCAAGTCTCCACTGACCATCGCCCTTGCATCGGATTTGGTTCGAGCAGGATTCCAAGTTGTGATCGGTGCTAGCGGGTACGGTTCTCCTCGAAGTCAAGGCGCTTCGCTTGCGCCGGACGGCCCGCTGAATCCGTTGGAATGGGGTGATGAACCGGCGATGATCCGTTGGCTTCTGCCGGAAATTCCGATCATCGTAGGGAGGGCTAGAGTCAAAGCCGCCGAGCTTTGCGCCAAGCAATTCCCTGACGCCGTTCTCCTGATGGATGACGGCTTTCAGCATAAGCCGCTCAAGAAAGATATTTCGATTTTGATCGACCCACCAAAGGTCGCCAACCCACTTTGTTTGCCCGCCGGGCCCTACCGGGAGCCAAAATCCCATCGCTCTCGAGCGGACTTTCTGCTGCCCGACGATATTGAACTTGACTTCTCAGGCTATGGGCTGGTTGACGCGAACCTCAGCCCCGCGCCCCTCGATGCAGGTTCAAAGGTGCAGATCATTACTGCCATTGCCAACCCATTCCGGCTGATGGTGACCGCCGAAACTTTGGGGCTGACTGTTGTTCATGGCCGAAACTATCCTGACCATCATCCGCTCCAGGAGCCTGGATTGCTCAAAGAATTTGATCCCAAAATCCCCATCATCACCACCGCAAAAGACTGGGTGAAACTGCGGGAACGCACTGATATTGGGCAGTTTAATGTTCGAATTGTGCATCTCCCTGCTAAAATCAATCCGCCGAGATTCGTTGAAGACACTTTGGCGCCGAGACTGCATGAAATCAAAAAAGCAAAAGGAGCTTGAAGGCAAGCTGGGGGCAGCCGCCCTCCGCTATGTTCAAAAGCGTCTGAGAAGAAAGTCGGCTACCCAAGCGGAAGAAACGGGTGCAAAACTCGGTCGCCTCATTCGGCGGGTTGGCAAAAAGCGATTCGAGCGCGCTAAGGAAAATCTAAAGCTGGCATTTCCGGACTGGTCCGAAGAGAAGCGCGAGTCGACCGCAGAAAAGGTATTCGAACACTTCGGCATCGTTTCAGCAGACTTCTTGAGATCCGACAAGCTCACCAAGTCCGAGATCAACGCGAGCATGGAAGTGGTTGGACTTGAACACCTGGATGGTGCGCTGGCCGGCGGCAATGGCGCACTTCTGATCACCGGGCATTTTGGAAACTGGGAACGTCTCGCGAATTGGCTTAGTCTGAATGGCTACCCACTCACGGTAGTTGCTCGTGATGCGGACGACGAAGGGGTCAACGGGATTCTCAATCAAATGCGCATGAACAGCGGCACGAAGGTTTTGGCCCGAGGAAACGCGGCGCGGCCGATCCTCGAAAAGCTCCGAGCTAACGAGATTGTGGGCATCTTGCCCGATCAAAACTCGAAGGAAGTCTACATTCCGTTTTTCGGCCATCCAGCAGGTACGGTGCTCGGACCTGGAGTTCTGCACGACCGAACACACGCTCCGGTCATCCCTGGTTTTTGTATCCGGCTTGGCGGAGGCAAATATCGAACGGTCTTTTTGCCGCCGCTTGTTCCAGACCCGGGATATGAAACCAAAGGCGAGGGCATGATGCGAGCGATCCATCGCACCCTCGAAGCGATCATCACCGAGCACCCCGAGCAGTGGCTCTGGTTCCACGATCGGTGGCGTAGTGCGCGCGGAAAAGGCATGCTATGAATGCCCCTAAACGAATCCTGGTTGTGCGGTTTCGCGCCATCGGAGATTGCGTTATGGCGGCGTGGCCGATCACATCAATTCGAGAAAAATATCCCGATGCTTGGATAGCTTGGGCGACCGAACCTGCCTGCGCTTCGGTGATAGACCATCAAGCGCTCACGCAGAAGATCATGCGCTTCCCTCGCGACAAGTGGAAGCGAGAACGATACTCATTGCGCACGTGGCAAGACCAGCTAAACCACTACCTTCGAATCCGGAAATTCAAGTTTGATGTCGCCATCGACTTTCAAGGTCATTCGAAAACGGCACTATTGGTCCGGCTATCTGGTGCGCCAGTCCGAGTTGCAGTGCACGCGACCGACGCCCTTTCACAGCGGTTAAACCCGGTACCGATTCCTCGACCCAAAGACACACATTGGGTGGATCACCACATGAAGGTGATTCGCACACTGGACGATTTTGCTGACGTCACTCTGCCGCTGATGCCCCATTCTGCGGTACCAGAGCAGTTGCCCGAAAGTAAGTTCGTCACCATCTGCACTGGTGGAAGTTCTGCAAAGAAGCAGCTGTCCAAAGAACAATGGCAAGCAATCGCCGCGAAATTCGTCGAAGCCGGATTTCCTGTCGTCACCGTCGGTGGTCCGAAAGACCCTGCCCTCCAAATGGATGGAGTGATCGACCGAGTCGGAGCCTTTAGCCTCCGTGGCAGCCTGGAAGCTATCCGAGCAAGCGCGCTTCACGTCGCGACGGACACCGGAACAGGGCACATTGCAGCCGCGGTCGGAACGCCCGTGGTTTCGCTCTTTGGCCCGGACGAGCTGGCGGTAGCGCGTTACAGACCGTACACCAAGCGCGGCGTCGTCCTGCGGGGCAACGGGCACCCCAGCGATGTTGATCCGCAACTGATCGCAGAATCCGGCCTCGGACTTCTCTGTTAAGCTCCGTAAGGAACCCAGATGTTTTTGACTTGAACGGCTCGTCTCAAGAACTCAGGATTCGGGGCGGCCATCCAATCCACCGATTTGCCCAAGCTGCACCAAGTCTGTTTGAGGTTGCCGATACTCGCAAGTTCAATCGCCTTGCCCGTTTCAGCGTCGCCAAAATGCCAAACGCATTGCAGCGTGTCGTGCTCCGCGAGGCTCGGGACGACCTCCGAGTGGAGCCCAGTCACAATGTTGATCACACCGCCTGGAAGATCGCACTGATCAAACACGCGATAAAGCTCACAAGCGACGATTGGATTCGACTCACTTGGAATTGCGACAACGGTATTCCCCATACTCACTAGCGGGAGAACGGTGCTCAAGAATCCGAGCAGTGGCCGTTCTTCGGGGCAAACCACGCCGCAGGAACCGATGGCTTCATTCCGCGTGTAGTTCACGGCTCGCATAGGGGTGTTGTGAACTGCGCCATCGTATTTGTCAGCCCAAGCCGCGTAATAGAAGCATCGATCGAGGCTAGCATCAAACTCTTCCTCGGCGGCGGAGTCACCTCCGAGAGCGTTGACAAAAAGCTGTCGCTCGGCGGCCAAATTCTCTGCGATGTAATAAATGATTTGCGCTCGACTGTGACCGGCGAGGTTACTCCAGGCGGAAAGGGCAGATTCCGCGGCTTCGACTGCATTGCGGATATCTTTTCGATTGCCGCGCCCAACCTCTTCAAATCCTGATTTGGTTTTGATGGTCAGGCTGTATCCGCCGTCGGGACGCGCTTGTTTGCCACCGACATAGTTCTTGTGCGTGCGGTCGATTTTCTCGCTTGTGGAGATCGGTTGCACCGGCTTCGATTGAATTGGTGAGCCGAACATCGACTTTGGCTTGAGGTATTCGTATAACCCTTCTTTGCCGCCTTCACGTCCGTATCCAGATTCGCGATAACCGCCAAATCCACAGTTGGCGTCAAACTGGTTTGAGCAGTTCACCCAAACGGTGCCCGCCTTGATCTTTGAGGCAACATCGTGTGCCAAGTTGAGGTTTTCCGTCCAAACGCTGGATGCCAATCCGTAAACCGTGTTGTTGGCGAGGGCGATCGCTTCGGCATGAGTTCGGAAGGTCATGCTCACCAGCACTGGTCCAAAAATCTCTTCCTGCGCAACGATGTTCGACGGACTCACATTTGTGAGCAAAGTCGGCGGATAGAACCACCCGCTAGTCGGGCATTGCGTTGAGGGTTGGTGCAGTTCGGCGCCTTGCTCTACGCCTTGCTTGACGAGCCCAGCAATCCGCTCCAACTGCACTTTATCGACCACAGCTCCGATGTCGATCCCTTTTTCCAGCGGATGTCCGAGCCGCAACTGCTCCATTCGAGCCTTGACCTTCTTGTGGAACTTGTCCGCAATTCCTTCTTGAACCAATAGTCGCGAACCTGCGCAGCACACTTGACCTTGGTTGAACCAAATCGCGTCAACCAAGCCTTCGACCGCACCATCCAAGTCAGCATCTGCAAACACGATGAACGGCGATTTCCCGCCGAGTTCCAGGCTCAACTTCTTGCCGGAGCCGGCCGTAGCCTTGCGCAAAATACGTCCCACTTCGGTGCTGCCGGTGAAGGCCACTTTGTCGATGTCGGGATGCTCAACGATCGCCTTGCCTGTACGGCCGTCACCCGTCACGATGTTGACGACGCCCTTTGGCAGTCCAACCGAATCGCAAATCTCGGCAAAGAGAATCGCGGTCAATGAGGTGAATTCGGCAGGCTTCAACACCACCGTGTTCCCTGCTGCCAGAGCCGGCGCGATCTTCCAAGATAGCATCAAGAGCGGAAAATTCCACGGAATGATCTGACCGCAAACTCCGACGCTTTCGTATTCTGGGAACTCGCGGTCCAGAAGCTGAGCCCATCCTGCATGAGCATAGAAATGGCGAATGACAAGCGGTATATCTAAATCCCTCGTTTCGCGGATCGGTTTGCCATTGTCGAGAGACTCCAGAACGGAAAATAGCCGCGAGTGCTTTTGAATCTGCCGCGCGATAGCATAGAGAAATCTCGCTCGCTCGAAACCGCTGAGTTTTTGCCAACTGACTGATGCCTTTCGAGCGGCCTTCACTGCAGCATCTACGTTTGCGTCGGAACCTTGGGAGATCTTGGTCAACGGCTCGGTTGTCGCTGGGCAGAGAGAGTCAAAGCTTTCATCTGCGACCACCCACTCGCCACCGATGTATTGCGGCATGACTGGCCCATGCTTTGAAATCCATTCTTTGGCCAAATCAGGAGACTCGGGCGCGGTGCCGTAATCCAAATTCTCAAAAATCTCTTTGACGGTCATGGTTGGTTCCGATTGTTGGTTCCATTATGAAGCGTGAACCGCTTCGCTCGTGCAATTTGAGCCTATTTGATCCCAAACAATTTGGCAAGACTCCGCTCGATTTTGCGCGAACCCTTATACATTCCAGGCTGCCACTTATCCAAAAGGCTGATCGGCCAGATCGGGCGAGCGATTTTGGCGTCGTTATAGCTCACTTGTGCTTTGTCGAGCGGCATGTTTTCTGGGCGACGATGGGTACGGAAAAGGTGATCCCAGATCGCAATCCCCCAGAATCCAACGACTGCTAGATTGGTCGTGGGTCGCCAGTGATGCATCAAGTGGAAGCCATAGGTGTATCGCACCAACTTTCCGAACACACGATGGTTCATCGCAGGCTGCCAGTACTTGTCAAACGGCAAGTGCAAAATCGCATGCCAGAACTCATAGAGTCCGTAGGACAACGTCGCGGTGCAGATGGTGGCGAGCACTACTGGCTGATCGGGCCAGATGAGCTTTGCTGGCACGGCCAGAAGAACCAGAAAAATGACAAAGAAAATCGAGATCGCAAACAGCGGGAACTGCATCGACTCTTCTTGGTGCTCGTGTACGATCGGGTACCTGCTGTCGACTTCCACCAGCTTATCGGGTGTCTTCGGAGAAACCGGAGCCTTCACATTCGTCAACCCATGGTGGTCAGAGTGGCATTGATGCATGATCCCAAGGAACGGAAGCACAGCGGAATGGAGCAGATATCGGTGGTAGAGATATTCGAACAGGCTCAGCGGCAAACCCAGCGCAAATGTCCACCCGACGATTTGCAGCGGCATCGAGAGTTCCTGCCGGAACATCGCCGGCATGAGCCAGGCGAATAGACCAACCACGACGGCAAACTGCGCCGCAGTCCAAAAGAAGAACGGACCGAAATTGAACCGACCCTCCATAGTTGCGAGCACTGGCTCAGCTGGCTCTTCGATCTTGATTTCTGGTTCTTCTAATAATTGCAAAATGAAACTCTCCGCCCTAAGGTTAAACACGTACAAACGGCGCGATTAGGTCCAAAGTTCTTCTGACCTGCCTTCGGTTCGCTGGCTTGAGTATGCTTGAGCCAATGCGCACTGAATCTCTTGAGTTCTTCAAAGAAATCGTCAATACACCTAGCCCGAGCGGTTACGAAGAAAAAGCGGCACAAGTCTTCCGGTCCTACACCTCCGGATTCAGCCACACCCAGCACACCGATAGCCATGGTAATTCATGGGCGGTGCTCAACCCCGATGCTTCGATGAAGATCATGTTGGCGGGTCACATGGACGAGATCGGATTCATCGTGCATTACATCGACGATCAGGGGCTTTTGTACTTTAGCGGCGTAGGCGGGCACGACACGATGGTTCCGATTGGTCAGCGCGTGTGGGTACACGGAAAGGAAAAGATCGCTGGCATCATCGGACGTAAAGCGATTCACCTGCTCACCGAAGAAGAGCGCAAGAAGAAGCCAGAGCTCCACGAGATGTGGATCGACATCGGAGCCTCGACCCGAGCCGAAGCCGAAGCCGTGGTCCGATTGGGCGATGTGGCCACCTATCAATATGAGTTCCAGATGCTGATGGGAGATCGAGCCAGCGCGCGCGGATTCGATAACAAGATGGGCACGTTCATCGTTTCCGAAGCATTGCGATTGCTAAAGGAAGAAGGCGGACTCGATCCTAACGTTGGCGTGTATGCCGTCGCAACAGTTCAGGAAGAGATCGGATTGCGTGGCGCACGAACTGCTGCCTTTGCCATCGATCCTCAATCTGGCTTGGCCGTGGACGTCAACCACGCGGTCGATTACCCGGGTGTTCCAAAAACCAAATATGGTCAGCTTGACGTTGGCAAGGGCCCGAGCGTGATGCGCGGCGCCAATGCGAGTCCGGTCGTCTTCCGAATGATTGAAGAGGGCGCTGCAAAGGAGAACATTCCGTACCAAGTTGACGTGGCACCCGGTGGAACAGGCACCGATGGCAATGCGATGCAAATCAGTCGCGGTGGAATGGCGGTTGGGATTTTGGGCGTTGCGCTACGCTACATGCACACTCCGGTAGAGTTGCTCTCTCTCACTGACGTTGAGAACTGCGCTAGGTTGATGGCGGCCTATTGCCGACTAGTGAAACCCGACACCGATTTCACCCCGCGCCTTGGATAATTTGCTCGATTTCGCGATCGAGCAGTGGTCATTGACGCCTGACTTGCAGGTGCAAGATGCCTACAAGTGGCTGTTGCACGCCGCTTGTGGGGCTGACCATGCGATCACTTCGGACGAAGGACCCAGGCGGTGGCTAGAACGAGAATGGGAGACGCTTGACGCTCCGCTGGATGAAGAGCCACATCTGGTCGAATTGGTCCATGGTGGCGGCTTGGTGCGCCTCAATCTGAGACCGTATAAGCAAGCAGGCGGAGAACCTGAAGCGCTCCTCCAGGCATTTGTTCGCTCGGCGCAAAGCGTTATTCCAGACAAAGAACTTCTGCGGAGTTGTTGGCAAAATTTGGGCAACAGGCTTCGCGCGGACGAGTTGTTTGACCTCCAGCACGAAGCTTGGATTGCGCTCAACGAAAAGGTCCAGCAACTCGATTTCCCCGCGATCCACCATTCCCCGAAGTACGAATCGAAGTACCGTCCGGCCTACCGGGTTTTGACGAATCTTGAGGCAAAGTCATTGATTTCGCCCTTGCTCGGATAAAATAGAAGCCTATGGCCCGCGTCGAGAACAAGCAGCTTCACGTCACTCGAAATCCTGGCATGCCGCTGGATCTCGATTGGGTGGAGAGAACGGTGGTCAATCGAAGTGCCGCCGAACGACGCGCCGCCACTCTTCCTGGTCGACGCACCGTCAAGAAAAACCATCAAGCCGCTTATCTCCTAAAGGCTATAAGTTTGATGGACTTGACCACCTTGAGCGGAGACGATACTCCCGGCACTGTACGGCGACTTTGCGACAAGGCGAAGCATCCTGTTCGCGCAGAACTGTTGGAGGCCCTCGACGCACAAGACCTCAATCTCACCACGGCGGCAGTTTGTGTCTACCACGAGTTTGTCGAAGTCGCGGTCAAGGCACTTCAAGGAACAAATATTCCGGTTGCGGCTGTGGCGGCAGGATTCCCGCACGGACTTTCGCCTCTGCGAGAGCGCATCCACGAGATCAAAGCCAGCGTGGCCGCTGGTGCCACCGAGATCGACATCGTGATCAGCCGGCAACATGTTCTCAATGAAAATTGGCAAGCCCTGTACGACGAAGTTCAGATGTTCCGCGAAGCTTGCGGTGAAGCTCACTTGAAGTCGATTCTAGCGACTGGCGAACTTTCCACCCTTACCAATGTGGCCCGGGCAAGTCTGGTAGCCATGATGGCGGGAAGCGATTTCATCAAAACATCCACCGGTAAAGAGACGGCCAACGCAACTCTTCCCGTCGGAATCGTGATGGCGCGGCAGATTCGTGGCTACCACGAGAAAACAGGCTACATGATCGGATTTAAGCCGGCTGGCGGAATCCGCACTGCCAAACAAGCTTGCGATTGGCTGATCATGATGAAGGAGGAACTCGGCGTTCGTTGGGTTCAGCCCGATCTTTTCCGGCTTGGCGCGAGCACGCTTCTTTCGGACATCGAGCGGCAACTCGAGCACTCGATCACCGGCAGATACTCTGCGTTCAACCGGCATCCAATGGGTTGAGAAGCAGTTCGCTAGAACTTCTTTCCAGCCAGCGCGTCTTGCAACGCCCATATGATCCGGACCATCGCCCAAGTATCAAGCTTGCAGTATTCCAGAAGGTCTTGGAAGGTCTTTTCGGCTTGCGCAGTTGGCAACTTGCCCGTGATCGCTCGTTGATACCGGACCATTGCTGTCTCACCGCTATTGATTTCCAGGCTGTCGTAACTAAGATCGGGAGCTAAGATTGGTAGCACTTTCTTGATCGAAGACTTTGCCGCGAGCCCTGGATGCCAGAAGTAGTCCTTGATCCACTTTTCGAGGTCCACGAATCTTGGTATGAGTCGATCGGATAGCTCCTTCGCTCCAGGAATTTCAGCCGTCTCTAAGTTTCTCAACTCGGTTTTTTCGGCGGCAGAGTAATGCATCACCGAACCGTGATCTCCGAGTACGTCCGAAAGCGCTTTGACGAATTCCTCTCTTGGGTCGCCATCCCCTCGGAAGATGTATTCAAAATGGTCTACCGTTGGATGAACGCCATTGATGTAGGGCGCATTGATGCGGTGACAAGAAAACTGGACAGGCAACTTTTGGTACGAAGGAACTGCCGCGATCCAAGGCAAAAAGTGGCCTACCGTCTCGAAGTCGATGCAGTACACTGGATACTCGAGGTTCGCGATCCTATCGGCCAGGTCGGGGTCGACTTCCATCGAATCGTTCGTGAGCACGCGGTGCCAGCTCCTTTGGATGGATGTAGTCAATTCGCCTTGTGGCACGTCCCGAAAATCAATGATCCCCTTGGATCGAAAATTCTCGATCTGCTTCTTGCTCCGCGAAAGATAAACCGAAACCGGATGCTCTGGCCAGGACTCCGAGCAATAGCTCTTGAAGCTACATTCCTTGCAAGCGGCGAAAAAGTCGGGCGTTGGCGGCTCCTTATGTTCCAACTGAATCAGATGATGAAATTGGTTCGCGAGCACCTCGACCTTCGGCTGAGCAGCAAGAACTTCTTCAGTCAAGTCAACCTGAGTAAAGAACTGTTCCGGGTCGATCTTGCCCGATTCCGGCAGCACATAATCGCCATTAACCAGCAGTAACAAGCAGCGAATTGGCTCAATGCCAGCCTGCTTCATCACCATCGCCTGGAACGCGAGGTCATACAGGTGTGAGGTGGATTCTCGCTTCGAAGACTTGACTTCTATGAGATCCCAACCGGTGCCATTTCTCCGCAAGATATCGGTACGCGCGCGAAAGTTCTCAGATTGAAACGTGACCTCAAACGCCACGTCGCCGGGGCAATCCTCTAGGTAAAGCCCCTGCAGAAAAGCACCCTGCGGGAATCGAAGTCGCGCGAGTTCGCCGACTTCGCGACCGATCTCCATCCGGAATCGGCCTCCTTCGCTGATCGGCTCCGCAATTTCAGGCGAATGAATGCTCAGCCAGAGTTTCTTCGGGCACGTCAGTCCATTCAGAAAAGCCGATTTATCGAGGAGCCTTTCAGCCAAATTTTAGAACTCCGCCGATCCCGGAACGCGGTGGTACGGAATCACGTCGCGGATATTTTTCATTCCTGTCACATACATGAGCAGCCGCTCGAACCCAAGCCCAAATCCGGCGTGTGGCACCGATCCAAATCGGCGCAAGTCGAGGTACCACCAGTACGCTTCGAGAGGAAGTCCCATTTCCAAGATTCTGCGCTCCAAGACGTCCAGTCGGTCCTCGCGCTGCGAACCCCCGATGATCTCGCCAATGCGCGGCGCCAACACGTCCATTGCGCGGACGGTCTTGTTGTCATCGTTCAGGCGCATATAAAACGCTTTGATGTCCTTTGGATAGTCGGTGAGAATCACTGGGCGACCGACTTTGACTTCGGTGAGCCATCGTTCGTGCTCACTCTGAAGGTCAGTGCCCCACTCCACCGGGAACTCGAAGTTCTCACCACTTGCCTGCAAATGCTTCACCGCTTCGGTGTAGGTCATTCGCTCGAAACCGGATTCCACCACGTGGTTGAGCGTGGAGAGCAATTCTGGTTCGATCCGCTTGTTGAAGAAGTCGAGATCGGCAGAACAGTGGTCCATGATGTCGGCGATGACCGTCTTCAGAAACTCTTCGGCGAGGTTCATATCGCCTTCCAAATCGCAGAACGCCATCTCCGGTTCGATCATCCAAAACTCGGCCAAGTGCCGGCTGGTTGAACTGTTTTCAGCGCGGAAAGTCGGTCCAAACGTGTACACGTTTGTCATGCCCAGCGCCATCGTTTCCGCTTCAAGCTGGCCGCTCACCGTGAGGTAAGAAGGCTTACCAAAGAAGTCTTCTTTGTAATCGGTTAGCTTGAGCTTGGCTGGAAAATCAGGATGTCCTTGCTCGAGCAAAGTCGTGACGGCAAACATTGCACCGGCACCTTCGCAATCGCTAGCGGTAATGATCGGCGTGTGGATGTTGTGAAAGCCTCGCTCTGAGAAGAACTTGTGAATGGCGTAGCTTGCTCTTGCTCGCACGCGGTACACCGCGCCAAACGTGTTTCCTCGACCACGCAGGTGCGCAATTTCGCGCAAGAACTCCATCGTCGCGCCCTTCTTCTGCAGCGGATAGGTGGCTGGATCGGCTTCTCCAAACAGCTCTGCCGAGCTACAAAGCAGTTCGACCGCTTGCCCGGCGGCTGGGCTCTCGACGATCTTTCCAGACAGGCAAACACTTGCACCCGTCGTCATCTTCTTGACGATCTCGTCTGAAACGGCACCATTCGGGATCACGACCTGAAGGTCTTGGAAGCAAGACCCGTCATTCAGTTGGACGAAGGTCACTTCCTTGCTATCACGACGGGTTTTCACCCATCCGTAGGCCGAAACTTCTGTGCCGGGGGCAAGTTCAAAAAGTTGTTTGATGTACTGGCGTCGATAATCCATCGTTCAAGCAGGATTGTACCGGAGCTAGGTTAAGCTCGAACAAAGTCCTTTCGCCAGGCCGTGGCGAGGGCCACGATCAACCCAAATCCTACGATCAGCACGATCGGCAATTGTGACATTTGGTTGGCTACGATTGAACCGACGAGGTTCGGAAACACGGCAGCCGCGATGGCCGCGCCGATCACCATGATCGAGGTCGCTTTGTGCGTTTGCGTGGTCAGGCTCGTCCCCCAGAGGATCACCGAAGGAAACGTCGGCCCCATCGCCAAGCCAAGCAAAATATATCCGGCGACGACCGTTGTTGAACTCATCGTCAACAGAAGCCCGCCGCACGCCACCGCCATGCAAGTCGCCACGAAGATTGGTGCACCGAGACGCTGTAGCATCTTGCCGCTTCCAAATCGGCCGACCGCAAACGCTAGCCAAACCATCGATCCGATCTGGGCCGCAGATTCTAGCTTCATTCCGTGCGCCGAGATCAAATGCTGGGTCATCCAGACGATGCAGGAGCTTTCTGTTCCGACATACATCCCCAGCAGGAGGCTGAGGCCGAAAACACGGCCTGGAAGCTTTGAGGTTTGATCATGTGATTCGGATTCCATCTGATCGGTTTGCCTGAGACCGAAGGTCATCAACAATCCGATTCCCGCGCTCCCACACAGAAACCAAAATGGGATCTGAGGGGTCTGGCTAAATTGGGACAAAAGGTAAGGTCCGCAAATCGCGCCAACTGCCCAAAATCCGTTGACGATGGTCAACCACATTCCAACTTTTGGGCCATCGAATTGTTTGGCGACTTCGGCGTTGAACCAGATTGATAGACCACCGTTGGCGGCTCCGATCATTCCGACCCCAAGAAGGAGCGCGTTCCATTGAGTCGAAAGTGACGCGATGAGTGCCCCCGCGAAGTACAGAGCAGCACAAACCCTTGGCACCCAAACACCGGCAAAAAGCCTCGAGAATACTGCGGACGCGAAAATGACTCCCATCGATCCGATGAAGAAGCTTGTGGCGACTTGGGGGGCCGAATCGAGAGGCAAGCCAAACTTTCGAATCAAGGCAATTCCCGCCGGCCCGCTCATGGTGACAAAGCATCCCATGAGGAAAAACCAAATGAAACCACTAGCGGCGAGGAGTTGGCGCTGAGGCCCAATTTGATTCACAGCCGCTAATTATCCCCCGAAGTTGTTGCATTCTGGTTGAATTCAGCTATACTTGACTCGTAATTGGGTGATAAACCCAGTTTCGAACGTCAGCCTTGTATGGTCCTGATGGTAATTCCGCTCGTAGGCGCTCATTTCAATTAAGTCGTCATCCGTTCGTTATCCATGGGGCAGGCCGTTAGTCGGTAACCTGCAATGCTGCAAGAAGCATAGAAAATGAGCACAAAGCGCCTATTTATCGGAAACCTTGCCTACTCGGCAACGGAAGAAGAAGTGTTGATGCACTTCGGAGACTATCAACCCAGCAACGCCCGCGTGATGGCCGATCGCGGTATTGCATTCATCGACATCGCAGAAGATCAATTGGCAGCCGCTATTGAAGCGATGGACGGTTCCGTTTTGAAGGGCCGACCAATCAAAGTTGACGAAGCTCGACCACGCGAAGATCGACCAGCCGGTGGCGGCGGTGGTGGACGCGGTGGCTTCGGCGGAGGCGGCGGCGGTGGACGCGGCGGCTTTGGCGGAGGCGGCGGTGGCCGTGATGGCGGCGGCGGTGGACGCGGCGGCTTTGGTGGCGGCGGCGGACGCGGAGGCGGAGGCGGTGGCCGAGGTCGCGACAATGGTCGTGGCGGCGGCGGCGGCCGAGGCTGGTAATCACCAGTTTTTAAGCTAAACAAAATCGGGTGAGCCAAGTTTGGCTCACCCGATTTTTTTGTTATCCGCCGTTTCTTATTCGTAACCAGGCCGAGATTCGATCACAAAGTCGTACAGGTGAGGCAGATCAAATGCTGTGGTATCGGCGATCGCTTCCAGTTTTGCCACTTCGGCCTTAACATCGGCACCATCGGCGAAGGCGATCTTGCCGAGCAACTCGAACTTGTGCGCCAAGATTCCGTGCAAATCGGCCGTCTTATTTCTTGCGTGTCCCGACGGATACATCACAAGGCCCGAGTCCAGCGATGCACCACCCGAGTGGATCACCAAGCTTGTCGGGATTCCGTCTGGATAGTTGGCATCATATTCTGGGCCGCCATGCTCAAACTCCACTTTGGCGATCAGCTGGTGCGTTTTTTCGTTGAAGATCGCGCTGGCATGGAAATCATGCGGATCAAGCATTAGCGACTTCCAAATCTCATTTTGATCGGCGGCCCCTATCACCGCCTCTGGGTTCTCCAGCGCCTTTCGCAACAACGTACAAATGATGTAGACCATCGAGTGGTCTGCGGACTGGCGCGTCTTTGGCTCACGCTTCATCGGGTTGCCAATGATGCCGAATGCTGGTTCGTATGCCTTGATCACGATCTTATCAATTGCGCCGCCATTTGGATCGTCCAGCAAGCTTGGATTTGCGCGCAACAGATCGATCAGTCCCTGCAACGCCCCCGCAGATTGGTGCTCATAGAGGCCGAGCTTGAAGTGCATTCCCATGACGGCGAAATCATCACCGCTGTGGCTGAGATGAAGGTCAAACGGACTGTCGCCGCTCTCCTTCCACCGCTCCGCTCCTGAGGTCGTCGGTTCAAAAAATCTCCAAATTGCTTCTGGATTTCGGAAGATATCTTTCGGACCAATGAATCCGTTCATCGACCTCTTCATGCAGAGGATTGCCGCTTCGGTACTGATGGCCGCGCTCGCTCCCTTACTGTCTGAAAGTTGCTTCCCAGCGCGGATCGCGCGCCATGGAATGTAGTGAGCCACGAACATTCCGATCGCGCTTTCAATCTGCTCTGCGGTTGCACCCATCAACGCGCCATAAGTCGCCGCGCTGCCAATCGCACCATGCACGACGTGGTCGATCTTGTATGTTTTGAGCGAGAAGACTTCTGCTAATCGTCCGCGTATCTCATCGAGCAAAACCATCGCGCGCAGGGCCGTCCCTCCGTCAAGCCCCTTTTGCTGGCATGCGGCGATCACGACAGGATAAAAGTCGTTGTGTCCGAACTCACCGGCGATGAATCCAAGTTCAGGTCGGTATCCAAAGTTGGTTCCGTTACTATCCCATTCCCGTACTGCTGCACTATTAGCGACGATCGCCTTTTCGGCGACAACACCCTGGTTGCTACCGAAGACGAATGCCGCCCGCTCGGGATCATCGCACCGATACTCCAGCGCTTCTTGCCGCAAGATAGTCGGCGCGTTGGTCTGTAGCGCTAATGCCGAGAGACCGCAAAGAACCGAATCGGTGTGGAACAACCGCGTGCGTTCCAGCACCGCTGCGCTCGGACCAGGGCCAAGCTTTCCAGCCATAAAGTCGATCGCGAATTGGCCGATGCCGAGGGCCTGATTCGAGTTGCGCGCCAGCAATACGGAGTTGCTCATAACTTATGAGGGTACCCTCAAAGCCATGAATCCCCAAAAGCCGCAAAGGCAGCTTGATCGCGCATTGCTTCGCCGAATTCTGGGCCTCTTTGCGCCTCATCGCGTCCAGGTCATACGAACGATCTTTGCGGTGATCATTGGTGTGGTTCTAGGCATTGTGCCTCCTTTTTTGGTTCAGCATATCGTTGACGACGGTCTTTCGAAGGGCAACCTCAACGTGATCGCAACCTATTCTGGATTGACTCTGATTGCGGTCTTGGCCGGAGCCGGTATGACCTTGCTATACGGTTACTGGAGTGTGATCATCGGCCAGGAGATCATGTGTGAACTGCGCCAGAAGCTCTATGTTCACTTGCAAGGAATGAGCCTCCGGTTCTTCACCTCCACTCGGACCGGCGAGATTCAGACCCGAATGATCAGCGATGTTGGCGGGATTCAAAACGTCGTAAGCAACACGCTCACCGACCAGTTATCGAATATTGGCATCGTCATCAGCGCTTTGATCGCGATGTTCTGGCTCGATTGGAGGCTGACATTGCTCTCGCTGGCCATGGTGCCCGTGTTCATGGTGGTTGGCAAATGGGTGGGTGAATTTGCTCGCAAGGTCCGCACTGGTGTCCAAGAGAAAACCAGCGACCTGAATTCCGTGATGCAAGAAACGCTCTCGGTGAGCGGGATCTTGCTAACTAAAACCGCTGGACACGTTGATGTGCTGGCGTCCCAATTCGCTCAGGAAAACAAAGAGCTCGCCCGATGGCAGATCAAGAACTCGGTCGTTCAATACTTGTTCTTCGGCATGATCCGAATGATCACCCAACTGGCTCCGACGCTCGTTTACTGGCTGGCTGGGTACTTGATGGTGACTCACGGGGATAGCTCTATTACGGTCGGAAAGCTGATGGCGTTTACCGGCTTGCAGGTGCGATTGTTCTTCCCGATGACAGGGTTGCTGAGAGCGCAGGTCGAGATCATGAGCAGTTTCGCTCTCTTTAGCCGCATTTTCGAATACTTGGACATGCCTCGGGATATCAACGACACCCAAGGTGCTCGCGATCTGCGACCGGAGGATGTGCGCGGCGAAGTCTCCTTCGAAAATGTATGGTTTGCTTACGAATCCACCGAAGGCGAGGAAACTCAGTGGACGCTCTCCGACGTGAGTTTCGAAGCGAAACCGGGCCAATTGGTTGCGTTGGTGGGTCATAGCGGTGCCGGTAAGACCACGATGACCTATCTCATTCCAAGGTTCTACGATCCTGACAAGGGTCAGGTCAAAATCGACGGCGCGCCTTTGCAGGACTACACGTTGCAATCGCTGACCAGAGTGATCGGCGCAGTCACCCAAGAGACCTACTTGATGCACACCACCATCAAGGAGAACATGCGCGTGGCGAGGCCAGATGCCACCGATGCGGAGATCATCGACGCGTGCAAAAAGGCGGCGATTCACGATCATATCGCCGGATTAGCGGATGGATACGACACGGTGGTTGGCGAACGCGGCTACAAGCTGAGTGGCGGCGAAAAACAACGCCTTGCCATCGCTCGCACCATTCTCAAAAACCCCCGAATCCTCATTCTCGACGAAGCAACCAGCGCGCTCGACACGGTGAGCGAACGGATCATCCAAAACTCCCTAAACGAGTTGATGGAAGGTCGCACGACTTTCGCCATCGCTCACCGTCTAAGCACCATCTTGGCTGCCGACTTGATCCTGGTGATGCGTGCAGGGCAGATCGTCGAGCGAGGCACTCACAGCGAACTTCTCGCCCTCGAAGGTGAGTATGCAAAGCTGTACAACGAGCAGTTCAAGTCAGAACAATTGCTTCCGAATTGATGCTTGAGGTCAAACCTCAAGCATCAAAGTGATGATCTCAAACGGCAGGTAGCTGATCGGCACCATGCCGTCCACAAGCTCAATTTCGCGGGGTTCGCGCTCTTCCAAGTTCACTATGAACGCCCGCTGGATCGGCCGTGCGCACGTCAGACTTGCCACTCCGCGCGAGTTGTGGCATTCGTACAGCCGGACGATGATGTGATTGGATCGCTCCGCCTTCTTGACCGTCTCGATGATCAAATTTCGTGTGTCGATGCCCACCAGTTTCGGCAGTCGGTCGGCCACACCTTGGCTTGGATTCAGTGCCTTGTGTCGAAGCGGCGAATTCAGCGCGTATGCCGCAGCAACGACGTCGCTTTGCTGAAGACCATCATAGTGTGGCAGGAGCACATAGCTGAACCGGTGCCGGCCCATATCGCACTCTGGATCTGGAGCCTTTGGGGCGCGCAGGAGCGACATTCTCAGCGTTGATCCAACACAGTCAAATCCGTACTTGGAGTCATTAAGCAGAGCCACACCGAGGTCACCTTGGCTCACATCTACCCATTTTTGGGCAGGCACTTCGAACCGAGCGGTATCCCAGCTGGTGTTTTGATGGGTTGGTCTTTCGACATGCCCAAACTGAATTTCGTAGGTGGCACGGTTGGCGTTGACATTGAGTGGGAACGCCACCTTGAGCAGTTTGTGCGCTTCTCTCCATTCGATCTCCGTATCAAACCGAATCCCCGGTGTTGGCCCGAGGCTGATGCGTTGTCGAATCCAGCTGACATCGCTGATACGCCGTACGACTTCAATTGCGACCCGGACCGGACCGCGTTCGACGACTTCGACAGACTCCGCCTTGAACAAAGACCGTTCGGTCTCCATGGTCCACGGATCGACATCCCATGCGCCCCAGAAATTCGGTCTATCGTCGAAGATTTGGAACACGTTGGCGAGTTTGTCAGCCTCCACGAACTCCGTATTCGAGTCATCAATCGCGGTGATGCTGGTGATATTTCCGTTAGTGTCAAACCGGACCGACCACTCCCCATTCTCGATTTTTCGTTCTCGAACTTTGAGCCGAGCACGTGTCGTGATCGGCGTGTCGGAGAACTGGCCAACGGCAACGGACCCCATCGCTGCTTCTGGGGTTTCGAAGATCAATTGACGCTCGTCAAACTGCTCGATCAATTGCACTGGATAGATCGAGTTGCCAACCTGAATACTCGTTGGGGCTTCATCTTTCTCCCACGGAATCGACGCTTGGCTCGGGACGGAGCTGTTGGCAAACAGAGCCACTGAATCCGGCCCCGCGCCAAGCTTTTCACCAATCGTTTGTAGTGCCTGATCAACGAGCGCCTGCCCTCCGGTGAGGATGTCAGCGTAATCGCGATCCGAGTCTTCGTAAACTTCTCGAACGGAAGAGCCCGGGATGATGTCGTGGAATTGATTGAGTAGCACAAGCTTCCACAGCCTTTCGATTTCTGCCTGTGGGTACTTCTTGGGCAGATCACCTGCAAAGCACCAAAGCCATTCTGCGTCGCGCATCAGGAATTCGGATTGTCGATTCCACTTCTTGTTGTTCGCTTGACTGGTGTAGGTACCTCGGTGCATTTCGAGATACAACTCTCCCGACCAAGTGGTGAGGTCGCGGCTCCGCGCTTTCGCCTCGCGGAAGAACTGTATCGCTTGTTTGCCGAGCTCGATTTCTGGCATATACGGCGCAGTTCGGCCGCGCTTGAGCAGCTCCAAGTGTTCTTCGGTTGGGCCTCCGCCGCCATCACCATGCCCGAAAATGTACAGTGATTGGTCGCTTCGGGCTTGGTCCTTGTGCTTTCGGACACTCTCAATTATTTCTTGTGGTGTGCCGTTACCGACATACGTGTCTGCGGGTGGGAAATGGGACCAGATCGAGGTGCCGTCGATCCCCTTCCAAAGGAAGGTGTTGTGTGGGAACTTGTTGGTCTGATTCCAGCTGATTTTTTGCGTCAAGAAATACTTGATGCCGAATTTTTTCAGAATCTGCGGCAATGCGGCGGCATAGCCGAAAACGTCTGGCAGCCACATGTCGTCGGTGACGACGCCCAACTTTTCTTCGAAGTATTGCCGGCCATAGAGGAATTGCCGGATCAAGCTCTCGCCGCCGGTGATGTTGCAATCCGCTTCGACCCACATGCTCCCTACGACTTCCCATCGTTTGGCATCAATCGCGGACTTTAGACGCTCAAACAGTGCGGGATTCTCGTCTTCGAGCCATTCGTATTGACTTGCCTGAGAGTGGACAAACACGTAATCGGGGTACCTCTCGAGCAGATAGAGCTGGTTCGCCGTGGTGTGCGCCATCTTCAGATGCGTGATGTGGAGCGGCCAGAGCCATGCCGTGTCCAGGTGAGCGTGTCCGACCGCGGTGATCTGGTGTTTGAGCTCGGAATTCAGGCTCCCCAAGGCGTCTTTGATGAGCTTGCGGGCGGCGCGAATCGTGTCTCGTTGGCTGGGATCGAATACGTTGCAAACACTGTTTAGCGCTCGCAGGAGGGTTGAGTAAGCCGGGTCGTTCTCCGGCAAGGTCTTCATCAGACTCAGCGTGAATTCGATATCAAAGTGAAGCTGTGTGAGGTGAGTGTCCACGAGCACGAGTTCGGCGGATTTCACCGTCTCGGTGAGTTCTTTACGTGGTGGCGTGTCTCCGATCAGCCTCACGCTTGGATTCCCGGAATACACCTGGATCGCGAGATCGATTTTCTCCCCACCTTTTGCTTCATCAGCGAGCCGGTACACCGCGTGTGGGCCATCGATGCCGCGTTCAGGTGTATTGCCGATCCATACCGTGCGCTCGCCGCCAATCTCGGCCATCATTCCGACTTCCTTTCCCGCCCAATCTTTAGGCACTGTGCCGGTGATGCGGAACCAGAAGGTGCGATACGCTGGCCCATAGCTATGTCCTGCCTGAACAGGCACCCAAGGACCGTGTTTGCGCGCCGATTTTTCGTCTGGATGCTCAACGTCGCAAAACTCAATCGAAAGGGGTTGCCGTGCGACAATCAGGCATTCTTTGATTTGCAACTGGTGCATTCGGGCGATGCGGTTTAACGTCAAGGTCGGGTGCTTTTGCATGATGAGGCTGGCTAGTGTTATACACCCAAGGTGCCTTCGCTTGTGGTAGATGGATATGTATTGTTGTTAGTTATATGTTATTATGGTTGGTGATGAGTGATGCAGTATGGATGCGCGCATTGCTGGCGTGCTTGTATTTGGATGCTGGCGACGGCTTTGCCAGGGCGCCGCGGCATCGCGCCCATCAGGTGCTCCATTGCCTGCGTGTCCATCTGCCTGTGCTCTCGGGAGACTCTTGCTCCCAGGGTGACTTCGACGCATTTGTGAAGGCGGCGCGTGGCGTGCTGCGTCAGCACGGCTTCGATACGGAGGCCGCCATTTTGGGCGCGCAATCTAGGTGCCAGGATTTCATGAAACACGCCGCGGACTCAATCTGCATGGTCGGTGACTCTGCATATCCTGCCCGGTGGCTCACCAGCATGGGCACTAGCGCACCATTGGTCTTGTGGGGTGCGCCGACGCTGGCTGTTGGCGCTGGCGGTCCTGCGTATCACATGGGTCGCTCGCCGAAACGGTGGTTTGGTGTCGTAGGGTCGCGTTGCCCTTCAGCAGATTCTTTGCGCCTGGTGTCCGATGCCGTGCGTCAAGCGACCTCGCTGGGCTACGGCATTGTGACGGGCGGGGCTTCCGGGGTGGATGCGGCGGCGGCCAAAACCGCACGGCTGCTCGGCGCGCCAGTGCTGAATATCGTGCCGATGTGCGGGTTTCATGGATTACGCGCGGTTTGCTGTGCCATTTCTACGCATGTGCGTTCGGATACGCATGACGCGGAGCCTGATCAGGTGCCCTTCATCGCCCGCCACGGCGCAGTGTCTGCCGATAATGTGTTATCTCTGCGCCCGTCTGGCGCTTCATTTAGCACCTCCGCCGCGATGGAGCGCAACCAGCTGATTTATGCCGCAGCCGAGTGCACACTAGTGGTCCAACCTCGATTTAAGGTCGGTGGCACATGGCACGGTGCGTTATCTGCCCACCAGCGCAAGCTCTGCCCGTTGCTCGTCGCCGAAGAGCCCGACAACATGGCTTATCGCGCATTTAGAGCGCTCGGATTTGGCAATTTCGGCATGGATCATGCGGTGCGTGACACGGGTCTTGCCGATGCTATCCGCGAGGCCGAGTTAGGCATCCAGCCCCAATTGCCGTTTTCTGCTGCTGGCGCATGACCCAATTCATCCGTCATTCGGCGGTACCATCAGGTCGTGTTTGCCGTTGCAAAGATGCAGCCTGCCCCTGGCGTTGACATTGTCGAAGTCGACACTCCAAAGATCAAACCAGGGCACGTCAAAGTCGAGATTTTAGGAGGTTCTATTTGTGGCACCGACCTCCACATCCACCAATGGGATGCCTTCTCGCAATCCCGAATCCACCCTCCTCGAATCATCGGGCACGAATTCTGCGGCGAGATCATTGAAGTCGGAGAAGGCGTCGATCCAAGTCGTATTGGCGAGTTCATCAGCAGCGAATCGCACATTGTTTGTGGGACCTGCCGCCAGTGCCAAATGGGGCAAGGCCACGTCTGTGCGAACACTCGGCTCCTCGGGATTGATGTGGATGGCGGATTTGGCGGCTGGGCCGTGATGCCCGCGCAAAATGCACGCACCACGCCGCGTGTTGTCCCTCATGAAGTGGCATCCATGCTGGACGCGCTCGGAAACGCGGTGCACACGGTTGCCGACGGCCCAGTGGCTGGTCAGACATTGCTAATCACCGGGATGGGACCGATCGGGCTTTTCAGCATCGCTGTTGCTAAGGCGTGGGGCGCCGAAAAGGTGATTGTCACCGAAGTGCGGCCGTATCGAAAACAGCTTGCAGAAAAGTTAGGAGCCGATGTGATCATCGACCCAACCCAAGAAGATGCCGATGCAGTGCTTTCTCGCATCGCACCGGATGGTGTGGACGGTAGCCTCGAAATGAGCGGCCACGAATCTGCGCTTCCGCTCGCAATCCGGCACACTCGGCCTGGCGGACGCATCAGCTTGCTAGGGCTGTATCCCAAGAGCGTTCAGCAGATCGAGTTGAACGCTATGATCATGCGAGGACTAAAAGTAAATGGCATCATCGGACGCAAGATTTGGGAGACTTGGGATCAGATGATCGACCTACTGCAAAACAAGAATCTCGACGTGTCCGCGGTGGTCACCCACAAGATGGATTTCCGAGATGTGAACCACGCCATGGAGATTTTGGAGCGAGGCGAAGCGGGCAAAGTCGTGCTTGATTTTTCATCGGCCCGAAACTAGCCCCAGTATTCGCACTAGGTCTGATGCTGATAGGCGCGCTGGCAGGTACAATTCCTGAGTTATGAGCGTTGCTGTTCTGCCGTTTAATGCTGGACCAAACACACGTGCTACCCTTGCTCGGCAATTTGCAAACTTCGCCGCCGAGATCGTACGCGCGCGCACCGGGTCGGAGGTCCACTCTGTCAACTATCTCGTTCGGATAGATGAAAGCAACCCACCACGATTTGCGAATGCCAACCCGGCCGAATCCTTGTCGGAACCAGAATTTGTCAAGCAGCTCTTTGGTCAGGCGGAAGCGAATGTCGCCGTCGATGGTTTGCTGGTTGAAGAAAATGGCAACCTCAAACTCACCGTTCGAGTTTTCTCGCGAGATGATGAGAAGCCGCTCTACGAAGAGACCTTCGATTTCACCGAAGAGAATGTCTTCCCATCGATGCGGAAGCTCGTCGAAGAGATCGCACAAAGAGGCGGCACTCCGTTGCCAAGCGAAGCCTCGACCGACGAAGACCTGTTTGGCACGACCAACAGCCGAGCATTCGTTCGGTTCTTGGAAGGTTACGATGCGCTCCAATACATCGACAAGACTCAAGGCCAAGTCATCCCTGATTTCAATCCTTCTTTCGCCTACAATGCGCTGAACGAAGCCATCAGCTTGGACAACGATTGGGAGGCTCCATACGCCACCCTATTGCAGCTCTGCCGAGCAGCGATGAACTTGCGCATCGGTGATCCAAACGACATCGAAGCTTCCTTGAAAAAGGCGAACGAAACCGTCAACGACGATGTTCGCGGACCAGCTGTCCTCGCCGAGTTGTATCAGTCGACCTCACGATTCAATGAAGCGATCGAAGTTCTCGAAGCCGCTTTGAAGATCGACGACAAAGAACCGGCGCTCATCACCCGTATCGGCATCGCGCAACAATCTCTCGGAATGCTCGCCAATGCCGAGCAGAATTTCCGAAAGGCGGTCGAGATGGAACCTGACGACAAGCCTTCGATGGGATTCCTCGCGCAGGTTATCAGCCAGCAGGAACGCGCCCACGAAGTACCACCACTCTGGCGATCCATCGTGGACAGCAACCCAAGCAACAGCCACGCGTGGGCTAACCTCGGCGCAAGCTTGATGCAGGTTCAAAACACTGCTGAAGCGCTTCGCGTTTTCGAAGAAGGTCTGGAAAAGTCGGAAGACAAGAATGTCATCAAGCGATTCTATGCTCCGGCGCTGGCTAGCCTCCAAGAATGGGACAAGGCGATGGACCTGTACGAAGATCTGTTGGATGAAAATCCGACCGATGTTCAGACTCAAATCGAATATGCGCAGACCCTACAGGGAGCTGGTCGCAGTTTTGAAGTGCCAAAGGTTCTCCGGGATGTTTTGGGCGCAAACCCTGATCCAAACACTCGCGCCCAGGTGCTTGCTTGGCTCGTCGAATTGGAGCAACCGAAGCGCGTTGAATCTGTTCAGCAAGCTGAAGAGAAAATGCAAACCGAGGAGTTTGAAGCTGCGGTCAAGATTCTTCGCCCGATGCGCAACTGGCTCGCCGATTACTGGAAGATGTGGGCACTTTACGCGGCTGCATTGAACCGAATTGGAGACCACCGAGATGCTGAAGATGCCGCAACACGACTGATCAACCTCTTCCCTGGAAACGAGATCGGGTTTGTGGAGTTGGCCAATGCGCTCGCACCGCAGGGCAAGCACGAAGAGCAATACAACGCGATGCGCTATGCGATCACGTTTATGCCGCAGTCGCTTCCGATCGCGATCAACCTTGGCTTGGCTGCAGCTCGATTGGGCCGCAAGGAAGAAGCTCAAGGGCTAGCCGCTCAAATCCGGCAAGCCATTGGTGAGAATCAAGAACTTGAACCGTTGCTCGCCGAAATGGAAGGCTAACTTCGAAGTTTCTGCTGAGCTCGAACTCCCGCGACTGTTGTCGCGGGAGTTCTTTTTTGTGCACCTTCGACCCTCAGTGAATCAGTTAAACTTACGCTATGAATACGTCGCTCACCGCGTGGCTCCAAACTGAAATTGAATCACTCAAGTCGCAAAATCTTTATAAGAAGCCGCGAATTCTGGAATCGCCAGCTGGTGGGCGGGTGACAATGGACGGGAAATCGGTCGTCAATTTGTCCTCGAACAACTATCTTGGACTTGCAAACCACCCCGCCGTTCGACAGGCCGCACTAGATGCCATCGAAAAGTGGGGCGTCGGGGCAGGAGCTGTGCGATGGATCGGCGGCACGATGGGCGTTCACGATGAGCTCGAGCAACGCTTAGCGAAATTCAAGAAAGTTGATGCGGTGCTGGTCTTCACTGGTGGATTTACGGCGAATTCAGGGTGTATTCCAGCCGTCCTGACCAACAAAGATGTGGTCATCAGTGACGAGCTTAATCACGCCTCCATTATTGATGGCGTTCGACTCTCGCCTGCGAAATATAAGAAGTCTGAAGGGTTTGTTTACAACCACAAAGACATGGCGCACCTTGAAGAGATCCTCAGTAAGACACAATCGTTCGAGAAACGAATGATCATTACGGATGGTGTCTTTAGCATGGACGGAGATATCGCACCTCTTCCCAAGATCGTCGAGTTGGCAGAAAAGTACAACGCATTCGTGATGGTGGATGACGCTCATGCTAGCGGAGTTTTGGGGAAAAATGGTGCCGGTACGGCGTCACATTTTGACCTCTATGGTCGCGTGGACATTCAACTCGGCACGCTCAGTAAGGCTCTTGGAGTAGTGGGTGGATACATCGCTGGTTCTGCCCCGCTCAAAGAATGGTTGATCAATCGAGGAAGGCCGTACCTCTTCTCTACTGCGCACCCTCCGATGGTCGCAGCCGCCCTGATCGCTGCACTGGATGTCATGGAAAATGATCCTGAGCCGATGCAAAAATTGTGGGCAAACACCAAATGGTGGAAGGAGAACTTGGCGCAAAACGGATTTGATACGATGGGCAGCGAAACCCCGATCACGCCAGTCTATGTGGGCGATGAAGGCAAAGCCCAGCTGATGGAACGCATGCTATGGGACGAAGGCGTTTATGCACTGAGCATCGTGTATCCAACGGTTGGGTTGGGCAAGGCTAGACTCCGAACAATGCCGAGTGCGGCGCACAGCCAAGACGACCTTGAATTTGCACTAAAAGCATTCATTAAGGTTCGCGACAAGCTCGCCAATGGCTGACCCGTTAGAACTTCTGCGGAGCAATTTTAGTTCGGAAAGCGAATTTATTCGCGCCATAGAATCAGGGCGAAAATCCGCAGAATACTTGGCGTCCAAGCACGATTTAGCGCTGGGAGATTACCTCCCTGGCGCGTCGACGAGCCTGGTGATTTCTGCTGGTGAAAATCACGTGATCAAGGTGGTTCTGCTTGGCGAGGAAGCCGACTCTGGAACGAGATTCCTGACGCTGGCACAAGGGCACGGCGTCATTGCCATCGAAGATCAACAGGATGGAGCGATTCTGATGCCGCGAATCAGGCCAGGAACGGACATATCGTCTCTTCCTACCGAAGAGGCGATCACTGTTTTCTGTTCCCACGCGAACCGGTTCAGAGAGATTGGCAACTTCGATGGGTTAGCAGAGGCGCACTCATTCTTTAGTGATGAGGAACTCCGTAATCCGTTCCTGACCAAAATGTTGGACACCACGAAGGAGGTCTGTGCAGTACATGGCGATTTGCACCACTACAACATCCTTTTCGACGGGCGAGAAACCGTTGTGATTGACCCAAAGGGGCTCGTGGCCGACCCTTGCATGGAAGCGGCGGCAATTCTTCGAAACCCGATTCCACAACCCACTGATATCGATCTGGGGCAAGCAATTGAGCAGATTGCAATCCAATGTGAACTCGATCCGAACAGAATTTGGGGATGGGCGCGCGCAATTACAGAATTGTGCGCGATCGGATCAGGGCCGCTCGTTTCCGATTTTGCTCTCGCTTGCGACCGAATCTCCGGTCTCAGCAACCGGTTTTGGGTCTAGCTTGTCCGCATACCGGAGAGCTTTGTTGATGTGAAAATCTCGCACCATTTCGAACTGTTGTCCGGCCTCAGATTCTCGCACCACCACTGCCAATCGATGTTGTTGAACCGCTTCTCGAATGAGCGTTGCAATTTCCCTATTTGGAACTTGGCCTTCTAATGCCGGCGCAATTTCCAAATACACGGCAAGCAAAATCGGAGGCTTGTTTCCTGGGGGTGCCGAAAAAGTACCCTTAGTCAAGGTAATCGCATCGGTTGGGTTTCCCTGCTTTGCAAGACAGAGTGCAAGCCGCAGGCTATCGTTCACGCGCCGATCCGGATCGGTGCCATATTCCTTCAGGCTTCGCCGAAAAGCAATCTCCGCTTCTCGCCACAACTGCGCCGTGCGGAACACTTCACCAACTCGGTAGGCGACCTCTGTTCCTGCCACTGGTCGTAGATACGTAGCTTGTTCGCGCGCGAATTTCACGAACATTTTGTCGCGATTTTCGACGGATATTTCATGGGCCAATTGCCGCGTGTAAAGTTGAAAATAACCTCGCTTGATATTTTTCTCAACAATTTCCAGCGAATTATTTTCATTGAGAGACGGATTGTTTGGGTCCGGCGGGACATCGTCCGACATCACCAAAAAACTCGCGAAAAATAGCAAAATAACAATAAAAATAGTCGAAAAAAGCGCAAACCCCGGAGTGGAGCGATTCGCTTTTTCGACTATTTTTTCGTTATTATTTGTGGTCAATTGATGGAGGTTACTCGAGCATTGTCAAAGGACGCATCGCGGTAGATTTCGCTTCCCGAAATGGTTAGTACGGCTTTGCCCTTCAATTCCATGCCGTTGAATGGGGTGTTCTTCCCTTTGCTAAAGGTCTTTTGAACGTCAAACTTCCACTTCAGCTCGGGATCAATCAATGTCACCTGCGCTACAGGGCTGTCCCCAGGGCGAAGGGTGCCGGCATCCAACCGCAAAATCTTCGCAGGTGCCGTAGAAAGCTTGCGAATGGTTTCTAGCGGCGAAAGCACTCCCGAATGGGTCACATGGGTCAGCGTCACGCTCAAGCAAGATTCCAACCCGGCCATCCCAAACGGTGCTTCATCAAACGGAACCTGAACCTCATAGTCCGCGTGTGGCGAGTGGTCGCTTGCGATTACATCGATTGTCCCATCGGCCAAGGCTTGCATCAGAAGATCAATATCGACTTGAGTTCGAAGCGGCGGAGTCGTTTTGAATTCAGGTGCGAAGTCCGCCATCATCTCTTCGGTGAGGCAAAGGTACTGCGGACAAGTTTCACACGTCACGCGCGCGCCCAGATATTTGGCTTGGCGAATCATCTCGACGGCGCCCCAGGTCGAAACCCGCATGATGTGAACCTGGCACCCAGTGTGGAGCGAGAGGAGGCAATTTCGCATCACCATGACTTCTTCGGCGCTGCGCGGCATCCCCTTGAGTCCGAGCATGGCACTCACTGCGCCTTCATTCATCACTCCGCCATCGCTGAGCGTGTAGTCTTCGCAGTGGGCCAAGATCGGAAGATCGAGCTGGTTGCAGTACTCCATCGCCCGGTTCATCACCTTGGAGTTCTGTGTCGCACACCCTTCATCGCTAGCGGCGACAATTCCGGCCTTTCGCATCGCTTCAAGATTCGAAATGCGGTCCCCACGATTGCCTTCGGTGAGCGATCCGACTGGAGCCACAAAGACGCCTCCAGCCAATGGACTCGCAGCGCGATCTAGGATGAAGTCAATCAGCGCCGCGTTATCGAGCGGCGGATTGGTGTTTGGCATGCAACAAACGGTGGTAAATCCCCCTGCGGCAGCTGCCTGAGTCGCGGTTGCGATCGTCTCTTTTTGCTCTTCGCCCGGCTCTCGGAGGTGGACGTGCATGTCCACCAAACCTGGCGTGATCCAAAGGCCCGTGCAGTCGATGATTTCGTCAGCGTCTTCTTCAACCTCGACGTCTGAACCAACTTCGACAACGACCTCGTCCTCGATGATCACGTTGCCGATCACGTCGAGTTCTTGCGAAGGGTCAAGGATTCGACCGTTTTTCAGAATGATTTTCATTTCGATTCTCCGTTGCCTTCAAACACCCAGTGCAAGGCCGCCATGCGAACAAAAATTCCATTTTCGACTTGCCGGTGGATGACCGAATTCGGTCCGTCTGCGGCAAAGTCATCCAGCTCAATTCCACGATTAAGCGGGCCTGGGTGCATTACCAGACAATCATCTTTGGCCACCTTTAGAGTTTCTCGATTGACTTGGTACATCCGGCGGAATTCACCGACAGAGCTCAGCAGTCCGTCTGACATCCGTTCCTTTTGTAGGCGTAAGCACATGATCACGTCGGCGCCTTCGATTCCAGCGAGAAGATCGTGGTGGATCGCACCTGGAAGCCTTCCACCATCGGTTGGCATCAGCATCTTGGGGCCAACAAAGTGCAATTCAGCACCCATTTTGCTGAGGAGCCAAGCGTTCGAACGAGCGACCCGCGAGTGCAAGATATCACCCACGATGGCGACTTTGAGACCCTGAAAATGTCGTTTCTTTTCCAGGATGGTCAATGCATCGCCGAGAGCTTGCGTGGGGTGCTCGTGCTCGCCATCACCTGCGTTGACGATCGGGCCTCCAAAGAATCGAGCCGCAAGATTCGCCGAGCCGCTGGAACGATGACGCATCACCAAGGCATCCAATCGCTCGCCTTTGAGTGTCAGCAGCGTATCTTTCAGCGTTTCCCCTTTCGAAAGCGATGAGCTTTGCGCGGCAAAACTGCTCACGCGGTAGCCAAGGTAGTTTGCCGCTTGCTCGAAGCTAACCCGTGTTCGCGTGCTGTTTTCAAAGAACAGAAGGCCGATCACCTTGTTGCCGTGTGACTTCATCGGCGTGTCGTGATTGATGCCCTTTTTGAACTCTGCCGCAAGCTTCAGCAAGTCTTGAATCTCGCTTTGCTTGAGGTTTCGAATGCTGGTTAGATTTCGACTCATGCTCTCTCTCCTTCCGAATAATGAATCACGGCGTCTTCGCCGTCAAATTCTGCAAGTTTCATCTCGATAAAGTCGTTTGGCGCAGTGACGATCGACTTGCCGCAGTAATCAGGCTGGATCGGCAGTTCGCGATGGCCACGATCGATCAATACTGCCAATTTGACGCTGGCCGGACGACCATATTTGAGCATTTCGTTGAGCGCCGCCCGGATCGTGCGACCGGTGTAAATCACTTCGTCCACCAAGACGACGTTCTTTCCAGTGATCGAAAACGGGACTTCGCTTTGGTTTTGATCGGAGGATTCGCGGTCGTCGCGCGCGCCCGAAATATCGAGTTTCCCGTGAGATATCGGGCTGTCTTCGATCTGCGCCATCAGAAAGGCGAGACGCTTGGCGACCGGCCAACCTTTTTTCAGGATTCCGAGCACTACCAAGTTCTGGCCGCCTCCATTGGCCTCCAAAATCTCGTGCGCCAAACGGCCCAAAGTCCGTTTCATCGCCTGCGCATCCAGAACCACCACGCTCATATATGGTGATTATGGCCCGCGAAGCAAATGCGGCGTTGTTATCGCCTTAGTAAAGATTCGACGACTAGCGCGCCGCTGAGTGCTTGGCTGACACCTTGCAACGTGATTCCCTTAGGTGTGCCGACAAAAACAACGTCGTCATCTTTGAGGGCTGGGTTTTGGCTCAAGTCACCATCTTTGACAAATTTGTCCAAATGGTATTCCTTGGCCACCAGTTTGCCGCCT
The DNA here is from genome assembly GCA_017303935.1 of Armatimonadota bacterium. Lineage (NCBI taxonomy): Bacteria > Bacillati > Armatimonadota > Armatimonadota bacterium. The sequence continues at coordinate 457,681 of JAFLBD010000002.1, read as the reverse complement.
TCGTTAGTCATCAAGGTGACTCGGTGCAACGAGCCGGATGGATCGAGCCCTCCAGAGGCGCCAATCGCGTCGATCAATCGGTAATTTCTGCCGTCAATCATCGGCACAAGCCCTGGCTTTATGACTTTGCCCATCACATAAAATCCGCGCTCATTGCGCAAAACATAAACCGAATCGCCGTTCAAAATCGGCATGCCCGGTTCAGTTGGGCTTGGGTTTGCGTTGCCTACCAACACTTCACCATTTCTGAAAATCAGCACGCCTTCCCCCGTTCCATCTTGAGTGACGCCACCAGCGGTTGCGCCAACAAGTTGGGGAAGGGTCGTTCCTTCGCGAACGCCAAAATCTCCGGGCTTCGCCACATAACCGCTCACCGAAACTTTCAGGCGCTGTGGAGGCTGAACGACGACCGTATCGCCGTCTTGGAGCATGAACTCGTTGTTGCCAAAATCTCTTCTCGGCGCAAAGGTGTAGTTCTCTGGACCGCGTCGAACGGTGATTTCGATTTCATCAAAAACTGAAGGCTCAGCGGTGATTTCTCCCGCGCTAGCGATCGCTTGGAAAATATCTGCGCCCGAACGGATGCGCTTTTCGCCCGGTGATCGAACCAGTCCGAGCACCCAAACGCGCACAAGTGGGACAGGCATAATCGTCACCAAATCGCCGGGTTGCATTGGGCCATTCCATTGGGCACCGTCGCCCTTCATGAGTTTTGCCAAATCAACTGTGGCAACCTGTTTGCCTTGCCGATAGATTCGAGTTTCAAACATGTCGAGCGGCGATGGCATTTTGCTCATCGCGATGACTTGTCGAAGTTCGAGGTTAGGCTGGAACGGGTATCCACCGCCACCAGATGTTGAAGCGGAAGCATCACCGTCACCTCGGACCACAAAGACCGCCTGTTGACGTTCTTGGGTGATGACAATGGAGACTTTGGGATCTCGGACATAGCGCTTCATCCGCGTTGTGATCTGGTCCTGAGCTTGAGAAATCGTCAATCCTTCGAGCTTGAGGTTGCCAAATCCGATTCCGCTCACAGTTCCGTCGCTGAGAACCACATAGTCGCCCTGATACTCGGAGAATCCGAGAACAACGACCTTCAATCCATCGCCGGGCTTAAATCGAAACACATTGGCCTGGCCCAGAGTTTGAGCGCACGCGAGTGCCGACACCATTGAAAGGGCGATGAGAGATCGTTTCATATCGTTTGCCAACCCCGCAAAAATCGTGGGTTATTGAAATGATTGGCAAACCTAAAGCGATTTCTTAGAGTTATCCGAGCACAAATAGTTTGCGCCGGCCGCAAATCTCGCTCGCCAAGCCGTCCAGTTGTGGCCCTCGTTCGAAATCGCCACTCCGTGAGGCTTCTCCAACCGTCGGAGCGCATCCGTCATTCGGTCGTTCGAGACGGTCAAAACACCCTCAAATCGTCCCCAATCAAAAAAGAGCTTAAGGTCTGGATGCAGCCGTTTGAGCGCAGAAATCGCCAAGACCCCTGGCGAAGCCCAAAAAGCTCCGGACTGACTGTGTACTCCACCTTGAACAATGTCCGGATAGCGCTGGGCGATTCGCATGCTAATCAATCCTCCGAGGCTCGCGCCGCCAACATAGACGTCTTGTGGCGCCTTGGACGCCTTCCGAACGAGGTTTCTGACCGCAGGAAGGACGTCGTGAACGATGTACTCCTCGTATGGAGCGCTCGACTTCCAATACTCCGACATTCGGTTGCAAGGCGGCACAAGAACCGTGGCCACTTCTAGTCCGAGATTTGCAAAGATGTTCTGCGGTTTGCAGAAAGTCTCGTAATCGCCGCCATCGGCATAAATGAAAATCGGCAGGTCCTGTTTGGCGGATTCCGGGGCAAAAACCGTGATGGTTCGCGCATCCGCGTGCCCAGCGACTTGCCGCGCATAACGAAGGATGGTTTGCTTTGGAGTGTCGTTGGGGCAATCGTATCGGTATGCCTTGCCTTCAAAAACGCTATTGAATCCCCCGATGCCGTTACTGACGTGGGTGTCATGCGTCGGATCAAGCGTCCAATGTCCATCCACCACGAATTGATATTCAACGCGGGAATCGTCTGGGAGATCCACCGAGAGCTCCCAGTGATCCCCGGCACGCTTCATCGGCCTGGGTCGATCCCATCCAAAAAGGTCGCTGGCAAACGAAACCGAGTGCGCCCCTGGAGATTCAATGCGAAAAATCATAGTCAGGCGCGGTTATCTGGGCAGCGCCGGATAAAGCCCACGATTGATGCCTGCGACGTCGACCAGCCAACGACCTTCTTTTCGCACCATCGGAAGTTCAAACTTCTCTTCGTATGAACCGGGATCGCCGACGTTGCGGAACATCATCACCTTAACCGAAGCTTCATCCGGGCTCGACTGGCTGGACCCATTCAGGCGAAACGCGAACAGATAATGAGGCGCCGCCACCTTCGTAGCGTAATCCCATTGCTTCTTGATATCCTCTTTCGATGCACCGCTGATGTAACTGAGATCAGTCAGCTTGGCCGAGTCACCTTTGGCAAGAGCAAACATGAACTTCGCACCCGCCGAATCCGGCGATTCTTGATTGAATAGCAGGAATCCGCCGATGACCAAAAGACCAGCCAAACCCAACACCACGATGGGATTAGCTCTTCCATTTCGAATTCGCGAGCGATTTTGCATAACTTCGAGCGCTTCTATTGTGACCTATCAAGGCATACGTACGGCTTGGTCGACAAATTGGTAAGTGCGTTGGGGGTCAATCCGCCATTTTCCGCCTTCTCGCTGGAGCACCCAATACCGTGCCGCCGCCATGGTCGGATTCACTCGGTGCTCGGTGGTCAAGATCACCAGCGATCCGCTTCGTTGCTTACTCACCAAACGTGTAGATGATCCCGCTGGCAACGTAGCGGCAGCGTCGATCAGCCAACCGGAATATTGCGATTGAAGCGGTTGGTTGATCAGCACCGACGCCGACGAAGCATCACCTGATTGAACGGCGCGAATCCAGCGGCGCACAACACTCTCCGGGCCAACAGACTGTGCGGCTGAAAAGACTCCCATCGTGAGTGCGGTCAGCACCAACGAAGCAAAAATAGACTGGGTGAGGCGGTTCAAAATTGTTTCTTGGGTTATACCAGTGAACTTCGGTCCTAGGCATCCGTCACTATTCACAACAGTTTCGATATAAGATAAGTTCTAGCGAGGATCAAATTATGAGCGACTCGATGTCAAGACGAGATGTGCTGAAAAAGGGCACGATGATTGCGGTAGGACTGGCCGCGCCCGCGTGGTTGAGCGCGATTGCAAAGTCCGATGTTATTCGAACCGCACAAGGCAAGAATATCGACCCGGATGGCATCCTCGTGGTGTGCCAACTTTCGGGCGGAAACGATGGTCTGAACACCGTCATTCCCTACACCGATCCGCGCTACTACACGCTTCGACCGACGCTCGGAATTCCTGCTGACAAGGTCCTTCGAATCTCGGACAAGATGGGACTTCACCCAGCGCTGACTGGCCTTGAGACCCTCTATAAAGAAGGCAAAGTCGCCGTTGTGAACGGTTGTGGTTATCCCCGCCCGAATCGAAGCCATTTCAAGAGCATGGAAATCTGGCAATCGGCATCGCCAGAGACCGCGCTTCCTTACGGCTGGATTGGTCGCCACCTCGACCTCATGAGCGAAAAGGGCGCGCTCAACCCGGTTTACGCATTGGGGCTTTCGACCGACAAGCCGCGAGCACTTCAAGCAGATGATGTTTCGATCCCATGCTTTGCGTCTCTCGCCGATATCCAGTCGATGGTCGGTGATCCAGATGTCGAGAAAATGCTTCGGGAGATTCAAGGCTCTGCTGCTTCTGGCGGTGAGGGCGTGGTCCAAGCGGCCAACAAATCCGCACTGGACGCGATGGCCACATTGCGCGATAAGCTCAAAACCTTCTCACCAAAGCAGATTTATCCTGATGGTGCCTTTGGCGCAGGATTCAAGCAGATATCGCAGCTTATCGCGACTTCCCCAGCGACGAGAGTGCTGTACTTTAGCGCAGGCGGATTCGACACCCACGCCAAACAAGCAGAGTCTCACCAGAATCTGATGAAAGGATTTGGCGACTCCTTGCTCGCATTCATGCGAGAAATGGAAGCGATCGGCAAAGCGGACAAAGTTGTCGTGCTCGTCTTCTCCGAATTTGGCCGACGAAGTTACGAAAATGCCAGCATGGGAACCGACCATGGTGCCGCGGCTCCGATGTTCGTGGTGGGCAAGCCGGTCAAGGGCGGATTCTATGGCCCGATCCCAGACTTGCAGAATCTAAATGATGGCGACGTCCAGTTTGCGGTTGACTTTAGGCAGGTTTACGCTACGGCGCTCGATAGCTGGATGGGCGGCGATAGCCAGAAAGTGCTGGCTGGAAAGTTCGAGCATCTTCCATTGATTCGAGCCTAAATCCCAGCAAAATTAGCACTCTTGGATGAATTTCCGCTAATATTGAGCCAATGCTCTTACTATGAGGTTGGCTCAATTGAAGTTCACATTCGGGATCTCGACTCTTGCCCTTGCGCTGTTGTCTGGTATCCCAAGTATCAGCGAAGCTAAAGCGCGGAAAGGATTCTCTGAATCCGCCGCTCTGGGCATTCGGCGCTACTGGGCAGACACGGTTACGTACGTTGTTGGCGCACCAGCGAACGCCTCGAAAGTCGGTTACTGGCAAGTCCGATTGAACCCGGAAGCCTCAAAATGGATTTGGAACTACGAACGAAACGTGGGAAGAGGCAAGGTCGCCCCAGCCACGAACATCACCGTCACTGCCGAAATGAAGACTCGGTGGGACGCTTGGGTCGAAGGAAAGATCAAGTTTGACCGGGCGAATTGCGCTCAAGTAGCCCAATCCCGCAACCAAGAGATTCAAGGTCTTGCCCAACCCGTGCCCGAATTCGCACAGGATCCAGGACCGATTCCGGCTGACTTGGTCCAAATCATGCCAAATCCGCCCGAATTTGCAGAAGTCGTCACCCCTCAGCGACACTTGATCATCTTCCCGGATTGCAAGCACGAGTTTGAAGACAACCCGAACATGCGTGCAAAGTTCGCCTACTACCGATTTAGGGAAGGCGTGATGGATGGCGGCCAGGCCATGCGCAACATGCCGTCCAACGAAATCCAGAAGCTGCTGGTCTCCGCAGGGATTAGTGAAAGTGAACGCAAAGTCTTCACTGCTGTCTCGATCCTAGAAGGTGGATTTGATAGCGTGAACACTTACGACACCGGATTTGTCAGCGTTGGATTCATCCAGTTTGCATGCCTCTCCGGAGGCGCAGGGAGCCTCGGTCAAGTGCTCCTGTCGCAAAAGCAAAACGATCCCGCTGCCTACGACAACGATTTCAAGAGTCGCGGAATCGACGTGACTCCAAAGGGCGAATTGATCGCTTTGAACCTCGATACGGGAGAATCCACGTTTGGTTCGAACGCCGCAGCACAGATTATTCAGGACAAGCGACTGATCGCCGTGTTCCAGCGAGCGGGCAGAGTCAGCGTTCCGAACCGGCTGGCCCAGCTTCGGGTCGCAAAGGCGCTGTACTATCCGGCAGACGACCAAGTCTTGGTCACTGTGGACGGCAAGCTTTACACGGCTAAGGTCAAGGAGTTCATCAAGTCAGAAGCTGGAATGGCAACCTTGATGGACCGGAAGGTCAACACTGGCACCTTTGGCAACTTGACGACGGTGCTCACAAACGTGATTCGAAAGTACAAGCTGAATACTTTGGCAGAAGCTAGTGCTTATGAAGCCGAAGTCGTTCGGGGCGTGAAGTGGCGAAAAGACTATCTTTCAGACACCACATTAAGTCAGCCAACTGAAAAACCTAACAATTCTTCTGAAGTTCGCCCTCCATTTCGCGATCGATCTTCCCGATAAATCTACTAGGCAACCTGCCTACGGATTTATTTAGGGAATGCACTCGGGAGAACAAGCAGAAACTACAGGTCATCGACTCATGCGTCGATGGCCTGTGGTGTTAGCAGGGGGACTGATCGGCGGCGCGATTGCGTTTGCGATCACTTGGACTTCAGCTCCACTTTGGAGAGCCCGCACCGAAGTGCTGCTCGCCGCTTCGCCAGATCAATCCAGCGCTGCTGCAATCTTGATGTCCGGAAACATCGCTACGCCCTTGAGCTTGCTCCATGGCGTGTTCGATAGCCAAGCGGTTCGGCAACAACTGGGCAAAGAATTCAATTTAGATTCCAAAACCATCGAGAAGATGTACTTCGCTCGACAAGACCCGATCTCAAATCAGATCGTGGTCACGGTTGACTCCACCAATCCCGAACTAGCGACGAAGATGTCTCGGCGCGCGGTCGAACTAGCGAAAATCTACGAACGCGAAGCCAGCGTCACCGTTGCCTCAACCCGTGCCAAACAGATTGGCGAAGCGCTTGAATCGAAGCAATCCGAAGCTGAATTGGCTGCGATTCGATACTCAAAGTTTCTTGCAAACTCGAAAGTCACTATCACTTCTGCTGGCCAGTACTCCAGCGAACTCGCAGAAGTGACACGGCTAGAATCGGAACTCAGTGCAAAGCGGATTCAGCGCTCCGGTCTTGCCAAGCGGTTGAACAGCTCTCTCAGCGATGCCGAGCTACCAAAATCGGGCGAGCTCGAAAAGCTCCGCTCGCAGCGCGCAGAACTCGAGTCAAAGCTCCAACAAGCCAAGGCAGTATTGGGTCCTGAGGCGCCAGAGCTGGTCCAACTGCAAGAAGATTTGAATTCTATCAATCGACTGTACAGCCGCGAACTCAGTCGCGCCAAACAATCGGTTAACGAAGGTCTGCAACGACAGATCGCAAACCTGGATTCAGAGATCAATCAGCTGACTGTCAAGCTGGGCAATCAGCGAGCAATAACCTCTAACGCTCCTGCGAACAGCACTCAATTTACGGATGAATTCCGCCAGCTCAAGGCCGCGCAAAAGAACCTGCTTCGCACCCGAATGATGTTTGAAGAGGCCAAGCTCGCCGCTGACGTCGAGAAGATTCAATGGAGCGTTTTGTCTCCTGCTTTTGTCGAAGACAAACCGGTTAACAAGCGCCTCGTCCGCACACCCGCCGCCGGTGCAGTTCTCGGAATTGCTCTCGCGAGCCTGATCTCACTCTCCGGTCCGAAGCGCAACCGACGCAAATCAAACCCAGAACTCAAGGAAGACTCATGGCAGAACGCAGCTTAATTGTCGCAGAAGTAGCCCAGGCGCACGATGGCTCCCTGGGAACGGCCCACGCTTTCATCGATCTCGCCGCAGAAAGTGGCGCGGACGTAGTCAAGTTTCAAATGCACTTTGCGGCAGAAGAAAGCACGCCGCAAGAACCTTGGCGCATCAAATTCTCGCTCCAAGATGAATGCCGATACGACTATTGGAAGCGAATGGAATTCACTCCTGACCAATGGGAAGGCCTTTACGAGCATTGCCAAAAGGTTGGAATTCAGTTCCTTTGCAGCCCATTTAGCGTCAAGGCTGTCGAAATTCTCAAGGATTTTGAAATGCCAGCTTGGAAGGTGGCAAGCGGCGAAGTGTTTTCGAACGCGATGCTCGATGCCATGTCCCAGGTCGATCTCCCATTCTGGGTGAGCACCGGCATGATCGGGTGGACCGATATCCAGAACGTAGTCCAAAGAATTAGCGCAACAGGTGCAGATTTGACCCTGTTCCAATGCACCAGCGCGTATCCGACACCACCCGAGAAAGTTGGGCTCAATGTCATCAAAGAGATGCGCCAAAGGTTCGGTTGCAAAGTCGGGCTGAGTGACCACACGGGAAAGATCTTCTCGTCTCTCGCCGCTGCCACGTTAGGGGTTTCAGTGATTGAAGTTCATCTGGCGATGCACAAGCAGGCGTTCGGCCCGGACACCGTCGCATCGCTCACTCCAGACGAACTCAAGCTGATGATCGAAGGTGTGCGCGAGATCGAAGCAATGAACGCGAATCCAGTTGAAAAGGATGAGCTAGCCGAGGAATTTTCGGCGATGCGCGGACTCTTTACCAAGTCGGTTGTGGTGCGCCGGAATCTAAAGAAGGGCGATGTCCTCACCCTCGAAGATTTGATCGAAAAGAAGCCTGGAACCGGGATTCCTGCTCACCGCCTTCCCGAATTCGTCGGGAAAAAGCTCAAGCTGGCCCTACGAGCAGACACCTTTTTGGAGGAAAAGCACGTTGCTTAAACGACGCATTTGTGCCGTACTAGTAGACCGCGCGAACTACGGCCGGCTCAAGCCAGTGCTCGAAGTCCTTCGCGATCACCCGGATGTTGAGTTCAGCTTGATCTGCGGCGGCACCATGGTGCTCGAGAGATTCGGCAATGCCACCAAAGTCTTGCAAGAAGACGGGTTTACGATCGACGGCCGTGTTTACATGGAGCTCGAAGGTTCCACACCTGCCACGATGGCGAAGTCGGTTGGAATGGGCATCATCGAGTTTAGCAACGAGCTCGCCAGAATTCAACCCGAAATGGTGCTGATGATCGGCGACCGATATGAAGCGCTCGCGGTGGCAATCTCTGCCGCCTACATGAATCTGACATTGGTTCACGTTCAAGGAGGTGAGGTGAGCGGTTCAATCGACGAATCCGCCCGCCACGCGATCACCAAATTTGCCCACTATCACCTGCCAAGTACGCGCAGGGCCGCGGATTATCTCGTGCAAATGGGTGAAAAACCGGAATCGATCCTCGGAATCGGATGCCCCTCAAGCGATCTCGCCAAGCAGTTTGAATTCGCGCTAAATGATGATGAAATCAACCGATTCGGAAGTGGCGCATCGATAGACACCACACAGCCTTATGCTTTGAGCGTGTTTCACCCGACCACGACGGAGTTCGGTGGCGAAGCCGCGCAAATGCAAGCCGTGATGGTAGGACTTCAATCTTCCGGCCTTCCTACGGTCTTGCTCTGGCCAAATATTGATGCTGGCAGCGACCACATTAGCAAAGCGATTCGGCGGTTCCGCGAGCAACATAACACGGAGAACTGGCTTCGAATCGTTACCAATTTTGAACCTGAAACCTACTTAAAGGTCCTTGCCGGAGCAAGTCTCGCAGTCGGGAATTCCAGCAGCTTCGTACGGGATGCCAGCTACTTTGGTACCCCCGTCGTGCTCGTCGGTAACCGTCAGGCCGGTCGTGAGCGCAGTGAGCACGTCGCCCATGTGCCACCGACAACCGACGCAGTCTGCTCGGCAATCCAGCAACAACTTCAACATGGTCGATATTCGGCCTCTGATCTCTACGGCGATGGCAACGTGTCGGCGCCATTCGTCGAAGCGCTTCTCAAGGCGCCCCTCTACTCTCAAAAGCAACTTTCGTACGTGACAGAAAAGGAACCCCTCGCAGCATGAGCACCCTACACCCTTCAACAAAGTTTGAGCGAATTGAATCGCTCCAATTCGACTACTCGGCCCAACCCAAGCAGCCGATGCAGAACTGCAACCTCTGCGGATCGGACCGGTGGGTCGTAATCACCCAGCGCGACAGATACGGGTTCCCTGCAAAGGCAACCACGTGCGCAAATTGTGGGTTGACCCGCCTCAATCCGCCAATGACGAGCGAGGCATACACCGATTTTTACATCAACACCTATCGTCCGTTGGTCAGCGCCTATCACGGCCGATTGATCGACGCTAAGTCGATCCAAGGCGAGCAAGTTTCTTACGCGGAAAGCTATATCGAATTCGCGAGACCGTTTATCACGCCCGGGCATCAGACTCTGCTCGATGTCGGCGGATCGACGGGGATTGTGGCCATCGAATTCCAGAAGGCGTTTGGCCTGAAACCGACGATTATTGATCCCGCGCCAGCAGAGATTGCTGAAGCAGATCGCTATAACCTGGAGACGATCACGGGGTTCGTCGAAGAGTGGGATCACCTGGGTCAAACCTACGATGTCATCGGACTCTTCCAGACCATCGATCATCTTCTGGACGTTCAAAAGACCCTCAGCAAACTGCGCGAAGTGATCTCGCCAAACGGGCTGTTCCTCGTCGACATTGTCGATTTCCGCGCCGCATACTTGCGCAACAACTCGGTGGAAGAAGCCGTCAAGATCGACCACGTTTTCTCATTGACCGAGCAAACCGCAGAGGCTCTGTTCTTATCGCACGGATTCGAGTGGATTCGAAAGAGCTACAGCGCGGACCACCTCCACGTCGCCTATGTCTGCCGACCAGTGGATCCAAGACCGTTTTCGCTTCCTCGCCAGGATTGGGTTGAAAGCCATTTGAATGAGATTCGGAAGGTGCAAAACTCTCGATGAAGATTCTGGGCATCATTCCTGCGCGATCAGGCAGCAAGGGAGTTCCTAAGAAGAACTCTCGGATGCTCGGCAATATGAGCCTCGTTGAGAGAACATTCAAGATCGCTCAGGAATCTGGAGTTTTGGATCGAATCATCGTTTCTACCGATGATTTTGAAGTGATGGCCACTGCCCAAAAAATCGGGCTCGAAGTGCCGTTTGTCCGTCCACCACATTTGTGCACGGATGAGGCACCGATGATCGAAGTTGTCAATCATGCGCTGGCCCACCTGGACAGCGAAGGATATTCCCCGCAGGCAGTGATGCTTCTCCAGCCGACCAGCCCACTGCGAACTGTGAACCACCTACAACTAGCCACCGCTCTGCTTGGGAACAACGACAGCGTGGTTTCAGTTGTGGCATTGCCCAAGACCCACTGCCCTCATTACGTCATGAAGATTGAAGACGGATATTTGACGCCATTCATGGAGTCCGGTGAGAAGATCACCCGGCGACAAGATGCACCTCAAGCCTATGTTCGCGAGGGAACGGTATATCTCACGCGGAGATCGGTGCTCACCGAACAACGCAGCTTTTATGGCAAGAAGTGCTTTGCGATGGAGATTCCGGAGAGCGAGTCTCTCAGCATCGATACTCCAGAAGATTGGAAGCGAGCGGCACAATCGCTCAAGGTGGCTGCATGAGCGATAAACCGACCATCGCCATCACTTTTCCGAATCATTGGAGCATCAAGAACCTGATTCATAGCGGTTTGCTGGCCGAGATCACGCCGCACGTCCATGTAATCGGACTGACCGCCCAGCATCGAATCGTGCACCTGAAGAAACTGTGCACAGAATTGGGATTGTCCGAAGTGGACTGGCAACCGATTCCGATGTATAAGGAAGGTTGGCTCCTCCGAATGGTCCGCCAATCGCAAAAGTCGCTGCTTTTCGAAAAGCACGGACTAGCCACCGAGAAGATTCTGAAATCAAGCAAGCGGGGTCGACGAACCTTGGTGCAAAAAATCGGAAGCACTCTCTTTTCGCTGATTGCGGGGACCGGCTTTGGGAAATCCCTGTTCGAGAAGTTCTCACGGCTTCGATATTCCGAGACAGAGCCTGCGTCTTTGATCCTCGATCACCTTCCGGACGTTCTGTTTTGCACAAACCCTGTGGATTACCGCGAAGACGCTTTGGTCAAATGGGCAAAGACACTCGGAATTCGCGTCGTGACCATGATTCCGAGCTGGGATAATCTTTCCAGCAAGGGTGTTTTGTTCACGAAATTTGATGCGGTGTACGTGTGGAACAAGGCAATGCAGAGCGAAATGCTCAAGCTTTATCCCGAATATCCTCACTGGGAAATCCCGATTGTCGGCATACCACGGTTGCAGGCTTTCAGCAACCCATTGCCATCCGAGTGGGAGCGAGATTCGTATCTCATTCGGCTTGGGCTTGATCCGAGTAAGAAGACGATCCTCTTTGCGAATACGGCTACGTCTTCGTTCCCTGATCAGCCAGTGGTTGCGCGACAAATCGCTTCGGCAATTCAATACGGCGAAATCTGTAATGTCCAAATGATTGTCCGGTGCCATCCGCACGACCAGATTGAAGACTACGACGATTTGCGGCGGCTACCCAATGTCCGGGTCTGGCCGTCTATCGGCGAGCCAGCCTTCGGCGTCCAAACCGTCCCTCCAGCAGACGATTTGCTGCAGCTTCACGCTGTTCTCAATGCTTGCGATGTGTGCGTCAACACGGCCAGTACGATCGTTCTGGACGCGGCCGCGATGGACTTGCCAATCGTCAGCGTGGCTTATGACGGTGAGCGAACCTTGCCTTACACCGACAGTTGTAAGAGTTTCTACAACTACACCCACCAGCGAACCTATTTGGCAAGCAACGCCGGGGTGTTTTGTGAAACTCGTCAAGAACTGGTTCGAGAAATCGAGAAGGCACTTGATGATCGCTCGATTCGATCACAAGGGCGCAAAGAACTTGTCGAAAAGTGCTTGCACCCCGATCCAGTTTTAGCACTCAAGGAAGAGCTCTTGAAGGAGCTAAATGTACGACTCGACAAAGCGGCATGATCCCACTCCAACTGCTCCAATCCTCCGCTAATGACTGCCGATTGGCAGTCAAGCAGCTCGTTAAAGCCTCTGCAATTTGCCTGGGCTTGGCTGGCATTCTTGCGGTGTGTTTGGACGCATTTGGAATCAATCTTCTGAACTTTGGAACCTTAGATGTAGCCCGAAATACAATCGCTTTCTGGGTCTATTTTCAGATCACGATGCTTTTCGTTCCGGGCCAAAAGCACTTGCGACTTCCTCTGGTCCTGCTGATTCCGATTTTCACTCAGCTGTATCAAGTCGGACTCGGTTGGGATCTTCCTGGTGGGCCCAGTTCGATCTCCCGAATCGCACCCTATCTTGGAGTCATGATCTTCTTGGTCAGCACTCACGTAGCCGAACGTGTCAAGGTTTCTGCCGCCGAATGGGGGTTCGTCATCGCGGTGAATGCGATAGGAATTACGGGAGCGATCTTGGGTTCCACTGACCAGTTTGTATCGCTGGTGACCTACCTCGCGGTCGGAATATTGTTGCCGCTGTACTACTTCTTCATCAAGCGCGAACTCGCTGCGAGCCAGTTCTCTGCTGCCCAGTTAGAAGCCTCTGCGTTGATCGGATTCCTCACTCTAACAGTTGGAACGCTGGCTATCATTCGAATGGGATCAGAAATGACACTAGGAGGAGTGACCGGCCTTCTCGGTACCCGCAATGTTTCGGACTATAACCTCGTTTTGGCCTATCTCATCCTGCTTTGGCCATTCGCCTTGCGAGCTGCGCGAGCAATCAGCCCACTCATGGTCGCCTTCGCGCTAATCTTGCTTCTCGCCTCCGCAATCATGGGACTCAGCCGAACCGGATTGATGTTTGTGCCGATCCTCGCGGTCAGCGGAATCTACAGCGTGTTTAAGGATTCGATATCCAAAGGATTTCGGACCACGATCTGGATTGTGTTGCTGGGCACTTGCGCGTTTCTAGCCTTTCCACAGAAGGACCAACTCGGGACCGTCTGGCTCCAGCGTCTTAATCTCACTGAAAATTCGCGCTCTAGCAGCATCGTATCAAAGCTCAAACCTGGTGGCGAAGATAGCTTCGCGCGAGATCAACTTCGCATGGAAGGCTTCCGGTTGTTTACTCAAAGCCCAGTGATGGGACAGGGTTATGGCGGGTTCGGCGAATCCAGTCGGCGCGGTTTTCGCGACGCCCACTCGATGACTTTTACCGCCCTCGCTGAAACCGGAATCTTGGGACTCGTCGCACTGTACTTTGTTCTTGCTGTGGTCGGTTTGAGGCTGTTCCGGCTAGCGACCGCAAAATCCGTCCAGGACGGCGGACTATTCTTCATCTGTTTCTTGATGTGGCTTTTTGCAGTCCACTCCGTCGGCGGAAACCTTACCGCGATCCAAGCCGGAAGTTTCACCATCGGCGCGATCAACGGAATTCTCTTGATGGTTTACCTATGGGCAGGGCCAGTCCTTCGCAGGAGCACATTCGCGCCATGAAGTTCCTGCGGCAACTGCTCACACTCAGCACGTTTCAAATCGTTAACTTGGGGCTGACCTTACTCAGCCGCATCGTTTTGGCGCGCGTGCTCGTAGAGGCCGCATTCGGTGCGTTCGGCGCGGCGTTGAACGCCACCGTGGTGCTCAGCCGAATCCTCAGTTTTGGATTGGCTCCGGCGAACCAGTTTTATGCCAGCAAAAAGCAATTCGACCGTGGCACGGTGATCGCAACTGGAGCGATCCTTGCATTGGCATCTTCAATCATTGCCACCGGGATCGCCTACGCTCTGGTTCCAGTTGTCAATTCCACATTACTTGGCAACCACCCGAACAGCCAAGCGATGCTGAACTCCTTTTTGCCCTGTTTGCCTGTCGTGATCCTCGCGATGAACCTTGGCGTGATGCTCATTCCTCTGGGCGAAGTCAAAGCCTTTGGAATATTGCAGGTTTTGACTGGCAGCGCGTTCATCTTGCCGTTTTTCATTTTCCGTGCATTTATGCCAGGCGCAGACGCCGCGGTCTGGGCGCAGTGCTCGGTTTGGGTGTTCTCCCTAAGCTATCTCGTCTGGAAGTTATCGCCATTTCTCAGCGGGTTGAAATGGGACAAATCGCTAGCAAAAGAGATGCTAGTTTATGGCTGGAAATCCTGGCCAAACGTGATTCTCAATATCGGGCTCGCACGTGTCGCGACGCTACTCGGCGCGTTGTACCTCAGCCCTCGAGATTTGTCGATTTTTGTTCTCGCGGTGAATATCGTGGAAGGGTTGACCGCGCCACATTCATCGCTGGGCCAGTTGGTCATGACCAAATCCGCCAGCGATCCAGAACAGTTTGGCCGCAACCTCCTCAAGGCGCTTAGGCTCAGCTGTTTGATGCTCGCCGGGTTGACCGCCGCATTGGTGCTCGGAGGCTACTTCCTCATTCCAATTCTTTTTGGTCACGGATTCAAGGAGTCCTATTATGTGACGTTGATCGTGGTGCTGACCGCGATTGCACACATCCAACTCCGAACCATGTCCAGCTACTTCGCCGGACTCGAGAGACCGCAGTTGACCACTCGTGCCCTCGCGATCGAGATGGTGCTCATGCTTGGGCTCCTGCCAACGCTCGGCTCACAATTCGGGCTTTACGGGGTTGCGGTTGCCAGTGCCCTTTCGGCGGTTGGAAGTTGGGCAGCTGCCGGTTGGTTCCTGCGCAGACTCATCCGCGCACCTATCCGTGATCAGCTTTGGCCGAAAAAGGGCGACTATATCTGGATGCGCTCTCTCTTATCCTCGGCGCGGCAAGACAAGCAAAGCGTAGCCTAAAGGCTCGAAATCAAATTGACAAGCTCTTTGGCGTTTGCCTTTGCGTTCGCGCGTGAGGTCACTTGGTGCCGTGCTTGCACTCGCAAGTCCTCAGAGATCGGACGCCGAATTGCCATTTCCAACGCCTTCGCGAGCTGTCCCACGTCGTCCAGCGGCACCAATGCTCCGGGGTTGGCCCAATTGCGATTCGCTGGGATGTCGCTGAGCACCGGAACCAAGCCGCAGGCCAATGCCTCAAGGAGCGAGGTTGCGGTTCCGTCGCTTCGAGACATTGAAACGAAAATCGTCGACTGCTGCAGTTCTTTGACCACGCTATCTCCGCTGATCCCACGCAGAAACTTCACCTTTGAGGCGAGCTCCGCAGGAAGCCCACCCACGATCGACTCAGCTTGAGGCAACAGGTCGCCTCCCGCAGCAAACACGATCTCCCAATTCGGCAGATCGTTCGGCAAAAGTGGAAGCGCTCGAAGAATATCGAGGTTGTTGTAAATCGGCAAAAAACCTCGGGTGCAAATCAAGCGGTGCTGACTGGGGATTTCTGCGGGAGCAAATCGTTCAATATTAACGCCGATGAGAAGCTGAAAGAGCTTCGCACGCGGCGCAAGCTCCTGCGTGGACTTCATCAGCTGGTCGCCGTTGCAGATCACCGCCGTGGCGGATTCGAGGCACGCTCTAGAAACCTTCAACGCGGTACCTTCTTGCTGTAAGATGTCCGAGCCGACAGCGAACACGCTGTACTTTTTGATCCCCGAGCACTTTGCCGCCAGCGCCAGTCCGCCACCGTACAACGTGAGGAGATGATCGCACTCCTTCAATCGCGACCTGAGCATCCAGCCCAACTTTGGATATCGTAAGATCCCTGTGCCTGGCTCCAGAACTTCTCGCCTCGAAACGACTTTGTCGATCCGCTCCAACCGCGCTTGCCACTCCGGCGATTTCGGATCGATATAGGCCTGGCCCGGTTCTGGCGCGAGTTGAAACAAATGGACTTCGGCGCCCGCCGCAGCGATGTTCTCGATTAGCTCATATGACCAAGGCGAACCCAGGCTAGAAAGGAGCGCGAGCCTCATCCCCCCGACCAAATCCTCTGGATGCTCTCGCGGAGAGAGATGCTTGGCCGGAATCCTGTGAGCCCTGCCAATTTGTCGCATGACGCTACAAAACTGCTGACTTCTACTTTCCCAGATTCAGATTGCTCAATTTCAACCTCGAACGGAATCTGCGTGACCTCTCTCAAGATATCGACCACCTCAAGGTTAGAGACTTCGGTTTGGGTGCAGACGTTCACTATTCCTGGCGCAGGTATTTTTGCGAGCTCAAGGATCGCGCGAGCGACATCTTTTGCATCGACATAATCGCGCTTGGCGTGTGGATTTCTAATGGTAACTGCGGTGTTGCCTGAGCGAAGTGAATTTACCAATCCTCCGATCAATAGGTCAGAGCTCATCCCCGGACCGACCACGTTTGAAGGCCGCACGATGGTCGTGTTTGGATCTTCGACCTCCAAAATCGCGCTAGACACCATCCATTTCGCCTGCCCGTAAGCAGAAAAAGGCTCGCAAGGATGATCTTCTGTAACCGGCGAAAATTGCACTTGACCGTACTCTGCCGCAGAACCTAGCCAGATTTTCTTTGCATTTGGGCAGATTTCTGCGGCATTCATCCAGGCCAACAGCGATAAAGTGCCATTGATCGCCTGAATTTCGGCATCACTGCCACGAAAAACGCCAACCGCATTCACAATAACGCTGGGATTCGCTTTTTCAAGCACCGAAATCAGCGTTTTTTGATCACTGATCCTCCATCCTGCCGGCATTTTCACCGCAGTTGGGCATAATTCCACCAAGTGGCTACCAATCAGCCCAGAGTGGCCAAGAACTAAGATTCTGGTCTGCTCAAATTCTTGGCCCGCACTCCCCATGGCATCCTCGAATTACGAAACGACGAATGCTAATGCGCTGATCGGTTTGCCGGTCCAGACAATCGATTCCTTCTTCGGTTTGACCGTCTGACCATTGAACTTGATTGCCGATCCGGTCGCACCGTAAACGAACACCTTAAGTCCGGTTAAATCGCCATAACCGCTCTTCACCAGTTCGGTCTTGATTTCGATTCCAGACTTGGTGGAAGTTGCGTTGATTTTCAACCGGCTCTCCTTGCCCTTTTCAAAGTCGAGACTCTCGCCATCGTCGAACACGTAAGTTGTTGACCCGCTTCCAGAGTGCAAGAACACATGCAGTTCAATATCTCGAAGGTCCTTTTCGTTTGACCTTCGAACTCCAGGAAGCGTCGGAATGATCGCACCATTCTTGAAGAATAGTGGGGTTTCTTCAGGTGAGCAGATCGCCTCGACGGTCCCGGAAACCCATTTGCCCCACCTTGCGTCGAACCATGGCTCGTCACCAGGTAGTTCTGCAGTGCGGCCCTTGCCCTCTTCCAAGCACGGCGCTTGAAGAATCGAATCACCCACCAAGAACACGTCGTCCGGGATATCTCCACCAGGGTAGTGGTACTGAACAGGGCGCAAAATCGGATCGCCTTCCTCGTTTTGCTGCACAAACAAATTATAGAGATACGGCAAAAACTTGTATCTAAGCGACGTGTAATGCGTGATGATCTTGAGGCCTTCCGCTGAGAAAGTCCAAGGTTCTTGGCGTCGATGGCTACCTCCGCTATGGTTGCGGAAGAATGGGAACAGGAACCCTGCTTTCATCCAATCGATCATCAATGGTTCGTTGGTGTCGTTCATGAACCCACCAACATCTGGGCCGTTGAACGGAATTCCGCTCAAGGACAGATTCAAAGTCGTCGGGATCGAACCCTTCAGATAGAACCGATTGGAAACGTTGTCGCCCGTCCAAATCGCGCTAAACCGAGACGTTCCTGTGTAACCGCTTCGGCTAAGCAAGAAGATTCGCTCGTTTGGCGACGCTTGCTGGAAACCGTCCCGAGTAGCCATCTGCATGCCGAGCGCGTACTGATTTCGGAAAGCACCGTGCGGCCATTTGCCGTTGTGGAACAGCATGCTGTATGGGTCCACAACTCCGGTGCTCGGATCGTTCATGTCCACCCATGCACCTGCGAATCCAAGCTCCTTGAACGACTTGGCATATCCGGCCCACCAATCACGCGCCGCTTTGAGAGAGAAGTCGGGGAAGACAGTCTCGCCCGGCCAAACAAATCCGACGAACGGTTGGCCTTCCTTGTTCAGACAGAAATGTCCTGCCTTGAGCCCTTCTTGGTACATCGGGAATGCCGAATCCAGCTTCACGCCAGGATCGATGATTGGCACAACCTTACGGCCTTCCTCCTTGAGCTTTGCAAGGCACGGCCGCACACCATTTGGAAACGCGCTTGCCGAATAAGTGAACACCCGGTATCCCTCCATATAGTCGATGTCCAGCCAGAGTCCGTCATTTGGAATCTTGTGCTTTTTCATCTCCTTGTTCAACCAATTGAGATGCTCTTCGCCTTTGTATTCCCATCGGCATTGGTGATATCCGAGAGCCCACAGTGGCGGGCGGGGCGTCACACCGACGAGTTTCTGGAGCTTGCGAGTTAGTTCTTGCAAGCTCGGGCCCACAATGATCCAAAGCGAAGCGAGTCCGTCCTCGGCTCCTAGGACGATTTTGCGGTTCTGGTCTTCAGTACCAAAGAACGAAGGGTCTGTCCCGGTGTCGATCCAAGTCTCGTATGGGTTGTGAAGCAGTAATCCCACGTAGGTCTCGCCCTGCCGCACGATCACATAGGGCACGCTAGCGTAGTAAGGATCGGTCGGATGCTCTACCCATTGCGTGTAATGAAAATCGCCAAGCGCGTCGGTATTCCAGAATCGACTTCGGGTTTGACCCAGTTCCATGCGGCCGTATGTCTTTTCGCCCAAGCCGTAGAACTTCATCGACTTGCTGTAAGTGAAAGTGAAAACGCTATTGGATCCGCTAACGCCAAACCCGAATCCAGCTGGCGTTGAGAGCAAAACTTCACCGGCAGCATCCTTCAATTGGATCGAAAAATCAGCGTCGATTTCAAGCTTGCACGAATTCGAATTCTGACCTTCAGGCGCATTCATCGCGACCAGGTTTCTGTCTTCGGTTCCAATGTTCTCTCCCGACACAGAGATATGGAAAACATCGCTTGCAAACGAATTGATTTTTGCAGACATATGATGTTTGCCGATGCTCAACTTTCCTGACTTAGAATCGAAGGATGTTGGATAGACAAAGTTAGCGGCGTATGGGACCTTGTGAAAAAGCATGGCGACAAGACTCTTTGAACCCCTTATTTTGGCAAAGTTCATGTTCTATTAGCTTGGGTACGGAGCGTGTTTGATGCCAGGATTGATGAACCACGCAATTATCGGGTCAAAATGGGCAATGAAATCCAATTCCCGGTTTCACTTGATCGGTTGGGGCCTTGTCGCTGGCATCGCATTCGGCATGATCGCCCGCGCAACCTTAGGTAGCGAAAACGCAACTTTGGGATGGGCTGTTTCCGAGATCTTCAAGCCACTTGGGCAGCTCTTTCTTCGGCTGATCTTTATGGTCGTTGTGCCGCTCTTGTTCAGCTCGCTCATCCTTGGGATCGCAGATCTTGGCGAAGTTCGCGTTCTCGGCCGGTTGGGAATCAAGTCCCTGCTGATGACGGTGGTTCTAAGCTCTGTCGCGGTGATATTGGCGATTGCAGCGGTCAACCTCGTCCAGCCGGGATCGGGCATTTCGCCCGAACAATCAGCGAAGATCGCAGCTACTTTCGGCAAACCTGACGATGCTGCTGCTAGCGTTGAGAAATCAAAGGAAGCCAAAGGTGTGCTCCAGACCATCGTTGAATTCGTTCCTGAAAACCCGCTGGAATCTGCATCACAGCCCAAGCTCGGCGGAATGCTGCCATTCATGGTGTTTGCGGTTTTCTTCGGAGTCGGGTTGCTCAAACTCGAACCCGAGAAAGCGCTTCCAGTCAAGCAGTTCTTTGAAGGAATTTTAGGGGTCTCGCTCAACCTCATCGATATGGCGATGAAGTTCGCCCCAATTGGCGTTTTTGCGTTGATCTTTGCCACTACGGCAACACTTGGAGTAGACGCGTTGATGGCTCTGGGCAAATATGCTGCTCTTGTATTGGTGGTCCTCGCGCTTCACCTTTTTGGTACTTACTCACTGGCTATTGCAGCGATTGCGAAGCGCTTGCCCGCCTGGTTCTTTTCAAACGTGCGCGGCGTCATGCTCACGGCATTTGCGACGAGCAGTAGCAATGCGACGCTCCCAACCGCATTGAAAGCCGGCGAAGAAAATCTTGGAATTCCACGACCTGTGAATTCCTTTGTGCTGACTCTCGGCGCCACCGCGAACCAGAATGGAACCGCACTCTTTGAAGGTGTGACCGTGCTCTTCTTGGCCCAACTCTTTGGGATTCCGCTTGGAATTCCTCAGCAGCTCACCGTTGTTGGGCTGGCGATTTTGGCCGGTGTAGGCACCGCTGGTGTTCCCGGTGGATCGTGGCCGATGATCGCGGCCATTTGTGCGACGGTCGGGATTCCTCCTGGAGCGATTGCAATCTGCATGGGTGTGGACCGGGTGCTCGACATGAGCCGAACCGTGGTCAATGTTGTAGGAGATTTGACCATCGCAACCTGTGTCTCAGCAATGGAGCCGATGGAATCGACCGCTGCCGAGGCTGCCAGCTAGCCCCGGCGAAACTTACGAAGGGTGATCGCCGAGATCAATACAAGTCCGGCGACCACCATCAATCCCACAATCCATACCGGCCCGCCAGCTTGATGCGCTTGCAGCGCACCAATGAAGCACATCAACCCACAAGCGACGACCAGCACGTTTGCAAGCCAATCTGACAGCAATCGCCACTTTTCAAAGAATGGGCCAAATTTAGACATAACGGGTAAATTGGAGGCGGCTGTGGAAGCCACGACTAATGAAATCGTACATGAACATTACCGAAATCATGGAGAGCCTGCCGCATCGCTATCCGATGCTGCTCGTGGACAGGATTGAAGACATGCAAGCCGAAAGCTGCGTGGGAATCAAGAACGTCACTATGAACGAGTCTTTCTTCCAAGGCCACTACCCCGGAAACCCGATCATGCCGGGAGTGTTGATCATTGAGGCCATGGCGCAGGCTGGAGCCGTGATCTTGCTCAGCAACGAAGAGTACAAAGGTTGCACTCCGGTGATTGGTGCCATCGATGACGTCAAGTTCCGGCGACCGGTCGTCCCAGGCGATCAGCTTCGAACGACCGTCGAACTACTTTGGATCAAGCGCGGAATTGGCAAAATCCGATGCGTCGCGAAGGTTGAAGACGAGCAAGCTGCCAGCATGGAAATGACGTTCAAATTGATCAAGAAGGGAGAGAAGGCCTCCGAATAGAACGTGGCAAACATTCATTCTTCTGCGGTAGTCCACTCCTCGGCGCAGCTCGCCGACGATGTCATCATTGGACCTTTTTGCTACGTCGAGGCAGACGTTGTGCTTGGGCCTGGAACCGTTCTTGATTCGCACGTAACGGTCAAATCGGGCACGACGCTCGGCAAGAATAATCGCGTCCTGCAAGGTGCGATTCTCGGTGGTGATCCGCAAGACCGCCGATTTGAAGGAGAACCGAGCTATGTGATCATTGGCGACGATAATGTAATCCGCGAATACGTCACGATCCATCGGTCCAAATATCCTGGCAAGCAGACTACCGTCGGAGATCGAAATTATTTGATGGCTTTTGTCCATCTTGGGCATGACTGCAATATCACCGACGACGTGACGATCACCAATAATGTTGGGTGCGCAGGACACGTGACCATCGAGCCGATGGCGAACATCGGTGGCATGGCGGGGATTCACCAATGGACCCGCGTCGGGCGATCTTCCATGGTTGCCGGCATGGCTAGAATCACACGCGATGTCCCGCCATTTTGTATCGTGGAAGGCGACAATCACGTCGCCGATATCAACGCTGTGGGCCTGCGCCGAATCGGGGTCTCTCAGGATGCCCGCCGGTCTTTGCACAAGGCAGTCAAGCTTCTTTTTAAGAGTCAACTCGGGCTCACTCACGCGATGGAAATTGTCCGGCGAGACGTCGAATTGACTCCCGAAGTTGAGTACATGTTGCAGTTTGAGCAACGAAGATTTTCTGGAAAGAACGGTCGCGGCGATCAACCTTGAGATTCTTTTTTTCGGCGGGTGAATCCAGCGGAGACGTGTACGCCTCCGAACTCGTTCGACGACTCAGTTCCGAGTTCCCAACAGCACTTTTCGAAGGAATCGGCGGCAAATTTTCGGATGAAAGCGGCATCAAGCTGGTCGCGAATTCTAGCCGGTGGGGCGCAATCGGCATCATCGAGTCCCTCAAGCGAGTCCCGACGATCTACTCTGGAATGCTGGCCGCGAAACACGCCCTCCGGTTTGGCTCCCCTGGAATCTTCGTTCCGATCGACTTCGGATATCTCAATGTCCGGCTCTGCAGGCTGGCGAAGCAATACGGCTGGAAAGTGGTGTACTTCATCCCTCCTGGGAGTTGGAATAGGCATAAACAGGGCCGGGATTTGCCCACCATCACAGATGCGATCATCACGCCGTTTTCGTGGTCGAGAGACATCCTCGCCGAAATGGGCGCAAAAGTGCATTACTTCGGACACCCAATCTTAGAGCTTGTTGATCAGTCGCATCAAGAAGTCATTCGGTCTGAGTCCACGGTTGCGCTTTTGCCTGGCAGCCGACTCCATGAGATCAACTACACATTGCCCGCGATGGCCGCGGCCTGCGAGAAGCTCTCGCAGATCGACAGAATTCTGATTCCGGTTGCATCCACAGTCTCTGACGAAGAGATCCGAAAATTGTGGCAGCGTCACTACCACGGTACGGCGGAACTCGTTCTCAGCCGCGATCGCTATTGGGTGCTGCGGACAGCGGCGGCGGCGATTGTATGCTCGGGCACTGCCACGCTCGAGGCCGCGCTCTGTGGCTGCCCGTTCGCGATCGTCTACAAGGGTTCAAAAATGATGGAATTTGAGGCCAAAATCGTCCGGCCGAAGTTTGACCACATCGGCATGCCGAACTTGATCCTGCAAGAACGCGCTTTCCCTGAGCTCATTCAGCATGAAGCCAGCTCAGAAGCAATGGCAAACTGGCTGACCCTGCTTTTGGACCCCGGAAGCGAAGAGCGGCAGGCTCAAACCCAAAAAATGGCCGAATTGAGAGAGTTGGTCAAGCCCGATGCGGCGCTCACTTCCAGTGCAAACTTTATCGCAGAATTCGCCAATCAATAGGACCTCATGGGCCCATGGGAACGTGAAGGACGTTTCCGGTGTTGCATAACCTGGATGCCATTTGAACCACGTTCCTAAAGAATCGAGTCAGAACATCCAACAAGAAAAGTAGGTTGGGCGAAATGACCCAACATAAACAGGTTTCTCGCCAGAAACCTAAACAACGCGACACGAAGCAACGCAATTGCCCGAGCGGGGTTTGTCCTCTCCTTCCCGCTCGGGATTTTTTATGTCTGGATCAACAAAAAGGTGCTAGTTCCATTTGAAACTAGCACCTTCTGCATTTCAATTTGATGAACCGATTAGTTGCTGTCGGAATGTCGGTCGCCGCGTGGAGTACGTGGCTTGAATGGCCGATCGGCTGGTGGATCGATCACAACAAACGGAAGCAGAGCCATTTCTCGCGCACGTCGGATGGCGATAGAAACCATTCGTTGTTGCTTTGCGGTGTTTCCGGTCTGGCGTGTTGGCAACATCTTGCCGCGCTCGTTCAGGAATCGCTTGAGAATTGCCACGTCCTTGTAGTCCACGTGATCAATCTTTTGAAGGGTGAGATAGCTGACTTTTCGGCGGCGTCGGCCCTTTGGTCGAACGTCTCCTTCCTTGTCGCGCAAAATCTGCGAAGCAGCTGAAGCTGCTGAAAACTGTGAGTCCTTGTCTTCGCCACCGGAGATCGACGCAACGTCTGGACTCTCTTTAGTCGGCGTCGGAGTGGTTTCATTGCTCATGTCTGGTCTTTAAATTCTCCAAATAGAGTTGCGCCGATAGTTCAGCGCGAAGCGAGATTATAGCACATTGAATTCAAATCTGCGTATTCCAAGAGAATCTACCGCTACGAAAGTTGCCAGAAACTTCAACACGGCGATGTTTCCCCGTAGTTCAACCGAATCCTAGGCGAAAAATTCGCGGAATGGTGTTAGTGTCGCACTCTAAACGACAAAAACCAAATAGCATCCCAATCCCAAAAATAGGGCCAGCAGCATTCCCTTCTCCCCGCGCTGGCCCAAATCTTTTTTACTTATGGGCTAACTCGGAGCCATTCGTCCCAATATGTATCGATCGCGAGCTTCAGTGGATTGTAATCGGTTTGCAACGAGGTAAATAGCCCGCCGGTAGAGTAGTCAATCGCAATCCCAGTGCTGCCAAGGGATTGAGCGTTGTGCCCTTCCCAAACCACCGCATCGTCCAAATCGGCGAGCACCTGAGTCGCAGCACCGGCGACATCGCTTTGCATCCCAGGCGCATTCTTTAGCCGAGTACAAATGTCGCCAAGATCGTAGTACTTTCGCACTCCGGTTTGGCTGAAGCTCTTAGCATTCGCGCGGATGTCTGCCAGCGTCGAAAGAATCAGGTTTCGGCGGTTGATCAAAGTAACGGCGAGTTCACTTACAGAATTCGCCAGTGCTGGCAATTTGGATGATTCAATCACGCTTTGAGTGATCTTTCGGCTGGTGTACCGAGGATCGTTAACCATTCCATCGACAAACGACTTTGAAAGGTTTCGAGTGCTGGCCGTCGCATTGTCCCTAAACGGTCTAAAGACGTCGTCGTACGGATACCCTTCGCCCGGAGGACTCTCTTCGCTACCGATCACGTAGTCCGCATTTGATCGAACTTCGTAGGCTACTTCGAGCATTTGCATCAAGCTAGAATCCCACGCCAAAAAGTCGAAGTGGTTCGATCCGAGCGCACTGTCGAGCTGATAAATCTGAATTGCGTTCCCAGTCTGATCGTCGTAGCTGACGGCCCGAGTTGAATTCGCACTTCGTTGCCAGCCGTTCCCGTGATTCCAGACGATCAATCCGTACCGATTTGCCGGGTAATTGGCCTTACCCCAGGAGATGAAGTCGGCAAGTGTCGAGGGCAAACCCATATCGACTGAAGTGCCCATGTTTTGGACAAGCTGGCTGGCGATGTTGTTGGTGACATCAGGCTTCGCCAGATACCGCCGAGTTCCGTTGAAAGTGCTGGATGGGAAATTCGACTGCGACTGCTTCCACTGAACCACGAATCGAACATTTGGATTCCCTGCGACCTCTTCGATCTGGTTCATGTTTAGGGTCGAATAAGGATAGAGATCATTGGCCGCATTCATGTACACCAAGATCGTCCATTCGCTAGTCGTAGTACCAGTCGCCGTGACGGTGATCGGCAAGGTTTTTGTTAGCGAATCTGGGCCGTAGTTGACCACCAAGTTGCCACTGCCGGGTGAACCTGCAAGCGCGATTTTCGTGCTCGCATCAACAGTCACGTTTCCATTCGCCGAGAAAGTCAATTGGCTCGGTGAGGCAAAGTGGGCCTTGCCAGATGCACCAACGAGATGAGCGGCATATTGCTGGGTCGTACCCTGAGGAATGATGCTCACACCAGGCGTGATGACGATATCGGTGTTCACCCCACCAACTTCAGAAACGAACGTTTCCGTGCCAGTGGGCTGAATGATTGCAGTGATTTCGCCTAAGGATGGGCTCGATCCGGTCATGTCCGAGTGAAGTGTGACCTTGACCAGATAGCGTCCGTTTTCAAGTCCACCAAAGTCGCCGATCTCGTCAACATCCGTCGACTTGATGAGCCGGGTACTCATCGCAGAAGTCGAGAGATTTGTGATCTGGACAATCTGGCTGCCACTCGTGCTGTTCCAGTTCGTGCGGTAAGAAATCGTGTTACTCCCGCCGCCGTTTCCCGATCCACCACATCCCACTAAAAGGAGGAGGACTATCGAAAAAATCCCAGCAAAAATCTGTGACTTCATTTGAGCTAAAGATACCTGCCGCAAGAATTGATAGAGTTGCCTGCAGAAAGTACTGAACTGAGCCGACATTTACCTTGGGTTGAGCGAAAATCCGAAGATCGCGTGGTTGCACGCCGTCTTTGCGGAATTAGGAATCAGGACAACGGATGGCATTTCGCCTTGGACGGCGGAAGGATATCCAGTATTGGTTCCACTTCCAGAAGGCGAGCAGCTGATATTGGATCTTCCGGAACCAGGTCTTCTCAGCAATCTAGATCCGAACTTGATCGGGGTTGCTGTGACCGACGGTTACGGCAGAATAAAGAGGACTTGGGGCCTTGCGTCCCGTCTTGAGCTCCTTTCTGCCGGCTCCACCCTCCTCGAAACTCCTTTAGCCAACCTCGTTGAAGCTGCTGCGCAACGTGGCGAAGGCGGTTGCCTGTTCCTTGACGGCTATCGGTTCTACAGCGCTTCTTCGCGCGCGGGACGTACACGCGATGTGCTCCTGTTGGTGACCGATGCCCAGGAAGAACTCAAAATCCGAGCAAGCTCAACCCAAAATGCACGCTCGGCAGAGCTCTTCCGAAGGATCGGCAAAGCCCTCGCCATGCACCAGACGCTCGACGAGTTGTCCGTTCTGGCGGTCCACGAAATCGCCAGCGCTTGCGGACTGGCCGCCGTTCTGCTCTGGGGCAAAGGCACCGACGAAGACAAGCTCAACCTAAAAGCTCACGTCGGCGTCAACCGGCAAGGCGCCCGATTGCTCGAAACGCTTGAACCTGAATCGAAGGTTTCATGCACGGCAGAACTTGTCGCCATGAAGCGGCAACCGTTCTGGACGTCGAACGTCAGCGAAGGGTTGCTCACAAACCAGCTGGAAGCAAAATTCTGCTACCTCAAGCCGAAAGGGATGGGTTGCTTGCCACTCACCATTGGCGATAAGGTGATTGGAATTTTGGAGGTTGTGGGCCGCGAGGAAGACACGGGATTCCTGGAAGCGAAGGAGCTGTTCGAGACCCTCGCCGAGCACCTAGCGCTTGCCTTGAACACCGCGTTGATGTTCGAGAGTGTCGAGCGTATGGCGAGCTTTGACCCGATGACGGGAATTGCAAATCACCGTGCGCTCCAAGAGTTCATGACCTCGCGTGTGAGCGAATCAGAGCGAACGGGCACCCAGCTCGGCGTCTTGATGATCGACGTGGACCACTTCCGTGCGTTCAACGAAGAAGAAGGCCATGATGCCGGAGACTTCGTGCTTAAGGAAGTAGCCAAGAAGATCAAAGACACATTGCGGCCTTATGACCTTCCCGCGCGCTATGGCGGCGAGGAATTTAGCGCGGTGCTACCAGGTCTAGATCTGCACTACAGCACCGAAGTTGCTGAACGCCTCCGCCGTGCCATCGAGTCCATCGAATACTTGAGTCCGAATGGTCGCTCCAGACACGTGACCGCCTCAATCGGTGTCGCAAGCTATCCGGAGACGGCAAGAGATTGCCAATCTCTGCTGAAGGCTGCGGATGTCGCGCTGTTCAAGGCCAAGAGGGCTGGACGAAATCGCGTAGTGTATTACGAGGGTCAATTTAAGGAAGAGCCGAAGGTCACGGACCTCGAAGACACCTCGTGGCTCGAAGATTGGCTGCGTGAAGATGAACGCAAAATTAGCGATGCGCTGTGGGAATATCTGCGGCCGTATGCTAAGCATGTGAGCGAGCAACTTGCCCTCAGCAAGAACCAACAGCAGATATTGGAGAACCTCATCAAGGTCTATCCTGGTTATCGCCGCATGATGGCCGAGAACGATCCCGAGTTGATGCGCTCATTGGAACTGGCCGCTGAATTCCGGCCGTTGCTCCCAAGCCTCATGACGATGAACGAGCGCTTCGACGGCACCGGACCAATGCAGATGAAGGCGCAAAAGATCCCGTTACTTGCCCGCGTTCTTTCCGCCCTGATCACGCTTGCAGAAGATCAAGGCGAACCACTCGTGCGCGATCCTGCCCGGTTTGATCCCGAAATCGTGACGATGATTACCGAAGTGAGTGAAGCGGCTTAGCGGCTGACGGTTACTCGTCGCCCACTACCGGCGAAGTCGATTCTGACCACGAAGCACTGTTCTGAATCGACCAAACCTTCCGCGCGGTCGGGCCATTCGATCAGGCACAAGTGATCTGCAAAGAACTCTTCCATGCCGATTCCCATGGCGGTATCCAGTCGGTACAAATCAGCGTGCATTACCGGTGGCTGAGTGTCAAAAATCTGCATCAAGTTGAAAGTCGGAGATCGGACTCCTTCGACAACTCCCAAAGACTGCAACACTCCTCGAACGAGCGTCGTCTTTCCCGCGCCCAAGTCTCCAATGAGGAGCACGCAATCACCCGTCTGCCACTCTTTGGCGAGCGCCGCTCCAAGTTGCAACATGTCGGATTCGCTCGCGACATCGAAAACGCGCTCGCTCATTGCCTCATTCCCGAAAACGCGGATTCTAGGACCTCGGCAAGGTGCATCACCTTGATGACAGAGCCATGCTCCTCGCTCGCTTGCTGAATCCAGGCTTGGCACCCAGGATTGCCCATGACCACAATTTTGCAATCTGTTTGTTCGATATTGGACCACTTCCGATCGAGTAGTTCGCGGGCCATTTTGGGCTGAGTCACGTTGTATGTTCCAGCACTTCCACAACAAAGATCGGCTTCCGGCAATTCCACCAATTCGATGCCTGGAATTGCTTCCAAGAGCCTTCTGGGCGGGGTCGATACTCGTTGGCCATTCACCAGATGGCACGCGTCGTGGTAAGTGATCTTTGACTCCATTCCTTTCGCGGTCTGAAGCGATTCGAGGAGACCATTTTGCTCCAGAAACTCGCTGATATCCATCACCCTACTCCCTACTTCAGCCAGAGACTGATCGAGGTGGACGTATTCCTTCATCGTGCTTCCGCATCCCGCCGAGTTCACGATGATTGGCGTCCGTTCAGGCAACTTTTTGGCAAGTTCCAACGCACTCTTGCGCGCTTCTTCAGGGTAGCCAGAGTGCGACCAAAGCGCGCCGCAACACCCATTCTCTACTCGCACTGCTTTGAACCCAACCCGGCGCAGCAGTCGTTCCGTCGCCTCGTGGACCGGATCAAACAACACAGACATCACGCAGCCGCTCAGCAGGGCAACTTCTCCCCGGATTGGCGGTAGCGCGGACTCATCAAGTGCGGGCCAGTCGGGTAGTTTCTGTGGCGAAGGAATCCGTGCTTCAGCAGGCTGATGACTCACAAATCGCTGCATGAATGAAGGGAGTTTCCTGCCTGGCAACAACCCCGCAGCACGGAACTGAAAATCCGCAAGTTTTCGATTCGTGAGCACCTTGAGGAGCAACTTGCGAATGAAACTCGGATCCTCGGCAACCAGCTTCGATTTGGCGATTTCGAAGATCGCGCCATATTCCACTCCACTTGGGCAGGCCGTTTCGCACGCACGGCAGCCCAGGCATTTATCCATATGCGGGCGGACATCCGCTTTCCAGTCCAGAAGTTGCTCTTCAGCACTACGAATCAGATAGATTCGGCCCCTCGGGCTCTCCGATTCCTCGCCGGAGATTTTGAACGTTGGGCAGCTTTCGAGGCAGAATCCGCATCGGATGCAATGACTCGTCAGCTCGCTCAAGGATTTAGGCGCGTCGCTCAAACCGCCTCCAAAATGCCAGGACTTAACTTGTGGCTTGGGTCAAAAACCTGCTTGATCCGATCAAAGATCTTCGGGTTTGATAATGGATCGCCCGCTCGGCCGTCCAGCCGCCGAATCCAGTCTCCGTCGAAGCGACGGGAAGGACGATTTGCAAACCAAATCGTTTGAAATTCTGGATTCGTGAAAAGTGGTGAATTTTGGCTCGCCAATTCATAGTCCGCTGGCAACACTCTTTGCACCCAGGTTGAATTTGGAACCTGGGCGACGTTTCGGTCGGGCACGACCTGCAGTGGAACCAATTGGAACGTAATCTCGAGTGGAATTGCGACTGTTCCCATCGCGCCTACGATGAATTTGTGGAGGTCAAAGCCGGCGACGCTCTTCGCGACGTTTGCACCCGACTTTGCGACACTGCCGTCCGCGAGCATGAACTGGATCGCCATCACCGAATACGGCCATTCGCCCAGCGGGGTCGACCAGATGTTGGGCATGCCCGAATTGACCAGATCGCCCAAAGTTAGTGAGCGATCGACCGGCAAGAACGGAAATCCTAGCCCGAGTTTTTCAAGTTCCTTTGCGGCCACTTCGAACGGGATTCCCGCCGAAAAACAGCCGAAAAAGTCCGACTTCTCGATCCTCATTGGACTGGTCAAACCGGCTAAATCCAAATTGCACGGTTGCTCGCGTGTCGGCACAAAGTGCACAGCAGACTGCTCTTTCACCCAATTCGATAAATCTTCGACGGTTTGCGGACGAAACATTAGGTCGCCACTCCTCGCCACCGGCGCATATGCTCGACACACCCTTTTTGATCGGGGATCACCTTACAGGGATTGCACAAGCCAGCAGTATTGGTGAGATTTCGGCAAAGAGTTTGCGCGGCGAGATCGCTCTGCGAAAACATCAGTTTCATCAAATCGAGTTTCTCAACGCCGATGCCGTGTTCGCCGGTGACTGACCCGCCGAGTTCGATGCATCGCGCGATGATCTTAGTTCCAGCATCAACGACGGCTTGAACCTGACTCGGGTCGCGATCATCGAAGTAAAAGCAAGGGTGCAAATTTCCATCACCGGCGTGAAATAGGTTAGCCACCCCGACCCCAGATTCCCCTGCGACTTCGTACACAAAGTCCAGCATTTCGGGAAGCTTGCTGGGCGGGATCACGCCGTCGTGGGTGACGATCGACGGGGCCAGTCGGCCCATCGCGCCGATGCCCTTCTTGCGAGCGAGCCACATCTTCTTGCGCTCGGACTCATCCTTGGCGACTTCGAATTGAAGGCAGTTATTGCTCCGGCAAACCGACTCAACTATTCCGATTTCCTTGGTCGCACTCGATTTTGACCCGTCGCATTCCACCAGCAAGAGTGCTTCTGTCCCGGCCGGATACTCCAATCCGAAGGCGGCATTGAGTGCCTTCAGAATGTTGCGATCCATGATTTCGAGAGCCGCCGGGACCGCTCCGCCAGCGATGATCTGGCTCACGGAGGTGGTCGCATCACGCGTAGACCCGAAGCTCACCAGCGCGGTTTCGACATGCTCCGGCAGCGGTGTCAGCTTCACCCAAGCCTCGGTGATGATCCCCATCAACCCTTCCGCCCCGATCATCAACGCGATAAGGTCAGGTCCCGCGGAGCCGCGGGCGCCACCCCCGAGTTCGAGCAATTCACCGTCACCGGTTACGACCGTCAATCCCAGAATGTGCGGCGCAGTCACTCCGTATTTCAGCGTATGTGGACCGCCGCTGTTCTCGGCGATGTTCCCGCCAAGAGTTGAAACCGATTGCGAAGACGGATCGGGCGCGAAATGGAGGCCGTGTTTGGCAACCGCAGCAGTGATCGCGACATTCACCGTGCCAGTTTCCGCGCGCAATCTCCGGTTTGGAAGATCAATGCTGAGAATCCGGTTCATCCGTTTGGTCGACACAACGACTCCGCCTAGAGCGGGCATTGCGCCACCGCTTAGCCCGGTGCCTGCCCCTCGCGCGGTGAAAGGAACCTCATGCTCCAAGCACCACCGCACGATATTGAGAACCTCTTCGGTGGATTCGGGAAGGACGACAAAGGCAGGCTTGTTACGATCAACGGTGTAAGCGTCGCAATCGTAGGCGCGCAAAACCGCCGCTCCGCCCAGAATTTGGTCGGGACGCAGTACGCGCTGCATTGAGCTCTGCCATTGGTCTTCTGGGAGCCTCACCTCAACATTTTAGCGTAGGAACCCCCAAGGTAACCTAAGGCGTGTTTGTCACTTTTGAGGGGATTGATGGGGCGGGAAAATCAACCCTGATCGCGGCGCTGAAATCCCAGCTGGAGCGAGAAGGATTCTCGGTGGTCGTCACCCGAGAACCGGGCGCAGGCGCGCTTGGTGGATCGATCCGAAATCTCATCCTTAATGGCGGACATATCAGCGCACGTGCGGAGCTCTTCCTGTTCCTGGCTGACCGATCAGAGCATGTTTCCACTTTGATCCGGCCTGCGCTTCAAGCCGGCAAGATCGTTTTGTGTGACCGATTTGCAGATTCGACCGTGGTGTACCAGGGCTATGGCCGAGGCTTCGACATCGAGCAGTTACGCGAGTGGAATTCATTTGCGACCGATGGTTTGGTGCCAGACGTCACTTTTTTGCTGGATCTCAGCCTAGAAATCTCTGCCGCGAGAGCCCAAAAGGGGGATCGCCTCGATCTTGAGTCTTTCGAATTCCGCCAGCGCGTTCGGCATGGGTTCTTAAATGAGGCCGAGCGCGAACCAAAAAGATGGTTCACGCTCGATGCATCGCTATCGCCGGAGTCGCTACAAGAGCAGGCGCTAAAGCTGTTACGCAGCAGACTTGTCTAGCTTCTTGGTTCGATCTCGAATCGCTTTTGGCACGACGAAGTTCGAATCCAACAAGGCGACAAGCCCGTGGTTTGTTTTGGCAATTCCAGAGAGGAACGGATCGTCTTTCAGTGCCCAGCCTTCTGGCGCGGGCTCAATTTCCGAGGACTCGATCGCTTCGATACCCTGCACGGAATCCACTACGAGGGCAACCCGAAGCTCGCCCGACTGGACAATCACAAAGGTCTTTTCATCCTTCGTACTCTCCATGTCGAATCGAAGCCTGAGATCAAGCACAGGCAACGTCGTGCCTCGAAGATCAAATACGCCTCGGAGCATTGCTGGAGTGCGTGGAATCCGAGTGACAGGCACCTCATTCATGATGCGCTCTACGGACTCAATCGGCAGGCCATAGCTTTCTGGCCCGACACTAAAAATGACAATCTTTGTTTCTCCCATGGTCTCTACACCGTATGGGAGATTCCACTTGGTCGTCGGCTAACAGCACGTAAAGAATACGTGGCAAATCACAATCCTAGCAATTGTCTTTGCAAATGAAATCCACACGATTTTGTATTCAAAAAATCGCAAGAATTGTTCGAAATTTCGCACTATTTCAGTACATCTGCGAGTCAAATCCCCCGACAATTACCTCAGGAGATGCGAAAAGCGAATCTCAGCTTTTCGTTCTGAAAATTCACCATGGCAAAGCTAGTCCAACAATTTGGCATCAACGAATCCGAGCGCGCAAAGCGAATCAAGATTAACCGAATCACCGATAAAGATCGAAAGGCACTAAACGATCTCGGCAAAATTCTGCGACCAAAAATGGGAACCATCGTCGATGCGTTTTACGATCATCTTGGACAATATCCAGAAGCGCTGCAGATCGTTACGAACGCCGGCAGCAACATTTCCGCGCTAAAGAAGACCAATCCGAGCTTCTTTGAAGCCATGTTCGAAGGCAAGTTTGATGAAGCCTATTTCGAAGGGCGATTGCTGATCGGTCAAATCCACGCACGAATCGGTTTGGAGCCGAAGTGGTTCTACGCTGCTATGAGCACGTATTACGATGTCATCACGCCGATGATCGTGGCGTCCAAGAAATTTAGCCCTGCCGGACTGGTCGACGTTATGACCGCCTTCCAGAAGGCTCTCAACTTGGACCAAGAGCTGATCATTGAAGCCTATATTGAATTCGGTTTCATCGCCGAAATCCGCCGGACAGTCGAGGAATCTCAGCGAATCGCTCAAAACCTACAAGCGTCGATCTCTGCACTACGACAAGGTAGCGAAGAATCCGGTCATGCCGTTCAAGAACTAGCGAGCGTTTGCGAGCAACTCGCCATTGCATCCACGAACCAAAGCATGGAAACGCAATCTGCCGCGTCCTCAATCACAGCGCTGGCCAACAATGGTAACCAGATGAAGTCTTCGATGACCGTGGAGGAAGCTGCCATGAAATCGGCTACTGAATCCGTTCGAGCAGTACAAGCCAAAATCGCTGAGATCGATCGCCAGGCTGCAGTTTGGGAAGAGATTCGCGAAAAGGTCGCCGCTATGGAGCGGGTTCGACACACCGTCACAGAAACTGCTGGCCACGTCCAACAGATGAACGTGCGCAGCGAAGAGATTGGTCGAATTGTCCAGACCATCGACGATATCGCATCGCAGACCAATTTGCTGGCCCTCAATGCCGCCATCGAAGCGGCCCGCGCCGGCGAACATGGCCGAGGATTTGCGGTTGTCGCCGAAGAAGTGCGTAAGCTTGCAGAGAACAGCTCGAGCGCAACAAAGGAGATTACGAGCTTGATTCTTGCAGTCCAATCCGGTAGTCAAGAAGCTAGCAGCTCGATGGAAGGCACTCTTGTGGACGTCGAAAACGCCGCCGAAGTCACCAACCAAGCCGTCAAGGTTCTAGAAGAGATCGCGACGATCGCGAGCGAATCCACCAAGCTCAATGATCAACTGACAACGGCAATGACACAGGTCAACAAGATCAAGGAAGAAAATGCCGAGAATCTCGAATCAATCTTCGGTCAGGTAACCGAATCCAATTCCGCCATTGATAACATCGCACAGCTGACTGAGCAGAACTCAGCGGCGAGCGAAGAAGTCAGCGCTTCGACCCAAGAGATGGCTGCACAGATCGAGCTATTGCTCAGCAGCGTTCATGAAATCGAGCAAGAAATGGTCACGCTCAATAACGTCATGGAGCGAGCAAGCGCAGCGATCAACAAGAACAATACGGACAGCACCAATCTGCGACTTGCAGCTTAGTGCCAGAACAGTTCGCGCCGAACGACGATAGTCTCCTCGCGTTCTGGACCGATGCTCACCACCGCTACGGGTGTCTTTGTGAAGTTCTCGATGAACTCCAAATACACCCGGGCGGAACGTGGCAAATCATCCACCATTCGGCAAACGGAAAGATCTCCGTCCCAGCCTTTGAGAGTCTCGTAGACAGGCTCAACTGCCGCCAAGTCATCGATATCTGAAGGGATGTGGTGGATCAAATTGCCGTTCAGTCGGTAGCCGGTACAGACGTTCAACTCCTCAATCCCCGCTAAAACATCTAGCCGCGTCAGCACTAGTCCGCTGAGCGAATTGATACGGCAAGACTGCCGCAAAGCCACCAAATCGAGCCATCCACACCGGCGACCACGCCCTGTTGTTGTCCCGTACTCATTCCCTTGTTCTCGGATTCGAGCTCCGATTTCGTTGTCGAGTTCAGTTGGAAACGGTCCGCTTCCAACCCGGGTGGTGTACGCCTTGCAAACTCCCAGAACCGAATCGATATCTCTCGGACCGACACCCGAACCGATGCACGCTCCTCCAGCGGTTGGATAGCTACTCGTGACGTAGGGGTAGGTGCCTTGATCCAGGTCAAGGAAAGTGCCTTGCGCTCCTTCGAACAGCACGCGCTCGCCACGCTCAATCGCATCTTGTGCGACGACATCAGTGTCGCAAACTAGTGGGCGAATTCGGTCGGCGTACTGGCTGTATTCGGTGTAGAGCTCGTCGTAATTGATTTCGGATTGGCCAAACATTGCCAACATCCGATTCTTGACCGTTAGAACTTCTTTGAGCCGCACCGCGAAACGATCTGGCCGAACGAATTCACCCATGCGAATCCCGATTCGAGCGACCTTATCTTGGTAGGCGGGGCCAATTCCCCGGCTCGTTGTGCCGATTTTGTTGTGGCCACGAGCTTCTTCTTCGAGCTGATCCAATAAGCGGTGGAATGGGAACACAACGTGCGCCGCTGCCGAGATCATCAACTTGCCAATGTTCGGGCGCATCTCGATGGTGCGGTCAAGCTCAGTTAAGAATCCGACCGGACAGATGACCATCCCGTTGCCCAAAATGGAAGTCGTGTTCTCGTGCAGGATTCCGCTCGGGATCAGGTGGAACTTAAAAACATCCTTGCCGACGATAACCGTGTGTCCGGCGTTGTTTCCGCCGCTGTATCGCACAACGACGTCTGCCCGGGAACCAAGGACATCAATGATTTTTCCTTTGGCCTCATCGCCCCATTGGGCACCGACAATCACAAGACTTGGCATGGCAACAAAAGGGTTGGGACCAATCTCTCGGTCCCAACCCTTTCATTATGACATACCCAGGAATCTCAGCCCACGTATTCTTGCTCTTCGACGACCTTCTTCTTTTTGCGGAGTAGACGCCGGGGTGATGCTCCCTTTCCGTCCGGACCCGCAAACCGCTGGCTCAGGTCATCGAACACTGTGTAAGCCGCCGGAATGACCAACAGCGTCAACAGGGTCGAAAGGGTAATGCCACCGATAATCACGATGCCCAATGTTTCGCGGAATTCTGATCCGCGACCGACAGCAAGTGCGACTGGCAACATGCCCAGAATCACCGCCAGCGTCGTCATCATGATTGGCCGCAACCGGGTTCGGCCCGCTTCCACCAGCGCGGTGTGACGATCCTCGCCTCTTGCCCTAAGAGTGTTGGTGTAGTCCACTAGCAAGATGGCGTTCTTGCCGACCAATCCCACGAGAGCGATCAAACCGATCATCGACACGATGTTCAGCGCTTTATCTGTGAGCACCAACGCCAGCAAGGCACCGACGAATGCCTGTGGCTGTGCGAGCTGGATAATGAACGGGTAGATCAAGTTGTCGTACAACGACGCCAACACCATGTAGACCAAGACGAATCCGATCATGAAGGTGGTCATCATGTATCCCATCTCGCGGGCTTGAACGTCGGCCTGGCCGAGCGGCTTGATCTTGACGCCTGCTGGAACCAGGGCTTCTTTCTTGAGCCATTGGTCGATTTCCGCTTGAACTGTTCCTGGGGCATATCCCGTGAGCAGGTCCGTCGTGATCCGAATTTCTTCTTGACGGTTTCGACGTTCAACCTTGTCCACGGTTGTTCCGGAGTCTAGATTCGCCACTTGCGGCAAGAACACCGGATTTCCTCGCGAGAAGGTGACTGGCACTGATTCCACCAAATCCGGGTTGTTTCGGTCGGCGAGGTCCATCATCACACGGATCGGATACTCACGCCCCAACTCTCGGAATTTGACATCGTCGTTACCTTCGTACAGCATTCGCATCGAAGCGGCGATGTCGGCAGTCGTCATACCGGATTCAGCCATTCGGTCGCGGATCGGAATCGCGCGGAGTTCTGGCTTACCCGGCTTCGAGCTGCTCTCCGGTGAAATCACACCTTTGATTTCTCCTGCCTTGAGGCGATCCACGATCGTATTGACCGTCTTCGCAAGAAGCACGCGATCATCGCTGGCAAACGACATTTGAATCGGCGCACCAAATCCAAAACCGCTGATTGCCGAGACTCTAACTTTCGCACCTGGCACCTTGCCGATGGACTTGATAAAGTCGGCCACGATGGACCTATCTGTGCGCGTTCGCAGGGGCTTTTCGTGATGCACCCAGAACATAAAGCTGTCCAAAATGGCTTTCTTTTCATGCAGCTTCACGCGGATTTCGGCCAGGTTGGTACCCCTTGACCCTCCGCCACCGCCGAACTGCCCAGTCCAAACACCAACACGTGAAGTGATCGTTTCGACATCTGGATGCTTCATCGCAATTTGTTCAAGGCGTTTGGTCACATCCAACGTTTGAGCCAATGTAGCGCTTGGGGACATCTCTGCCGTAATCGTCACAAGGCCTTGGTCGGTACTCGGGGCGAATTCAAACTTGAACATCGCTTCCTGCTTCCAACTACCATAGAGGTGCCCAAGACCAGAGGCGAGTGGGAACACCAAGGCGAACAGGGCTGCACCCCACAAGATTCTCCATCGAACATGCTTAGTAAAAAGCAAGGTCACGACAAAAGCAATGAGTCCTATAGTGACGGTGTTCTGCATCATTGGCAAAGTGTTCTTTATGGCATCACCAATATTCGACGCCGAGCCGCCACCAATGAACATGAACACCGCGATCAGCGAAACAAAGCCCGAAATAAACACGAACCAGCGATTTCGGAGTGCACGCTCCAAGACCGAGGCGTAGCCGTTTTCGAGCTTGCGGAATCGACCATTGAACCAGTTTGCAAAACGGCTTTCATGGCCTTCGGCATCTTCGCCTTCCTTGTACCATCGGCTCGCCAACATCGGCGTCACGGTGAAACTCACAAAGAGCGAGAGCATCACAGCGACGGCGAAGCCGATTCCGAGTGGCTTGAAGAACTGGCCCACAACGCCGCCCATGAAGCCCATCGGCAAGAACACAACGACGTCTGCGAGGGTGATCGCAATCGCGGCCAGACCGATTTCGCCACGACCGTTGATCGCAGCTTCTACGGGTGATTCACCCATCTGCAAGTGTCGATAGATGTTCTCGAGAACCACGATCGAGTCGTCCACCAGAACGCCGATTGCCAACGACATCGCGAGGAGCGACATGTTGTTCATCGTGAAGCCGAGGATGGCCAGCACCATGAACGCGGCAAGAAGACAGACCGGAATCGCAATCCCCACGATCATCGTCCCGCGGAAGTTGTGCAAGAAGATGTAAACGATCGCGGTGACCAAGAAAACGCCGATAAAGAGCGTCAACAGCAAGTCAAAAACGGATTCCTTGACGCGGATCGACTTGTCTTCGGTTACGGTGAACTTGACTCCAAATTCCTTTTCTACCTTTGGAATCGTGGCTTTGATACCGTCCGCCACTTCCACCGCGTTTCCTTCCTTGGCCTTTTGAACGGTCATCACGATGGATGGGTTTCCACCGACGCGGCTGTACTCGCGGAGTTCTTTGACCGAGTCCGTCACTTCGGCCACATCACCAAGCCTAAAGGTAGCGCCGGCGTCAGGGTCACGGCCATCGTTCACACGGATCACCGTGTTGCGGATGTCATCCAGAGTCTTGAATTCACCCAAAACTCGAACAGAGACTTCTTCATCGCCAGAGTTGATTCGGCCGCTCGGGAGGTTCAAAGTAGCGGCAGAAATCGCCCGCTGCACATCCATGATGCCGATGCCATAGCTGAGCAATCGGTCCTTCTTGATCCGAACTTGAATCTCGCGCTCTTCACCACCGGAGATCGAAACTTGTCCCACGCCTTTGAGCCGGGCAAATTGATCTTTGATCTTGTCATCGGTCAGGTCGCGCAGCCGTTCTGGATTCAGGCTAGATGAACTCACCGCCATGACCATGACCGGATCACTCGCGCCGTCGATCTTCGAAATCGAAGGACGCAGGGCGTCTTTTGGCAGGTTGCCGATGATCTGGTCGACGCGAGCCCGAACGTCGTTGAGGGCAACGTCCATGTTTGTGCCGACTTCAAAGTTCGCCACAACCACCGACACCGCTTCTTGCGAAGTCGAGGTGATCTCCAAAAGGCCATTGACACCCGAAATCGAGTCTTCGATTCGACGACTCACGAGTGTGCTGACCTCGTCTGGACCCGCACCTGGGTAAACGGTCGAGACCGTCACCACACCAAATTGCACTTCAGGATTTTCTTCCTGACGCATCTTGGAGATAGCAAAGATGCCTCCAAAAACCGCCAGACACATCATCATCAAGATGAAGATCGGGCGGGTAATCGCAACTTTTGTAAGACCCATGGGTTACTTTTCTCCGCCGGTTGGCAACGCGATCGGGTTGCCATCAACCAGCAAATTCTGTCCGCTGATGATGAGGTTTTCGCCGCCATTCAGCCCGGATTTGACTTCAACTCGTTCGCCCTTTGTCAATCCAAGATCGACAATCTTCATCACCGCCTTAGAGCCTTCGGCAACAAACACGACGTTTTTGTCTTCGCGCTTGACGACGGCCAATTTCGGGATGGCAACTACACCGTTCCTCTCGCTCAGCTGTACTGATCCCCGAGCGAACATTCCAGCCTTCAACGAAGGCGGTACGCCGTCAATCTGAATTCGGACCTTGTACAGTCGCCCCAAAGTCTGAGCTGCTGGGTTGATCGCCAAGACGGTTCCATTGAAGTACGAGCCCTTCAGCGCGTCTACCTGAATGTTGACTCGCTGCCCTTGCTGAATTTGAGAAACAGAGACTTCGGGGACATCGCCTTCGAAGTACATTCCATCGCCACCAATCAGCCGGCAAATCGGCGTTCCAGGTCCCGCGTAGGTGCCCGGTTGAAGCGGCTTGCCCGATACTTTGCCCGAGAATGGTGCTCGAACTTTCGAATCTTCCAATGCTTGATCAGCCAGGTTAATCTGCTCTTGCGCACTTCTCAGTTGCGCCCGCGCACCGTTCACCCGCTCGCTGTATTGACTATCGAGCCGTTGATTCGCTAATGCTGACTGCAAGTTTTGCCTTGCGGACTCAACTTGGTTTTCAAGGACCTTGATGTCTTCTTGGCGTGTAGCGTTGATTGCAATTCGATACGACTCGACCGCAGACTCGTACTGAGCCTGCGCGTTGGCATATGCCAGTCGATATCGATCCATCTCTCGCTCACTGATCGCGCCTTCGTCTAGAAGCGTTTGACCGCGGTCGAGATCCTTCTTGGCGATATTCAGGGCTGTCTTTGCGGCATTGAGCTGGGCTTCCGCCTGGCGTCGTTCCTCGTTTCGTGCGCCGTTTCTAGCTTTTAGCAATTGTGATTCTGCAGATTGGAGCTGTGCTCTTGCGGCACGGACAGCGGCGAGGGAACGCTCTGGCCCCACTCGAGCGTCGTTCATGGCTTGCTGCAGCTGACTCTGCGCGGCATCGTACTGCGCCTGAGCCTGAGCGCGCCGTGAGCGATAGTCGGCAGATTCTTGAATGGCGATGATTTGACCCGCGGAAACGCTGTCGCCGTCCTTCACATACACTGCAGTGAGCTTTCCGCCGACCGAAGCAGTGACGGTGGCGTCTTCTGAGCTCACCAAGCTACCGGTGACTTCCAGATTGTCCGACCACTCTCCGGTGACCACTTTGGTGACTTGCACAGCGATTTTTGAGTCGCTCAAAATCGCCTGAGTTTCTTTAGATTCGGCTTGAGCCGCTCGGTTGACGCACCCCGAAAGACCGAGGGAAGCAACAAGGATAAACGCAATGGTAATAGATCGATTCATGGGTTAGTTGGTTGTGGTCTTGGTCGTCGGAAGCTCATCAATTCCTACTGCTTTTTGGAGTGCGGCGACGGCAATCAGGTACTCAGACCGCGCTGCGATCAGTGCTCCAAGTGCCGACCGGAGGTCAGCATCCGCCAGCGTGACGTCGAGCAAAATTCCTTCGCCAGCGGAAAACCGCAGCTCAGCAAGACGGAGCGCTTCGGCTTGTAGCTCTACCGTTTTTCGCGCAAATCGCAGTTGGTTTGTCGCGTTGGTCAACCGGACAACTGCGCTCCGAATCTCTAAGTCAATGCCGAGTTTCGTCTTGTCGAGGCTCAGTTGAACTTGGTTTTCTGCCTCTTTGGCGGAACGAATCTTTGCCCGCGTGATTCCACTGTCCCACAGCGGATAGCTCAAAGTCGCGGAGAAAACAACGTTGTTCGCACGCACGCCAAACGCCGGATCAATCGTGTGGGTGTACCGGGTGCCAAAGCTCAAGGAGGGCGAGTTTCCGCTCCGCTCGGCATAGGTGTAGAACTCGCGCGCCTTCTTCAGGAGTACGAGCTGTTTCAGTTCTGGCCGGAATTGTTGCGCGAGTTCTGCCAGAGTCTTTTCGTCCAGCAACACTTCTGGCAGAGAATCGGAGCGAACCTCTCGGAACGGCGTGTCAATCTCAAATTCTGTGTCGATGGGCCGATCCATCGCATTGTTCAGCACTTGCTTCGACAAAGTGACCGCAGTCGTTGCCGAAAGCTTGTTGGATTCGGCTCGGGTGACCTCGGTTTCCAGCCTCAAGACATCAAATTTCGGAATGTCGCCAGCGTTGAATCTCTTTCGAGCAACTTCAAGGCGTGCTGTCGCAGCATCGTAGGCTTCCTTCAGGACCTCCTGGTTCCACTCGGCGCGGAGAACGCCGTAAAACGCTTCTCGCACAGAAAGCCGGACCTTGTTCTTTTCGACATTCACGGCTTCCAGAGCAGCGCGCTCGTTCGCATTTGCGCCTTGCCATGCCTTTCTGCTCACTCCGACGAGGTCGATCGGATAGCTCAAATTCAGGGTAGCGCGCTTGGCATCAATTTGCCCCTGCCCACCGCCGAACGAGATCGTTCGATCGAGGTATCGCTCGTATGATGCCGAGCCGTCCACCCGAATTCCTAGGAATCCTCGCGCTTGGTTCGAAAGCTCCACCGCTTGCTTGTATTGCGATTGAGCGATCTTGACTTGGCTAGAGTTTTGGATGGCGATCTCGACGGCTTGGTCGATGTTAAGGGTTTCTTGCGCCTGGATTGCTGATGCAGCCAGCACAAAAAAAGCGATGAGCGAACGCTTCAACTCAGCTCCTCCTTGACTGGTTCGGCGTTGATCAGGTTCTCGTAGGCAGCTTCGTATTGATCGATGACTTGCCGCATGCGTGAGAGAGTCCCGATGGACAGGCAACCGTGGGTAGGATCACGCATCACGATCA
Organism: Armatimonadota bacterium; assembly: GCA_017303935.1. Classification (NCBI taxonomy): domain Bacteria; kingdom Bacillati; phylum Armatimonadota; species Armatimonadota bacterium. The sequence continues at coordinate 415,097 of JAFLBD010000002.1, read as the reverse complement.
ATTTGTCGCCCGGTTTGATTTGAAGTTCAGCACGCGCTTCGGCTGGAATGACGATCTGTCCGCGCTCACCAACCGTCACTGAACCATAGAAAAGTGTAGAGATATCCATACCTCAAATGTGTATTATCTCATACTTTTCATACTAGCCCTACCGAGACAAAAAGGAAGCAGGTCAAAAGACCTGCTTCCTTTACCAAAATTTAATTTCTAGAGTTAGTTTGCTTGGTACGGATAAACGCTCATTCGTCGCTTATCTTTTGGACCTTCAACCTTGATTTGTCCGTCGACGAGAGCGAACAGTGTGAAATCCTTGCCCTTGCCGACATTCTCACCTGGGTGGAATTCGGTACCGCGTTGTCGAATCAAAATCGTGCCAGCCTTGACGACTTCACCAGCGTAGCGCTTGACGCCAAGTCGCTGGGAATTCGAATCTCGACCGTTCTTAGATGAACCTTGACCTTTCTTATGTGCCATTGAGCTTACTTGCCTCCGATAACGTCAAGAACCTTGACGAATGTTTGCGGCTGTCGGTGTCCCCATCGCTTGCGGACGTTCTTCTTCGCCTTATAGTTGAAAGCGCTGATCTTAGGAGCTTTGCCTTGGCGAACAATCTCCGCCTTGACTTTGGCACCCTTCACAAACGGAGATCCGACCTTGACCGAAGTACCATCAACGACCATTACGACCTCGTCCAGATCAATCTTGGTGCCGGCTTCGCCGTCAATCTTCTCGATTACGAGAATCTCGTCTTTGGCCGCCTTAAGCTGTTTTCCACCGGTCTTGACAATTGCAAACATGAAATCTATCCTCGCCGCTTTGGTTTTCACGCGTCATGCATGGAGCGGCAATCCGAGAGTATGGCACCAACTGGTCGCCCGCGTCAAGCGCGAGGTGACGGAACATCTACCAAAAACGATTCTTGGTTTTTGTCTAGCTCATCGCTCGTTCGGAAAATCGTTACTTCGCAGACGCTCTCATCAGTGACGACAATCTTGACCATCCGGGTCACGCGTTGCACCCGATTCGGCTCTTGTACACTTGCAAGCTCAACTCTGGGTTCCACAGGTCGCTCCGCAAGGGGCGTGCGATTGTCTCTCACTTGAGGGAACAAGATCGCCCCAGTTGCTGCAAGAAGCGCCAATAACTTAGTCCATAAGTAGCCGGTCATAAAAACAGATAGCGCAAATTTCGCCCAAATTGTTCCCGAGACTCAAGAATCCGTTCGGGCATTCGCGACAAAATGAAATCATGTCCATCAAGATCGGATTGTTAGGCACCAGCCACGTTCATGCCGGTTCGTACGCCAGAGCGCTTTCAAACCACCCTTCCGCAGAACTGTCGGGACATTTCGAATCCGATCCGAACTACGCGCCAAAATTCGATTCCACACCATTCGCGAGCGCTTCTGAATGCGTGGCTGCCAGCGATGCCGTGATCATCTGCGGCAAGACCGTGGAGCACCTCGCGATGATCGAATTGGCAGCCCAAGCGCAAAAGCCGATCTTGTGCGAAAAGCCGGTTCCATTTTCTGAGCAGGAATCGAACCGAATTCGCCAGATTGTCGAATCCAACCAAGTGCTTTTCATGACGGCGTTTCCGTGCCCATTTTCTCCTGCATTCCAGTCGGCATTGAAGCGCATTCAGAATGGCGAAATAGGCAAATTGGTTGCGATTGCCGCGACAAACCGGGCGCGATTTCCAGGACTCTGGTACGACGACGCTAAGCTGAGCGGCGGCGGCGCCATGATGGATCACGTGGTTCACGTTGCCGATCTGTTGCGCAGAATTACGGGCCAGTCACCGAATCGGGTTCACGCCAATGCGCATCCTGCGGGCAACGAAAAAGTGGCGATGCTTACGCTCGATTATGCGGATGGGACGTTCGCGACCTTGGATTCTAGCTGGTCAAGACCCAAGAGTTACAAGACTTGGGGTGACGTCACTTTGAACATCGTCGGTGAACTCGGAGTTATCGAACTCGATCTTTTTGGTCAGACGATGGACGTTTATGGAAGCTCGCTGAGCCTATCAGGATACGGGCCTGATCTCGACCAATTTATGGTGAACGAGTTCGTCAGCGCGATCCAAGAAAAACGCGCACCAAGCGTAACGCTCGAAGATGGCCTTATGGCTTCGCAGGTGGTTTGGTCGGCTTACCAGTCCCTGAGCCCTGCGTCGGCTTAGTCTGCGCCGTCCACCTAGAGATCGACCGAAGCGAATCGCGATTGTACAAAACGGCTTGTCGTGGGTCCTTTGCTGGCACCCAAACCAGCAGTCCAGCACGCACTGATCGCAACCCGACATCTTTGGGCAATTCGAGTTCCAGCCCCGAAGTCGTGTTTCGCACCACGGTCGAACTTGATGACACGACTGCCACCAAAGTGATGTCATCGCCTGGGAAGCTCACTTCTCCACGAGTCTCGAAAAGGTTCGTTCGAACTCCAGCCGGAGCTGTGACCGAGGCCACCAGATTCATCCCGTAGTTGGTTTTTTCGACGACTCGGATCAATTTGCTATCTGCGCTGATTTCAGCTCTCTTTGGAAATCGGCCGACTGGTGTGAACTTAAATGCCCCAGCCGAAAAATTGTTGATTCCCCAAGAGTCGCTGGTGGTCGCTAGCGAATACAAGCCGTTCGCGGTCGGATAGAGCTGGTCGTCAACTGGACCTGTGGCGTCCGAGATTGTTCGTGTCACCGCCAGAGCCTCGTACCAAGGCGATTTCTTGCTCAGATCAACCCGAATCAATCCTTCTAGCCACGGCTTTTTTGCTTTGTCTTCCCAGCGAACCAACATGTAGAGCATGTCGCCTACTTGCTCCCAACCCGCGAGCGAAGAGACTTCCCGAACGACGCTTCCTGCAGTGACTTTTCTGGCGATCTCGTCAATTTCCGTTCGGCTCAAGAATTTCGGCGAGGCAGTCATTTCTGCAAACCGCGCGGTTCGAACGCTGGGGCCGACCGTAACAGACAGTCCACGGCCGCTCCAAGCGAGCGTCGCGTTTGGATGTTTCAGTTCAAATGCGGTGGGGTGCGCCTTGGGCCAGATTCGCGAATTGACCTTTGTGACCTCGCCGCCCGGTTCCGTCAAGATGAAGAATCCATCTCGAAAATCCATCGCAACCGCCGGCGTTTGAACCGGTGTCTGAGTCGAAAGCGTCAAAAGTAGTGCGGGTAGCATAAGGAACCGATCAACCGATGGACTGCAAAGATTGCCCTCGATATGAAGATAGACGTTGCAAAGACGGCAAACTGAATCCACAAAGCTGGGGTAGCGCTGTGGAAGTCGCCAACCAGTTTGGTATCAGGTCCATCTGTACGTTCAACGATTTTAGACAAAAGTTGGTCGATACGCGCATCAATGTGCCGCAATCTCGCCGGAAGTCTTAGACAATTCCGCTTCGAAGCAGGTCTTTGAGCACCAGCATTCCAATCGGTTTGCCCTCTGAATCCAAGACTGGAATCTCGCCAATCTTGTTCTGTAGATTCTCGAACATTTCCAGCGCTTCGATCGCGAGCAGGTCGCTGCTGATCGTGCTGAACTTGGTCGACATAATCTGGTTCGCGGCAGCCCCAAACGGATCGGAGGAACCCAAGAAGTGACGCCGTATATCGCCATCACTCAAGAACCCGACCATCTTGCCATCACCATCAACCACACACGCTGCTCCAGCGCGAGCATTCGTAATTGCCTTCAGCACTTCGAGAATCGGTGCGCTCTCAATGACAACCGCGTTTTCATCGCCCGTCCGCATCACGTCCGAGACAGCGAGCAACAGTCTCTTTCCGAGCGCGCCGGCCGGATGGAATTTTGCAAAATCTTCTTGCTTGAATCCTCGCCGGTCCATCACTTCGATAGCCAAAGCGTCGCTGAGTGCGAGCATTGCTGTGGTACTCGTCGTCGGTGCGAGGTTGATGGAACATGCTTCTCGTGTGACGCCCGTGTCCAATACCAACGCGGCTAACCGTCCAGCACTGCTATTTGGGCGACCCGTGATCAGAATCGTGCGCGCTCCGATCGCTTGAAAACTCGGGAAGAGCTTCACGATTTCGTCGGTCTCGCCACTGTGGCTATACGCCAGCACGATGTCCTGATCAGTAATCATGCCCAGGTCACCGTGCACAGCTTCAGCGGCGTGCAAAAAGTGGCTCGGGGTGCCAGTGCTCGCCAGCGTTCCGGCAACTTTGCGAGCGATATGCCCCGACTTCCCGACGCCGCAAGTGATTACTCGGCCACTGCTCGCAAAAATCCATTCGACGGCTTTTTCAAACTCAGTCGTTGGAGCCTCGATGAGCGCCAGAATGGCATCGGCTTCTTCCCGAAGGACGCGCTTGAAGGTGCTGAGTTCAGAAGCCAATCTCGGGCCTCTTGCTCAAAATTCTCTTGCCAAACAATGACGCCACCCACTCAATCGCAACCTTTGCTGTGGCGTTGGCGCTGTCCATCATCGGGTTCACTTCGACAACATCCAGCCCTGCGAGCCTCAGGTTGACGCCGTCATCGCGAAGTCGATCCGCTAAAAACTCGGCGAGCATGTGACCTTCACGATAGCTCAGTCCACCACGGACGGCGGTGCCAGTTCCCGGCGCAAGCACCGGATCGAGTGAGTCCACGTCAAAACTGATATAGAGATCGGTGATTCCCTGGCGTTCGGCCCAAGTCCAAAACGCCTCCATTACCGGGCCGATGCCGTGCCGATCGATATCTTGCATTGTCGAAGCAAAACACCCTGAATAGCTGGCGATCCGGTCTGATTCGCTCGCGTCAACATCGCGCAGCCCAATCCATGCCACTTGCGATTCGGAAAGAGTCGGAGCAGCAAATTGCTGAATCAGATCCCGCCATTGCTCCGAAATCGGTGAAGCCGAAACCGTATCTTTTGTCCCTAACAGCGCAGCGATTGGCATGCCGTGGACATTGCCGCTCGGAGACCCGACCGGAGTGTTTAAGTCGGCATGAGCGTCGATCCAGAGTAAGCCGAATTTGCCGCCTCTTTGTGAGATCGCCTTGGCCGCGCCGGAAACAGTGCCGATGGAGAGCGAATGATCGCCACCGATAACGAGCGGCACATTTCCCTTAGAAATTGACTCGTAGGTCATTTTCTGGAGTGCCTCATAGAAGCTCATCGCTTCAGGAAATCCTTTGAGTCCACCCACTTCCGGCTCTGTGCGCCACTCCACATTTCCGAGATCAACCAGGCTTTCGCCGATCCACTGCTTGATCCAAGCGGATTGCTCGCTGCGAACTTCACGCTCCAGCACAAACCGAATGGCGTCCGGCCCCAACGCGCTTCCTGGATGCCTACCGCACCGATCAAATGGCGCGCCGATCAATTCGACCTTCATCACCACGATGATACCGGGACAAGTATCATTTCTCGATATGGCAATCAAAGTCGGGGTGGTGAGCGTTCAAGGAGATTTTGAGAAGCACCTCCAGAAAGTCGCCGAAAGCGGCCATGAAGGTTGCGAGATTCGGAGCCCCGAGGACCTTAGCGGAGTGACCCACGTGATCCTTCCGGGAGGAGAAAGCACTACGGTGGGGCTCCTGCTCCGACGGTATGGATTAGGAAGTGCGTTGATCGATTTCGCCAATGCCGGGAAGCCGATTTGGGGCACCTGTATGGGCATGATCCTCATGGCTGCGAAGATCGAAAAGTACGATCAGTACTCGTTGGGTTTGCTGGACATCACCGTCCGCCGCAACGCGTTTGGAGCGCAAGTTCACTCGTTTGAAACTCCAATCGCGATGGTTGGGATGCAAGAGCCCGTGATGGGAGTTTTCATTCGCGCCCCAATCGTCACTGAGCATTCCGATTCGGTTGAAGTGCTCGCAACGTTTGATGGCCAAACCGTCGCGGTTCGACAAGGCAATCGGGTCGGCACTTCTTTCCATCCCGAGCTCGCCCAGGGAACGGCGTTTCTCGACTGGTATTTGAGCCTGAAGTAAAAAAATTGGGCCCGTCTCGGAGGGGTCGAAACAAGGCCCTGTTTGGTTGTGGGAGAGAAGAAAGTCTTACAAATTTTTCCTACATTCCTATAGACGCCTATCGCAGTCGGGTGTTCCCGGCACTAGGACTAGACCTATTTCGAACCTGGTCGGTACCGAATCAGGACATCCTCACCGAGTGCGCGCCTCTCGGATTCGACGAGATTAGCAAGTTCGATCACTTCGTTTGGATCAAACGACTTCCCGGTCCCGAGCGGTTTTGGAGATTGGTAAACGTCGAATCGGTCCACGAATCCAGCCCGTGCAAACCGCCGCAATGTTTCTGGACCGCCTTCAACGTAAACACCCTTAACATCCCGATGGCGTAGCTCTTGTAGCAGGTTTGCGAGAGAGTCGCATTCCAAATCAAATTCTGTCGAAGCCATTCCACGTTCGACAATCCTGAGTGTCGGTGCGAGCCCGTCCGAAAACACATTCAGATTCCTCTGCAGCTGCGCTCTAGAATCCAAGATCACCCTCAGCGGCTGTCGAAGAATCTCGAATTCGCGGACGGTGAGTCGCGGATTGTCGCCAGCAGCCGTGTTGCGCCCGATAAGAACGCAGCCATGTGTCCCGCGACTTTGCTGAACATCGCGGATTGCCTCTTGACCGGTGATCCTTGCTCCACGGCCGGATGCATCGTCTACGAATCCATCCGCCGACACCGCGATGTGCAACGTGACAAATGGTCGTCCGAGTTCAAAACTCCGCCACCAGACTTCGTTCGCGTGCTGGGCTTCTTGCTCGCACAAGCCGGATTCAACTTCCACCCCTGCTTGCCGCAAAAACTCGGCCCCACCCGCAGCCTTAGGATTCGGATCAGCACATGCGTAGACAACCTTAGAAACTCCGGCGTTGACTAGCGCATGACTGCAAGGAGGCGTGCTGCCGAAGTGGTTGCACGGTTCCAGAGTCACGTACGCCGTTGCGCCTTGCGCCGACTCTCCCGCTTCCTTGAGAGCCATGACTTCGGCATGGTCGCCGCCTGCAAACGCGTGAAAACCCTCTCCGACCAGATTCCCTTCCCGGACGATAACGCACCCAACATGCGGATTAGGGGCTGGTACACCGCGCCTCGAAACCTCGCAAGAGCGAAGCATCCAATCAGTCGGGCTTGGTTTTGCCATGATCGCTCAGCGAGCCTTCCACCAACTCACGCAAGTTCTGGGTCAGCTCCTCGGCATACTGCGCTCGGTTGCGCCGGATGATGAGAGTCGCGCAAAATGCCGCAGACAGAAAAGTCATACACATCAATCCGATGTAGGCCAAAGCACGGATGCCATACCGAGCGATGACTTCCCGCTCAGCACCGACTTCGGGCCTCGCGCCGATGACGAAAGGCCAACAAATCAACATCGCCACTCCCGCGATGAGACATGCAGTTGTGAAAAACTTTAGCCGCATGAAGTCCGTAAGTTCTGGACGGCTTCTGCGATGGTCGGAGTTTTGAGCAAATAGCTTCCCGCAACAAAAACGTTCGCACCGGCCTCCAGAGCGAGCGGCAGAGTGGTTGGATCGATGCCGCCATCCACTTGAATTTCAACCTCCGGCGCGGCTTCCCTCACCCAGCGGACCTTGTCAAGGCACTCGTGAACAAACGGCTGACCGCCCCAGCCCGGATTGACGGTCATGATCAGCACCAAATCGACTTCAGCGAGAACCGGTTCGACCGCCTGTACTGGTGTGCCAGGATTGATCGCGATTCCGGACTGGATTCCCATTTTCCTCAGAGATCCCGCTAACCGGTGGGCATGATGGGTCGCTTCAGCATGAAAGATGATCCGCTTGCAGCCCGCATTTGCGAACGCCTCAAAGTGCGCTTCTGGAGTTTCAGTCATCAAGTGCGCTTCCACAGGAACAGGACCGATTTTGGTGATGGCATTGGCGAGATCTGCGCCAAAGGTGATCGGTGGCACAAACTGCCCATCCATGACATCGAGGTGGATCCAGTCGACTCCTGCCGCCATCAGCTGACTGATCGGCGACCTGAAATCATCCGGCGAAAAGCTAAGTATTGATGGTGCAAGTTGTACTTTCACTCTTCATTTTTCCCGAGCGACTCGCTCACAGACTTCTTAAATTGATCGACCAACTCGTTGTTGTAATACACCCGGAAGTAAACCGGGTCACCGAATCCATCAGTGATGATTTCGATTTTGTCCCCGCCCTTGTGCATTTCTTCGTGGATATCCCGCTGGTTTCGAGCGTCCGACAGTTCAATTCGAACCATCACCTTAGGCGTTCCCTTAGGAATCACCATGGCAATCTTGTAAGTTGCACGAGTACGTACCGCATCGCCGGACCTCCGGTCGGTTTTCGAACTCACCGTCACCCGGATTTTGGTCCCGCGCTCGACCTTCTCCCCCTTTCCAGGTCGGGAATCGAGGATATGTCCAGGTTCGATTCGGCGACTCCGTCGCTCGTCTGGTGGTTCCTGTAGATCGAGCCCCAAGGCATCCAACTTGTCCCGCGCATCGCTCAGTGTCAGTCCCTCCAGATTCGGCAATTTGACGTAGCGGCTGCCCTCGCTAATCACCGCATTGACCACCCCATGAAGCCGAACTTGGTCTCCAACAGGCGGTGAAAGCTTGAGGACTTTTCCCGCGACGATCTTCTCGCTCGGCTCGCGGCGGCTTTCACGAAACACGATTCCTTTCTTTTCAAAAATCGCGCGCGCTTCCTCAGCGGGCATCTCGATGACGTCCGGCACCTGTAGAAGTTGAGGCTTCGAAACCAGATAGCTTCGCCAAGCACCTAAAGTGATCATCACGCCCAAGAACAGCACATATGCCGGCCAAGCGATCCACCAAGGCACATCGTTGGTATAGCCTGTTTGTTCTTTGAGCTCCTTCTTCTTGGGCTTTTCTGGGGCAGGCTCCTTCTTATCCGCCGCTGGCATCGCCGAGCTAGGCATAGGAGCAGCTGCTGCTCCAGAAACAGTGGCTCCTGCCGCCGCGACTGCAGCCGCGGTTCCACCAACAGCTGCGACGGCTGCGCTCGGAGAGTCTTGTGCCTGCAAAGGCCAGCTGAGCGGCTTGCCAAATCGAAGTGCATCTCGGATAAACCGCAAGTCCGTGAGCATCTGTTTGGCGTTCGAATATCGAAATCCGGGTTCTTTGGACAGTGCTTTCTTGATGAGCTCTTCTACAGCGACCGGAACGCCTGGCGATAGCGACCGAACCCCAGGGACAGGGTGTGTGGCATGCTTCTGGGCCATTTCAGACGTGTTCTCGGCTGAGAATGGCGTCTTTTTGGCGAGCAACTCATACAACAGCGCTCCGACAGCATAAACATCCGATGCTGGCGTCGGCATTTTGCCCTGCGAGACTTCTGGCGCAAGATACGGGGCTAATCGTGGCAACGCGGCGATACCGGCGTCCGGGCTGGAGCCATACGCCGTCCACAGCGCGGGAAGTAGCAGCGTCGCCTTTCCATCCGGGCCAACTTGTATGTTGTGCGCGCAGACCTCACCGTGGGTCATTCCGGCGTTGTGGATACCGACGAGAGCCTCGCAAAACTGGATTGCGAATGCCAGGGAGATCGGCACGGAGTAGGGCGCCAACCGATAAATTCTCTCCGCCAGTAGCTGCCCGCCGTGGGTTTCGCTCACCAAGAAGGTCGTTCCCTCTTCTTCGAGGACGTCAAGCACGCGCTCAACCCCGATGGATTTCAACCCAGAATTTTGGTGCACGACCTCGGTGAGAGTTTTGACAAATTCCACTTCAGATGCAAAAGGTGGCTTGAGGATCCGTACGTTGATTTCGGACGCCATCACCCGGTCGCGACCCTTGTAAAGTTGGAAAATCGGCCCTTCGTCGATTAGATCGAGAACTTCGTAGCGCAGTCTCAAAAGTTCGCCCGTCATTCTTCAACCGCCTTGTTCTCTGGAACCGCTGCCAGCACAATGACGACCAAAAGCATCGCCAAAGCAAGCAACTTGATCTGTGGCTGATCTAACTTCACCGCCCAATCTGCGGCCGATCCAGTGAATGCGGCCCATTGGCTGCCCAAAAATCCCGCCGTTAGCAACGCCGTGAGTACCCAAAAAACCAGCAGTTTGAGTTCAGTGACCTTCATTCAGCACTTCACGAATCACCCCAATCGGCAAATCATGCATGAGTTTACACGTTCCCACACCTGTTAATAGACTCATCGAAATTCCATCGGACACGGCCTTTTTGTCGATTCTCATCAAATCGACCAAAGCATCGGGGTCAATTTTGGGTGGAATTGCCGTTGGTAGGGCATGTTGTTGCAATAGTTTCGCCACCGTGCTTGCGTATCCTTCAGGAACAAGGTTGAGCCTTTCTGAAATCCGAGTTTCGATGACCATCCCGATCGAAATTGCTTCGCCGTGGCGAATGTCGATGTAATCCATTGCGCTTTCGATCGCATGCCCAACCGTATGCCCAAAGTTCAAAGTTGCCCGTTGACCAGTGAGCTCAAACTCATCTTCCTCGACGATGATTGCCTTCTGCGCGATGCTGGTTTCGATCACATCGCCAAGTTCATCGCAGGTCGGCGTGAGCGGCTTTTCTTCTAGTCTTCTCAACAAATCCGGCGCAGCGATAAATCCCATCTTGATGATTTCCGCCGTGCCGCTCGCGAAATCGGGTGCTGGTAGGGTTTGCGTAAACTCCGTACACACAACGACTCTCGTCGGAGGCTTGAAGGCTCCCACCAAGTTTTTGCCTTCAGGAAGATCAACCCCAACTTTTCCACCGACACTGCTATCCACCATTGCCAACAGCGTCGTGGGAATCTGAACGAACGGAATTCCGCGCATGTAGATCGCGGCGGCGAATCCAGCAGCGTCACCGACCACACCACCTCCAAGGGCGATCAATCGATGCCCCCGACGAGTTCCCTTACTGGCTAGCCACGTGATGATTTGCTGGACTTGCTCAAGTGTTTTGTGGGTTTCGCCAGATGGAAAAATAAACGCATGCTCAAACTGTGAAGCGACATCGGGATACAAGCGTGCGACGTTTTCGTCGATCACTACTCGGTCGTCCAGCGATAATGACTCGAGCATTTTGTCGATAGTCGCGAACTCGATTGGGTAGGTGCCTGTGCTATGCTTGATGATCATTGGGCCACCTTCAATTGTTCGTAAAGTCGCGCTGCGCAGGCTTCGAGGTCTTCGATCTGCACGTCAAAAACGATATCGGCCTTCATGTATAGCGGCAGCCTCGCATCGAAAAGCTCGGTGAACCGCCCTTGCCAGTTCTCGGTTTCCAGCAATGGCCGGCGGCGCTTGCTCTTTTCCAGGCGCATCATCAGCGCCTCCGCAGGTACGTTGAGATAGATAGTTTTGCCAAGACGATGGAGTTCATCCCAGTTTTCTGGCCGAGTGACGATCCCGCCTCCGGTGGCTAGGACGCCTGGCTTTGGATCGAGGCTTTTGAGAATGCTGGTTTCGTGGCCTCGAAAAGTTTCTTCACCATAAATCGAGAACACCTGATGAATGGGGCGACCGAATCGCCGCTCCAGCAGGGCATCGGCATCTTCGAACGGTACCTGTGCGAGATCGGCCAGCTTCCTCCCCACGGTGGATTTGCCCGCTCCCATCATGCCCAACAGGATCCAATAGCCGTTCATAAAAAATGTGACCGAGTATTAAGCTCGGTCACATTTTGGCTGGTTTCAGCGAGGACTTGTTTACGGTCCTGTTGCGGAATCATCTGGATCTTCGATGATTCGAGCGGTGACGAAGATCAGCAGTTCGCTGTCGCCGCGCACAGTGCTCGAAGATCGGAAGAACTGTCCGATGATCGGCAGGTCGCTAAGAACCGGGAATCGGTTGTTTTGAACCTGATTCGACTTTCGGTTGAATCCACCCAGCAGGATGGTTTCGCCGCTCTTAACGCGAGTCGAAACAAAGATCGACTGCGAAAGAGTGTCTGGAATCACCTGTCGTCCATCTGGGCTGGTTCGGAGCTGGCCGAAGTCGCTGATGGTTGGCGAGAGAGTCATCGTGATGTATCCATCCTCGCTGATTCGAGGTCGCACTGCCAGGTTGCTCGTAATGTTCAGATCTTGTGGGGTGTAGTCGGTGACGACCACGCCCTGAGTCACTGTTCGTTGCGGCAAGAAGATTCGGGTTGTTTGCTGCGATTGGATAACGGCTGGTTGGTTGTTGAACGTTCGGATGAGCGGAGCGTTCACCACCTTGCCTTCGCCATCGAGCAATCGAGTTCGAAGTCGGGTGACCAGGTTTCCAGTCGAGTAGTTCACGAAGATTGGGTCGCCGGTTTGTGCAAATGCGCCAGGAGCGTTACCTGCAAAAACGGAACCTCGCGAGAAAGTCCAGTCGATACCGAACGACTTATCAACCGATTGGGAAGTCGTGATGAACTCCACCTTCACTTCGACTTGCTTTGGAGCCTTGTCGAAGAGGTCAATCGCACGTCGCAAGTCAGCAATCGCGCTGTCGGTTCCAACGACAACAATCGAGTTATCGGTTGGATCGTAGGAAAGGTAGGTGATGCCATCTGGAACCAAGCCTTCGCCTGGGTTGAGTGCAACACCGCCGCCTTGTTGGCCGTTACCGCCACCAAAGCCGTTTCCGCCGCCAGGTTGACCACCACCGTTGCCAAAACCACCGTTGTTACCGCCGCCTGGTGCACCAAGCTGGTTGGCTGATTCGCCAGGAATCATGATGCCGTTAGAGGAGTCAATTGGCATGGATTCTCGGCCAGCGCGCTCGGCAAGACCTTGGTTATCGAAAACCTGAACGTTTTGACCGACTGCAACAGTTCGAGTGCTGTCGTATGCAGGCCGTTGGTTGGTGTTCGAATTGATGAACGTTTGGAGTTGACGGAAGCCTTGTTGAGGATCTTCTACCCACGTTCCGGTGAGTCGAGAGTAAACGTAGCTAGGATCTGCGTGTCGCAACCGAATGACTCGCTTTTCAAGCGGCTCCTTCGGGCGATTGTTTTGAGGTGCAGGGGTAGCTTCAGGCTTACCGAAACGAATGATGTACACGCCACCTTCGTTCTTTTCGACATAGCCGCCAGCTGATTGCACGATCAATCGCAGTGCTTCATCCGCCGATTTTCCGCGCAAGGTCAAAGTGACCGGAGCGAAATTGGCAGGATTGTCCACGACGACAAACTCCACGCCGCTACGATTTGCAAGAACCTGAATGGCGCTCACGAGTTGAGCGTCTTTAAGATCCAGGTCCAAAGTGGCTTGAGCGCTCGCACCTGTTGCCAGAAGCGAAAGTCCAACCACCGCTGTAAACGCGCTTAGGCGCACAGAACGTCGAATCCAACTAGTCATATCTCTCTTGATTCCTCTCTCCCAAAATTACCTAAATCTTAGCGAAGTCCACCGGAGCCTGCGCCTGGACCGCCGCCACGGCTTCCACCGCCGCCGCCGCCGAAGCCGCCGCCACCGAATCCGCTACCACCGCCGAAGCCGCTATTGCCGCCTCCGCTGTTGTTGTTGCCGCCACCGAATCCGTTACCGAATCCGCCCACGCCGAAGCTCGAGCTGTATTCTGGTCGAAGGCTGGTGTCTGCAGTGGTTTCGTTTTGAGCCAGCAGAAGCATAATCAAATATGGATCTGCGTGCTTCAAATAAATCTTTGTTGGACGAGGTGCAACTCGAGGGCCACCCACGTTGCCATTGTCGATGTTTGGAGTGGTGATCGGTGGAACTTCTACCTTCTTGATGATTTGGTAGATGCCGCCTTCGTACCGGAACGTTGCATCGACTTGGTTCAGCACTGCGCGCAGAACGGTCTCAAATGGTTGGTTCTGGACGCTGATCGTCACCTGTCCTTGCACATCGTTGGCCACCGAATAGTTGCCGCCGACCTGTCGGAACAAAAGCTTGAGTGCATCTCGGATATCGGCTTCATCAACCTGATAGCTCGAAATGACTGTATTTCGCGGGTCGTTCTGGGCCAAGCTAATCGTCGGCAGTGCTGTAAACATCACTGCGCCAATTGCCGCCAACATAATCCATGCTTGTCGTGTTTTCACGTTTGTATCTCCTCTTAATGGATAGAAGGTTTACCTTACCATCCTGGTTCTCTCGATTTCTAAATTTTGTCTAGAAAGTTATAGGCCCATCGTGCCCGAGCTACCGTCTTCCGACCTAGCTCCACCTTCGCCTTCACGTCCAGCAGAGTCGCCGCCTCGTGCGCCCCCACCATTATTATTGCCACCGCCGACGCCAAATCCAGTGCTAAGTCGTGGACCGAGTGGAACAATGACTTCTTTTGGCAACCGGCTTCCGGCGCGCCGCAACACAGCACGCTCGGCATCGATGGAAATAACGACCCATTCCGTTCCTGGAATTTGCACGCCTGGCCAGATTTCGTAGACCCGACCATCTTCCATTTCGATCAAAGCTGCCACGCCGTTGCCCAGCATAATGCCGCTAAGGCGTCGATAGGGCTGCGGCTCAATGACGATCGTCTCTTCCACCGGCGTATCATCAGGCAATTCGTAGACTGCCCCGAACGATCCTCCGGTGTCAGCCACGATTCGCTCTCGAGTTTGCTCTCGGTCAAAAATCGCTTCTGCGCCGAGCAATGCCCAAGGATTGGATCGTCGACCAACGAACTTGGCTTTAGCTTCTGCCTTGGCTTGCTCGAAAGTCGGGTCCAGGGTCGTGACCACAGGAACGCCTGCATCCGCATTCAGCCGATCAGGGGTTGGACCTGCAGCCGCAGCCGGCGCCGTTGACGCGAACTGGGCAGAATCATCGCCAGCGCACCCAACCACCATCAATGCGGCGGCTGCCAGTGCCATATACGGAATCAATTTGAAACTTTTCATCTTGACCATCAAATTAGACGCCTCGCGAGCTCACTCCGGGTCGCTGTCTTGCTCCACCAGCCGCACCGCCTGGGTTTAGGGCACCGCCGGCACCACCTGGTGTTCCGAGACCGCCTGGCGCACCTTGGTTGTTTCCATCGCTAGGAACCTCTGGTACTGGTGGCGAAACCTTCTCCGCTCGAAGATACATGGCGATCGACAGACTATACGATGCTCGGTACTTCGGAGCAGTACCTTCCAGCCTCAATCCATCGACAACAGCGATGTACTTCGGAAGTTGATTCCATCCTTCCACATTCCGAGTGATTTGGTCCATCGTGCCTTCGACGACGACAGTACCAAAGTCAAAAATGCGAACAGGGAAACCGTACCGCGGGTAGCCAAAGCCTTCTTCGACGATTGTCAGCGGATTGTCTGGGAATACTGGAACCGTCACACCGCTCATCACCTGAACGCCACCGTAGCGAAGTTGTCGGTTGAGGTCAGCCTGGATTCGATTTCGGAATTCAGGAGCGTCAACTACCAGCTGCCAGCGATTTCGAGTCAAATTGATGCCGCCCTCTGCGAGAGATGCTGGAGGCGTCTTTCGTTGAACAATGTCGTTCCATTCGCCGGCTGCATCTTGGACCATTGTCTTTGCTTCTTCGAGCTTTTTCTTCTCGCGAGGCAGCTTTTGGCCTTCCGCCTCAAGCTCTTCGCGTAACCGATCAAAGTTTGCTGCCGTTTCGGTTCTTGGCGCCCAGTATTGGAAGTATCCAACGCAGAGCATCACTGCACTAATCGAGAGCGCAATCGAAAGGACTGTCCAAGGAGTCAATTTAAGGTCTTTCATGGTCTCTTAGAGATCCTCCGCTGCTGCTGCGCCAGGTCGATTGCCAGGGTTCAGCGCTCCGCCGGCACCTTTCGCTCCTGCACCAGCAGGAGGAGTGATACCAGGCGTGGCCCCTGGAGCAGTGCCTTGAGCGGCTCCGCCAGCATTGATGCCAGCCGAATTAAACTGCGAAGCTTGAGCCAGGGTATCCGATGGATTTGGCGTCAAGAAGTCGAATGACCAACCTGGAGGAAGGACTTCGCCTGCTTCTTGGCTCAGCACCACGCCAATGTTGATCAACGACCAGTCGGTCATTGCGCCGCGTTGAAATTCAGTCGCAGAACCGAAGTTAGAAATATCTTGGAAGCCTGTGGTTTCAGCGGCTGCATTCGAAACCAGAGCATTCAATCGCTCCACTGGATCTTCAGGAAGCACCGGCTCGCCTGCGCGAACTCTTAGAGCCTTCTGATCTTCAGCAGTGATGGCTGGAACGTTATCCCACTGATAAACAAAACCTGATCGACTGATCGCCTTCGCGCCCGGAATCCGAAGCATTGCAAGCGACAAGTCAGCATATTGCTGAGCAGATCGAATGACACCAGTCACATTCAGCCGGCAAGAATTCTCGGCGATCGGATCCAGCGACATCGAAGTCACTCGCATGAAAGCTGGGATGTAAGGCAAAAACTTTTTGTAGAACCGCGTGTACTTGGTGTTGTGCTCCACGGCGGCGGAGTACAGGTCCAAGTTCGTGGCAACCCCTTGCGAGCTTGCCAAAACAGCGGCAGTTTGCTTTGCGGTCGCGACAGCCTGGTTAGCTTGCGGCCTTGCGGCTTCTGCAGCCTCAAAGGCTTGTTGTCGCCGCGTGGTAGACGTGACGATCAGAAAGGCGGTTGCGAGTCCACTCAGCAGCACAATGAGCGCCGAGATGAACATCATCGTGCGCATTGCTGCGCCCTTTCTTA
This sequence comes from Armatimonadota bacterium, assembly GCA_017303935.1. Taxonomy (NCBI): domain Bacteria; kingdom Bacillati; phylum Armatimonadota; species Armatimonadota bacterium. The sequence continues at coordinate 398,543 of JAFLBD010000002.1, read as the reverse complement.
CTGTTGCGGGTACGAGATTTAGCTTCATTCAACCAGCCTTAGTCAAAAATTACGTGCATTGCGTTTCCTACCGCAATCAAAAAGTCAGGACGATGCGCATCGATCATGCCCATGTCGAGTCGCTTACCATTCAGCGGCAGGCCTCGAAGCGGATCGATCATTTCGACCGGAATTCCGAGAACTCGCTCAATGAATGGACCTAGCCCTTTTAGTTTGGCACCACCGCCACCCAAAAGTATTCGGTTAACGTCACCACCTTTGCTTCGGTAGTAATCAATGGATCGGCGAACTTCGGCCAAAAATTCATCTACTTCCCGAGCCATGGCGTTGTACAACTCCATCGAATCATCCGAAAGCGCAGGCGCAGAGGATACAGGATCCGCTGGAGGAGCGGGCGGAGCATCAGCTGCCGCCGCTGCAGGTGGTTCTGCATCAAACGGAGCATATTCCGTCGGCATAGCGTACGGATCAGCAGGGGCTGCTTGATCAGCTGGCATCGCATAAGGATCGGCAGGAGCAGGAGCGTCTGCACCGGGCTCTCCAAAAGGATTGTAACCATAGGCTGATCCACCAGGAGCATCCGAAGGCTCTGCAGTTGGCATTGGAGCCGCAAATTCGTCTGCGAAAGGATTAAATTGGGCAAAGGCTTGGGTGTTGTCTCCGGCGAACGGATCCATTGCACCACCAAAACTCGCTGCACCGGCAGTGGACGGGATTTCTCCCTTAGAAACCTTTAGCGCTTCAGCATCTTCGTTGGAAATCCCCTTTGCACCAGCAATTGCTTGGGTAAGGGCATCGCCACCAACTGGAACTTGCCGAGGCAACAGCAATTTGCCGTCGCGGTACATGTTGATGCTCGTCGATTTCGCGCCAACCTCAACCACGCAAACCGTGTTGTTCGCGAGGTCTACTCCATAGCATGTGGAGAGCACGCGGGCAATAGCGAGAGGCTCAACATCGAGGGCGTGTGCAACCTTGCCGCACTTCTTGGCGATTCCCATCAGGGTCTCGACCGCAGACTGGGCGCCAATCGCCATCACGACGTCCATGTTCTGGGCGGCCTGATCTTCGACAGGAAATTCTTTGTAATCGCTTTGAACGGTCAATTCAGCAAACGGTTGGTTTCGGCTGATTTCCCACTCCATGTGCTGCTTGAGCTCGGCTGGGTTCATTCTCGGAACCTCAAGCGTTCGAACGAGGATGGCAGCTTGCCCGGCCAGCGAAAAAACGCCAAAGCCCTGACTCACGCCGCTACTCGCACAAAGCTCTTTGATCACCGCGCCAATTGCTTCGGTGTCATAGACGCCGTTGTGGTCCACCATTCCTTCCGGAGTGGGGGCCATACCCAGTGCGGTCACGGACACATCTCGGCCCGTGCTTCGAATTTCGGCAACCTTGATGAACTGGCTTCCGATATCGATTCCGACAACACTACTTAGTTTCTTTTTCGCCATTCCTGCGATCCGCGCTGGCGCGACCCAGCGGGCCTATCTTAGCACCGCCAGAATACTCTCGTCAACGACCCTGCACTCCCTTTTTGCAAGGATCGAAATACAGGACGGTCTTGTTAGGTTCGAGAGTTCACCAGAAAGTGGTTCCTAAGCAAAAAAACCAGGACAAAATTGTCCTGGTTTTTTTGACGATCGTTAACAGTTACTGCAGAAGAACCGGTGTGAACCGCGGAGCGATGGTTTCGAAGAACACATCGGTTCCTCCATCGCGCGTGCTGGTCCAGAAGGTCCAGAGCATTCCTGGCCGGTCGAGGACGTTGATCGAATTCGATCCGAGCATGTCCAGCGCGAACACCACTGAGGACTCATTCGCGACCTGCTCGATCGGAATCGTGCGCTCGCTCGTTTCAACGACCATCTGCACAGTCACTGTTCGCGAAATGACTCCGAGCGGGTTGCCATCCTTGTCCAGTGCACGGTATGTGATCGTGACTTGCTTGCCTTCCTGCGTTGGACCGAAGTAAATCCGTCCGTTGGCAGGGTCAAGTTGATAGGCCACTCGCGATCCGTCAGCGAACGTGATTGTGATCGGCCCAGTGAGGTCACCGTCCGGCGTTGTTGCGATCGAATAAGGCAATTGAACTCCGAATCGGTAGGTCTTCAAGAATGGCCGAGTGACTTGAGAGTCCTTCGACGCGGTCTTGGCATAAGACACGAGGATTCGGTTGCTGAGTTCATAGCCCGACGTGATCGGCGCACCGTTCTGATCGAACCAGTAGGTGTTGTCACCGGTAGCACGGTCATCAAACAGGATCGTGGCGTCGCGATGATTCATGTCGGTGGCTTGGCTTACACGGAGGAACCGCGGTGCATAGCGAACGTACAAAACTGTACTGCTCGGAATGACTGCGCCCGAGAACCGTACGTTGCCCGAAGCCGTGTCGATGTACACTCGGCCACCTAGGGTCGTTTGGTACGAACCAATCGAGGAGCCTTCGGCTTGCTTCAGAGTGCCAGGTACAAGAATCGACTCGTAAGTCACGTTTCCTGCGACAACAACAGCTCGTTGAATGTCGATGCCATTCGTTTGATCGAACGACTGCGACCAGACCGCGCCATTCGCCCAGTAGAGGCCGCTGGACGGTTCGTACGTCAGCCTTTCGAATCGAGGAGCACCGGTTGGGCCAGTTGTCCACAGCGAGCCATCTGAGCCTTGCGGACGCCCGGCTGCATTGGCTGGAATTCGAGCCATGTAAACCTCGGCTTGATTTCGTCCGCGCAGTCGCCCAGTGAACACGAGATCGATCACGAATCGTGCTTGACCGCCTTGACCGACGACGTTTGGCCCATAGTTGTTTCGCAGCAGTGCCGATGGCGAGCTGACGCTTTCGAATGCGTCACCTGTGTTGAGCCGGCCTACAAGACCTTGGCCTTGCTGCCTGCCGAACGAGAGGTTCTGCCATGCACCGTTGTCGAAGTAACCGTAGAAGATTTGGCTTGTGCCACCGGTCGTCATCGGGAAGTAAACGGCTGCTGAGTCGCCGACCTGCACCACCGTTGGCTTACCAATCTTCGCGCTGCTGCCGATGAGGTCTGTTCCGATCTGCAATGGCACTGGAGTCGTGGAGGACAATCCGCCACCATTCGAAGAAGTCAACTGAGTCAAGAAGAGCCGAGACTCGACCGACCGTCGCTGACCATCGATGAGGCGTCCGACTTCTCCCGTAAACGCCATGTACATGAACGGATTGGCAGTTTTGCCATTGTTCGTGAACGCGCTCAACGGATTGAAGTATCCGCTTGCTGGGAATACCGGATTGCCAAACTGTGCCGAATTCGCGACCACTTCACCTGCAGGAATACCAAACAAGGTTGGAATGGTCGTCGCTGTTGTCGGGAATGCCCCGGCTGGCCACGCGAACCAGCGGTCCGTTGCGGCATTACCGGCGTTCACTGCCGGATTGAACTGGTCAAGGTCTGCAATCGGCGAGACACTCGAAACAGGCAACGCGGAACCACCCCGCAAGGTCGCGAAGTAAATTCGGAACTGCGGTGTGCGGAAGTTGTCTGCTTCGGTCTTGACTCCGGCGTTGATGTCCGGATTTCCAGCCAACAATCGATCGGAGCTGAACGCCACCACCAAGGTGCCATCGCTCAATCGTGCTCCAGCGGGTTGCTGGTTCGACCAGGTGAATCGTCCTGCAGGATCAACCGGCATGGTATCCACCATCGGCGAAGTCTTGATCGTTCGGCCCGTAGTGAGACGAGTTTCTCGCACACGGAATCGAAGTTCGAGGCTTGCCTCAGAATACGGTTCGTAGGCAAGCGTTGCCAGCCGTTCCAAGACAGGATAAGCCGTTGCTGTATTCACTTCGTCTTCGAACGCATACAGCTTTCGCAGATAGTTGCCGACTGGTGTACCGATTGGGGCGCTGACCGCAATCTTTGGATCGAGCAGCGATTCGTCGTACAGGTCGGATGAAGCGAAGTCACCCGGAGCCATCATGTTGCCGTCAGTAACACCGAGGTTGGCGTTTGTCCTCACGCGAGGATTCATGCGCAATCGTGTCGGTTCACCGTCGTCTGGACGAGGCTTTTGAATGATCACATTCGAGCCCATGATCGGCCGGCCCGCGTAGATGAACGCAGCCTGACCAGGATCGATGTCCGTGTGGACATGCAATCGACCATCGAGGTAGGCCAATGGGTGTTGATCATTTGTGAACAACGTCACTGGCTGGTTCGAATTCGTGTCGGTGTTGAACACGCTCTTTGCGATTCGCATGTTCAGCAAGTTCACGTTGCCCGAATTCTGCACCGAGAACCGTTGGAAGAACGGATATCGCGTCGCGTTGTGAATTCGTGCATCCTTGAAGTCCAGGAACGGTGCGTTCCACGGAGCGTCTGGCAAGAAGCCTGTGCCACCTGGGACCGATCCAAGATCAACCGTCGTTGTCGAAACCAGAGGTCGCTGATCCACCGCGATCGCCGTTGACAGGTCGAACGAGCGGAACGCTTCGATCGGTGTGCCTTGGCTGATCTGCCTACCCACTGCCCCACTATCAATGTAGACGAACTGCTTGCCGAGATAGCCATTGGTGGCTGGCGGCTGGAAGCGCGGGACATTGCATTCGAAATCAAACGTCGTGGCGACCAATTCTCTATTCAGGAATTGGTTGTACTGCACGGGGTCCGAATTGTAAGTGGTGAGGTTCGGCGACGTGATGTCCGGCGCGGTCAGCGTGACCGGTTGGAACAACGGATTTTCAACCGCGCCAAACTCGCTCTTGACCACCGACATTCGGTCTCGCCGGATGTCTGGATAGTCGAGGCTGACGTTGTTGCCAGGAGTTCCGGGGTCATCTTCCAATCCTGGGTAGATGGCCGGATCCAGTGCATACAGCTTGCTTCCGCGGAAGCTCATGTTGCTGAGCTGCATTCGGATGCTGCTGATACCGCGTTGCTGACCAAACAAAAGAGTCATCAGCGATCGGTCGTACACGAACATTCGAGCATTTGCCGTCTGACCGTGCGCCACGAAGTCTGCTGCGGAGTTTAGGTCAGGTCGGAATGGCTGGACAATGTTCTTTGTCGCAGGTGTGCCGTTGACCAAGTTATCGCTATCGCTTGGGACCAGTGTCTTACCCACATGCTGAGCAGCAGGAGGATTCAACAAGTCCACCAACGAGACTGCAAGTGGGTTCGCGATGCGAATACCCCGGCCTGGAGTCATGTTGGCGTTTGGCAACGTAGCGTTTGCTGACGGAGTGTCAAACGGCCGAATCGCGATTGTGACGGTTCCCGCTCCAGGAGTGAGCGCGCTTTGACCGACTGGCAACAAGGCATACCGGATGAGGGCGACACCGCCTTTGCCAGCAGGTGCGCCGGTCAATCGGTTCACCGAGAACGATTGAAGACTTGAAGATGCACCAGGAGTATCGAACGTGTGAGACACGTTGTACTGGAACGGTGGCGCGAACTCGTCGAAGTAAGGAATGTCATAGACCACCCAGTACAGCGCTTCGCCGTATTCAAACGTGTTTCGCGTAACCTTGTTGGCCGCTGCAGTGACATCGGCGTAGGTGATCGTGCCAGCCGCGATTTTCTGCTGCAGATCGAGGAAGTCCGCCGGCAGCACCAAACTGGCCAAACCGTTTCGAGCGATATCGCGGATGATCTGATTCCGAGGGTTGTTCGGCTCGCTAGGATTAGGAATTGGAGCCTGTCCTGGCGTGATTGCCTGTCCGTTAGTTGGCAACGAAGGATCGTAGCTGAACGCGTACAGGTACCCCGCAGCATCTGCGCCGTAGGCATAGTTGAACGATGGCGCGTTATCGCCTCCGAAAGACATCGGCGTCGGCGAACCGCCTGCCGTTTGGGCTTCCCAAGCTAGACGATCACCATTCACGTTGACGCGACCACTGTTGGCGTAGATCAAAGTGTAGCGTCCGTCCAAAAGCGGCACGGAAATCATCGGCTCACCAGGAGGCGCGAGCAACGCACCGCCGTTGGTGAATCCAGATTGATATGTGAATCCAAGACTGCCGGCGAGAGAGCCGCCAAATTCTGATGTCGACCAGAGCACGTTGCCATTGTCAGCATCAAACGCGGCGATTTCGAAGCTATCGCTTCCCGCAACCAACGTGTTTGGCATCGCTGGTCCGCTCGCATTTGGATTCAAATCTGCGGATTCGATAAAGACCGGGCTAGCGTTTCGGAAGTTACCAAAAACCCCTGTGTTGCCGTTGGTTCGTGACCAAAGCACATCCATTTCGCCGTCAGCATTTCCGTCCAAAACGCGGAGTGCGTATAGCGTCGGCTGAGCCGCGAATCCGTTCTGATTCGTTCCGATGTAGGCCACCTTGTCTGTGGTCGCGCCCGAGTATCCGATCACCGGAGCCATCGTCATCGAGCCAACTTCGACGTTGGTGAGTGACGGATAGGCCATCGGCACGGTTGTGATGCGCTGAACTTGATCGCCGTAAGCATCGAGACAATACAGTCGCCCTTGCGAAGTCGGTACCAAGACGTAGTTACCGGCAGCGGTTTCGGTGTACGCGAGCGAACCTTCAATCGGCCCAAGTGCAGTTTGCACCGAAGGTGACGGATAGTCGTTCGGATAGGTCCAAAGCCGGGTGGTTGTTCCATCGCCTCGACCGGTGACGTCGATCGCATAGACTCGGCCGTTTTGGGAGCCAATGAACAGCATTGGCTTGGTGTTTCCTGGCGAAGACGGAATTGGAACGTTTGCAAAAACCGCGCTGCTGGTGTTGAATCCAACAGGCATTTCGGCAACGCCATCGACGCCGTCAAGACCATCGGCTTGATTCGGGTCTGCAGCATTGTCGCTCGGATAGGTCCAATAAACTCGGGTTGTTCCGGTCGGATTTCCGCCGCCATCTAGAGTTCCCATCGCGTCGAGGCAGTAGATCTTGCCGTTCTCCAGCGCGACGATCACGACATCTCGCATCGCCGGCCCAGAACCATCGTCCACCATCGCTCGCGTATAAACCGGAGTCGATCGGATCGAGAGATCAGCAGTTCGGATAAAGCGCACTTGGTCGGCGACCACAGCACCATCTGCTGGAGACGCAGCGCCAGTAAACGAAATCGAGAGTGGCGCTAATGCCGTCGAAGTCCACTTGTTGGTGAAGCTGTTGCTCAGGCGAACCCATCGGCCGCCATTGTCTCGCATGTTTGCCGAAACTGTGGAAACAGGGACTCCGTTCTGTCGGATTTCAATTTGAACTCCGCTAGAAAGCCCTCCAACGCTTGGCACCCAAACTTCGATGAAATAGTCGCCTTCGGGCAGATACGGGGCATAAACCGCGCCCGATGGGAATAGTCCGACTTTCTGGAGATAGTCGTATCCTTTGAACCCGGCAGGAGTGTTTTGCGCCACCCAACCCGCGCCGATTCCAACGCTCGCATTGAGGTTATCGACGTAGATGAATTGATCGGTCCGCTTTGGATCGGCGGCGAAAGAACCCGTTCCAAAAATCCAATCGAGTCGATCGGTAGTGTATCGAGTGGTTTCAGTGTCGCTAAAGTCGAACTGTCGCTGAACGGGCCAGCTCCAAACCATGTTTCGGCGGCCGTCTGGATTCGCTGCATCAACGGTTGCACCGTCAAAAGCGAAGCTCGTAACGATCCCTTGCGCATAGCTCTTGATGACCGAGCCATCCTGTGCGGCGATCGGCTCGTTTCGAGTTCCGATCGTTCTCCAAGGGAAAGGTCCAGCAGCGTTCTGACTCACAACCGGCTGAGCGACCGTTTGGCCCTGTTGACCGGTCGGTCGACTGATTCGAGCAGCGTCCGCATAGACGGCGATGTTGGTTCTCGTATCCACGAGCTGACCGTCCGAAGAGCGCGGAATCGTGGCGATCAAAGTGACTCGAATCTGGGTCGAAGCCGGAGCAACCTTGAAGAGTCGGTTAGGATCTGTGAGGTTTGCGCCCAATTGAACCCAGCCATTGTTCAACAGCGGGCTAACGATCTCATAGATCGGTTGACCAGGATTGTCGGTGTTTACAACACCTTCGATCCGATACACCGACTGCTCGCACTGGAATACTTGCGCGGCGGGGTCATTGATGTCATTGCCCGAGGGCCCGACAGGAATGTTGACCGAGACCGCGTAGTCCTCACCCGCGGTGAGCCCGGTGAATGTCCACGAGAAAGTTGGCGCAGTGCCGGATGCTGGCAACCAAGGTTGCGCGAAGCTGAGTGACGGAACTGGAGTCGCGATTACGTAGGCATCTCCTGGAGTCGCAACTGGGCTGGAATCAAAAAAGTTGAACGCCTTGACCAGTCCAGGGGCGGTCCACGATGCACCAGGAAGCGCAGTGACACCCGTCGTTTCCCAGTTGTCGATCGTTGTGCTGAGGCTGAAGAGAGGATCCCACCAGCGGAGCGCAGCCCTCCCGGGCGAGTACACACGCTTATCCGAATCGTGCGAACCCCAGTGCTCCGCTCCTCCTTGGAAGAACGGATACCGTTGCGCCGATGCGGGCAGAGTACTGCTGCCGATCGAGGCCCCAACAAGTAGGCCAACTGCTAGCTTTCGCCATTGATTCATGCGTAATCCAACCAAATGGTTAATCTCTTACTTCTTCTCCGCAAAGGCGGGACCCACTATTCCTCGGGTTCCAGCCACAGGCGGCAATTCATAGTCCACTGTATATGAGTCGAACCCAAAGTTCGGCTTGTTCCAATCGAACGCGCGCGTTCCGGTCAAATCGCCTTCCAAAACCACCACTTCACCGTTGTATGGATCGTTGGGACTGATCCCGAATCCGCCGACGTAAGGCAGCGTTGCAATTCGGTGGGAACCGATGTAGCCGTTCGTGATGATCACTTGACCCGAATTCAGCCTTCGTGCGTACGTCGGCAAGAATCCCATTGGGTTCTTCGTTGTAGGCTTAACAAGGCCATCGCCTGGGTCCATAGAACGGCGCATGACAATGAAGTTGTCCTTCAACATCATCCACCGGACGACCCACTGGTTACCCACTTTGACGACTTCATACACGCCGGTATTGTCGGTGAACATCACTGCCAATTGACCAGCCGTGAAGCTGATGCTGGCAGACCGAAGCCCACTGATCTTTCGACCGACCGTATCTGCTGGCACTGGTGCCGAGTTGAAATCGATTGCGGTGTCATTCCAGAAAACGTTTGGTCCGATCGCCGGAATGTAGAAATCCGTGATCAGGTCAGTTCGGCCAGAGAATTCATCGTAGACCACGATTCCGCCGGCGCCAACTGGGTTGTCGAATCGGTTCTGCCCAACTGGATTGAGCGCAAAACTCGTTGGGCTCGGAGTCACGTTTCCAAAACCAAACGCGTACACGGCAGACTTAGCACCACCGCCGGTTGGCGTCAAGTACACGCTGTCGATGCTGTTGTACGAGTAGTTCTTCTTCGTCAGCTCTGAGCGGATTTGCCACTTCAGAATTCCAATCGCTGGCACCAGTCGCCGAGGAATGCCGCTAATGATCACTGGATCGGCATCCGCCATCGGGTCGTCATAGCGGACCAGTCGACCAATCACGCCTCGCGCAGAGTCGTATTCGTATCGGTCGATCAGTTCAACAACGCGTTGATTGCCTGTATCGGCGACGATGTAGTGCACCCAATACTCCGCAGTGCCAGCCATCTGGCGCTGCAAAGCAGGGCTAAACACGCCCGAGTTCGGTTGGAACGTGGTGAAAGTCTTCACGTCTCGTGGCGAACTCAGCTTGGTCGTCACGTTTGGCAACACGCCTTGCGGGCGGAAGATCGGATCGATCCTGAATCCAGTAATCGTCCTCAGTTCGCGACCGGTGTTGTCGATCCGCACGATTCGGCTGTTGCCCGGATCGGCAACCAGATAGGCGTTTCCACCCACGGTGTATGCCCGGCTTGGCTTGGAGAGCAAAACGGTATCGCTGACGGCACTGATACTGCCTTCTTCGCCTGCTTGGTAGGTGCTGTCGGTCATCCAATATGGGAAGCCGCTAGGGTCAACTCGAATGATTCGACCTTCGTCTGCCACCAGCAAGTCCGAGCGAGAATAAGCGGTCATTTGACCGGCTTCCCAAACGGTGAAGATGCCATTTCCGCCCGCCATGCCTTCGACATAGTTGCCAGAGAGGGCAGCTTGATTCACGCGTACTTGAAGGTCGTTGAAGGTTCGAATTCCGAAAGCGCTTGGCCAGAGCACATACTTGCTTGGCTCAACGTCCATCGGTCCGCCAGTTCCGCGCTCAAGAATGGAGTGGTACTTTTCCCATGGGCGAAGTGGACCGAGTTGGAACGGCTGCTTCGCGGCAGGTGACTTCAGATCGTTCGGCGCAATCTTGGTATCGATCGCATACATGAACGATTGCTTCACGAAAACCGGGAAGGCCGGGCTGTTCAAGATTCCAGGAAGGTAGCTGCCGCCGCCCACATAGAGCGTATCGCCCGAGGCGAACAACTGCCCGCGAGCTTCCATACCATTGATCACGATTTGGTACCGATGAGGATTCCATCGACCATCGGCGTTACCCGGCGTAAATGCACCGTCAATGATTCCGGAGTCCGGCATGATGGTGATGTCGCCAGAGCCACCTCGCCGTGCGGCGATTGGCATGTTGGAGATCAGGCAGTCGCGAATGCGGCCTCGGGTCACACCCGAAAGAGTGTTAAAGGTGTACTTACCAAAGCTCCCAACTTGCTCATATTGATACTGCTGGGGTTGCATGTAGCCAGTCACGTTCGGTTGGACCTTGTTCGTCGAACGGCCTGGATCTGCCTGCAAGAAGATGGGTTGACCGAGCAAGTTCTCGACCAAAATTTCTGCTGGCTGAGGGTTCGCTTCGAACGCCATTACCGTCGCGGTGTACCGATCTGGTGGGTTGCCGACCGGAATGAACCCAATGGCCTTGGTTGAGTTGAGCGCTGCATAAACGCGGTTCCCACTCAGCACAGGACCAGTAATAAATTTGAGGTTGGTCATCCGTGCGCGGAGGAACGGAATCAAATCCAGCAAGCCGTCGTAGTCGATCACTGCTGCGTCGTACGAGTAGGTTGTTACACCACCTGCGCCGCTCGATGTCAGCTGAATTTGATCGAATGCCTCCCAGCGGTACAGCACTTTGAAATCGCCACGGCCTTCTTCACGCAAGCAGAACAGGCTGCCGCCATTTGCCGCAGGATCCATTGGGGCGACGACCGCAAAAAGGTTGCCGTTTGGAGCGAGAGCCAATCCGCCTAGGATTCGCTTCGGATTCCCGAGTTCGTCTGGGAACTGGATATCGCCGCGAACAAAGTTATCGGGCGCGCCGCCACCGGCACCGGTTCCCCAGTCCACCGAGTAGTCAATTCGCAAAGCTGCATTCTGATTCGGACCAGTCCAGATCAGCGACTGTCCAAATCCGGTCAATGTCAACCGGAGCACGCCGTTTTGACCCACCACATTTGCAATGAGCGAACCGGTGAAAATGTTGTCCGTTTGAACATCAGAATACGGCTGCCCCGTGGTTGGGTCGACGACAGAAATCTTTACGCCTTGGCTCGGATTTCCGGTTGGGCCTGGGACATAGACCGGCAGATTCTGCAGTGCAGCACGCGTAGTCACCGTCATGTCTGCGCCAGAAATACTGATTGCGGTCGGTGCTTCGCCACGTGCGCCTAGCCAAAGGCTCACAAATCCTGCGGATCGGTTTGCATCCGGTGCCGTTGGCACATAGAGCACACGGTCCGTTCCGCCCGAGTTATCTTGGATCGGAATGTAACCCACGGTCGGGCTACCGTCAACAGCGCCCATACGTGGAGCAGCTTCAATCCGCCACCGTAGACCTGTGGGTCCAGTCACCGGCGCCAATGTTGCTAGATCGGCAACCCAAACTCGGCCCAAGCTTGCATTGATCGTCGGGATATCGGCCACATAGACGAGCCCTTCGTGAACGGTTGGAGAGGCCGGTGGCTTTGCGCCGCCTGGCAAAGAAGCCGAAGGAGCATTGGTACCGGACGGGGCTTGAATATCCGCGACGTTGACACCGTCGGCAGTTCGGTAAATCCGTAGTAATCCGTTTCCGCCTGGATTGGTTTGCACCATGACAACCGGCGTAGCATCGCCAGAGGTTCGTGGCAAAGTTGCAATCGTCGGGCTAGAAGCGACGGTGGTGCCAAGATCTTGGCTCCAGATGATGTCGTACTGTGCGCCATCAGGATCGACGATTCCATCGTCAGGATTTCCGTCACCATCTCGGTCGAGATTCGGATCGGTTTCCATAGCGATCAATCGCGAACCGGAAGAAACGTAGATCACGCCATCAGAAATCGCTGGAGTCGTGCCAGTATTCGGCGTGGTGTTGACCTGGAACCTTCGCAAAAGCGGTGCCGACAGGTCGCTACCTATAGCGCTGGTGCGTCGTCCGCCGCTGGATTCGGTGGTGTATTCCGATCTCAGCGAAATCGCATTGACCAGGATCTTCGCCGCGCCGCGGTATGCAGTGGTCTGGATCGGCGGCAAAGACTTGAATGTGCGGTTACCTGCCGGATCGATGGTTCCGTTTGGCAATTTGCCTTGGTTAAGAACGGTAGAAACGCCTCGCGTGGTCACGAGCATGTAGCCGTCACCGATCTTTCCGAGTCCAACCGTGATCGAATCCGAGTTTTCGCCTACAACCGGGTCGATCTTATACGAATCATTCTCCATCCAGGATTGGATGAGCGGATTCGCGACTGCACCAAGCGCAGAAAATGAACCTGAAAAACCGCGTTGGAGTGCTGCGACTTCATCGTAGCCCACCGTATTTGGCGAGCTCATCAATGGATGCGATGGGTTGACCAAAAGTGTTCCACCACCTGCTGTCCAACGAAGCGGAATCGGCAACGGATTGAGCACCGAGAAGATGTTTGTGCCAATCGTTTCGTTGACGTCCACCCACAGAATTCCACCCTTATCAACAAACTTTCGAAGCTTTTCGCGTTCGGCTGGATTGAGCGAGATGTTGCCGGCGACCGGCAAGAGCAGAATGTCGTAGGTTCCGATCTGGAAATCGCTGGTGCTGGCCAGATTCAGCTCCCAATATGCGGAATCGTCCTTGGTCAATCGTCCGCCAAGGTTGGGCAAGTCGGTGACGCCGAACGTGTTCCACCGGGTTTGAGCATCTGCCGTGAGTGTCGTGAGAGCCCGAGGATTCACGAATGTCCAGGATGGCGGCTTGATACCTCGATCCTTTTCGAGCTGCCCCCATACGTGCGGAGCGATATTGATCGGCTCGCCCCCGAAGGTCTGGCTCCCCACCAGCAACACAGCGGCGTTGATCGATTGGCGCCTACCCGCATACGTGACCGGTCCTGCCAGCGCACTCGCTGACAGGCCGAACACTAACATTGATGAAAGAACAGAACTCAGTTTCATGGGTTAACCTCACCAAAGTAGGCTAATGTTGGGCTGACCGGCAACCTCGGCATCGGCGGCAACGCCCACCTTCCGTCAGGGGTCGTTCGGACAGGATTGTTGCCGTCGGCGGAGCCGAGCGCAAGCACTGGGTCATAAATCGTGATAAGGTTTGGAACGTACCGCGGATCAGTCGTCGCGTTCGGGACGGCATTCGAAGTATCCACGGTCCAGCCATTCGGAACGTGCTGGCGCGGAAGCATGACCAAGCTTGCCAAACCGGTGCCAGTTGGATCACCGGCGCAACCAATGTTTCGCGGCATCCAGCCCCAATTTCGCTGCCAAGCGGCGCGCTGTGCGATTGGCACAGGCATGTTCTCGCTAATGGCACCCACCAGAGTCACGCGGACGTTGAGCGGCTCGCCAAAGAACGGTGTCTCTGGGCGAGATCCGGTTCGTCGGTATCGCTCTTGTTGAGCGGCGCCGAGTGTTCCAAGCCGAGTCAAGTCTGCTTCGAAAGCTGACCGAGTATCGTCAACATTCACGTTAAACGCAGGGCCAGGGATCACAAAGAAGGATCCTTCTTCAGCAAACACTGCAGCTTCAATGCGCACGTCAAACGGTTGCATTCCGATGCGCGAAAGAACGTAGTTTTGCGGGGAGTAAGCCGCAATGTTCTCGTATTGAATCTCGAATTCGGACTCATCGTTGAGCGCCAGCATCGAAGTTCCCCAGGCGCTAGCACCGGTCAACCGGCTTCCCGTCTCGGTCCATGAGCCATCGACGAGCGGCAAGCTCACCGTCTCCTGGCGAGGGAATGCAGTTTGCGCCGTGTTGGTCAGACCATAGATTGGCACTCGGCCCACTGTAGTCGTAAACAACGATCCCACACCAACGTTGAAGTCTGTCGCAACATTACGATCAAACAAGTAGCGCTGTTTGTACGGATCAGAAGCGACCGGCGAGAACGGCAATGGTGTCGTCGCGAGTCCGATAAAGCTCGGCCCGGTGTTATCGGCACCTTGTGAAAGCAAGAGCGAAGTGGTGATCGGCTGATTGTTTCGCAGGTTCTGATAGCTGCTGGCGTATGGTGCCCAGTTGAGCGGGTTTGGATCAGCCAAGCCGGTTGCAGCGTTCACAGGATTCCGGAGGAACTGCGCGCGGAAAGCGAGGCTTGATGAACCGGTGATCCCGAGTTCGACTGGATTCGATGCCGTTGGCAACGGGTCGGTGATGCGCTTTGCATTGACCGTTTGACCTGGCGATGGACCGAAGAACATCGTGGTGTTGACCGCGACAAAATCCTTCGCAGCAAGCATCAGGGTTGCCGGACTTGGGCGATTCAGCTTAGTCCCAGTAGTCGGGTCGATAATCCCTTTGGTGATACTTCCTTCGATGTAAATCGATCCCTGGGAGTGAACCGTGAGCTGATCCAAGGTTGGAATCACGCCACGAACGCGCACATCGCCTTCAAACTCGAGCATTCCATTGAATTCCCAACCGCGGTTGACAACGTCGACAACAGGGATCGAGTTGTAGGGCTGATCGATCAAATCTGGGTGCTCGATGCTATTGACGATGTACTTCGCAGGAAATCTTGGCGGATACAGAATTCGGTATCGGCAGCTCAGGTCTCCGGTTGGGGTACCGTCCGCTCTTCTCCAGAATCGGCTACTGCTTCGGGTGTCCCGAGTAATCGTAAATCCGTCTGGAGTAAGGGCCAAGTAAGTCGCTACAGGAATGTAGAACGGCCCCTTCCATGCCACAGAATTCGGATTGTTAGGGGTCAACCAGTCGTTGACCAAAGACTTGGCAGCATCGCCTGCTTCACGATCGCTTTCGGTTGCGAAGTTCGCGCGCTCTCGGCTGTCGACGTAGATTCCGCGGCCATGGCCCCATTGTCCGGTGTTGCGGCCCGCGAGAGGTCCACCAACGATCTGCCGCCCACTCAACCGAGTGAGGGTCGCGTATCGGTTTTGACCGGTCGCTGGATCATTCACGAGGAATGAAGGAGCTTCTTTGCGGCTGACCGAGCGCGCATAGCCTGCACCGTCCACATTTTGGACTCCATCGCGAAGAACGCCGCGCTGAGTTCCAAACAATGTCGAAGTACTCGTGAGTCCTTGACCAGCGAGGTTGATCACCGTTGGGCCCGTGCCGTCGATCCTCGTGATCTGCAATCGCGCAGCCGAGTTCGCCACACTGATCGTCCCGGCGGTCGCGAAAACATCACCGATCGAAGGGTCGAGCGTCGTGCGCACGTCGCCATGAATCACCAGGCTAGCGTTTGAAAAAATCGATCCGGTTCCATTTCCGATATTGGCGCCGGCAGAGTTCACCAGCTGCCCACCAAAGATCGAAGGAACACGAACAGTTTGACCTTCATAGGTCACACCAAAATTGCTAGTATCAGAACCAGTGACCGGATTTGCCGGGTTTGTGGGATCAACATTCGTCAACGCACCGATTTCGGCGGGACGGGTGCCCTTGAACTTGTCGGTGATGTACCAGCCGTGCTCGATGATGCCAATGCTCGCGTAGGCGACCAATCGGCGGGTATCTGCACCTACAGTGCTCTGCCGCTTTTGGTTGGCGATCGACTGATTGAAATCTTGGAGGTTGGCGAATAGATCGACCTTGACTGCGTTTCGAGTCAGCACCGTTGGGTCGTTAGGCACCAATTTGCCAGGACGGCCGATGGACTCGATCACGATATAGTTTCGTGCTCGGCCAGGTTGGCGCAAATCTGTAAGTCGCGAATATCCGTTGAGTTGCCCGGCGACATAGCGAAC
This sequence comes from Armatimonadota bacterium, assembly GCA_017303935.1. Lineage (NCBI taxonomy): Bacteria > Bacillati > Armatimonadota > Armatimonadota bacterium. The sequence goes on along the minus strand of JAFLBD010000002.1, from coordinate 382,428 downwards.
GCGAATCAACGCTCGACCTTTATCGAAGCTGACCCTCGAATAAGGACCAAGGCCATCGGGTCCACCTCGGTCTGCAACCGTGACACCATTGACGTCAGTCAGAAAACTTGCGCCGGTCGGAGCGGGCCTCAACCAATAGGCATCAGGATCGCGAGTGAAGCCGAGCGCGTCAATTGTCAGCGGCGAAACTTCGGGTCTCCAGTCTGCTCCCAGGGTCGAATACTGCAATTGATAATGTGCAAGACGCACACCAGCGTCTGCCAAGTCAGTTGCCTGCGAACGCCGGAATGCGTTTCCAGTTTGGACAATGCTTCGGTTGATAATGCCCGCAAACACAACTCCGAGCACCAATAGGATGCCGAGAATTAGCAGGGCAATGATCAGGGTTTGACCCTGTTCGCTTCGATTACGTCGTCTCATCAAATTGTCCTGCATCTCTTTATCGCAGCATGTTTCGTACGTTGGCCTGTCCCTTCAGCGTGATGTTTTGCTGAGTTGGGGCCATGGTTGGACTCGATTGTGGGAAGTTTCGGATGGTCAGCAACACATTCATCAATTGCCGGCTATCGTAGTCCACTTCAATCACATCATTAGGCTCTGTAAATTGGAAGCGATAAGTCACCGAAATGTTTCCAACTGGCAACGGTTCTCCCGGCCTAGAATTAAGCTCGAGGTATCCAGCTCGGTATCGCGGCTGCAAAACCTGCGAAACGAATCTAGCTTGAGTTGCACCTGAATCTTGGTAGAACGTCGGATCGAAGATGTTGCCAGGAACTGTGAATCCCAGCGCGCCCCAGTTTGGTTCAGGCTGATTCACGTAGTTGATGAAGTACTGGTTCGGGCCAACGTTATCCGAGGTCGAAACGCGTGTGTACCGAATCGGCTGGCCGTAGTTCGGGCCATCAACTTGATCGGGGCCAATAACTACTTCACTTCCTGGCACGATGCAAGCGCGCAGGTAACCGGTTCGAGGGTCGAGCGGGCTTGGCTCGCCGTCCAGATTTGGCACCACTCGCAAGTCAACGAATCGCTTGCAGTACAGGCTCTTTTCAAGCGTTGGAGCGAGGCTTGCCCAGTCGTTCCAAAGAATGTTGAATCGCTGGTTGATCTGCGAAGCCGTGTTGGCGGGATCGCTCATCGGATCGGTGTAGCGAGTTGTTGGCGCGGTCGCAGGAAGCGTGGTATCTCGGCCCGGCTCAAGCGGATCGCCGCATGCTTGCTGAGGCCGATTGTCCGACCCTGCCGGAGGCAACACGGAGCCATTTCCAACTTCAGTGATATTGAAGCTAGCCACGATTTTGCCTTGCTTTGGATCCGGCACGAAAGGAATGAAGTCGTTTCGCAAGTTTGGCGTATTGACAAGCGCATTTCCGGTTCGGTTGCCTGCTTGACGAATTGCCCAAGAGAACGGATAGTAGTAGAGATTGCCAGCACCACTTGGGAGCGGTTGAACGCGGTCAAAGTCTCTCGAGTTCAGATACTCGGTGATATCAAACAATTCCGTTCCAGCAGTCAGCTCGTTGCCTGCCGTGTAGTTGTAGATGCTCGTCCCTTGCACTATTCCACCGACGACGCGTTCGCGACCGATCAGGTAAGGATTGGTCGAAATCCAAGGCTCGTGAACCACCCATGGCGAAACCAAAATGCCGTTGACATCGCGGTAACCGCTTGGCCGAAGCCGCACGAATGAGGAGCCCCAGTTACCAAAATCTGTGGCATAGGAATCTGGTCCAACTTTGCCGGCATTCTCGGTTTCTTCTCCACTGCGAACGGCAGTTGCGCCGGACATCGGCTCGTTATCCACCCGGTTCGGCGTGAACTGAACCAAGGAGATGATTCGCGGCTTCAGGATTCCGTCTAGAGGATCGGTATAGCGCTCGACCTGGCGAGTGCGGGGATCGTAAGGCGCCATGATCATGTCGTAGCGGCTGAATTCAGTGAGAACTCGTGAGCGGCGGAGCCAGGCATTGATTCTTCTAGCCTTCGCGACTCGGGCAGCGAGAGGATCTTCGTTGCGCAGCATGAAGAACTCAGGATCATCCAGAGCGGTGTTGAGCTCGGCTGGAGTCGCCGTACCGTCATTGTCCAGGTCAAAAAGTTCGCGGTTGATGACCCATGCCGATTGAGCGTTGTCGTATTCGCGAAGGTTCACTTCTGCCCGGTAGAGCAAAAACAGGTTGTCAGGCTGAGCCGCACGGGACATCAGAACCCCTTCGTAAGGATTGACATATCGGCCAGCGACAGGATTTGCCGCGGTACCACCTAGCGGATTCTTCAGCCCAATGAAGTACCGAACCAGCTTGAAGCCAGTTGCGGTTGGAAGGTTGATATCACCCTTCGGAGCGCGAAGAGTTGGGTCCACCTTGCCTGTGTCAGGGTCAATAAGGCCACCACCAGGTGCCGGAGTTGGGTCGCCTTGAGCCGGATAAACGATATCGAGCTTGGCATTTTCCAGATAAACCCGGACGTAGGTGTTATTTGCCGCGTCTGCAGTCACGATCGTTGGAACTTCGATTCGAACGTTCCCCTTGATGCCAGAGTTGTCGCGAACGTAGGCTGCATTGCTGACTTCTGCGACGATTCGGTCGATCAATGTTCGACCACGATCTTGCGCATCAGCAAAGCCTTGAGCGGCGCGCACGATATTGAAGCTCTGTATGAGCGGAATCGTGATAATCGTCAGCAGCACCGCCGTGATGGCAATCACTGTCAACAGTTCTAACAGAGTAAAAGCGCGTCGCTTCATTGTTATTCTTGAGCTCCCTTCATCAGGAACGTCTCGGTGCTCGTTCGGCGAGTTTGAGTGTAGAAGGCGTTTAGCTTCGACAAATTCGCTACTGGATCGTTAGACAGCGCAAATGTAGAAGGGTTCCAAGTGGTCCTAATCGTAACGCTTGCACCTCGTACTGATCGCAGAGCGTAACCAAAGCTAAAGTCGAAACCGGCCGCGCTCGCATCCTTTTCCTGCAAGTCCACATAGGCAAGTGCGCCCCAATCTACGCCCGATGGAGCCCGAATAATGAACTCCTGTTCGGTCAGAGATTTACGATTTCCACCAGCATCGGTGTACCAAGCTTCGCCGACAATGACCTTCTTTCCAGCATCAGACAGCGGGAAGTAGAGACGGGTCGGCAACGAACTTGGCGCAGAGACATCCGTCCCGCCAACATAGCACTGACCAAAGCCAAGTGTCTGCGAGAAAGTAGGTCGGTAATCCGTGGTCGCCTTGACCAGTTGAACAGCGAAATCGCCATTTGCTTGGAAGATTGCACGCACCGATCGACCCGAGACATCAGGAATCCGTGTTGCGGTCGTCATTCCCGAGTAAATCACGTCGCATGTCAAACCGTTCGCTGGGTTGTTGTCGAGGTCATTGAAGTAAACGATGCCACGGGATTTGTCGACTCGGTAGGACGACTTCGTGTACACCGCGCCGGTCTCCCGGTCGAGCAGCAAGAAGTCAACGTATTCGAGTGGTCCGCCACCATTCACCCTAACCTGGAAGCCAATGCCAGTGGTGTTCGGCGTACCGTCGTTGTCGAGGTTGCCGAGTACCTTCAGCGATTCCATCAGCAGCTTGTGTTGATAAGGCACAGGTCGCGGAATTCGGAAATCTTCGCGGAGATTTCTCCAGTCATGAACGTTGTAGTCCACCTTCGCAACGAGCGGGAATCGACCTCGATTTCGGCGTTCTGTATAGCTCGCACCCTTCGGGTGGAACAGCAATACGCCGAGTCGGTCATTGAGCCGCTTGTACTGATACACAGCGTCATCCAGAATTTCTGGACGAGCCGAAATTTGTGCTTCAGTCAAGAAATTACCGGTCGACACATCTTCAAAAATTCTTGCTACTTGGAGAGTGTCTGGCTCGACGCGCTCGAAGGTGTATCCAGGAGTTGCCACAGCAAACAGCGCAGCGAGTCCTACTGGATAGTTGATTCGCGGCACGCCATTCGCGGCCATCGTAACGCCCAGCACGCGAACAAGGTCTTGCGTCGCGGTACCAGCCGGAGTCGTGTACTGCACTCGCGCCGAAACTCGGTAGAAACGGGAGGCGCTGCCAACGGCCAAATCGGAACGATATGGACCCTGTGGCACAGTCATTTCTAGCCCCTCGTCGTCAACAAAGACCGTGTAGTCTTGTCGCATCCGCGATCCGACTGGAGCGGTGTCCACGATTCGCCGAATCAGATCGTTGCCGTACACGACGTGAGGTTTGTTAAAGAACACCGCGTCTGCAGAGGACGGATCGGAATACTCAAAGCCTGTTTCGATGAACACCGGAGCGAACTGCAGGTTCATCACGCCACCAAATTCGGTACCGGTTGCGGTTTGAACAAATCGCGGGCCAGGGATTCTGCGCCCCTCGCCGACCACGTACCGGGCGACATTCGCACCTGAAAAAAGCTGCCATTTGCCGATTCCTCCGTCAGCGTCGGTAATGATTCCGTTGGTCGAAAGTCCAGTGGCGCCAGTCGGCATCAAATCGGTCGGCCGTTTTTGGAGATCAAGTTCAAGTTCGCGGTAAGTGCCACGGAAAGCATAGGTCAGCGGCAACACAGCGACCGGCATCTGCTCGACTTCGTTCTTCAATCGCTCCATTTCGGCGCGATTGAGCGCGTTGGCGACCGAATTACTTCGGTTCGCGCGCAGAACATTGAGCCCCCCAGGATAGACCTGCACAGCGGCCAAAATGCCCACTGTGAAAATCACGATCACCACGAGGATTTCTAAAAGCGAAGATCCTCTTTGAGTTTTACGATGCGCGGTCCGGGTCATACAATTTCCCAATAATAAATTCATTGCAAGCGAAAAGGATTGAAACCTGCTCCAGGTTAAGGAAGTACGCGCCAGCCTTGGTCGTACACTTGCCTTGAATCAAACATTCGAGCAGCACCGCCAAGGAACAGCACCATATCGCGCTTGCTGCGCTGTGGCACCTTGTTCACACCTTGTGGCTCCCAATCTCGGTAATAGCTGTTCCAGGTGATAACGGACTTGTCGTCTGGATCAGAGTAACCCAGTTGCCTTGGATCATCCAGAGCATTTCCTTGCCCATATCCTGCACCTTGGCCGATCGAATAATTTGACCAGAATAGCCGGTAGCGAACTTCCCATCGCTCACTCGCCGCGCCGATGCCCTTTGGCAATTGCGCCACATCGTAGCCGCTGAGTTGATAGAAATTCAGAGCTTGGTTGGTCGCGCTGGCAGCCTGCGAAGGATCCTGCAGCACTTGAGTCGTTGGACCGTAAGCTTGTCGTGCACCTGCGATGTCATCGGCACCATTCACTGCACCGTCTCCATTGAGGTCAACTTGTGGCGCAGAACCGACGGCTCTTGCATCTTGCTGTGGCCAAACGGCCTTAGTTGTGGCATCCAATGCGTAGCGGCTCACGACGGACTTGAAGCTGTTGATTCCGCCGACTCGCTTGGGATACAAGAATCCGGTGATTCGGTCGGCAGGCACTACGCCGGCGCCAACAGCACCTGCTTCGTAAGGGTTCACATAACCCAACAGTGCAGGTGGATATCCGCCATTGTCCACTTTGTAAAGTTGCAATGCGGATCGGATCGAGTTTAGGCTCGACAAATCACTGCTCCGGTTAGCGTTGTCTCGGGCACGAGCAAACACTGGGAAGATAATCGCGGAGAGCAACGCAATGATTGCGATCACTGCGAGCAACTCAATAAGGGTAAAGCCGTGCCTTCGATGCATGATTTTCTCTGCCGTCTGGTAATTCTAGACTATATGGACCTTGATGCTGTTCCAAATGTTCTTGAATCTTGGAACCAATTTTTCAAGTTCGCCGTAACTTCGCAATTCACGAACCGTTCAGATATGCCCAATACCGATTAACAATCTGCATTAGGGGCGCGTTGGCGAGTGCGGCAAGGATCGCTCCGACAGCCAGGTATGGCCCAAAGGGAATCGCTGTGGGTTCGGGAGTCCAGCTAGGATCAAAATCTTCATTGCTGTACGGGTTTTCGCCAAACCAGGATTCATAGAACTTTGGAATCGCAAGGCCGATGCAATCAAACGCCAAAAAGTAACCGAGTCCGCATTTGAAAATTGATGCGATCGACTCTGGAATATACGGCTCGTTGTCTTCGGTTTCCGCTTCTTCTTGCCCACTCTTGAGCTTGCGAGAGATCAAAACTTGCACGATTCCGAGCACCGCACCGAGGACGACGGCGATGGCAAAAGTTAGTCCGACTCCAACCGGAAGCAGAATTGCCCCAATCCCACGCATGAGCTTGATATCCCCGTGCCCCATCGCGTCTTTGCCGAACAAGAGTCGCCCCACAAGAGTCACAAACCAAATCGAGAACGTTCCGACCAGCGCGCCGGCGATAGATGCGGGCATGCCCCACAACCAGGCTCCCGGCAATCCCATCCCAATTTGAATTCCGTTTACAACGAGCCCAACCGCCAACAAGAACGCGTTGAGCTGGTCAGGAATGATGAACCAGCGAAGGTCGATGAAGGTCGCCGCAACGAGGGTGCTCACCATCAGGAACAGGGCAACCGCCTGAAGGAGATTCCAACCGACGATCAAGTTTTGATACCAAATAATGGCCCAAAGTGAACCGGTGATAAGCTCAACGATAAAGTATCGTGGCGGGATCGGTACTCGGCAGTGACGACACTTCCCGCCTAAGAATAGCCAGCTGAACAAAGGCACCAAATCGGGCACGTGCAATTGGTGATTACAATTCGGGCAGAAACTGTGTTTGGGCTCGCCAAGCTTTAGCCCTAATGGCATCCGGTAAATCACCACATTGAGAAAGCTCCCGATGGACGCTCCCATCATGAGCGCAAAGGCGACGGTCCAAATCGGAAAAAGTCCTTGCATGGTGACGTGTTGCGAGAGAGAATACCGGTTGTGGCTCCCCCTAAAATTATCGGGTTCCTTGTGTCAAAAATGAACTTGCCCCGACGCAAAAATCGGGGCAAGTTGCTTGGCGATGGTAACCGCGATTATTCGTTGTTGCCGCTGGACAGACCTTCAATCACCTTAATCAGAGGAAGGAACATCGCAATAACGATGAATCCGACGATGAAACCAAGGATGAGAATCATGATCGGCTCCAGCGCCGCTGTGAGCGAAGCCACACGCGCTTCAACTTCATCTTCGTAGAAGTCTGCGATCTTTTGCAGCATGAAGTCGAGCGAACCGGATTCTTCACCAACGCCGATCATGTGAATGACCATCGGTGGGAACAATCGGGACTCTTCGAGCGGGTCGCCGATTCGGTCACCTTCTCGAATTCGAGCTCGTGCTTCTAAAACGGCGTCGGACATGATGGTGTTACCCACCGTTCCCGCAACCGTTTCCATCGCTTGCAGAATCGGAACGCCCGAAGTGAGCAACGTGCCCATCGTTCGGCTAAACCGAGCCATACAAATCATGTGGTGCAGCTTGCCAAACACCGGCACTTTAAGCTTCACACGGTCAATCAATCGCCGCCCAAATCGAGTGGACGCCACCAGTTTGTAGGTGATCAAGATGAGAATTACGCCGCCCAGATACATCCACCATCGTTGAACAAACGTCGCCGAAAGGTCAATGAGGAATTTGGTCATTGCTGGGAATTCATCGTCCTTGAGGCCGATGTCTTTAAACAGCTGAGCAAACTGAGGGACGACCCAGCTGACCAAGAAGCCCACGATACCGATTGCAGCGGTCAAAACCAAGATCGGATAGGTCATCGCCGATTTGATCTTTCGGCGAAGTTCGACGTCTTTCTCCAAGAAGTGAGAGAGTCGTTGCAGAGCTTCTTCAAGCACACCACCGACTTCACCGGCTTTGACAAGACCGATAAACAGACTATCAAAGGTCCGCGGGTGGCGTTGCATCGCCCGGCTGAGCGATTCGCCCGATTCGATTCGGTCGCCGATATCCGCCAGCATTTTCTTCAGCTTGGGGTTTTGAGTTTGGCGAGCCAAAACGTCAAGGCAGCGCACCAGCGAAACACCGGCGTCAACCATCGTACTGAACTGTCGACAGAAAATCGCGAGATCAGCGCGCTTGACCTTTCCGAGGTTCTTCTGCTTGGGCGCCTTGGCCTTGATGACCTGGACTTCGATTACTTCGAAACCTTGTTCGCCAAAACGGCGACGTAGGACTTCCTCGCTCTCGGCTTCCATGGTGCCTTTCTGGATTCCTCCAGAACCATCTTTGAACGCGTAGCTGTAAATGGGCATGGCTTTATATTCTTGTCGGCAATATTAGCGTCGTGGAGGAGGTGTTCCGCCAGGGACACCAGCCCCAGTGGTGGAAATCATCTTCTTCAGTTCGTCTTGGTTCTGGCATCGGCTCATCGCTTCGTCCAGAGTGATGACACCCTTCATGTACAGATCGCGCAAGCATTGGTCCATGGTGAACATGCCCAAGTTTCCGCTGGTCTGAATCGTCGAAGGAATTTGGTGAGTTTTACCTTCACGGATAAGGTTTCGGATCGCAGGGGTGGCCAACATGATTTCGTTGACTGGCACACGGCCCGGCCCACTGGCTCGCGGCAACAGCTGCTGCGAAACAATCGCAACCAAGTTGTTGGCAAGCTGAACTCGGATTTGTTCCTGCTGTCCTGGAGGGAAAACGTCAACGATACGGTCAATCGATTCCGCAGCGTTGTTGGTGTGGAGAGTTGCGAAAACCAAGTGGCCCGTTTCAGCTGCGGTGATCGCCAAGCTGATCGTTTCCACGTCACGCATTTCACCGACGAGCAAGACGTCTGGGTCTTCACGTAGCGCTGCACGCAGAGCGTTGTTGAAGCTCTTGGTATCTTGCCCAACTTCACGCTGGTTGATCAGCGACTGCTTGTGCGAGTGGAGGTATTCGATCGGGTCTTCAATCGTGATGATGTGAACGGCCGAGTTCGCGTTGATGTGGTTGATCATCGCAGCGAGCGAAGTCGACTTACCGGAACCGGTCGGACCTGTAACCAGAATCAAGCCACGAGGTCGCTCGGTGAGCTGATCAAGCAGCGGCGGGAGGTTCAATTCGCGAACTGTTGGAATTCGGCTCGAAATCAAACGGAACGCAGCAGCAACCGCGCCCTTGTCTCGGTAAAGGTTCACACGGAATCGTGCTCGTCCTCGAGGAAGTGCGTACGAGAAGTCGAGCTCCAATGTCGATTCGAATCGCTGAATCTGATCATCCGAGATGATTTCGTACATCATCCGCTGGGTTTGCGCGGCATCAAACTTTTCGAAGTTCAGTCGCTTCAAAGCACCATCTTCACGGATCACAGGCTCGCTGGCGGTGCAAATGTGAAGGTCGGAGCAGTTGCGATCTACCACGATCTCAAGCAGTGCATCAATGTGGAGATCGTCGATCGGACGCGGCTTGCCGGCACCCTCAAGTGGAGGAGCAGCGGCTTGTTGCTGCATCGGTGGCTGGGGGACTTGACCCGGCGGTGGCGGCACCATTCCAGGCGGCGCTTGTGGCGGAGGAGTGTTCTGATTCTGCATTTGATCGGCTACTCGTTGGAAACTTTAATGATAGCAATTGTACGACGCAGATTGCGAGCGCGAATGTTCAACGGGAATTACTTTTAACATCAACCCCTGTGACGCAAGGCTATACTTGGGCCATGAAGCTAGCAAGTTTTCTAGCATTTGGCATGGTGCTGTTGGCACCGATTTCGCAGGCCGCCGAGCCCGCATTTTCGCTGACGGTGCTGCACACGAACGATATCCATAGCCGAGTTGAACCGGCGATGATCTCGAAGAAGCCGTACGGAGGCTATGCGCGGGTCGCGACGCTCCTCAAGCGATACCGAACGCTGGACAAGAACGTTGTTGTCCTGAACGCTGGCGATTCCTTCCAAGGCACGCTTTACTACAACGTCTACCGAGGGGCAGCAGATGCCTTACTCATGAATATCTGCGGCTACGATGCAATGACATTGGGCAACCATGAATTTGACGATGGTCCTGTTGGCCTTGCGCCTTTCCTCCGAACGGTCCAGTTCCCCGTGGTTTGCTGCAATCTTGATTTCACGAACGAACCCAATGTGCGAAATTTCGTCCGCCCATCGACGATTCTGAATGTCAGTGGCGAGCGTATCGCTCTCATCGGGGTGATGACTCCCGACTTGCTTTCAATCAGCTCACCGGGCGATCAAATCAAGATGAAGCCGCTGGATTCCAGCATTCAAACCGAGATCAATAAGTACAAGATTCAAGGCATAAACAAGTTCATTTTGCTCAGCCACATGGGCTATGACGAGGACAAAGCAATCGCCGCCCGAATCCCCGATCTCGACATGATCGTTGGCGGACATTCGCACTCTTACCTTGGTAATGCACAGATTCCTGGCCTGCCGGCACCGATCGGCCCGTACCCAACGCTTGTTGGCAATACCGTGATCGTCCAAGCCTGGGAGTGGGCAAAGCTCCTCGGCCGAATCAAGGTCGATTTTGATGCGAGCGGCAAAGTTGTCGGCACGCGCGATGGAGCTCCGATTGTTGTTGACAGCACCGTTCCAGAAGACCAAATGGTCAAGTCGGCGATTGTTGCTCTGCGCAAGCCTATCGAAGCGCTTCAGAGCCAGCCTGTTGGGTTCACCCAGAACGGGCTCGACCGAGGCTCGACTCCAGAACTTCCTATTGGCAGCGTGATTGCGGACGCCCAGCTCGCGGCAATGAAGAAAGCCGGTGCTGTGGCGGCATTCATGAATCGGGGCGGAGTGCGCGCCCCAATCGAGCCGGGAGAAATCACCTACGGCGAGGTGATCTCCGTTCAGCCTTTTGGAAACACTTTGGTAGTGATCGATCTGACCGGCAAGGAAATTCAAGACATGCTCGAAGTCGGAACCAGCAAAGGTTTAGTTCAAGTTTCGGCAGGATTCTTTTACTCAGTTGCGGGGCAAAAAGTCACCAGCATGACCCTGAACGGTGCGCCTGTGCAGCTAGACAAGACTTACCGCGTTGTCGTGAACAACTTCATGGCGCGTGGTGGCGACGGATTTGTTTCGCTACAGAATGCAAAGGGATATCGACTGGACACCGGCGTTCTTGACCTGGACGTGCTGATCGATTATTTGAAGGCGAATAACCCGACCGATATCAAGATAGGATCGCGAATCAAAGCCAGCAACTAGGTGATTTCGGGGGCGATTTCTTGTTCAAAAATCGCCTCCATTTCCCCGCTGAGGTCCTCGTCTAGCGCCTTACCCATTTCTTTCATTTGCTCTCGAAAATCATCTGGGGTTTCCGAGAAATCGTGACTCGATAGAGTATCTGCTACTTGGTCCAGCCGAGCATCCTCACCTCTTCCCAATCGAAATCGGCTGATCAACCGGCTCACCTTGACCGAACCGCATTTTGCACATGCCGGCACTTCCTGCGAACCAATAGGGATCAGATCCTGAAAGCGGTGATTACAGTCCATGCAATGGAATTCGTAAATCGGCATAGGCAAGGCGGTACACTGTCTGGACGCGGCGACAGTCGCCAAATTCAGTGTACGTCAAGTTTTGGCGTTAGATTGAGCGCGGCAACGGTCTGCCCCACAAGTTTTGTATCCCAAAACCGAGGCTATTCCCTTGGCAAGAAAAAAAGTATATTCCCGAAAATCGGCTGCTCCAGCTCCTAGCGGAAAAGTCGAAATTGTAGTTAACTGCACCCTCCGCGAAACACGCATCGCTGTCCTCGAAGACCAGACTCTTATGGAGTACCGAGTCGAGCGAGAAGAGCGCGTCGTCGGTTCGATTTTCAAAGGCATTGTTCAAAACGTGCTACAAGGCATGGATGCGGCGTTTGTCGACATCGGCCTAGAGCGCAACGCGTTTCTTTACGTCGGCGATATTCTGCCCGACGATCCTCAAGTTGATAACAGCCCCAGCGGGCTCAAGCGCGCTGAACTTCGTCGCCGAAAGATCAAAGAACTGATTCGGCCGGGCCAAGAAATCATGGTGCAGGTCACCAAAGGTCCACGCGGCACCAAAGGTGCGCGTGTCACCACACGCATCGCTTTGCCGGGTCGCTACCTCGTTTTGATGCCGGAACACAACCACGTCGGCGTCAGCCGCAAGATTGATGATCGGCGCGAGCGCGAACGATTGCGCCAGATCGGAGATACGATCGCACCTAAAGGCTTTGGCGTGATCATGAGGACCGAATGCGAGGGCCGAACTGAGCAAGAACTTCGCCAAGACGTCGCTTTCCTCGTGCAGTTGTGGAGCCAAGTTATGGAAGGCGCAAAGAAGATGCGCGCTCCGGCTTGCGTTCACCGAGACCAAACCCTGCTCTACCGAACGATCCGAGACATGTTCTCCGAAGAAATCGAGAAGATGGTGATCGACGATCCGGAAGAGTACGAAAAGGCGCATATGGTCGCCAGAATGGTCGCTCCAAACCTGGCTAGCAAGATCTTCTTGTACGATCGTGATGAGCCAATCTTTGATAGCTATGGCGTCGAAAAGGACCTCGACCGATTGCTCCAGCACAAGGTGTGGCTCAAGTCTGGCGCCTATTTGGTGATGGACGAGATGGAAGCGCTCACTGCTGTGGACGTGAACACCGGCAAGATGGTGGGTTCCACAACGCTCTCCGACACCATTCTAAAAACAAATTTGGAGGCCGCGGATGAGGTCTGTCGCCAACTGCGCCTGCGAGATATGGGCGGGATCATCGTCATCGACTTTATCGACATGGAGTCGGCCGAAGATCGAAAGAAGGTCCTCGACCATTTCACCAAGAAACTCGGTAAAGACACCGCTCGCACCCGGGTTGGAAAGGTTTCAAGTTTGGGTCTCGTCGAGATCACCCGTAAGCGCACGGGCGAATCGGTCACCGAGTCTATCACCGACATCTGCCCAATGTGCGAAGGGCGCGGACGCGTTCCATCGCGGGATACGGTCAGCCTTTGGATCGAGCGTGACATGCGCCGAATGCTTGGCGAGCCAGGAAACGCCTATCTTGTACGATGCCACCCATCTGCGGTCGAAGCATTTATCGGTGGCGATGGAGAAGGGATTGAAGACCTTGAGCACGAGCTTGAGCGAGCTATTTTCTTGCGAGCCGATTTTGACTGCTCGTTTGACGAATACAGCATCGAACCCGGGACCCTTGAAGATCTCGACAAGAAGCTCATGGGCTACAAGCGAACGCAAGTATTGGAGTGCAACGTCCGCCGAAGCGAAATCGAGGGTCAAAACAAGGCCGTCGGTTGGACCGACTCGGGGTACTACGTCGAGCTGATCAATGGCGCCGAGTTTACGGGTCAGCGAGTAAAAATCTGCTTGATTGATATTCGCCGATCGTTCGCGGTGGCAGACGTCATCATTGCGGGCCAAGTGGTCACTCGGGAATCGAGATGAAGTCTTCACTGGGTTCGATCACAGTTGTTTGCGGCAGCATGTTCGCCGGGAAAAGTGAAGAACTAATCCGGCGAGCTAGGCGCGCGCTTTATGCCAAAAAGAAGGTGCAGGTGTTCAAGCCCTGCATCGACCGCAGATACGACGAACACAGTGTGGTGTCTCATATGGGGGTCAAACACGAGGCCAAGCCAGTGCTTGATACCGCCGAGCTCGAAAAGGAGCTTTGCGATGACCTCGATGTTTTGCTAATTGAAGAAGTACAATTTTTCGACGAGAAAATTGTAGATTTGGTAGTGCGTTTAGCTGATCAAGGCGTGGAGGTCATCTGCGCTGGGCTGGACCAAGACTTTCGCCGGAAGCCGTTCGGCCCGATGCCCCAGCTTCTAGCTGTCGCCGATGAGGTCGTGAAGCTTCGCGCAATCTGCCTGAATTGCGGCAATATCGCCAGCCACACGTTTCGAATCATCAACGGCAAGCCCGCCCACAAGAACGATCCAATCATCTTGATCGGGGCCACCGAAAGCTATGAAGCGCGATGCCGGAACTGCTTTGAATTGGGTGGCGAACGCAAGTCCAAACCCAAGAAAAAGAAGTCCGCGGCACCACGCCGCAGTTAGAACTTAACTGTTCTTCAGCGACTGCATATCGATGCAGAATCGGTACTTCACGTCCGACTTCAGCATACGCTCGTACGCCTTGTTAATATCCTGAATCGCAATCATTTCGACGTCCGCAGTGATATTGTGTTCACCGCAGAAGTCCAACATTTCCTGCGTAACTTGTATTCCGCCGATCAAAGTCGCTGAAATCGTCTTGTTGCCGAAAAGCAATGCAAATGCGGAGACCGGGGTGGGTTCTGGCGGCGCTCCGACGAGCGACAGCTTCCCTTCACGCTTGAGCAATTGAAGGTATGCGTTTAGATCGTGCTGGGCAGAAACGCAATCTAGGATGAAGTCAAACGACCACGCGTGTTGGCCCATCTCTTCAGGATTGGTCGATATCACTACTTCGTCGGCTCCCAACCGTTTAGCATCTTCGGCTTTGCTTGGCGACGTCGTGAATACTACGACATGTGCGCCCATAGCCTTCGCGAGCTTGACTCCCATGTGTCCAAGGCCACCTAGTCCAACGATTCCAACCTTCATTCCAGGGCCAACTCCCGCCGTCTTGAGAGGGTAGTAGGTCGTGATTCCAGCACAAAGTAATGGGGCTGCTCCAGCAAGATCGAGGTTGCTTGGTATTTTCAATACGAAATGCTCTTCGACGACAATCGTCTCGGAATATCCGCCGTAAGTGACCGGAGCGGTCCCAAACTTATCGGGAGCGTTGTAGGTGAAAACCGAATTTGGGCAGAACTGTTCGAACCCATCGGCGCAATTCGGGCAGGTCATGTCCGAGCCAACTAAGCAGCCAACTCCAACGATGTCGCCCACTTTATGCTTAGTGACCGAAGGCCCAACTTCCAGCACCTTTCCAACGATCTCGTGGCCAGGAACGCAAGGGTAAACGGTGGGCATAATGGCATTCCATTCGTCCCGCGCTGTGTGCAAATCCGAGTGGCAGATTCCACAAAACAGAATCTCGATTTTAACGTCGAATTCGTGCGTGGATCGTCGGGCAATCGTTGCCTCTTCGAGAGTGCTAGTAGGGGATTGCGCGGCGTAGGCTTTCGTATTGAAGCTGCTCATACCAGTAGTGTACGTCTTTGAAGCTGGTCCAATTTGCCCTTGAGGTCAATCTTAAAGAAAGAGTGCCAGAAGCAAATGCTTCTGGCACTCTGGAAACGAATTGGCAGCAAAGACTACTCAGTCCGCTTGATTTTGATCTTCATATCGATCGGCACTGGCGAGAGGGCGAGCGGCGCATTTTTGATGTGCAGTTCTTCCTTCGCACTGGTACCGTCGGCAGTGATCACCCAGACGAATCCTTCGCAGGTTGCAGGAGTTTCGCCAGCGGTTTCCTTCGAGGTCACTTTGACCTTTACGGTTTCCCACTTGCCAATTGTCTCAACAGCAACGGCTTCAAAGTTTGATTCGATCGGATAGGTGTCGGCCAATGAGGACTTCATTGCGCCGTTCCACTTGTCTCCAACTTTGACGTCCATCGGCGGCTTGAGCACTGTGCCCAACATCGCGAGTCGCAAGCTAGAAGCATCCTCGTCACCCATGTCATCGTACGACTTCACGGCGCGATTTGGACCAGTGACGATCTTGACGGTGGCCTCGTCATCCATTGGGATGGTTTGGTCACCGGCCTTGACGACAACATCCTTCTGCGAACTCTCGTAAGAGATGGATCCATCTTCATCGACCTTGGTCACCTTGTCGGTGTTTTTGCCACTGATGCTGATCTTCTCGCCGTTGAAGTCGAGTTCCGCTTCAAATTCGTACTTGGCTTCGTCACCGACTTTTGCAATTCGGGCGAGGCTGTAGGTGCCGTCCATCGCCGCTACCGCAAGCGCGGCAAGCGAAAGGAGCACCAATACTGCTGAATTTCGGAATCTAGATTTCATAGCGATATCGTAGCTGAAAGCAATCGGTTTTGACTACTCAGTCTTGGTGATGTTGAACTTCATGACCATTTCGCCCATTTCTTCGTTCTTCATCGTGGTCTGCCCATCAAATTTGACAAGCACGCCGTTCGAAAGGTCAACCCAGATGTTACCGGTGAGGACTCGATCCTTCTCGCTAAGAGCGGTGAGCTTGATCGAAACCTTCGCGCACTTAGTCTTTTCGACATCTTCAAGCGCCAGCAGTTCATACTCGCAGGTCGAAGCATCTTCGTTCTTGTCGCCCTCGTCGTTGATGACGATGGTTTTCATGGTCTCGGTCCACTTTGTGCCGACTGCGACTTCCTTCTTGGAAGACAGCAGGTTGATATAAGCCTTCAGCGGAGCAAGAGTCCCGGTCATACCCTCGTTCTTTGCGTCGTACTTCAGGGTCGCGATTTGGCCGTTTGGCAAAATTTCGTAGGTGGCAACGCCGTCATCCTGCTTCATCTTCTCGCCCATAACACTGAGTTCGAAGTCTGAGAATTCGGAATCGAGCTTGGTCGCCTTCTCATCGACCTTGGTCACCTTGTCGGTCACCTTTCCAGAGATTTCGATGGTGACGCCTTCGATGTCAATCGAAACGCCCATTTTGTACTTGTAAGTGTCTCCGGCTTTGGCTCGAAGGTGAAGATTCGCAGAATCGGCAGCGGCATTGGCACCAACAACAATGGCACCAAGCAAGGTCGCAAGGATAAATCGGGATTTCATAAAAATACTCTTGTAGGTCAATGATGCATCAACGCTAGCATCATGACGCCTACTACCGGTTCTCGGTTACTCTAGTTTCCTTAACTAGGCTATTTCGGCGATAAAGGGTACCTTTTGTGGCAATTGAAGCCCAGAATCATCTCTCTAGACTGCGCGAACACCCTGATGGAAGTTCGATGGAATCCCGGACGGTTTGCTGTCGCATGCGCCGCAGATGCTGGGCTAGAACTGCCGGATTCCGCTGCGAATCAGTACGATGCGATCCTTGCGCCACGTTGGCCGCTCTTCCAGCAACTCAACACCGAGCGATCAACTGAAGTCCTCGATGAGTTTTGGAGAGAGCAAACGCGCTTGTGGCTGGACGCTGTCGGTGCGCCACAACATTGGGTTGAACCGGTCCGCACCGAAGCCGAACACCAGCTCTACCATACGGATCGGTGGTTTTCACTTATCCAAGGCACGGTTGAAGGCCTTGAAATGCTCAAATCGAAGGGTCACCGCCTAGCCGTCTGCAGCAACTGGGATCGGTCGCTCCACCGCTTGATAGACGCAAAGAATTTGTCCCAATATTTCGAAGTCGTGATCGCATCGTTGGAAGAAGGGGTCGAGAAGCCTGAACCCGGAATCTTTCAGGCATTCTGCGAGCGGATGAACTGCGACCCCATCGATGTGTTGCACGTTGGGGATGATCCGATCGACGATCTCCAGGGAGCGAAGACCTTCGGAATGCATTCGGCCTGGCTTTGCCCGTCAGCGTCCGAGAAGTCTCATCGTGTCGAAGACGAATTCGATCGCTTCGTTATTCGATCATTGCCAGAACTTGCGGAGATGCTCGGTTGAATCTGTCTGATTTTGACTTTGAGCTCCCAGAAGAGCTGATCGCGCAGGAACCGCTTGAAGATCGATCTGCCAGCAGACTTTTGTGCCTCAACAAAGAATCCGGGGCGGTGGAACATCGTCAATTCAAAGACATTTTGGAGTTTCTCCATCCCGGAGATCTGCTCGTGGTCAACAACACTCGGGTGACCGCAAAGCGGTTGTTCGGCGAGAAAACTACCGGCGGGAAAGTTGAAGCTTTGGTGCTCAGCAACGAACCAGAGCCGTTCACTTTTCGAGCCTTGATGCGCCCTGGCAAACGACTTCGTCCTGGCGCGATCGTTGAATTTGGACACGGACTAAGGGCAACGATCCTCAAGGATGCTGGCGAAGGACAGAAGATCATCCGGTTCGACGAACTCAGCAACTTCGGGGAAGCGATGGAGCAGTTCGGCGAAGTGCCTTTGCCGCCATACATCCACCACCGTTTGGATTCCCCAGAGCGGTATCAGACGGTGTTCAACAAAGTCGGCGGGAGCAGTGCTGCGCCGACCGCCGCGCTACATTTCTCCGAGGAACTGATCGCGAAACTCAAGTCGAACGGCGTCAAATTCGCCGAAGTCACGCTTGATGTTGGGATCGACACCTTTCGCCCTGTCGCGGTCGAAAATCTGGATGAACACGTTATGCATGGTGAAACGTGCCGCATTTCTGACGAAGCCGCCGAGACGATCAATTCCTCAATGGGCCGAATCATCGCGGTTGGCACGACGTCGGTGCGGACCTTAGAGTCGTTTGCGATTGGAACTCGCCGGGTAGCATCCGGAGAAAAAAACACCCAGATTTTCATCAAACCGGGATACAAGTTTCAAGTCGTTGAGGCGATGTTCACAAACTTCCACTTGCCCAAGACGACCATGTTGATGATGATCTCGGCGATGGCCTCGCGCGAGGCTGTGATTTCAGCGTACAATGATGCAGTTCGGAACGGCTACAGGTTTCTTAGTTTCGGCGACTCAATGTATATTTCTTGAGGGAAATGTTGTGCATTGGACCGCATGAATTGAGTATCATAGAACCTGATGAGCCCCCGACAGGAGTCCGTTTTGACTACTCAGGAAGAGTTTGATCCATTAGCTTATATTGAGAGTGCATTTAGGGAAGATAAGAAAGAGCCCCTCGCTGCAGAAATCGACAGCGACGAAGATTTTAAGCTTCCTTCTATTGGCGAATTTTTAGGAAAAAAATCAGCTAAGCCTGCGGCGACAAAAGCACCGCGAGTTGCACGCAAGCAAGATGCTTCTGGCGAGAACCTTTCTTCCCCACGCCCTCGCCGTGTTCGCAAGGCTGAGACATCCGAACCAACGATCGATCCAGAACTTCAGGCGATTTGGTCTCGGCTCCCACGAAACATCGAGTTTCTTTCAACATTTTTTGACGACAAGGTCACTGCAAACTACTACACGGGCGAATTCAAGGAGTCTCGGCAAGAGCTCATCCAACGACTTCTGGACCCAGAATTGACTCTTGAAGAGGTCAGCCGCTTGCTCGGCGTTTGCCCTGCAACTGTTCGACGCTACACTAATCGAAATTGGCTGGAGCATCACCGAACACAAGGCGGACAACGACGATTCCGACTGAGCGGCGTAGTCAAGTTCGTTGAATCTCACGGCCGAGTTACCGACTAAAGTCCCATACTCGCAAACTTTTGGCACACGGATGAAGGTTCTTATCCGTGTGTTCTGCTTTTTCAGGGCAACAAGTAGTCAAAATAGGATCAACCTCGAGTGAACAAACCCCTGCGCATCGCCATCTTTTCTGACTCTGCACTTCCTGTCTTGAACGGAGTGAGCGTGAGCATCGATGCGCAAGTAAGAGAGCTGCGCTCGATGGGGCATTCGGTTCACATTTTTACAGCGGCCCACTTTGGCTACAAGGACCCCGACCCGAACACCTATCGATTCCCCAGCGCTCAAACGCCTTGGACCAAAGGATATCCACTGGCCTTTCCGCCTTTCTATCCCTTGCTGTACTTCTTCCGCAAGAGCCGATTTGACGTTGTTCACACCCACACCCCGTGGACCATCGGATTCGTTGGCCTACGGTGGGCTCAATCCCACGGCATCCCAGTGGTGAGCACTTATCACACGCATTACGACAAGTATTCGCACTACATCCCGTTTGTGCCGAAGCGATATGTCCGGTACAAGATCGCCAAACACACCAATTTTTATTACAACGAAGTCGACCACATCATCACCCCTAGCGATGCGAGCAAAAAGTGGCTGATGCGGCACAGTGTTGGACGCCCGATCACCGTCATCCCGACCGGAGCGTTGCCGCGCCAGATGCTCGACCGCGCCGACATGCGGCTGAAACTTGGACTGGCGCCGAATCAGCGGCTGCTGCTGTATGTCGGTCGCATTGCAGAAGAAAAGAACATGGAGGTGTTGCTCGAAGCCGCCGCGCAAGTGATGGCGCAAGACCCCTCGACTGTCTTCTGGCTGGTTGGGGATGGACCCTACCGGGAGAATTGCTTGGAAATGGCCCGAAATCTGGGGATCGGCGACCGCACTCGGTTCGTTGGCTTCGTAGCGAGAACCGAGGTCGATAATTACTACGCTGCAGCCGATCTGTTCCTGTTTGCTAGCATCACTGAAACTCAGGGCCTGGTGATTCAAGAGGCGATGAGCTACGGTCTTCCCGTGGTGGTCGTCCAAGGTGGCGGTGCGAGCAGCCCGATTACAACCGGAGAAAATGGGTTTGTCGTTAAGAACGATCCTTGCGAACTCGCCGATTGCGCCCTAGATCTCTTAAGAGACGATGCGCTCTATTCCCGAATTTCGAATGCGGCGCTCAGGGCCAGTGGCGAATTCGGCATCCGGGACATGGCGGAATCCGTCCTGAATGTTTATCAATCAGTTCTCGATGGAAACCGATCAAAACCCCTCATCGCCCCGGTTTAGGGGGATTCAAGCGCTAGCCGCTGTGGCTGGCTCGCTGTTCGTGCTTCGGTTGGCTGTGGCGTTCATCATGGTTCCCGAGGCTGTCGCGCCATGGGCGAGCTTGTTCCTCACCGTCCTTTTTATCATCGCCCCGATCGTCGGATTGTTCTTCGCCGCAAACGAAAAATGGAGTCCAATTCGCGCGACTTCCCTGGTCGTTATCGGAGTGCTTTTTCACCTAGGGTTGACTGTGTTGATCAGGCAACTAAAGCTTGAAGGAGTGGCAGCTGTTGTGCTCACAGCCCTCGCACAGACTGGATTGCTGCTGTGGTGCGCGGGGCTTGGCGCGCTTGTTTCTTCTCTTCTGAAAGACAAGAATATCCTTCTACCGATCGCGCTCGTGCTGGCGGCGATCGATATCTTCGTGGTGACTAGCCCCATCGGCACGGTGAAACAGGTGCTCCAGAAGCAGCCCGAGATTCTCGAAAAGGTGGCGTACAGCGTGCCAAAGGCCGCGATCGAAGGGCAGCAGCAAGGCGTCCAGGTTAACATCGGCGCATACGTTGGCCCCGCCGATCTGTTCTTCCTGATGATGTTCTTCGTCGCGATTTGGAAGTTTGGGTTGCGAGCCAAAGAAACTCTGCGATGGATGAGCGTGGCACTCGTCGGCTATTTGCTGATCGTTCTGTTCTTTGGCGATGTCCGCTTTGGAGAAGTGAGCCTCGCGGCACTGCCTGCGCTGGTGCCGATAGGAGCCGTGATCCTGCTGGTGAATCGAAAGGAATTCACCTTGAGTCGCGATGAACTACAGAGCACGATTGCCGTTGGGATCATTGGTCTGTGCCTGGCGAGTTACGGGCTTTACAGCGGGGTCACAGCGACGAAAGCAAAGCCTGTTGAGCCTTCGCAAAAGGCCGCTTCTGCAAAACCTCAAGCACCTCAAGCGACGCCTTAGCCAGCTTCTCTGGGTTCACGCCGGTGCTGAGACCGCTTCTCTCGCAAAAATAGACCAGATCATCGGTGGCCAAATTGCCTCCCGCGCCGGGTGCGTAGGGGCATCCACCGAGTCCCGCTGCAGAACTGTCAAACGCATTGAATCCGAGATCGAGTGCCTGGGCAACGCAAGAGATTGCTGCGCCGCGCGTATCGTGAAAATGCCAAACGAGCTTGGATTTTTCGATCCCACCGAGGGCTTGGGAGAGTTGCTTCACATCTGCAGGAACAGCCGTACCGATCGTATCGCCGATGCTGATCTCATCCACTCCGAGAGCGAGAAGTTTCTCCACCACATCTACCACGTCGCTAGTTGGGACTCTGCCTGCAAATGGGCAATCGAACGCGGTGGAAACGTAACCACGAACGAATCCTGTTGGCTTTTGGTCCCGAAACTTCGTGAGAACGTCGGCAAACGCTTCTAAAGACTGCTCGACGGTCATGTTGATGTTTTTTTCGGTGAATGCCGAGCTCGCGGCGGTGAAAACAGCAATGCGGTCCATGCCCACGGTGAGCGCAGACTCCAGGCCACGTACGTTCGGTACAAGTGCAGAGTACATTGGGCCGGCGGGAAGCAGTGGCACCAATTCCAGACTATCGCCCAGTTGCGGCACCCACTTAGGAGAAACAAAGCTGGTCGCCTCAATCTCAGGCAGACCAGCTTCAAATAAAGCGGCTATGAATCGAAGTTTGACTTCAAGAGGGACTGGGATTTTCTCGTTTTGTAGTCCGTCTCTTGGCCCAACTTCGATGATACGAATCATGGAATGATTGTACGGAGTTTTCCAATGAAAACGCACTCGTCATTGTCGAGCGTGCCGAAAACAAAATCGAAACCTTCGGAAGTTTCTTGGATGGTGTACAAGCACTTTCGTTCACCCAAGATCGCCTTGAAGATGGTCCGGAAGTCCTTTTGAACCAGATCTTGGTTGCTGCCGACATCCTTTAGCTGGACATGAAGTTGCAGATCGTATTCGTTGTCGTCAGATTTGATTTTGGACAACTTGCTAAGGTAGGGCAACCTGTTGAGTCCCTGCTGTAGGCGGTATTCCCAAACTGAAATATCGCGCATTGCGATCGGGTTGTAATAGTTTCGCCAAGACCGAATTTGGCCATCCCACTCAAACTTTGATGCTGTTTCGTTCATATTTGCCCGGACTAAAGCTAATCAGCCTTTTTCTCGAGCGAAATGAGCAACATCCCATCGGTGACCTGCTGCGATTTTTGTACTGGCACCGAAACCACCACGCCATCAAACGGCGCAATGACTGGCTGCTGCGTTTTCATCGCTTCGAGTACCAATAATTTTTGGCCTTTTGTCACCGATTCCCCAGGGGAAACCATCAAATCAATGATCATTCCGGGCATAGGTGCAAAGAACTGGCCCGAATCTGCTCCGCCAGCGGTGCCCTTTGCCGCTTTCATCGGTTCAATCTCGAAGACATCGCCGTCGAAACTCACCCAGGTCTTGTCGCCGTGCCTTGCCACAAGCGCCGTTTTCGCGCCGTCTTTGGTGCGAAACGAAAGCCGGTCACTCATGAAAATGACATCCAGCTCCGAGCCGGGCGCAATCTCTGTTTCGACTCCATTCACCAGGAATTTCATTGGCTTTCCATCTTGACCCGGGCAGCATCGACGAACGCTTTGAACAACCGCTTGGATTCAGCCGCTTCTGGGCTGCGTTCCGGATGCCATTGGACGCCGATCATCCAGCGAGTGCCAGTGCCCTCGATCGCTTCAACCGTTCCATCTTCGTGCCGAGCAACCACCCTCAAACCATCACCGACTTGGTCGACAGCTTGGTGATGATAGCTCTTGCCACCCACTTGACCCTCGGCCACAATCGCGCCGAACTTAGAATCTGCAGAGACTTCGTACTTCTGCTCGGTACCGCCCGAGTGATAATCTTCCACCACGATATCAGGCAGGTGCTGGTGCAATGTCCCGCCGTGCATCACGTTCATGAATTGCGAACCGTAGCAGATTCCAAAGACCGGAGTATCGGCATCGATCGATTCGTAGAGCACCTTTTCCGCGCGAAACCGTTCGGGGTCTTGTAGTTCCGCTTTGGGATGCAAAGGCTGTCCGAAATGTTTGGAATCGATGTCGCGCCCACCCGGGATGAGTAGTCCGTGCAGCACCTTGCCGAGTTCCTTGAGATCGGCGACGGTTGGAACGATCACAGGAATTCCGCCTGCTTCGACCACCATTTCGCAATAGTTCGTACGCAGCTTGTATTGCGGTCCCATCACACCGTCCGACGGATCGCGATAGATATCGACAGTGATTCCGATCAGCGGCTTGGTTAATCCAGAGGAATTAATTGCTCTATTCCCTCCACGTTCGATTTGATCGCGTTGATAAACTCGCTTGCGCCGACTCCGTTGATCAGACGATGATCGAACGTCATCGCCAAGTTGACGTATCGGCGAACCTTGAGTTCCGAAGTCGTTTGGTCGAGGCCGTTGTAAGCTTCACCAAGGAACAAGGTTGCGACGGATGGCGGGACCACAACAGGCACCGCATCGCGCAATCCAAACGCTTGCATGTTGGTCAGACTCAGAGTGACTGCCTCGTGAGCTTGATCTTGCCCGTTGCGCGCCAAATCCACTTTCGCTCGGACTTGAGCCGCAAATTCTGGCCAAGAAAGTTTGTCCGAATCGTCCACAACCGCAAGCACGAGTTCGTCACCAGGCAATGCTACCGCAATGCCTAGATGGGCGTGGTCAAAGGTTCGCAGGACGCTATCGCCGACCAAAGTCGTTCTGAAGGCCGGGAACTGGCGGAGCGCTTCGCTCACCGCATAGGCAAACATCGTGAATCGGCTTGGTTGGAAATCACCACCCTTCGCTTTGTATGCGGCAGAAACTCGCTCGATGCCTTCCCAAAGTGTTGCGACAGTGATCGTGCCCGGAACGACTAGCTGATTCCCGCGCACCAACCGCGAGCTGAGGAGCCGTTGCTTTTGTGGCATCGCCTTTTCGGAGCAGGCAAACGCTGAACTCGGGGCCGATTTTGCAGCCGCGGCAGGAGCCGGAGCAGTGCCTCCACTCAAAAACGCGTCTACATCGGCAGGCATCAACTTCGATCCGCTGGCTGGGATCGATTGCAGTTGTGCTTCCGTGAGCCCCTTTTCTTTGGCGTAGGCTCTCGTTCGAGGTGGGATATCGGTTCGTCGAGCACCACCGGATGTCGCTGCAGGAGCTGCCGCCGATGGTGTTGCCGCGACGGTTGGAGCAGGACCGTGATGTGCCGGGGCAGAGACATTGACCGCACCGCTCACCTTCATGAGAGCTACCTGCGCACCAATCGGCAAAACCGTATCCACTGCAGCGGTCCATTCCACCAGAGTGCCTTCGTATGGCGATTCCACGTCCATCACCGCCTTGTCGGTTTCCATCTGATAGATCGCTTCGTCTCGCTTGATAAAGTCCCCAGGTTGCTTGAGAACCGCAACGAGGCGGGCTTCTTGCAGCCCTTCTCCGATCATCGGGATCAGCAATGGAATCGCGTCCGATGCAGGGGCGCTAGGAGCCGCGGCTGGAGGCGCCGGGGTGCCATGCGCTGCAGGAGCTTCTGCCGAAACGCCATCGGCCACATCCATCTCCAAAATCTCGGCGCCAATAGGAAGTACGGTATCGACATCGGCGAGCCACCGAACAATCGTTCCAGCGTAGGGCGACTCCACGTCCATCACCGCTTTATCGGTTTCCATCTGATAAATCGCTTCATCGCGACGGACAGTGTCACCGGGTTGCTTTAACACGGCGACGAGACGGGCTTCTTGCAACCCCTCTCCAATTTGTGGAATTCGAACGGGAACTCGTGGCATACGACACCTTTGGCGTGAACTTCGCTAATTTTGACACAGCCAGAAGGGCTACATCAGGGAACGAGAATCCGAAATGCGACGATTGCGGCAGAAACATGGACATTCATGCTTCGCCCTTTACCAAACATCGGGATGATGACTGCGCCATCCCGGTGCTTCATCACGCTTCCGTAAACGCCGTTCACCTCGTTTCCAAGCACCAGACAGACCTTGTCGGGCCATTCATACTCGTTGTAAGGCACGGCCCCCTCGGCGATTTCGATCGCCACCAGTGAGTACCCTTCAGCCTTTATGGCGAGTGCAGCGTCTTCGTGGTGCTTGAAATATCGGCTCGGAATCCGGCGATGGTGCCCCATCGAAGTCACGTGAATCTGAGGATGCGGGCTTTGTGGAGTCTTACCCGTCAGGATCAGCTCCTTTGCCCCTACCGAATCGGCCACGCGGTACATGCTGCCCACGTTGTACGGATCGTCGAGGTCTTGCAACAAGAACACAATTTCGACGGGCGGTCTATCCGCCTTAAACTCCTTGTGCAGCTTTCGGACCCCAGTCTTGCTTCGAATCGTTTTTTGCCCCGTTTCGTGTGCCATCAACTCCGATATTCTGAACCGTGATTCACCCGAATTGGGTAAACCGACAAAGATGAAACTAGCCCAAGATGCCGCTCTTGTATTCATCGGCGCAGGAATCGGTGCAGTTTTGCGCTGGTTCATCGGGCTTTACATTCATGGCAATTGGCCAGTGAACACCTTCATCGTGAACTCCGTAGGATCGTTTGCGATTGGAGTGATGGCTTCGGTCATTGCTCGCAATACAGGAAGCTATTCGTTCTGGGTCATCGGCCTTTTGGGCGGCTTCACGACATTTTCATCGTTCTCGCTGGAATTTCAGCGGCTGGTGACCGATCGTGGGGTCGCCGCTGCGCTTGGGTACGCCGCATTGACCAACGTATCGTGCTTGCTTCTCTGCGCGCTTGGAACCACGCTCGTTCCCAAAGGAGTCGCCTGACCCTTGAGCGCATACGAATCGCTTCTTCGCAAAATTCTGTTTCGGATGGATGCAGAATCCGCCCATAACTTAGGACTTGCAACAGTTGCGGGAGGATTGGTTCGGACAAAACTTGTCAACGATCCACGGTTGCGGACTGAAGCGATGGGCATCAACTTTGCAAATCCCATTGGGCTTGCGGCGGGGATGGACAAGAACGCGGTGGTGGTGAACCACTGGCACCAACTCGGGTTTGGATTCGCAGAAATCGGCACCATCACACGGCACGGTCAGCCTGGTAATCCGAAGCCACGGCTGTTCCGCATCCCCGAAGAAAGGGCGGTGGTCAACAGAATGGGCTTCAACAATCAAGGTGCTGCGGCCGTGGCGGCACGCCTTGCGCATTCTTCACCAAAAATCCCGTTGGGAATCAATCTCGGCAAATCTAAAATCACCCCGCTCGATGAAGCCGGGGCAGACTACGCCGCCAGCTTTGCCGCGCTTAAGCAGTTTGCGAGTTACGTGGTCATCAACGTGAGTTCGCCGAATACCCCGGGATTGCGAGAGCTTCAACAACTCGAATCACTCCGAACAATCTTGGACGCGATGGCACCCGCCGAGTCCGATCCTCCGATCCTAATCAAGATTGCGCCAGATCTTGACGACGCCGATCTAATTGAAATCGCTCACATGACCGCCGAGTTGCCCGTAGCTGGCCTGATCGCGACGAATACCACTATCGACAGGGCGGTCCTGAAACGCGATTGGAATGAAGCTGGAGGTATCAGCGGTGCGCCATTGAAAACGAGGGCCAACGATGTGATTCGGCTACTTCGCGCAGAACTGCCGGCCGGCAAAGTCCTCATCGGCGTTGGCGGCGTGTTTAATGGATCGGATGTGATCGAGAAGCTGCGGCTCGGGGCGGACTTGGTGCAAATCTACACCGGCTGGGTTTATGGTGGGCCGAGCACTGTGCCCAAGATGCTTCTTGAGCTTCTTTCTGAGTGTGACAAGCTTGGGTTGAAGTCCATCAAGGAGCTTCAACCCAAGCGGTGAGCTATTTCAGTCGGGCGGCGTACTTATCGCGAAGCATCGTGTGCTTGCTCACCATCTCGACCTGCTTGCCCTTCAGCATCACCATCTGAACTGAAGTTTTGCACTCCAATGGGTCACCGTTGGTGACGATCAAGGTAGCGTCTTTGCCTTCGGTCAGAGACCCCAGGTGATCTTGTAACCCGAGAATCTCGGCGGCATTCAAGGTCAGGGCGCGAATCGCAGTTTCGTTGGATAGTCCGTAACCTTGGGCCATTCCGGCTCGAACGACCATATCCATCGTCATTGCGTTGTCCTCGCTTTGGAACGCAAACTTGATCCCCGCGCGTCCGAGCATCGTCGGCATGATGTACGGCGAGTCATACGGATCGTAGCTATTCACTGGCGAGTTGGCGTCCAGCGGCGATTCTCCCGCAGGAGTGATCAGCACTGGCATCCCAGATTTCTTGATTTCTGGGAGCACCTTCCAACCTTCTGCCGCGCCCGAAAGAATCCCCTTCAGCTTGTTTCGCTTGCAGAAATCAATCGCAGTCAGGATGGACTTCGACGTGCGGACCCGCATCAGGATTGGCGTCTTGCCTTCCACGACCGGAATCATCGCCTCCATCTGGAGACTGAGCGGAGTCTTGATCGGATCCTTCTTGCGGTTCTCGATGTAATCACGTACGGACTGGAAATAGTCTTCCAATTGCTTCATCCGTCCCGTGATGTTCGGCGGAGCCTCCCCTTGCTGTCGCCGATTCGGCGTCTCTTGATTTTGCGGTGCCGCCATCGGGCCTTGCAAAGCCTTCTGGAATTCGGCTTCTTCAGCTTCGTGATCGTGCTCTGTCACTCCGTCCAAGATGTCTTCGATCGAAAGTCCCATGCATGCGCAGGCTTGCTTTCTAGGGCCGCCTCTGAATCCACCCACGCTAGGCACGTTCACAACCATCGCGAAGTCCGAGCTGATGGTGCGGAGCTGGGTATTCCAACCCCAGGTATTCACAATTCCAGCTCGACCTGGCACCAGACCACCGGCAGGCCGGACCACTGCAGTCAAGATTCCGTTGCACATCGCCGGTCCGAAGTGAGCACTCTCGCTTTGGACTGCGGTCGCTGCCTTCAGATCTGGTTGGAAATCACCGTTGTCGGTGACATCCAAGCTCACGCTGACAGGAGAAATTTCGCTCAGTCCGAGCAGCGAACTGCAGTCGAAGAACCCAGGGTAGACCCGCTTGCCCTTGATGTTGACCCGCTCATAACCTCGTGGGACCGTCGATCCGGGCATGACAGACTCGATCTTGCCTTCCGAGATCAGGACCGTTCCGCTTTCGATCATCGGGCGATCCACGGGGAAGATCATTCCTCCGACTAACGCGATCTTTGAACCCTCGGCTTTAGGTTCAAATGGAGCTTGGTCCGGTGCTTCGTAATCGAGCTTTGGCTTGACCACACCGTCGATATTGAACTTATCACGACGAGTGAACAGAACTTCACCTTCAATCATCGTCAAGTTCACTTTGCTGTTGGCGTTGAACGGATGCCCCGAATAGAACACCAAATCCGCGTCTTTGCCGACTTCGATCGAACCCACTCGGTGACCGATACCCATTTGTTTGGCTGGATTGAGAGTTACCGTGCGAAGTGCTTCGTTCTCGGTCAACCCTTCACGAACCAGCCGCGCCGCGTCGTAGATCAGCGCGGTGGTGCCTGATGTACCGTCGGTGTTGATTGAAGTCAGCACTCCCGCTTTGTAGCAGATCGCTGGTCCCGCCGGAATCGCATCATAGCCTTCCAATTTGAACGACCAATTGTCCTGGAACATGGAAACTGGGACTCCCATTTCGGCCAGCTCTGGTGCGACTTTGTAAGCCTCCAAAGCGTGCTGCATCGCGCCGATTTTGAACCCATATTCCTTGCTCAGCCGGGCCATCATCAGAATCTCGTCCGCGCGGTAGCTGTGGCACATCACCCAGATCTTGCGGCGCAGGACATCGCTGAGCGCTTCGAGTCGTAAGTCCTTTCTTGGCGGAGGGGTCTTTCGATCGCTACGATTCCATCGATCCCAACCTGCCATGTAGGTTTTTGCCGATTCAAATGCTCTCCGGTAGACCGCTTCTTGTCCCATGCGAGTGGCCGGGAAACGGGTCGAGGGCTGAGAACTGCTGGCACGGGTCACGTTTTCACCCAGTGCGAACTTCACCATGCGCGGCGCATCGGCAACCATGGACTCCTTGACTGAGTGCTTGTATTTGAACTTGATGACTTGGCTCTGCCCACCAATTGGATTCGCACTGCCGTGCAATGCCATTCCCGATGTTTCGCCGCTGGCGAGGGCTTGCCACCATGTGACATCGTCCGGATCGAGCATGTCTGCGATCCGAACTTCGATCGTGATCGCATCCGCGCCTTCGTTGGTAGCATCAATACCTCGGTGAATGTGGGCGTCCACGATTCCAGGCATGACCACTTGGTCCGACGCATCAATGACCGGCCCCGCGTATTTGATGAATGGTCGTGGGGCGCCCAGGTACACGATCTTGCCATCGGCGACCTGAATCTCGGCGTCCTTGAGAGTTTCTCCCGACACCGTAATCACACGCCCAGCATGGATCAAACAGTTGCCGGTTGTTTTGATCTTCGGGGCGCGATCCGCTTCCGATTCATAGGGGAATCGGTACTCTTGCGCACCGGCGATTCCGGCAACGACGAGCGCCATCAACACTAATCCGCTCTTCATGGCTTTGCCTCCTCTTCTTCATCCATCGGTGCATCAATATCGCGCAATTGTCCCGCGACGACCACGTACTTGATGGTGACTTTGTCCTTGCTCAGATCACCGTTTGCGATCGTGAAATACGCTTGCTTTCCGACTTCAATTGAACCCATCTGCTTGTCGACTCCAAATAGTTTTGCGGGCATCAACGTGACTGCTTGCAAAACCGTCTTCCAATCCAGCCCTGTTTTGAGAATTCGGCGGATATTGGTCAAGAAGTTCGAACTCCCATCCCCCATACTCGTGATTGCAAACGGAATCCCTGCTTCCTTGAACCTGAGAAGATTCTCTGATCGCTTCTTCCAGTCCTCGGCGCGTTCGTTGAAAACGTCCTTTGGAAGGATCAAATCGGGGTCATTTGACTTGGTTGGCGCGATCCCGATGGCGATGTTCGCGAGGACCGGAAGTCCGGATCTTTTGATCTCATCCAGCCGCATAAATCCGTTCTTGGCACCTACTAGCATGGCCTTTGAGCCGAACTCATCGACCAAGCCGAGCGCGCGAGAAATATCTCGCTCACCGTCCGCGAAGAACATCAGCGGTTGCTCGCCGCGAAGGACGGGGAACAGCGATTCTAGCGGTTCTAGATTCTTCGGCCTGTCTGCAGAAGGCGTCTGCAGCATTCGCTGCGCGTCCAGCATCGTCTGACGGTAGGTTGCCATGATCGCGAATGGGGTGGTCGGATACCCAGATTGTGGCCCAGTCCCCAGTCCGGTAACTTGGGCGACTTTGGGCTGAAGAAGGACTGGAACATCCTTGCTGCCCGAAAGGTTGACAAGGCAAGACTGTCCTCGGAAGGTACCGGCAGCATTGGCGATGACTGCGCAGGTGAAACCTGCCTCATTTGCCGCTCCAACCGCCGATTTAAGGTCCAGATTTTTCGAAAGATCGAGATCAGGCCACACGCCCTTGCGATTCAGTTCGCGCATGGTGGGTGGTGCGGTAGTGACCACGTCTAGCGGCGGATTTTGCGGAACTTCGGGCAGTTTATAGCCCCGTGTCATGCACCCGTCGATGAATCCGGGATAAACAGTCATCCCTTTCGCGTCGACTTTTTTGAACCCGGCAGGCGCATTGCCCGTGCCGACATAAACGATTTTGTTGTCTTTAAACGCGACAGTTCCGGACTCAATCGTCTGACCAGTGCCGGTTTCGATCCGAGCACCTACTAGCGCAACCCCCTCGGTTTGCGCCAGAGACGAAGAAGCCAATGCCATGCCGCAGAACAGCAGAATTTGCTTTCTGGTAATCAAATTGTTCCCCTCTTGATTGCATGATCATAGCCCAAGAAAAGTCACTGTGGGCGAACACGCGATACAATTGCAGTACTGGTGGAACACGCTCTAAAGGTTCTGGAATTTGAAAATATTCAGGCTCGATTAGCAGATCATTGCGAATCGATGCTTGGTCGCGCGTTCGCCTCAGAACTCTTGCCGAGCTTCGATCCCAAAGTCGTCGAAACGAGAAAAGCCGAAACGTCCGAGGCAATCGAACTGGCAAATGGTGATCTGTTGCCGCCCCTTGGGGGTATCCACGACGTTCGCCAGGCCTGCATCAAGGCGAGCAAAGGCGGCACTTTAGACGGCCTGACGCTCTACCAAATCGGTTTTGCGATGAGCGTCATGCGGCAATGGGTACAGCTCCTTAGGTCAAAGTCGTTCCAACATCCACACCTACACGAGCTCTCCACCACGTTTTTCGATGACCCAAAAACCGTAACCGCGATCTTCGACAGCTTAGATTCTGGAGGAGAAGTTCTCGACTCGGCATCCCCAGAATTGGGCAGACTTCGGAAGAACATTCGAAATTCAACTCACCGCCTAACTGAGAAAATCAATAAGTACACCACCGGCGCGGCGCGAGATTATCTGAGCGACCCGATCGTGACTCAGCGCAACGGCAGATATGTGGTGCCCGTGAAGTCGGAGCATCGCGCCAAAGTCAAAGGGATCGTGCACGATTCCAGCAGCTCGGGGCAGACGGTCTACATCGAGCCGATGGACGTCCACGAGATCGGCAACGCTCTTCGGCAGGCCGAAGCCCAGGAAGCTGCCGAAGTCGCCAGGATTCTCCGAAATTTGAGCGAGAGAATCGGCGCAAACGGCGGTCAAATTGCGGTCGGCATTGAATCGGCGGGAAAGCTCGACCTTATTCTGGCCAAGGCTCGATATGGATTCAGTTTTAATGGAGACCTTGCCGCAAGCGCACCGCCTGGATTTATCAAAATCGAGCGTGGTCGACACCCGCTGCTCGATGAACAGGTAGCGGTACCGCTTTCGCTACAGATTGGCGGCGACGTGACTACGCTACTGATTACGGGACCTAATACCGGCGGCAAGACGGTCACCCTCAAGACCGTTGGCCTGTTTGTGACGATGAACCAATGCGGAATTCCAGTGCCCGCAAGCCGGACAAAAATCGGGATGTTCAGCCAAATTTGGGCAGACATCGGCGACGAACAAAGCCTTCAACAGTCCCTGTCGACCTTCAGCGGGCACATTCGAAACATCGCGGAAGCGATACGATCCTTAACTCCCAACGCGCTGGTTTTGCTTGACGAAGTCGGCGCAGGAACCGACCCTCAGGAAGGCGCAGCCCTTGCAAGGGCGGTGTTGATCGAACTTCAGCGCGGCAAAGCCATCACCGTCGCGAGCACGCACTATGGGGAGTTGAAGCTGTTCGCGGCGAATACCGAAGGATTCCTGAACTGTTCGATGGAGTTTGACCAAAAGTCGCTCAAGCCAACATACGTCTTTCTCGAAGGTACTCCTGGGAGCAGCCACGCGCTCAAAATCGCGGAGCGCAATGGCCTTCCGAAGCGCGTGATCGAGCTTGCCCAAGCGGATCAAGGCGTCGAAGAGAAAGACATCGCCGCTATGCTGGAGCAGTTGGAACTCGCGCAGAAGCGAGCTCAAAAAGCTCAGAGCGAAGCTGATCGACTCGCGCACAAATTGCGCGAAGAGGAAAAGCGAGCCGCCAAAGCGCTGGAAGAAGCCGAGCGAATTCGAAAGACAACGAAGCAGGCGATCGTGGCGGAAGTTGAAGAAGAAATGCGGCGGATTCGGGTGGAGTCGGCGGAGCTTTTCGAGCAAATCAAAAAGGCAGGAGCTACGTCAACAAATGATATTCGCGAGAAGCTCAAGACACTCCAGCGCCGAGGGGCCGAAGTCGCGGACCGTGTTCGACCTGAAGAGAGTCAAGCTGCAGCTGGAACCGCAAGAATTGCCAAGGGACAAACCGTGATGGTTCGAAATCTCAACCAAAAGGGGTTGATCCTAGACGACCCAAAGGACGGTCGCGCTACGGTACAAGTTGGCCCCGCCAAAATGAAGATCGCCCTTGAGGACCTGATCTCGGTCGAAGTCCCTGTGCCGACAAAGGTCATTCAGAAGGCGAGCAAAGGGGTGATCTTGCAAAAGGCCCAGACCGCGCATACAGAACTAGATATGCGAGGCGTCCGCGCAGAAGAAGCGGAGCACTTACTCGAGAATTTCCTGGATGAAAGTCTGTTGGCTGGGCTCGAAAACGTGAGAATCGTCCACGGCAAGGGCGAAGGAATTCTTCGGGAAATGACCCGCAATTGTGTTCGGCGACATAAAGGCGTGCAAAACTACCGGGATGGAGATTCCAACGAAGGAGGACACGGTGTTACCATCGTCACGTTTAAATGAACTGCTAGCAGCAGCTGAAACGTCAAGAAATCGCGCCTATGCTCCGTACAGCCAGTACCGAGTCGGATGCGCAATCTTGGGTGAAGATGGCGTGATTTACAGCGGATGCAACGTCGAAAATGCCAGTTACGGCCTCGCGATTTGTGCTGAGAGAAACGCAATCTCGACAATGGTGGCAAACGGATGCCAACGCTGGCTCGAAGCCGTTGTTGTGACCAAAGATTCAGGTTCGCCTTGCGGAATGTGCCGCCAGACCCTTTCTGAATTCGCACCAGATGATGCACCCGCGTTTGTCCATTGCTTCGACGAGAACGGCAACAAGCTCTCGCATTCGATTCAAGAACTCCTTCCCTACGCATTCAAATTGAAATGAAACTCCATCGAAATCTTAAAGCTGGACTATTGGCCAGCGCGCTCAGCACCGCATTGGTGCTCGTTGTCATCGGCTGCGGAGGCGGTGGTGGTGGCGGTGTCGTACCGGGCGTTTGCTCCGATCCGTATGCTGATCTGCCTGATACAGGATCAGGAACCCGAGTCCGTGGGCGCGTGCTGACGCTCGGCGGAAATGTTGTGCCCAACGTCAGGGTGAGAATCTATAACAGCGGCGGTACCGAACTCGGCAACGTCGTGACGAACTCGTGCGGTGCGTACTACTTTGCGCCTGGATCTACTCCTGCGAGTTTTCAGCTGGACAGTTCGACAATTGTTTCCACGTTATACAAAGAGTACAGGTTCAATGGATCGTGGTATTCATCCGTCGTCGCGGGATGCCGAGCTTCTTACACGGCTTTATCTGCGGGGAATCTGAACACTCTTCCAACGATCTACATGGATAGGACGATCAGTCCTCCGCCGCCACCGCCAACCGGATGTCCTTAATCCGTTCGAGGATTTAGTTCGCGATCCAGCGGTCAGCCGATTCGGTTGGCCGCTTTCCTGTTAGGATGGACTCCAAACTCTGGCCTTCAAGGGTCCGGTCGATCTTGGACTTGTCCCAAACCTTGAAGTAGCCCAGGCCACCTCTCGCGAGTGTGGTCGGCATGGCGACCTGATAGGTAGCCGAATCGCTCAACTTGGAATCTCCAACTTGAACGCTGATGATTCGCTTATCGGGGGCAGCCGACTTTGAATAGGTCACCGTCAAACCGCTGAGCTGCAGGAATGCACTCGACGGCAACGGCGCGAGACTCACCGAGCGCTCCAGTGCGAGGCGAACCTGCGCACCCGTCAACTTGACCACCGAAAGCGTATCGGTTGGATAAACCATGAGTTGGCTCAGGTCGGTGACGGCATCGACGGATTTGACGAGTCCAGCCGGGAGAAACGCCATGTCTGCGCCCGTGAGCTGTCGGAAAACATCCGCGGCCGCTTGTGACGGCTTGTGCGATTCCAGTTCGGGATTTGACGCCCAAGCCATCACTGGCCCAATTGCGAGCGCAGCGAGAAGAGTTATGGACATCAAATTTTGAACTTTCATTGCAATGTTTCCCGTGGGAATCGAGTATCTGACGTACGAGCGGCGAACTGAGTTCGTTAACCTTGGGGCTAAAGGCTCAGTTCGCCGCTCCGTCGAGGCGATCCTCTACTCGTGTTAAATTATTGGGTGATCAGTCGACGACCTTGATACCCATGTTTCGAGCGGTACCAGCGATAATCTTCGCGGCTTGCTTGATGTCATCGGTATTGAGGTCAGCAATCTTCTTTGCGGCAACTGCTTCGAGTTGGGCTTGGGTGATGGTGCCAACCTTGTCCTTCAACTGGTTGCTTCCGCCCTTTTCGATGCCAATTTCGCGCTTGATCAAGTCGCTGCTGAGTGGTTGCTTGACCACAAAATTGTACGACTTATCTTCAAAAACGGTGATTTCGACCGGCAGGGTGAATCCCATTTGTGGAGCGGTTTGTTCGTTGAATTTCTTCAAGAACTCCATCATGTTGATACCAGCCTGACCGAGTGCCGGACCGACTGGAGGAGCTGGGTTGCCCTTACCTGCTGGAATATTGAGCTTGATGACGCCCTGAATTTTCTTTGCCATGATTCAAATCCTGTAGTTTTCTTTGTCCAACAAAAGCAGCCGGTACCAGCGGCCATTCTGCCACGCGCCTTAATGAGGATCGTCTGAAGGAAGCTTGACGCACTCCTCGGCGCAAAGAGGAATTTTACCCAAAGGCTGTGGATAAGTTCAAGGCAACTAAATTTATCACCAATTCGTACCTAAAGATAGCATAGGGTAACTTTTTTAGTTATACTACAGATTCTTACCATTGTGAAGTTTTTACTAGGACTCTTGTTGATGCTCAGCCTTTCGGGTTGCGCCCAAGATCGCGCCAAGCCCGGCACGATCCGGGTCCTGGCGACTACCGCGATGGTGGCCGATTTGGTGAAGGCGGTAGGCGGTGACCACGTTGAAGTCACGACCTTGATGGGACCTGGAATTGATCCGCACCTTTTCAAAGCATCGCCCCGCGATGTCATGGCGTTGAAATCCGCCGACGTCGTCATCGCATCCGGCCTGCATTTGGAAGGAAAGCTGCTCAGCGCTCTGGAATCACTCCAGCGAACAGATCCTGTTCTGTTCATTGGCGATCATCTTCCCGAAGAACGGCTCCTCAGTACGGACGGAGCGCACGATCCTCACATTTGGTTCGATGTCGCTCTATTTGCCAAAACCCTGCCTTCGATTGAGGCGCAATTGTCGAAGTTGCTCCCCGAATATGCCACCGAATTCAAAGCCAATCGGCTTCAAAAAGAGAAATCTCTTTCGGATCTAGACGATTGGGCACGTACGGAGATTGGCTCCATCCCAAAATCGCGACGCGTTTTGATCACCTCACACGATGCATTTCGCTATTTCGGCCGGGCTTATGACATCGAGGTACGCGGCGTTCAAGGGCTCAGCACCGAGAGCGAGGCTGGGCTCAAAGAAGTCAACAAGTTAGTGGAACTGGTCGTCAACAACCGAATTTCGGCCGTAT
Organism: Armatimonadota bacterium; assembly: GCA_017303935.1. NCBI lineage: Bacteria > Bacillati > Armatimonadota > Armatimonadota bacterium. Next base: position 345,814 of record JAFLBD010000002.1, on the reverse strand, counting down.
TTGCCGAAACCAGCGTTTCCAACAAGAATATTTCGTCGCTGGTCGAAGGAGCGGCGGCCGCAGGTCACCGAGTGAAATTCGGCAAACCACTTTACAGCGACGCCATGGGCGATCCAGGAACTGATGCCGGAACCTATGAAGGCATGGTTCGCGCCAATGTGAACTCAATTGTCGAGGCATTACGATGAAACAAATCCGATTTGATCACCTGAGCGCGGCATACGGCAAGCGCATCGTCCTTGAAGACGCATGCTGCGATATCCAGCCGGGCACGTTAAACGCCATCGTCGGGCCTAACGGTGCCGGGAAATCGACGTTGCTCAAATCGGCGATTGGCATCATTCCGAAGCTGACCGGCGAGTTCTTGCTCGACGGACAACCCTACGCGGCAGGCAAGCATGCTCTTGGTTACCTCCCGCAGCGCGAGAGCGTTGATTGGGATTTCCCAGTCACAGTGCTTGACCTTGTCCTGATGGGAACCTATCGACGCGTGGGATGGCTCAAACGACCGGGCAAGGCCGAGCGTATGATCGCAGCCGAAGCCATCAACCATGTGGGACTTACGGGGCTCGAAAGCAGGCAGATCGGCGAGCTATCCGGCGGTCAACAACAGCGGGTCTTCCTCGCTCGGGCTCTGGCTCAGCAAAGCGATCTGTATCTGATGGATGAACCTTTCGCGGGCGTGGATGCGGCAACGGAGGAAGCGATCTACGAAGTTCTCCGAGAACTTCAGGCTAACGGCAAAACCGTGATCGCGGTACACCACGATCTCGAAACCGTTCGCGAACGGTTTGACAATGTTCTCCTGCTCAATCGGACGGTGCTTCATTACGGACCTGTGGAAACGACTCTGACTCCAGAGAATCTTGCGCAGACCTATGGGCACCGGAGGACGGCTTGAGTTACAACACCATTCTTGCGCTCGTGGGCGCAATATTACTGGGTGCGCTCTGTGGCTCTGTGGGCAGTTTCACCGTGCTCCGACGCCGATCGTTGGTGGGCGACGTGATCGCCCACTCCGCCCTGATGGGGATCGTATTGGCCTTCTTGATCACCGGTTCAAAGGCGTTGCCAGTACTACTGATTGGCGCGTTGATCAGCGGCATTCTGGGTTCGACACTCCTCGTCTGGATTCAAAACAACACCAAAACCAAGCCTGACGGGGCATTGGTGATCGTGCTCGCGACGCTCTTTGGATTCGGAATTGTGCTGAGTCGCCTCGCCCAAAACAGTCCGCACAGCGCGTCACAAGCGGGGCTGGATAGCTTCTTGCTCGGCAAGTTGGCAGGCATTGTCCTCCAAGATGTTTTGAGCATTTTGGTCGTAGCCGTCCTTGCGCTAGTGACCATTGCGCTGAACTACAAGGAACTCAAAGTTTCTACTTTTGACCCTGAGTTTTTTGGCGCAATGGGTGGAAATCCTCGAGCGTTCGACTTCTTAGCGCAGGTCCTGTTGACCACCGCAGTTGTTGCAGCGATACCAATGGCGGGGGTGGTTTTGGTCGCCGCGCTCACGATTCTTCCGGCGATCACGGCGCGGTTCTGGACCCACCGATGCGGTGTTATGGTGATTCTGGCATCCGTGCTCGGCGCGGTCGGCGGAGCGTCAGGAGTCTTGCTGAGTTCGTCAGCAGAAGGGATGCCCTCTGGCCCGATAATTATTATAGTTAGTGGCGTTTTCTTTACTATTTCACTAGTATTTTCGCCGATACGCGGCGTGGTTGCCGCGGCACGTACTCGCAGGTTACAGATTCAACAAGTCGTTCAAAGAATCGAGGAGCGGGCACGTGTTTGAACTCGCATTCTGGACCATTATTCCTCTAACTTTGTGCAGCATAACTTGCACAATACTTGGGCGATGGCTCGTGCTGACGCGGCAGAGCATGACTGGTGATGCGATGAGTCACAGCGTGCTTCCGGGATTGGTGTTGGTGTATTTGCTCGCGGGAACGCGCGCTCCTCTGCCGATGCTGTTTGGCGCGATCGCGGCGGCGTTAGTCACGGTCTGGCTCACCAAGTTCATCGCGAAGGCCGGAGTCCAAGAAGACGCCAGTCTCGGAGCCGTATTCACATTCTTCTTCGCAATAGGAGTCGTGCTCCTCACCCGATTCGCAAGCCAAGTTGATCTCGACCCAGGTTGCGTTTTGTATGGTCTCGCCGAGTTCATCCCACTGGATTCAACGCGCATCGCTGGATTTGAAGTACCGAGAGCCTTAATGGTGATCGGACCACTTTGTTTGTTCTCGGTGATCGTGGCGAAGATCTTCGACAAGGAGCTCCTGTTGACCGCATTCGATCCTGGATATGCCAAGACCGAAGGGTTCAAGCCGGAGTGGGTCACCGCAGGTCTGCTCTCGTTAATCTCCATCGCAGTCGTCACTGCTTTTGAACTCGTGGGGAGCATCCTGGTCATCGCCATGCTCGTGGTACCAACTTTGGTCGCGAACCTCACGACGACCGAGTTTCGAAAGGTGAAGTCCCGTGGATTTTGGATCAGCGCGGTGCTTCCTTCTGCCGGATACCTCATGGCCCTCGCCACCAACACCAACGTCGCTGGGATGATCGCAACTCTATCTGGAGCGTTGTTCCTTGTGGTCGCGGTTTTTGTCCGTTTCCAATCGCGAAACAGCATTCCAGATTCCAATTCCCAGTCTGCAGCCGTTTGAATCGAAGCAATTTTGAGCGCGAATCACGTAAACTGTGGCTAACTTTCAACTTTTGTTGAAAGTTAGAATTCGATGGCAGGACCCGCGACCCAACCGAATACAAATTCCACCGAGCCTTGGCAAGCCAAGGGCGGGGAGAAGCGCGTGTTTGTGCAAGGGATGTTCGGCCAAATCGCCCCGACTTATGACCGTGTGAACCGAATCCTCTCGTTCAATTCAGATCGAGGTTGGCGGCGAAAAGCGCTTGATCTGATCCAAGTCAAGTCGGGCGATTTTGCACTGGATCTTTGCTGCGGGACGGGCGATTTCTTGACCGAACTCCGCGCTCGAGGAGCCAGTGTTGTCGGAGTCGATTTCTGCCGTCCGATGATCGAACTCGCACGTCCAAAGATCGATGGCAAGAACCAACTCGCGGTGGGCGATGCCTGCCAAATCCCCCTGCAATCCGGTCAGTTTGACGTCGTCACCGTTGGTTGGGGAATCCGGAATGTGCCCGATATTGACCTGGCACACCGAGAGATTTTCCGGGTGCTCAAGCCCGGCGGAAGGTTCGCCTCCGTCGACATGGCCATCCCAAGCAATCCGATCATAGCCGCGATTTCAAACTGGAGTTTTCGGCGTCTGGTCCCGATCCTCGGCCAACTCTTCAAGAGTCGAGAGGCCTACACCTACCTGCCGGAGAGCACTCAACTTTTTATGACCCGAGAACAACTCAAGTCATCAATGGAATCTGCGGGATTCAAAGATATTCGGTATCAAAATCTTCGAATGGGCAACATTTGTATTCATTGGGGGACAAAGCCTTGAAGTCTGGAATGTTTGCCCAAGCCGGAGTCACGGGCGAAAATCTGGTCCAAATCGCCGCAGATGTCCAAGATGTCGAAACATTGCTCAAGGACTTTGTAGGGTCTCCGATCGAGGTCGTCCAGAAATCGCTTCGGCATACACTCGACGCAGGCGGCAAGCGGCTACGCCCAGCGTTCCTGGTACTCAGCGCGAGGGCCACAGGGCTACAGTTCGAGCGGCGGCGGGCACTTACGCTAGGTGCTTGTATGGAGATGGTCCACATGGCCACTCTCATTCACGATGACGTCATCGACGAGGCAGCCACTCGGCGCGGGCGTCCTACGGCAAGTCACCTTTTCGGAAACACCGCGAGCATTCTTTCAGGAGATGTTCTACTTGCTCGGGCGATGCAACTTCTTGCAGAAGATGGCGATATTGAGATCATTCGCCTCAGCAGCAAAATGGTGGTCGAAATGGCCGAAGGCGAAGCAAGGGAGGTCGAAATTCGCGGCAATCTCGAGCTCAGCCTAGAAGATCATCTTCACGTCTTGCGGATGAAAACCGCCGCGTTCGTCGAGTGCTGCTGCCAAATCGGTGGCATGGTGGCGGGAGCCGACCGATCGACGGTGGATGCGCTGGGCCGATATGGTCACCACCTCGGCATTGCGTTTCAACTCGTCGATGATCTTCTGGATTATCGCGGATTGGTCGAAGCGACCGGAAAACCGAAGGCCACGGACTTCCGCGAAGGGTGCGCGACGATGCCCCTGCTCCAGGTCTTGCCCAAACTGAACCAGGCCGAGCACCAATTTGTACGAGAAAACTTCGGTACCAATTGCGGCGATGAGGCGATTGCAAAAGTTTGTGCATTGCTCGAAAGCTACGGTGGTTATGCCGAAGCGGACCAACTAGCTGAGGAGCATTTGGCGAAAGCGCTCGAAGCACTGCGAGTGCTCCCACAGAATTCTCATCGCGACCTCCTTGAGGCTGCTGGTCGATTCGTGATTCAGCGAAAGACATGATCCGCGGGATACTGTTTGACCTCGACGGCACGCTCTACCGAGGTTCAGAGTCGATTGTAGGCGCCGCCGAAGCTATTTCTGCCTGCCGAAAACTGGGATTCCAAGTCCGATTTTTCACCAATAACTCTGGGATCTCGGAAGACAATCTCGTCCAAAAGTTGACCCGATTGGGCTTCGCGCCGGCACCCGGCGAGTTGTTTGCTATCGGCCCGATGTCGATCGACTTCTGTGTTTCTCTCGGGTGCCGGAGTGTGTTTGTGGTGGGAGAACCAGACCTCGTTCAGGGTTTCCACGAGGCAGGAATTCTCTGCCAAGATCCTGAAAGGGCGGATGCTGTCGTCGCTGGAATCTGCCGCAGCTTTTGCTACGACCAATGCAACCAAGCGATGCAAGCAATTTTGAACGGCGCACGGTTCATCGCGACAAACCGAGATGCCACTTACCCGCTAGAGAATGGCAGGTTGCAACCTGGTGCTGGAGCGATCATTACCGCGATTGAGACGGCTAGCGGACAGGTTCCAACTGTGCTCGGCAAGCCAAACTCCTGGGCAATCGAGAAGATTCTCGGTGCGTCAGGTTGGGAGGCAAGTGAAATGTTGGTGGTGGGCGACCGATTGGACTCGGACATTGCTGCCGCAGATGCTGCCGGTTGCCCATCCGTACTCGTGCGAACGGGAGTCCTGCAACCGGAGGGCAAAGTGGAAACACTCGATTCCGTCGCAGACCTACCGGACTGGCTTCAGAGCCGCTGATCTTGCTGAGGATTCGTCTCTGCAGAGAGTTCTGCCTCGGCGATCTGAATATCGCGTAGATTCTTGATCACCGAATCGATCGATCCCCGTGCGCCAGTTTGCTGCAGTTCGCGCATGTTTTCCAAGCTCATCTGTTCAATTTCTGTACTGAGGTCGCGGAGCCTTTCTGCGATGGCACGCGCGGGTTCAAAGATCTCCGGAAGGTGGTCGCTGTGATACCCCTTTTTTACTGTTGCACCGCCGCGCAATCCATCGAGCATCCGGTCGACATCGAGCCCGATGACGTCCTCGATCATGTCCCGGAAATCCGTTTTCTTTTGACCAGGCAAGGCTAAGCAACGAACGCAAAGTGTGATTTGCTCGTGCATAGCTTGGTCAATCGCTTCAAGCGTTTGATTTCTTGCTGCGCGCAAGTGCAAAGGCGCCGCGTCGCCCGCCCAACTCGGAGTGTTGAGCTGAAGCCGAATCTTGTTCCAGTAATAGGCTGTGGCCTCGAGAAGTTGCGCCGCCGTATAGTCCAGGTCACGATGCAATCTCCGGTACTCCATGGATTCCAAATACCGCTCCACGACGGCATTGATCTCATCGTTATATCGATCTTCTGCCGTTTTCGGCTCGCGCACCTTTCGCTCGGCATACGTGAGCCAACCGCCTAGAATGACGCCTGCTGGCACCCATGAAACCGGTGCAAGAACAGGCATCGCGAACGCCAAACCTACCGTAACGCCCAATGCTGCGACAATAGACAAGGCAAGCACCGGCGTCGTCAGAAACGTCCGCTTGCGCGCCTTCATCTTCGCTGCTTCAGCAATCATATACTCACTAAAATGAGGCAGTTTTTTGGAGGGTTGAACGTCCATAGTCTGGTTTCTTACAGTCTAACTTTTTGAAAGCGCATGTCCGACGAAATTTGTATCCCCATTAGCTTGGAAGAAGGACTTTCTGTTCCAGATTATGCAACGTCTGGGGCAGCTGGCGTCGATTTGCGCAGTACGGCTCGCCACACGCTCCAACCCATGGCGCGCACAGCGATCCCCACTGGAATACGTATCGCTGTGCCTCCAGGTTTCGAAGCGCAGATTCGGCCCCGCAGTGGATTAGCAATCAACCACGGAATCACGATGATCAATTCGCCCGGCACCATCGATTCCGACTATCGCGGCGAGATCAAAATTCTGATGATCAATCTGGGCACCGAACCGTTCGAGATCCAGCCCGGAGACCGAGTGGCGCAAATGGTGATCTGTCCCGTGGTCCGAGCGAATTTTGTTGTCACGGAAAACTTGGACGACACGGCCCGCGGAAGCGGTGGATTTGGGAGCACCGGCAAGCAATGACCCACGCTGAGGTTGAAAATGCGCTCGCTAAAGCGAACGTTTTGCGGATGCGGGGGGAGGTTGGACTGGCGAAGGAGCTGTGCCGCGAGATCCTCACTCATGTCCCGGAGAGCGAATACACCCACGCCCTGATGGGAGATATTTGGGCCGATGAGGGAAGGCTAGATGAAGCGATCAAATGGTACGAGCTCGCCGCATCGTACCACCCCGAATCGGAGCTGATCCGGCAACGACTGAACGCCGCGCATCAGCATCAAAAGGAAGCGGAAGCTTTTGAGACCGCTCAAAAGTTGGGCATCCCGACCACCAAGAACAAGATTTTGGGATTCACCGCTGTCATGCTCGCGATGGTCGCCGCAATCGCGGGAATCTCATTCTTTCTGGGACGCAAGCTAAAAGATGGCGAGATGCCAGGCAAAGTTATTACAAGAGAAATCGCTGGCAATCCGGTAGAGCAACAGGCCACGAATCCGTCAGTTCAAACCAATGAGCCCTCCGGAATCGCGGATGACAAAGCGCTTCTGGACGACCTTCGAAAGATCGAAGCGCTCGGCGAAAATGTGCTCGCAGCATGGACCGATCCACGTGGCGGCGGGTTAGTCGTCACCTTGCTGGGCGTCAACGATCGTCCCTTGGAGACCGTAGCGGATTCTGCCGCTCGGATTCTGGATTCTCGCCCGACAGTCGAAAAGGTGTTTGTGCGACTCGTTGACGGCACTAAGACGATTGGAGTCGCTGAACTGAGCCGAAAGAACCTTGACCGGGTACGGACTTCAAACGATCCGCTGACATCCGCGCTTGATTCACCGTGGCCGCCATCACCCACTTCCGAACCTGCCCCAAAGCCAACGGAACAAAGCACAGATCCCAATCCTGGCTCAGGTTCTGAGGGTAAACAAGACGAAGTTCCTTCTCAAACGTAATAGCAATTAGGAGACTCAAATCTAGCATGAAAATTAACAAGAAACTCGCGCTCGTCGTTGCAGGCATGGTGGCCCTAACCGCCGTGGGCATGCCCCAAATCAAGCAAGCCATCAAGATCATCGGCGTCGGTGCCGCGGTCCAAAAGTTTGGCCCAGACATCAACAAGGCGATCAATAAAATCTCCAAACACAAAGACACGGAGGATGCTTGGACCAAGGTGGTCCCGATTTTGACAGTGGGAATCGGTAAGAGCAACGCAATCGGAGCGGCTCAAGTGATGGGCGATAAGGCATCGGTTGAACTCGTGCAAGCCGTTGCCGCGCCAGAAACAGAATTGTTTGGGAAGGAAATCCGCATCCGCGCGATGATTCCGGTATCGGACAAGAATGTCTCGAAGGAAATCAAAGCGGTTCACGGTGTTGGCGTCAGCGGCATCGTCGACTTGAAGCTCTAAGCTGTCAACTACTGCAACGTGGTTCGGGGTTCGCCCCCGAACCACGTTTTGCTTCGCCCGATCGGTGGCACCGGTATAATTGCGCGCAATGGTCGAAGAGCCGCAAGTTAAGGTCCCACGGAAAAAAGTGCCCAGTTGGGTGCTTCCGCTTGTGCTCTTGGTGATCGGGATTTTGGTGTTCTGGGTCTTGCCAAACCAAGGTCCAGCAAGACCGATCCAGTTCCAGTTCGAAGGTTCAACGCCTTCGAAGGACTCTGATTAACTCAGGGCGTCTGGGTTCAATCCAGCTAGCTCTGGCAAGACAAAAATTCCGTCTTTGCGCACAAGCTTGCCATCGAACCAGATTTCTCCGCCGCCATACTCCGGCCGCTGGATGCACACGATGTCCCAGTGAATCGCTGAAACGTTGCCGTTTCCTCCTGGCGGTTCGTAGGCATTGCCCGGTGTGAGGTGGAAGCTTCCGCCAATTTTTTCATCGAACAAAGTGTCCTTCATCGGATGGAGCACGTGTGGATTGAATCCAAGAGCCCATTCACCAAAGTAGCGCGCACCTTCGTCGGTATCCAAAATGTCGTTCAGCTTTTTGGTTTGATCGCCGGCGGTGGCTTCGTAAATTCGGCCATCTTTGACCTTGAAGTGGATATCTTTGAACTCGGTACCTTGGTAGAGAGACACCGTGTTGTAGGTGATTTCGCCATTCATGCTAGTCTTAACTGGTGCCGTAAAGCACTCGCCGTCTGGGATATTTGCTTCGCCGGCACAAGGCACTGCGCCAATGTCTTTGATGCTAAATCGGAGGTCCGTTCCCGGTCCAACGATATGGACTTCGTCGGTATTGTTCATCAGCTCTTTGAGTGGCTCGCAAGCTTTCGCCATCTTCGAATAGTCCACAGTGGTGACCCTAAAGAAGAAATCTTCGAAAGCGGGAGTGCTCATGCTCGCTTGTTGGGCCATGCTGGGCGAAGGCCAGCGAGTGACGACCCATCGAGTCTTTCGAACCCGGTGCTCGACGACGGTTTTGCCGTAGAGCTTTTGCCATTGCTGCATTGCTTGAGCGGAAACATCACCAAGCTCAGCATAGTTTTCGCCCCCGCGCAATGCAATATAGGCGGTCATCGATTCCATCTCTTTGAGTTCATTGGCAGCGATGGTCTCGATGTTTGAATCGCTAATTTTCTGCAGCAGCTGGCGTCGCACGAGCGAACTTTCGAGCCGCACTGCGACTTCGGCTCCGGTTTCTTGGCAAACCCTAACGAACTCGGCGACCGCCTCGTTTGGGATATCAAACGCATGGATGAGCACCTTGTCGCCTTTGGTTAGGCCAGTGCTATGGTTGGACATCAATTCGGCCAACCGAGTGACTCTTGGGTCAAGCATCTCTAGAGTCTACCGAACCGGTGATTAGCAAAAAATAAACCCGCACCAGGCGTAGTGCATGGTGCGGGCTTGATCAGTGCGGCTATTGCCGCGTTAAGGCTTAGTGACCTTCGGTGTGAGCAGCTTCGCCTTCAGCTGGCTTTGCAGCAGCATCGCCTTCGGCTGGCTTAGCAGCGGCATCACCTTCAGTGTGAGCAGCTTCACCTTCAGCTGGCTTTGCAGCAGCATCGCCTTCAGCAGCAGGAGTAGCTTCGGTTCCGGTAGCAGCAGCACCATCTTCGGTCATTGGCTTTGCATCGCCTTCTGGCTTAGCATCGCCTGCAGTTGCTGCGGTTTCGCCGCCAGCAGCAGCGCCCGAATCAGCGGCTTGGCTGCAGCCGACAACAAAGATGCCAGCAATAGCAGCAACGAGGAAAAGAGACATGAACTTTTTCATTTTGTGTAGTTACCTCTTGTCAGGTTTTTTAAAGACGGTCACGCAAGCCGCCTTGCTCCTCCCTTTGCAGAGAAATGCCCCGACATATTACCTGAACGACTTAGGGGTCAAAAGGATTCCCTAGGTCCGCACTTTCTGCAGAAACTTTTACAATTCTCCAGGTTGGGACCGGGAAAACGAGCATTTTCAGCTTAGTTTCTTTGCGCATGGTTATCGTCACTCGATCCAACTTTTGCGTTGCACTCAAGTTCCCCACGCCCATGCGGACTTCAGCGGAAGTGTTCACCACCGCTTCATCACCGTTAATTATCGGCCGAATTGCACCTAACTTCACCTTAGGCTTATTCTTTTGGATGTAGTTTCGAATATCGTTCTTGCTGGGTGTGAAACCCATCACCTGCAAATTGCCGCTTAGATATTCAAGAACGCTCCCTTCTTTCCCTTCGCCTGAAGCTTGCGCTGCGGTGGTCAGTGCCTCCTGAATCATCGCTTCATCTGAAGGTGTTGAGGCGAAAACCTTAAGGAATAAACCGCCAAAAATCAGCAAGGCAGCAATGCCCAAAACGACTACTTTTTTCAAAGGAAACCCTCCTTATTCAGGTTCAATTGCCGCCGGTTCAGAAGATTGCTCTTCGACAGGCGTTTCTTCAGATGTTCCGCCCGATTCGCTAGATTCAGCAGACTCTGGGGCAGCGCTCAATACTCTAAAGATGAATCTAGCGTTCCCCAAAGCGATCTCTTGACCATCGGTCAAATCTGCGTCGGTCACTTTCTCAAAATCGTCGCGCAGTAGGTACGTTCCGTTCGAACTCCCGAGGTCCTGAATCTTCCAAGTTTCGCCGTCCAGATACACTTTTGCATGCTTGCGGGAGACATAAGCTCCTTCCGGCAGGCTGCCCAGATCAAGGTCGATTGGCCCAACCGAAGGATCGAATCGACCGACGATACAAGGGCTCAGAAACTCGAACACTTCTGCGGTTTCCTCGCCTCCACGCTTGATGGTCAGACTCGCTCGATTGCTCATGTTTGGTTCGTTTTCACTCATTTTCAGTTCCACTCAGCTTTGGCCAAATCAAGATTACCAAACCCGAAACGAATAGTCCTGGCAACAAAGTCCCGACTGGAATATCTTGGCCACCCTGATTGACCGTCAAAAACTTGTTGCCATTTGCGGTGCCGATAATCCACCAACTCAGAGAGGTGATGAACGAAAGCACCATCGACCAAAGGACGGATTCTCTCCTTAGATGGTTTGCCTTTGAACCCATCGAAATCAAAAATGGGAGGAGGACGGCCCCGACAACCACGCCGCTCCACGAATACCAAATCGCAACCACGCTGTCAACAAACAGTGCGACGACAATCGCTATCAAGATCGCAAGCGTCAGTCCGATCCGCGTCCAAAACTTCAGCCGGTCATCTGCGACGGGCATGATCCTGCCCATGATTTCACGCCCAAATGTGCCACCCGCGACCAAGGTATAGCCCACCATCGCGCTAAGGATTGTGCCCAGCATGCCGCAAAAGAAGATCGATTTGAGTCCGGGTGGCAAGTTTTGCTGCGCCAGAGCCGGAAAAATCATGAGCGGATTTGATGGCGATGATTTCAGCGTTTGAAGCGCGTACATCCCCGCAGAGATGCTGAGAAGGTCAAAGGTCATCCAGCATAGAATCGAAACCCATACGCCCTTCTGGCTAGTCTCAGGGTCTTTGGCGCAAGCAACGCGCTGATGGAATCCGGGGTCTACCAGGGTCCAGGCGCCGAGAATGAAGTAGCTGATAATCGCTAGCCAGCCTTGACCGCCGGTCAGCGTCAGCATGGGAGTACCACGCAGGCTTTCGAATGCCTGCACCGGCGGGAATTGGACGACGTGGGAAGCTACGATCACACCAAACCCCAGGTACATCATCACAAAAGCGGCGAGGCTCATCCTAACATCGGCGAGCAGTCCGCCTCGGTACAAGAACAAGGTACCGGCCCCTCCCACAATCAGGAGCGCTGGTAGGAGTTGCAACGGGACGACGGTTTGCAACAACACCGCTAACATCAACACATGCGCGCTGGGAACGGCAAGCAAGAAAATGAGCACCGCCGAAAACACTCCTGATCCCTTGCCGAATTGACGAGCTATGCGCTCCGGGATGGAGATATCGTCAATTTCACGCACTTTTCTTGCAACTTTCTGCGCGTAAATTGCCGCGAATACGTAATACGGGACTCCAAACAAAAGCCAAGTGCCGAGCCCGAAATAGCTGACTGATTCTGCGAGCCCTAAGATTCCGCCGTACCAAGTGCAGACCAGCGTCGATACAAATGGCACCAGGGACAAATTTCTGCCCGCGGCAAAGTACTGAAAAAACGTGTTATCGCGGAGTCTTGCACTGAATCCCAGCGCCAGAATGAGCCCCACAAAGAGACTCAGCACTACGGTGTCTATCAGTGTGAAAGTCACCATGTTGGAATCTGACTTGGGTCTGTATGAACAAAGAGCATCGCTTTGCCGGATTCTATGCTGACGGTGACCTCGCCAGTACCCTCGTTTGACAAACTGACCAGCCCGTCCATCGCGAGCGATTGATCCACCAGGGGCCAACGAACTCCCGAAAGATTTACGCCAGTGCAAGGAACGACCGGTAGCAGTGAAATGCGTCCAAAATGTTCAAAAGTTATAGGATTATTCGGTAAAACCTGAACTCCAATTTCGAGAGGCAGGACGACCTTCACGGCTAGGTTTATCTTCGAAATACTCGCGAAGTTGGCTAGCAGATGATCGTGTCGACCGCCATGCATGCATCCGATGGAAAGTTGACGTGCGCCCAACTCGACCGCGACGCTTAACAGCTTGTCGCAATCGCTAGAATCTTGGGCTGAAATGCGAATCATCTTTTGCGATTCCGGCACCTCGCAGTGCACTACCGAATCCATATCTCCGACGACCAGATTTGGGCGTAATCCGGCGCTGGAGAGGTTGCAAAATCCGGCGTCCGCGGCGATCACAAAGTCTGCCCAATCCACCCACGCGCGAAGGATCTCGTCGCTGAGTGCTTCACCCCCCAATACCCCAAATATCTTCATCAATTGCGCCCTTGAATAACTTGTGGAAAACGTCGAAAAATCGTGAAAATCGTAGCTGTCTACCGACAGCCAAAGACCTTCTCGGTGGAAATTTACCCGGCAATTTGCCTAGGGGATGCGGTTACACCCATGGGGTGCCACTAGTCCTGGTTATAATTCTAGGTCCGAGGCCCACTGGGGACCGGATTGGATTTTCCTTTGCAATGAATGATCAGTTAAGTTTTGAGGACCGTGAAGAACCCGCGCGCTTGTTTGGATGCTGGAAAAGAGCACTCCAGACCGTATCGAAGAACTATCCAGAGAAGATGGTCAAGCGCTTTTTGGTGCCGATCACTCCTGTCGACCTGAAAGACGGTCGAGCGATTTTGGAAGTACCAAGCAAATTCAATTTTGACTGGCTAGGGTCACGAGCCCAGGCAGAAATCGCCGATGCGCTATCGGCAGAATTGGGCGAGCGTGTCCTCGTCGAATTGCGCATCAACGTCAAGGAGCGCAAGCCGAGTCAGGTAATCAACAATTCGGTTGCTCTGATCCAGCCCCCGATTGTTGAACGGCGAAATACGACATTCCAACCCAAAGAGTCCTTCACGTTTGAGAATTTCGTCACCGGGCAATCGAACCGACTTGCTGTTGCCGGTGCAAAGGCCGTCGCTGCAAATCCAGGCCGAAAATACAATCCACTGTTCATTTACTCCCCGAGCGGTTTGGGTAAAACCCACTTGCTCCATGCGATTGCGCACGAGGTCCAAAAGCGGGATCCCAACTTCCCGATGGTTTATGTCTCGGCACAGCAGTTCGCAGAAGAGTTCATCTCCGCGTTGCAACAAGGCCGGATCGACCATTTCCGCCGCGCCCAACGCAACGTGGGGCTTTGGCTCGTCGACGATATCCAGTTCGTCGCCGGCAAAGATCGAACCCAAGAAGAGATTTTCTACACCTTCAACCACTTGCATCAAATGGGCCGGCAGATCGTGCTTTGCTCTGACCGACCGCCACGCGATTTGTATTTGATGGACGAGCGACTACGGTCTCGATTTGAGTCCGGACTGGTGGCCGATATCCACTGGCCAGACACCGAAACTCGAAGCGCAATCCTGCTAAGCAAGGCAGCCGCTGAAGGGATCGAACTTTCGCACGAGGTGGCCATGTATTTGGCGGAGCACGTGCCCGGAAACATCCGCCAACTCGAGGGCGCGATGGTCAATTTGTCCGCAGAAGCCAGCTTCCTAGGCTACGATTTGAACATCGATTTGGCCAGAGCGATGGTCGAAAAGCTCTGTAGCAGCAACCGAGCCCAAGCAAAACCTAGCCTCAACAACATTCTTGAAGTCGTCAGCAAGTTCTACAAGATTCCCGTCGAAGAGATTCGCGGGACAAGCAGAAAGGCTCCGATCGCCCTAGCGCGTCACGTTGCCGTGTATCTGACCCGAGAAGTCACGCATGGTAGTTGGAAGCATATCGGTCATCAATTTGGCGACCGAGACCACACGAGCATGATGCACGCCTACGAAAAGGTGAATAAACTAACGGAAGCAGACCTTGATTTTGCAAATGTGGTTCGAAGCCTCATGCGAAACTTGGACCCGGATAGTTAATGAAGCTTGCTGAACTGACCTCTCCCGAAGTAGGTGCCCTTTCGCGTGAAACGGTGGTAGTGATCCCGACCGGATCGCTCGAACAACATGGCGCGCACCTGCCCCTTTTCACCGATTCGATGATCGTCACTGCTGTTTGCGAGGCGGTTGATCAACGGTTGAAGGATCAGATTTTGCTTTGCCCGACCTTGTGGCTGGGCGCAAGTGCGCACCATTTGGCCTTTGCGGGTTCGCTTTCGGCCAGCATGGACGGCTATCGTGATTCAATCCGTCAAGTCGTGATGTCACTCGCAAAGCACGGGTTCTGGAAGTTTTTGGTGATCAATGGTCACGGTGGCAACAGCTCGCCAAACGACGTGATTTGCCGCGAGCTCAAGGAATCCAATCCGAACCTGCTGATCGGTCATTTTGGATACTTCGACCACTGCGAAGAGGCCGTTTCGGCTACGATGGAAGGTCCGTTCAAGGACATGAAGCACGCCTGCGAGTCCGAGACTTCGCTGATGATGCACTTGCACCCGAGCCTTGTTCGCACGTCGGCGATCATCGACGACGGTTTTCTGCCACCTGTCAAAGGAATGATCCATCCGTTTGATGAACTGACTTCCAACGGTTCGCTTGGATACGCAACCCTTGCCACTGCCGAGAAAGGAAAGATCATCTTCGAGGCAGCCGTCGAAGGTGTTGCAACTGCAATCAGCAACGTTCACACCGGCTATCAACTTAACGGGATCCAGTGAACATATTGAAACCCTGGGATTGGAATTCAAGTAATTCCTGTTGAACCTGCAATGAGCTCAGAGAATCAGGAGTTATACACTGAAGAAGAAGCTGACGCGATCTTGCGTCAGGCGGTCCGGTTATCGCCCAAAGAAGATTCTCTGATCGACCGTGAACGGCTAAATGCGATTGCCGCCGAACTCGGAATCACTCCGGAACAAATTGACGAAGCACATCAGATCGTCAAGAAGGAAAATGACCGCAATCAACTGTGGGGCGAGTTCCTGGAGCATCGAAGGCGAGCCTCCAAGGATGCCTTGGCGCATTTTGTTGGGAGCGCTTTCACGCTCATCGGCATCAATCTCATTGCCAATGGATTCCATTTCAGGCCCGGTGAAATGTGGTCCATATGGATCGTGGGAATCTGGGGCGGATACACGATGATTGAGTGGATCCAATCGAAGATTCGAGGCGAAGTTTCTTTAGAAGAAGAATTCGAGAAATTCAAGAAGAAGCGCTTCACCGTAGAGAGTTACGACGACAAACAGCTCGATAACTCTCACATTAAGTCGGTGCTCGACCAGTATTTCAGCATGCATTCGGCAGCTGATCACATCGGCGCCATTCGCGAACTGCGCGCAAAGACAGGTTTGCCGCTTCGGATCGCTAAAGGCCTAGTCGATGACTATTGTGCCAAGCGCAGCCTGTCGTAATTCGTGCCACCATTATCAGGAATGATTGACTCCAAGGCGGGGCGAGCGATACCGAATTGGCTGCTGTGGTTGACCTCAGCTTTGCCGTTGCTTGGGTTCTGGCTGACCGGAGTTCTTGATCTCGACGAAGGTTTTTATTCCGCCGCAGCGGGTGAAATGGCGCGGCGCGGTGAGTGGATCACGCCGTTCTATAACGGCTCACCTTGGTTCGAAAAGCCGATCTTGGTTTATTGGCTGGCGATACCTTCGATCAACATGTTCGGCGAGATGGTGGGCCCGAGGTTGCCTTCCGCGCTTTGTACTCTGCTGGTGGGATATGTCGTTTTCAGCTACACCCGCCGCGCCTTGAGCGAGCTCGCCGCACAGATCGCCTTGTTGCTTTATTCGGGATCGTTGCTCGTCGGATTGGTGGGGCGATCCATCATGACCGACGTTCCACTGGTCACCTGCGAGATCATCGCCCTTTTCACCTTCTACCGATCTTTGACCGAGCACCCAAAGTGGCGATTGGCTACCGCCGCGGCGCTCGGCTTATCGACTCTTGCAAAGGGTCCGGTCGGCTGTATCTTGTTCGTTTTGGCCGCAGCTCTGACCTATTGGCAAGAACCTGAGCTAAGACCAAAGTTCAAGGGATATTGGCTTCTTGGCACAGTGATCTTTGCGGCTGTTGTGGCCAGCTGGTATGTACCCGCGTATCTCGTTAACCGCCAGGTCTTTATCGACAAATTCCTCATCGAACAGAACCTCAAGCGTTTCACCGGCGGGGATGCGGCGCACACCGTCACCGGGCTCAATGGGATTTTGCTTTACGTTGGTGTAATCCTGGTGGGAGCATTTCCTTGGATATTGTGCCTGCCTCAATCTTGGAAAATCCGGTCCGAGCACCCGTTCCTTAGGCTTTGCGCTCGGTGGTCGATTGTAGTGATCGCGTTCTTCATGATCAGCGCCGCGAAGCTCCCCCACTACGTCTTGCCGGCGTTCCCAACCCTCGCCATCATCGTCGGCTTTTGGATGAGCAAGCAGTGGGAATCCAAGGGTCATCCGGTTCTGGATTTCACAGTTTTCTGGCGATATGCGCTGCCTTGCCTCGCCACCTCCGCCATTCTGAATTTTGGAATTTATCAGTACTACTCCACGGGAAATCTTTTCGGAAAGCAGGTCGCTCCTCCCCACAAAGAGATTCACGATCTAGCGCGCTGGGCGAAAATCCAGCAGTTGCCGATCGCGGTCTATCAAATGCCCAGGCGGTCGAAGGCACTAGGCACAGGACAGCTCAAGCTGCAGGAAACGAGCCACCCTTCGATTGCCTTTTACGCCCAAAAGCCAGTGCTGATGACTGAATCACTACTTGAGGCTTCCAAGCTGGGCCCGGATGTCGTGGTACTCACGCGAAAGGGACGCATCACAGAATCAGACGTCACCAATTTGGAGTCCGCCAATCTCGATCTTCGCCAAGTCAAAAACGCACCTAAATCTGAGTTCTATCAAGCGTGGATTATCACCCAAATCGTGCAACGCTGAGCCCGTTGCGCCGTATACTGTGAGGGTAGGAACCAGGTTTATTTATCATGGGCATTTGGGACAAGCTGAAAGGCGAATTTATCGACATTATTGAGTGGCTGGATGACACTCAAGACACTATCGTTTACCGCTTTGAGCGGCACAACAATGAGATCAAGCACGGCGCGCAGTTGACCGTTCGCGAATCGCAAGTCGCGGTTTTTGTCAACGAAGGTCAAATCGCCGACATCTTCGAGCCTGGGATGCACACGCTCATCACCCAGAACTTGCCGATCCTATCGACATTGCAGGGTTGGAAGTTTGGGTTCAATAGCCCGTTCAAGGCCGAGGTCTATTTCGTCAATACCAAGCGGTTTACCGACCTGAAGTGGGGCACGATGAACCCGGTGATGATGCGCGATAAGGACTTTGGTGTGGTCCGAGTCCGGGCATTCGGAACGTACGGTTTCCGGGTCACCGATGCGGGCAAGTTCTTGAAGGAGATCGCCGGCACCGATTGGCAATTCACGACAGACGAAGTCAGCGAGCACCTGCGAAACCAAATCGTCACCAAGTTTAGCGAGGCAACCGCTGCCGCGCAGATTCCGATCATCGACCTCGCTGCTCGGTACACCGAACTTGGCGAGAGAATCCGTTCTGCGATCCAGCCGGGCATCAGCGAAATCGGAATCGAGCTAGTCAATTTCAACATCGAAAATGTCAGTGTTCCGCCAGAAGTTGAGGCAGCGATCGACAAGCGATCGAGCATGGGCGTCGTTGGTGATTTGAACGCTTACACCCAATTCCAAGCGGCGAACTCGATGGAAAAAGCCGCCGAAAATCCGGGCGGACTCGGCGCAGCTGGGATCGGAATGGGAATGGGCGCAGCGATGGGCCAAATGATGACTGGGATGCAACAGCAACAGGCTGCAACGCCTCCTCCAGTTCCTCAAGTCAAGACCTTCCACGTCGCGATTAACGGCGCGCAGCAGGGCCCGTTTGACCTCGCTAAGCTTGGCGAGATGATCAAGGCCGGCGAGATCAACGGCGAGACTTTGGTTTGGACCAACGGCATGGCTGCCTGGACGAAGGCGCAAGAAGTCGCAGACTTCGCCGGATTACTTGGAGCTGTTCCTCCACCACTTCCGCCTCAATAATCACCATTGGACACGCCTCCTGTAGAGTCGAATTCGCAAGATATCTCGCGGTATCCGTGCGAAAAATGTGGTGCCCAGCTTAACTTCGAGCCAGGCACCACGGCTCTGCGTTGCCCTTACTGTGGCCACATCACTCCGATCGCTCCTCCCACAACGGTTGTCGAAGAACTCGATATCCACGCTTACTTTGATCAGGCGAACCTAAACCTCGAAGAAGAGCACTCCAAGATCGTTCATTGCAACCAGTGTGCGGCGGAGTTTTCGATCCTGCCCACCGAAGTCACCCAGAGCTGTCCGTTTTGCGGCTCGAATGTCGTCGTTGAGACACCGCCGCAAAACCGGATCATGCCGAACGGCGTGATGGCCTTTCGAATCCCTAGCAAAGAGGCCCGCGCCAAGGTCGGCGACTGGCTCGGGAGCCGATTCTGGGCACCAAATGACCTCAAAAAGCTCGCGCTTAAGGAAGGTCAGCTGGCTGGGATGTACGTACCGTTTTGGACTTACGATTCCGACACCACGACCGATTACACGGGTCAGCGCGGCGAATACTACTACGTGACCGAGACGTATACCGACTATGAAAACGGTCGCCCGGTGACCCGGACGCGGCAAGTTCGCCATACGCGATGGTATCCAGCCTCAGGAACCGTGTTTGTGCAATTCGATGATCTTCTGGTGCTCGGATCTTCGGTGATTCCAGAGCAATATTCGCGAAGGCTGCAGACTTGGGATCTACCCGCCATCGTGCCTTACGACCCAAAATATCTGGTCGGTTTTCGCACCCTTCGCTACGACCGCGATTTGGCGAACGGATGGGCGGTAGCACAAGACATGATGGAGCCTGAAATCAACATGGCCATCCGCCACGATATCGGCGGAGATGAGCAAGTGATCAACTCCAAAACAACCGCGTATTCCGAAGTGACGTTCAAGCATGTTTTGCTCCCCGTCTGGGTCGGTGGATACCGATATCGCGGCAAGTCGTTTCGGTTTTTGGTCAACGGCCAGACCGGTGAGATTCAGGGCGAAGCACCGATCAGTGCGTGGAAAGTTGCTCTCGCGGTGCTGCTTGGTTTGATCATCATCGGCATCATTGCCTATTTCGCCGACAAGAACAAGAATTCGGAGTCGTCGGGCTCCTCGTGGCAAATCGAAAGGAGCTACTGATGCAGTTGCAGCCGCCCAGCGCGGAAATCCCGGAACGCTGGCATAGGCTCTTTGAGGCATCACCATCTTCAAACCCATTCCATTCACCCGATTGGGTGAACGCGTGGTGCGAAACCAGTCGCAACTCAGGTCGATTGCAGTTTTTGGTTGATGAGGACTTCCTGTGGCCTGTGTGCAAGGTTGGGAACAAGCTCATTCCAGCAGCCGCAAGACGTAGTGACGAAACCACCCCATTGACCTCGGGCGATGTTCAAGGCGCAGTTTCTAAAGCGATCGCTCGTTTCCCAAATCTGGAAGTGTCCTCTGTCCCGGACGGTCTTATAGACTTTTCGGGAAGGAT
This sequence comes from Armatimonadota bacterium, assembly GCA_017303935.1. NCBI lineage: Bacteria > Bacillati > Armatimonadota > Armatimonadota bacterium. The sequence goes on along the minus strand of JAFLBD010000002.1, from coordinate 325,793 downwards.
GCCATTGGCCGCGGGAGAGCATTATGTCCTCGATCTTCCCGAATCGCTTGACTCCCATCTCAATACTCTGAGCAAAAGTTTGAGGGCGGATGTCCGCAGAGGATTTCGCAACTCGGATCTCTGCTTCCGCTGGAATATTGGCGACAACTTCTTCGATAATCTGTTCGCACTCCATGCCAAGCGCTGGCACAAACGGCTGATGCCAGGTTCCTTCTTCTCAAGACAAGTGCGTCAATTCCACCGGCAATTTGGGGCCAATGAGGTGGCACAGACGCTACAATTGGAACACCAAGGGCGCGCGATTGGTTGCTTGTATGGGATGAAAGCTGGCGATCGATTTTTCTTCTATCAGTGTGGATTCGACCCGGAATGCGCCAAGCTTTGTCCCGGCTCGATGATGATCGCCGAGGCAATCAATCGTGCGATTCAACTCGGGTTGAAGCGCTTCGATTTTCTGCGCGGCACGGAACCGTACAAAAAGCGCTGGAATCCAACGTGCACCGAGAAATATGTTCGAATTCCTTCGGCGAGGTCGGCCACTCAATTACGGATTGAAGTCGCAAAACACATGAGTGAGCAGCGATTGCGCGCCTGGTTGGAGGGACACGCAAAGTGAAGATCGGCGTGGTCATTCCGGCGCTCAACGAAGAGCCAACAATACGACAAGTTCTGGAGGCGGTGTGCGAGGCCGGATATGAATTCCAGTCGGTGGTCGTGGCGGACGGCAGCACCGACAAAACCGCTGATATTGCGCGAGAATTTCAAGGCGTCCAAGTGCTTCAGCACGATGAGAACTTTGGCAAAGGCGCCGCAATGGCCTCAGGCGTTGAAATCCTCGATCCAGAAGTCATTCTATTTTTGGACGGCGATCTCATCGGATTGCGAGCGGAACACATCAAGGACCTGATTGAGCCGGTCGCCAGCGGAAGTTGTGAGATGAACGTCGGAGTGTTCGGTGACGGGCGATTTTGGAGCGATACCGCTCAGCGCGTTTCTCCGGAATTGAGCGGACAGCGTGCCTTAGTCCGCGAAATATGGAATTCAATAAACGACCCTCGAAGTTGCCGGTTGGGAATCGAGGTTGCGATCAATCTCGCTGCAAAAAAGCGCGGAGATCGGGTGAATCGGTGTGTGCTGCAAGGTGTCAGCCACCGACACAAAGAGCAGAAGCTCGGACTGGTACGTGGTGCGCAGGCCCGAGCAAAGATGTACGCTGAGATTGGACGAACATACTTTATCGTGAAGCGAGAGAATGAACGGGATGAATAGGATTTTGGGGAAATGGGGAGTTTTGTTCGCGATGTTAGGTGTCGCGCTGGTCGGTTGCGACAAGCCCCATGATGAACCACCAGTTGTTCTCAAGGACGACATTGAATCCATCCGAATGAATGTCGCCGAAACTGCTGGCACCGAAGAATCCAAGCACTTGCTCCTCGTTTGCAACATCGATTCCGAAGAAGGGATCGAGCTCGCCGAATATTACGCTCGCAAGCGAAAGGTGCCACCTTCAAACATTGTCCAGATCAAGTGCCCCCCTCTCGAAGAGACCAGTATGGCTCGGTTCAAAGAGGACATTTTGGAGCCGATCAAAACCGCGATCGAAGCCAGCAAAGAGCGGATTGACTACATTGTTCTGACCAAGGGAATTCCGTTTCGTATCGATAGTTGGTGGGGATATTCAGTGGACGGTCAGATCGCCGGGATGAACCTTCGCGTCGAACCGATGCCAAACGATAAGGCACCGACCGAAGACGGGATGATCCGTTGCAAAAACCCCTACTACGATGCCAAAAAGCCGTTCAATAGCAAAGATTACGGCATCTATCTGGTCACACGACTTGATGCTTTTTCGCTGACCGATGCCAAGCGGCTGGTCGAGCGATCGGTCAAGGCTCAGCCCGAAAAAGGGCTATTCTTCTTCGATCAAGCGGAGAACCGCACCAACAATCCTGAAATGCCGGAAAGTGCGGGTTGGCACCAAGTCCGAATGGAAGCGGCAGTCGCGAAGTTGTTGCAGAAGAACAAAGAAGTCCGGATCGATAAGACCGCGCCATTTTTAAATCCAGGCAAGCCAATGATGGGCTATGTCAGCTGGGGTTCTAACGACGGAAAGTTTGACCTGAAAACTTACCGCGGGCTCAAATTCCTATCGGGCTCGATCTGCGAAACGTACGTTTCCACCAGTGCTCGAACCTTCATTCCGAGCGAAGAAGGCCAGAGCCTGATTGGTGATTTGATTGCGAATGGAGTCACCGGGGTCAAAGGCTATGTCAGCGAGCCATGGACCTCTGCGCTTTGCCGTGTAGACATTCTGATGGACCGATACACCGACGGCTACAATCTCGCGGAATCGTTTTACGCGAGTTCCCCACTGGTGCTCTGGAAGGACGTCGTGATTGGCGACCCACTTTGTCGACCATACGCGAAAAAGTGAGTTTGAGAGCAGATCTGTAAGCCGGATTCTGTCTTTGTGTAGCGATTTCTCTAATGCGGCCAACCCAGAGACTCTGCGGGCAACGTCAATGTCTCTCTATTTGGCCTTGCTTCTGGTGGGGTTTGCCTAGCAAGCAGAGTTACCCCTGCCTCTGGTGAGCTTTTACCTCACCGTTTCACCCGTTCCGAGGGTTACCCATCGGTGGTCTACTTTCTGTTGCACTTTCCATCGGGTCGCCCCGTCCCCCGTTGCCGAGGGCACCATGCCCTTTGAAGTCCGGACTTTCCTCCCCAAGTTGCCTTGAGGCCGCTACCCGATCTGCTCCGGGACTAAGGATACACTTATGCAACCAGAATCGCCTACAATTTAGTATCACATTCAGGGTCGAAACGATTGCAGACCACACCTGAAACTCCCTTTTTGGCATCCGAGGCGGTGAAGCTGGCCAGTTATCTGCGCCAAAACCCTTCCGCTATCGATGAGAGCCCATCGGACCTTGCACAACTTGCAGGGGTGAGTCCGTCGTTGATCGAGCGCGCGATGACTCAAGTTGATCTGCGTGCGAGCCAAGGCAATCGTCAACGAGAAGCTAAGCGCTTCAAGGTCCCAGCATGGATGAGATGGTGCGGCGATCTTTGGATGAGCATCACCGAAAACGCCGGCGCTTTCTTCTTGGTCACGATCCTGCTGAGCATCGTTTTATTCCTCATCGGCGAGACCTCTGGTGGCAAAACGGTCGCTTCGAGTGGCGGTGGCATTTCGATCCAAAGTGACGACATCGTGCAGGCTATCGCGATCCTTGGCACCACGCTCCTCCATTACTTATGCATGATGCGACATGGCAAATTCCGCACTGTTTTCCTCGGGACTGCCATCTCCTATGCCTCAATGTTGATCGGAGCGGGAATCATGATCCTCCGAAACGGATCGGACAGAGGACAAACCCCTATTGAAAAGTTCGCGATAGCCGGTCTCGCGTTCTTTGTACTGGCGATCGTCTACGGGTTTTTCGGCGCGATTTTCTCCTTTGTTGGAGCGGGCATTCGGATGCGGCGCATCGAGCTCAGCAAGGATTACCTTTCTCGGCAAGATCTGCTCGAGCGACTGTTTGAACTCGAAGAGCGGCTCAATGCAGCATCAGAGAACAAAGTCGATCTCCACGGCTGGCACTCATTGCCGCTGTTTAAGCAGATCGAAAGCAACCCCTGGAGTTGGGCCGGTGTGGTTTCGTTCTGCATGAGCACGATCGTCGTGCTGCTTGTGGGGATCCTGGAACAGAGATTCGGTATTGATCATGCCTCGTTCCAATCTGCAATTTCAGCAGGGCTAATTGGATTGCTTTCCATTACAATCCAGACGGGACTCGCCTTCTTGGGCGGCAAAGTTTGGCGGTCCGTACTCATTTCGATGCTCTACACGGTGTGCGGCAATATACCGATGTTGATCGGGCTGTATCTCTTGAATGTCCCGGTTCCAGGGACTGGTGACATTGCGAGCCACGTGGCTGGACTTATTTTCGCCATAGTTATTGGAGTCATTGCAGGTATCGCAGGTGCCATCGAAAGACGTGGATTGCGAGATCGAATGATGCAGCTGAACGACCCCGAAACGTTGCTTTACGAGTATCTGGACATCCAAAGGCGATTGAACCCCGGTCCACGAGACATCACCGTTGTGGTTGTTGATGCAGAAAAGTCGTCGGTGATGAAGATGATGGCGGACCCCTATGTCGCCGAGTGGTCGTTCCGCGCGTACCAGCAAATGCTTGAGCGTGTTACTCAAGAGCATAACGGCGAAGTGCTTTCGACGGCTGGCGACGGGGCGATCATGGTGTTCAACAACCCGATCGATGCTCTCGCCGCCTCGGAAGATATTCAGGAGAAAATCCGCGAATTCAACAACACCGTCAACAAGCTCAGCATGCCGTTCAAGCTGAGAATCGGGATTCACCGAGGCACCATCGTCGGTCACATCGAGAAGGTCCAATTCACCGAAGTGATTGACATCGCCGCACACGTCGAAGCTGCAAGTGAGGTCGGCGGAATTGCCTTAACCGAGCGAGTCTGGGAGACGATGCCCGGACTTCGCGGAGAAGCTCTCAATCTACTGGTGGACAATCAAGTGGTCTATAAGTTGGAGATGCGAACGGTTTGAGCCAGTCCTCAGCGTTGCTGCTCGATCTTGGCCGATTACCCTACAACGAGGCTTGGGACAAACAGCTTGAGGTCGCCGAAATGGTGATGGCGGGCGCGCCAGACACCTTGATCTTCGTCGAGCATCCGCCCGTGCTGACTCTCGGGGCGGGATTCCACGAACAGAACCTTCTCTTCACTCCTGAACAACTGAAGCAAAAGGGAGTTGACGTTGTTCGGACCGACCGAGGGGGAGACGTCACCTACCACTGCCCCGGGCAACTCGTCATTTATCCGATATTCGATTTGACCCGACACGGAAAGGACCTCCACAAATGGCTTCGCGATCTTGAAGAGACCCAACTCGCGGTTCTCGCTCACTACGGAATCGAGGGACGCAGATTTCCACCTCATACGGGCGCATGGATCGGGGACAAGAAGGTTAGCGCGATTGGAGTCAAGATCAAAAAGTGGGTGAGCGTGCACGGAATCGCGATGAATTGCAACAACGCGATGGACGGATTTCAGCTCATCATTCCGTGTGGGATCGTGGGGTACGGGGTCACTTCGTTGAGCATGATCCTCGGCCGCGATGTGACCGTAGACGAGGTCAAAGCTGTGACGATTCAAGCATTCGAGCAAGTATTTGACTTACAGTTCGGTGTGGTTTAATCGCCGCCAAAGCAGCGTCAGCGCGGCTTGCGACGCTCGCATTCGAATCGAATCCCTGCCCTTTCCAAGGTGGTGCTGCTCCACTTCGACTTGGTGCGGACCAGCAAGAGCCACATAGACCAACCCTTCCGGATTCTCGCGGTCGTCTGGCCCGGGACCGGCCACACCGGTGATCGCAAGGGCGTAATACGTACCGTATCTCTTGCGCGCGCCAATTGCCATTTGCTCGGCGACTTGCTCACTAACTGGAGAATGGGCTTCGATCAACTGCTCTGGTACCCCGAGTTCTTGGATTTTCATTTGCTCGGTGTAGGTCACCACTCCGCCGACCAAATATCGGCTCGCGCCGGGCACTGCGGCGAGACGACTCATAAGGAGTCCAGCGGTACAACTTTCTGCGGCCGACACCGTCAGATTGAGGGCTGCCAACCGCTCACCGACTGCCATTTCGAGGGTCGTTTCATCCGTACCGTAGACATGCGCGCCCAGAATCTGACGGACGCCTGATTCTAGTGGACGGATCAGCTCCTCGGCTTCTGCGACATTCTTTGCGCGGGCGGTGAGCCGAAGGTGGACTTCCCACGTTTTGGCGTACGGCGCGATGCTCGGGTTGGAAGTGTGGAGCAGATCTTTGATGGCATCTTCGACCCTACTTTCACCCATCCCGCATACGCGCAGGACTTTCGAATGGATGATGCTTCCTCCAGAAAGTTTGGCAAGCAATGGCTTGACATAGTTGGCGAGCATCGGCTTGAACTCGCGTGGCGGCCCAGGCAACGCCAGAATGATCTTGCCGTCGACGTCCATTCGTATTCCGGCGGCGGTTCCGAACGGATTGTCGATGAATTGCCCTCCGACCGGAAGCATTGCTTGTCGTTGGTTTGAATCCACCCACTTCAGGTTTCGGCGATCAAAAATCTGCTTTAAGGTGGCGAGCATCTCTGGCTGAAGCACTAGTTCGACGTCGCAACTCGCAGCGATTGCGTTTCTGGTGAGGTCGTCTTCTGTTGGTCCGAGCCCGCCGATGGTAATCACGCAATCGGACCGATCGAGTGCCTGCCGAATCGCTTGGGTCGCGCGTTCAAGGTTATCGCCGACCGTTTGGCGAAACGAGCAATCGATTCCGCACTCGGCGAGCAACTGGCCCAAGGTCGCGGCGTTCGTATCGATCGTCGATCCTAACAAGAGTTCGGTGCCCACGGAAACCACTTCTGCTCGCATGATTACTAGATTGTGTAACGAAACTTAACAATCGACTTCAACCCTATGAGTTCAAAGCGTTAAAGCAAGCGAATTTTGAACCTAAGAATTCACCCCAAAGAACCTATTTCTTATTGTGTTGGGGCGATTTGCGCCTGAAAACATTAGGGGTTTCTAATCAATGCCATTGTTTGAATACACCGCCATGGACTCGAGTGGTCGCACCATTAAGTCCACGATGGACGCCGAAAGCGAAACGGGCGTACTTGCCCGATTGCGCGATCAAGGCATGCACGTTCTGGACATCGCGCCAGGCAAGGCTGCCAAAGGCGGCGCCATCACTGCCGGGAAAATGAAGCCAAAATCGCTGGTGATTTTCTCGCGGCAGTTCGCGACGATGATTGACGCCGGTATTCCAATTCTGCGCTGTTTGGAAATTTTGGTGGCGCAGCAAAAAGATCCTGTGCTCAAGAAGGCCTTGGAAATGGTGCTCGCAGACGTCAAATCCGGCGCGGCGCTGAACGAAGCTCTGGTCAAACACCCGCACTGTTTTAGCAAGCTCTACATTAACATGGTCCGCGCGGCAGAGCTCGGCGGTATTTTGGACACCATTCTCGAACGGCTTTCAGGCTTCTTGGAATATGAAGCGGAGGTCAAGGCGAAGATCAAGAGCGCGATGATGTACCCAGTGCTCGTCTTTGGCTTCTCGATCCTCATGCTGTTCGTTTTGTTCAGCTTTGTGCTTCCAAAGTTTAAAGAAATTTTTGCGGACATGGGCTCTAAGCTCCCTCCGATCACGGCAAAGCTGTTCGCCTTTGGTGACTTTATGCAGGCCAGCTGGTGGATGATTTTGATCGTCGTCGCCGGAATTTGGATCGGTATCAAGATGTGGGGCAAGACCGATCAGGGCCGCTACAAGCTCGACTATTTGAAACTGAAGACTCCGGTCATCGGGGAACTGGTGCTCAAGATGAGCGTTGCCCGGTTTACCCGTACGTTCGGCACGTTGATCAACTCTGGTGTGCCGATGATGCGAAGTCTCGAGATCGTCGGAGAAACCCTGGGCAACCAAGTTCTCAATTCTGCAATCGAACAGACCCGATTGAGCATTCGAGAAGGTAATCGACTTTCCGCGCCATTGATCGCCAGCGGGCTTTTCCCGACCATGGTGACTCAGATGATCGACATCGGCGAAGAGTCGGGCCGACTCAGCGAAATGATGGTCAAAATTGGCGATTTCTATGATCAAGAAGTGGAACAAACCGTGAAAGGTTTGACCTCGATGATCGAACCTGCGCTGATCATCTTTATGGGCGTCGTGGTGGGATTCATCGCGATCTCGGTGATGAGCCCAATCTTCTCGATCGTCAACGAAGTGAAATAAGAATTCGCGCTCTGGGCGGACTTGAAATCCGCCCGGAAAGCGCTTTGGCTACAACTTAATAATCGCCGGACGGGAGCAAGGATGTGACCGGATGGCAACAGTCCAGAAAGGATTCTGGGCTTAACCAAAAACATCAGGGAGTGATAAAAATGGGAGAAATGCAAAAGGTCCTCCAGGACCCGGAAATGCTGGTTCAGCGATACTTCGCGAACCCAAGACCGGACCTAAAGGACATGATTCTGGTTCAATTCGCGCCAACCGTGGAGCGGATTGCTCGAAGATTCTCAGGGATTGAGATGTTCGAAGACCTCGTTCAAGTGGGCTATATCGGCCTTCTGAACGCACTGAAAAAGTTTGACCCGGAAGCGGGGGTGCGGTTTAACACCTATGCCACCCACCTCATTGCGGGAGAAATTAAGCACTATCTGCGAGACAAATCGCAGGTCATCCGGCATCCTGCCTGGCTGCAGGAATTGAGGCACAAAGTGAACCGAGCAACATTGAAACTTCAAGCTGAATTCGGACGAGTTCCAACTCCGACGGAAATCGCCGAAGAGCTCGGAGTCAGTGAATCTGCCATTGCTGAAGTTCATTCCACTGCAGACCTTTTAAAGGTCGGGTCTTTCGACGCCATGCTCCCAGGCGAAGAAGACGGAAACGAAATTGACAACATGCCCGCTTGCACCAATGAATCGATGGGCGTGGAAGATCGGCTCGTCTTGACGAGCGCGATGGGTCAACTTCGCGATCTAGAGCGAGAAGTTTTGACGGCGTTTCACTTTGAATCGCTCAGCCAAACTGAAATCGCAAATCGACTCGGCATTTCTTGCAACTACGTCAGCCACATCTTGCGACAATCGCTCTCGAAGCTCCGACGCATCCTCTCGAATGAAGAAGAACGCGATCGAATGCTGAAGAAGCAGCGCCAAAATGTGGACGAAGCCGTGGTGGACCTGAACACCGGCCTGTATAACGAGGCGTACTTTAAGGGCCGACTCGAAGAAGAAATTCACCGCGCGGCGGCCGACGACGTTCCCGTTGCTGTGGTCGTAATCAAGTTTGAAGGCCTGAACGGACTCCAAAACTATTACGGCGCCGAAAGTGTCCGCGACTTCCTGAGCGATGCTGCCGACTACATCAAGGATCTGGTCCGCAGACTCGACGTTCTGTGCTGCTATGGCAAGGACGGATTCGGGATCATTCTCCCAATGACGGGTGGCACCGCTAGCGTGGTCAAAGCTCGACTTGAGAACCGATTGAACCCTTGGACAGCAACTCGGCGAGGACCACATGGCGTGATCCGTGCAACCTGCGGCTACAGTTACATGGACGGCGAAAATCGCACGATGGAAGACCTGCTCAACGAAGCTTGTGAATGGGCCGATCCATCGAACGAGGACAGTCAGGCCGCCTAAAGAAATAGGTATCGTAGGCACAACTCGGCATGAATTTCACTCCTCTTGAGCTGATCAAGTTCGCATTCGCTGCTTACTTGGCATACGACTTTGTGCAATACCTTCGTTCGGGGCAGCTCAAGCGTCATCTGACCGTTTTTGCCAAGCGGACACCTCTGGAGTGGGCCAAGGCGTTTTTGCTGGTCACCGCCGAAGTGGCTGTTGTCTTTGGCATCATCTACGCGCTTTGGGCTGCAAACGAGAAGATCTTCTCTTGGAGCTGGCTGAACCTTGTTGCGACCCCAGCCGATGGTGAAAATCCGGGGACCAATCTGATCGTGTCCTCCACTCAAAACAAGTGGTTTGGGCCTGCGTTTATCATTTTGCTTGCGCTCAATATCCCGAGGCTTGCCCGCCGGGAAGAAGAGATTTTTCGCCGCGGCACCACGGACTTTTCGGACGCTCTGATTCGCTCCACAAAGTTCGGTTTTATGCACATGATCGTTGGCGTACCAATCGCCGCCGCAGTCGCTCTCTGCTTTTCGGGCTTATTCTTCACCTGGCGATACAAGGTCGGCCGGATACGAGAATCTTCGTACTATCACAGCGTCCACAACCTCGCCTTGGTGGGATATATCGCGTTTTTGGTCGTCACCGGGAAATTCTAGTCTCGGGATAACGCGCACTCTGCCGACGAATCGCGTCCAATTCGGGGGCTGTGACGTCTGAGCGTTATGCGTAAGATCGGCGGCAGTGCGGCCTCCAACACCCTCGCGATTATCGTCGCCAGCCTCGGCTACTTTGTCGACGTCTTCGATATTTGGTTGTATAGCTCCCTTCGGAAGAGTAGCCTCGAAGGCTTGGGGTACACCGGCACCCAAGTCAAGTCGATTGGCGAAATGCTGCTCAATTTCCAGATGGCAGGCTTTATGGTGGGAGCGATTCTATTCGGGATCGTGGCCGACCGCAAGGGCCGACTTACGGTGCTGTTCAGCAGCATTCTCACCTACTCATTGGCGAATATCGCAAACGGATTTGTTCATGACGTGAACCTTTACGCCGCGTGCCGATTCGTGGCAGGGGTCGGATTGGCGGGTGAACTCGGTGCAGGCATCGCGCTAGTCAGCGAACTCGTTTCCAAAGAAAAACGCGGATGGGCAACGACCTTCGTCGCCACAGTAGGCGTATTCGGTTCCGTGGCTGCACCGTTGGTCGCAAAGTCTTTTGATTGGCGCACGGCCTACTTTATCGGCGGTGGCATGGGGCTCTTGCTGCTTCTGATGCGCGTTGGCGTTTTGGAGTCCGGGATGTTCGAGAACGTCAAAGACCGCGATGATGTTAAGCGCGGCGACTTCAGGCATCTGTTCGAAACCAAAGACCGGCGAAGGCGATATCTCGCGATTATCTTGGCCGGAGTCCCGGTGTGGTATTTTGCCGGCGCATTGATGACCTTCAATGCAGAAGTGCAGCAAGCTCTTGGCATCGCGAATCCCGCCAAGCTCCCGGATGTCATCGCTATCGGAGCACTTGGGCTGTGCTTTGGCGACATCCTATTCGGCGCGCTGAGCCAGCAAATCAAGAGCCGTCGCAAGGCTTTCTTCGCTGCTTACGGATGGATGATCTTGGCGATCGCGGCCTTGTTTACGCTTTGCAAAACAGGTGATGCGTTCTACTGGACGATGTTCATCGGTGGGCTGGGAGCCGGCTATTGGGCAGTGTTTGTGACCACCAGTGGAGAGATTTTCGGCACGAACTTGCGCGGTACGGTGGCGACCACCGCACCGAGTTTCGTCCGCGGCATCGTCATCCCCATTTCGATTTGTGTCCACTTTTTCGAACCCAAAATTGGATATATCGCTACGCTCAGTTTCATTGGTGCGATTGTGTTTGCCGCGGCGATCTGGGCGGTGAGCATCATGCCAGAAACCTTCCATCACGACATGAATTTTGTGGAAGAGTAGGGGCGCAGCGTCACGGAAATCGTAACCTAGATCGCCGGTTGGCGTCTAACAGAATACGATGCGCGTGATTATGTTATTTTTGATATCCATGTTGGCCATGTGGGCATCGGCTCAACATTTCAACGATCCGACCAAACCGCCGATTCAGTATTCGGTCTTTCGCGAAGGCACGAACGGCAAACTGAAGTCGTTCCGCACCTATCGCATCAAGACAAACGCAGACTGGCAACGAACTTGGACCGAAGTTACCGGTGAGCCGGCCAACCTCGCTCCTCGGGGTGTCGACTGGATGAAAGATGAGCTCTGGGTGATCTGCCTTGGCGAACGACCAACTGGAGGCTATTCTCTGCGGTTTCTGGGCGCTGAGTACCTCGACACCAATGTGATTGAAGCGCGATATGGCGAAGTCGCTCCATTGCGAGGCGAGTTTGTGACTCAAGCGATCACGAGCCCGTACATCGTCGTGCGCGTTAACAAAACCGCCGGAAATCCAAAATTCACTCGATGCAACGTCGGCGAGGGCTACGATGGCGGAACAGTGATCATCGGCCCTGGCTATACCTATGGTCCAGACACCAAGCCGATCCGATGGAATCAAGTTGACAAGGGATCGTACAGCAACTACCGCGATTGCCGAAGTTTCGTGCTTACGACTGAGAGCGAGTTTGTTGAATATTGGAAGGCTGTTCAACCTAACCGAGAACTCACCAATAACCTCCTGAGATCCATTAGTTGGAGTGATGAGATTGTGATTGCGCTTCACGCGGGCCAAACCAATCAGCCCGGCGCGCGAGTTGAGATCGACCGAGTTCTACTCGATAGTTCCGGCAAGCTTTCAATCAGCTGGTACGTGGACTACGATCAGGGCATCGGTAATAGCCGATACACCTCGCCTTACTTGCTGTTGCGGCTACCTCGCTACACCACCAACCCGCAGATCAGAAAGTTGCCAGGCCGACCCTGGAACTAACTGATCAACTCTTCAACCTGAGTCGCGAGATCGTCCGTTTTTTCTACACGAACACGGACGATCCGCCGCGCATCCGTTGCAGTCACGGTGAATTTGTATCCTTCGTGGAAGTAGGATTCTTCTGGCTTTGGCTGGCGGCCAAATAGCCCAAAAACATATCCCCCTAACGTATCGAATTCCTCGCTTTCAAAGTGGGTCCCTATCTCATTGTTGAGGTCGTAAAGGTTTACCTTGCCCTCAACATCCCAGGCATTTCCGGCCGGTTTGATCGGCTTTTCGTCGGTATCGTACTCGTCGACGATATCGCCGAGAAGTTCTTCGACGATGTCTTCGATCGTCACTACGCCTGCAGTGCCGCCAAACTCGTCTTGAACGATCGCCATCTGAACGCGCTCGGTCTGCATTTCCCTTAGAAGATCGTGAAGCGGTTTGTTCTCAGGAACGAAAATCACAGGACGCAAGAAGGTGCGCAAATCCTGCGCTTGATCGGCCTGTTTCATTTCCGCAATCATGAGGTCTTTGGCGTGGACTAGTCCCAAAATTTCGTCGTCAGTTTCCTCGTACAGCGGAATGCGCGAATGTCCAGATTCGACGATGATCTTCATGATCTCTTGAATGCTGGCAGTAATGGGCGCGCTGTCTAGATCGACGCGAGGAGTCATCACTTCGCGGGCAATCGTGTCCCCAAATTCAAAAACGGCGTGGACGAGTTCTTTTTCTTGCTCTTCGATCTCACCCATCTCTTGGGCGCTTTCGACCATGCTCTTAATTTCTTCCTCGGCGAGATTCGGGATGCTAAAACTTGCGGATGCTCCAAACCGTTTCGTCACCAGATTGGCGATGCCCGTCAACACTCGGCCCGGAACCGCGAATACCAGCGCAGTGGTACGCACCATTCGGTACAGTCGAAGCGCGACCCGGTGAGGGTATTGCGCGGCATAGCTCTTGGGCACCAATTCTCCGAAAATCACGTTGACCGCCGCGACAGGAAGGGTGATCACGATCCCAGCGACCAGCACGTGCCACCATTCGGCGGTGATACCGTTCTGCGCCTCGTACCAATGCGCGAGCGATGGAGCCGGCACAAAGGAGAGAATCATCATCCAAGCTCGCATCGTCTGAGAGCCCAATGTGCACGCAGCGACGTATTGCGGCTTGCCATCGATCAGCGCCTGAAGACGTTCGGATTGGCCATTCTGGACGATCTTGACGTGCGAGCTCCGCAGAAGTTCGATGGCGGTGTCGGCAGCGACAAAGAGTCCATTGAGGAACGTCACCACCAAAACGATCGCGACAATCATCCCTGCATAGGAGGGGATTGTGGTCGGCAACATCTCCTGCGTTTCGGCCGCCAAGGCAATTCCTGGTAACACCAGCATCACCCCAGCACACAACGCTGTGCGCCAGGTTCGGGTCGAGTAACTACGATCAGGTTCCGTTTTCATAATCTATTTGGGCATCAGACCGAAGGTGACTACAGAGAGCACCAATCCGACCGTCGCACCCAATACGAGTTCGCCAAAAGAGTGGATTTTGGCTTCCCATCGACTCTGCGCCACAATCACAGCCAGAGCCATCGCCAAAACTGTAATCATTGGCGAATCCGACATAAACATCACTGCGCCGGCAAAAAAGAAACCAAACGCCGCGTGTCCACTCACCATTCCGCCACGAAGAACGGTGCCTCGCTTTCCGAGACCCTTCCCGATGACGACAATGGTAAACAAAACAAGACTTCCGAGGAAAATTCTCCAGGTCAAAGGAGTGCCAGGCTGCTCGCTGGTCAAGGCGACCCGGATTCTCTCCCAGGCATCGTCACCGACCGCGATCAGAACTCCAACCAGCACCGCCATGATCGTCGTGATCAGCACCGCACCGGCAGAAATATCCTTGGCGAACTTTGCCAGCGGATGGTAATTCGGCGACGCTAGGTCAACCGTCGCTTCGATGGCGCTGTTGAACATTTCGGCCACCAACACGAAGTTGATCATGAACAGCAGGACGAGCACTTCGCGTGTTCGAAGGCGAAGCAGCATTGCACCTACCACCACAAAGATCGTCACATACATGTGAACGCGCATGTGGCGCTGGGTTTTGAAGGTGTACACCAGGCCGCTGATCGCGACGCGAAACGGATTGAGAACGTCACTTACCGACGGCATTTAGGCATCCCCTCCGTGCGGGAGACTCGCCCACTCCTGGTCCATGGGAATTTCTGCCAATCTCGCAATCGTGCCCATCTTGCGCATCATTTCCGCGTGGTCAGGCTCGGTGAGATCGTCGTAGCCTAACAAGTGTAATCCTCCGTGGATCGCTAGCAGGCAGATTTCGTCGGCGACCGCGGCTCCTCTCGCTTTGGCTTGCTTTTCCGCCATTGGAAAAGAGATCGCGATGTCCCCGATCCCCATGCCGGGAAGGTCTGGTGCAGGCCAGCTGAGCACGTCGGTGGTCTCATCGAGTTGTCGCCAGTTGTGGTTGAGCCCGCGAATCTCTTCGTCTGTTGTCACCAACACCGAAACATCCCCGAATCGCGCGTTTTCATGCGCCAGTAAAGTCTTCAATGCGAGTTCAATCCTCTTGGTTGGGATACGACGACCGGAGTTGTTCGAGATCAAGATGCGATGGTGCTTCGGGCGCATGGGTTAAGACATCCTCAGGATAGGCAATGCGCTCGTGTCGAAGTGCACCCAGAGATCGCAGGAAAGAGGTTTCGATCGTGCGGAGATCGCGAAAAGTGAGGTCGCACTCGTCCAATTGACCGTCGGCACGTCGTTCCTCAATAATTCTCTTGATCGCAATTTCCAGTTCTTCAGTGCTTCCTCGCGGAATGGACCGGCTCACCGCCTCGACGCTATCTGCGAGGTGCAGCACGGCGAGTTCGCGTGTTTGTGGCCTTGGTCCTGAATATCGGAAAGACGATTCAAGTTCGGGGGTTGGCTCGTGATCTTCGATCGCCCGGCCATAAAAGTAAGTCATCAAGCTCGTGCCGTGGTGCTGGTGAATTCCATCCCAGATTTGCTTTGGCAATCGATGCTTTTTGGCCAGCTCAATTCCATCGCTCACATGTGCTGCCAAAATTCGCGCACTGACATGCGGCGGCAAGGTGTCGTGAGGGTTTTCGCCGACCTGGTTTTCAATAAAATAGCTCGGGCGTTCCAGCTTGCCGATGTCGTGGAAATACGCCAGCGCTCGAACCAGGACCGGGTTTGCGCCAATAGCCCGCGCGGCATTTTCGGCCAAGTTCCCCACCATCACAGAGTGTGCGTAGGTTCCTGGAGCGCGGAGCGTGAGCTCCTTCAGAACTGGGTGCTCCGGCGAACAGAGTTCCAGCAACGACCAGTCGCTCACCAAGCCAAAGATCTTTTCGACCACGATCACGCCCAGCCAAAAAATGCTGGTCGCGATCACCGCGCTCAGCACGGCCCATCCCATCGACTCGATCACCGGTCGAACGGTAGCGACTTGCATGGCGGTGGTTCCAGCGGCAATGGTGCCTTGCGCCACGGCGACGATCGACATTGCCCGAAGTAGGTCTGAGCGTTGCTTCAACGGGTTCACCGCGTGCGCGCCCACGGCTGCAGCCAGCCAACTCACTACCAAGAAGTCGATGCTGAGTGCGCCGCTGATACCGAGCAAGAAGCAGATGGTGGTGAGGCAAAAGAGCGAGATCGCCGGGCCAAGCAAAGCCGACAACAGCATCGCCGTGGCCAGAATCGGCGCGCACATCAAATAGCCGACGCCTTCCAGGCTACGACGCCCCAAGGATTCAGTGAGAATCTGTACACCCGCGACTGCGGCCAGACTGCCGATCCAGAGGATTCGCTCCGCGGTACGAGCGACAACGCCACCCAGCGGCGTGTGCCGTACGTGAAACCTTGTGAGCACGATCACAGAGATCGTGATGATGGCGAGACCACCAGCGTTGCGCCAATCAAGAGGATTCGCGCGGTGCACCAACAGCAATGTGGTCAGTGCGAGGGTACAGAGCAAGACCCAGAAGAGTTCGCGAAGGTGACCGAGCCACTTGCCGACCCAGAGGTCTTGTTTTAAAAAACTACGTAAAGGAATGTCGTTCATTTACATAAAGAAGCGCGCAAGTGAATCCTGCGCGCCCCTCCAGTACTACAGAAGCGCTTTATTGAATGCGGCGTCGGCGACCGGCCTTTCGGCGTCGCTCGGACGGCTTTTCGTAGTGTGCGTGCTCTTTCAAGTCGCGAAGAACACCGCTCTGCTGGACCTTCAAATTGAAGCGCTTGAGCGCACTGTCAATACTCTCACCATTTTGTACAACAACGTGAATCAAAGAAATAGACTCCTTCTAGAGCGCTTATTATACATGATCGGGAAGCCAAAGTGGAATCCTCATGATTTTGCTGGGGAAACTGGTGTTCTTAGGTGCCCGATGATCAGCGCAATATCGCTCGGGCGTACTCCAGGAATTCGGCTCGCTTGCCCTAATGTTTGAGGCTTTATTCGGCTCAACTTTTCTAGGCTCTCGTAGCTGATGCCCTTTACGATCTTCCAATCAAATCCATCTGGAATTGGCATCGATTCCAGCTTCTTGCTTTGCTCAATCTGGCGTGTTTGAACTTCGATATAGCCGTGATATTTGGCTGCAAGTTCCAATTGATCTCGAACTTCTTTGCTTTCTAGCTTCGGCGAGAGATGATTCAGCCGATCGCCAAGCCATTCCACCTGCTCCAGCCGAATTTCTGGCCGGCGCAAAAAGTCAAAGAAGCTCATCTTATTGAGCACGGGCGAGGTCGGCATTTGATCAATCAGCTCTGAATGCGCGCCAGAAAGCGTTCCGGAATCCAGCCACTCACGGCCGCGATCTATCGCCTCCATCTTCCGGCTGAACCGTTCCCAACGCTCATCGCTGCACAATCCGATATCCCTGGAAGCCGGCGTGAGGCGCTGATCTGCGTTGTCGTGGCGAAGCACCAACCGGTACTCCGCGCGCGCGGTGAGCATGCGGTAAGGATCTTCCACCCCCTTCGTGATCAAATCATCGATCATCACACCGATGAAACTTGTGCTTCGATCAACTTTGAATGGCGGCTCGCCCTTAGCGCTCAATGCGGCGTTGATTCCGGCTATGATGCCTTGTCCAGCGGCTTCCTCGTATCCGCTGGTGCCGTTCAATTGCCCCGCAAGATAGAGTCCCTCCACTTGCTTGCTTTCGAGGGTGTCGCGGAGCTGGAGCGGATCGGCCATGTCGTATTCCACCGCGTAACCCGGGCGCATCATCTCCACGCTTTCGAGCCCTCTAATCGATCTTAAAGCCTCTAGTTGAACTTCGGCGGGCATTGAAGTGGAAAAACCCTGAACGTAGATCGACTCAGAATCCCACTCCTCTTTCTCGAGAAAAATTGGATGGCTGTCTTTGTCTTCAAACCGAACGACTTTGTCTTCGACGCTCGGGCAATAGCGAGGACCGACGCCCTGTATCTGGCCACTGAACATCGCCGATTTGCCCAGATTCGCCTTGAGAATCGCGTGGGTTTGGGCGTTCGTTGAAGTCTGCCAACATGGCAACAACTCTCGCTCTGGCATCGGCTGGTCGTACATGAAGCTGAGCGCCCCAGCGTCTGGCTCGCTCTCCAGCAAACTCGTCAACTCTTGGTTGATCGACGAGAATTTGATTCTAGGCGTGGTGCCGGTTTTGAATCGTCGGACTCGAATTCCGACCGACTCCAAGAAAGGACTGATTCCATGCACGGCGGCGTCGCCTTCGCGTCCAGCAACCGTTTTGTTGCTTCCTTCGTGGCAGAGCCCGTTCAAAAACGTTCCAGTCGTGAGCACGACGGACTGGCACGCGATCCGAGTTTCTTCGGAAGACGATCCGATTCGTGCGCGAACGCCTGTGACCCTGCCGCCCGAGGTCTCGATCCACTCCACCGTTCCCTCGAGCAGTGAAAGATTCGGGCACAGCTCCAGCACGTTACGCATAAAAGCGGGATAGCGTGTTTTACAGACTTGGGCGCGCAAAGTTTGGACTGCCGGGCCTTTGCCTGTTCCAACTCTTCGGATGTGGGTCAGTGTGTGATCTGTTGTGACTGCCATCTGCCCACCCAGCGCATCGACTTCACGAGCGATATGGCCCTTGGCCGGGCCGCCGATGCTGCAATTACACGGCAAATGACCAATCCGATCTAGGCGAAGAGTGATACAAAGTGTGGGGATTCCGAGCCGCGCGGAAGCCAAAGCAGCCTCAATGCCTGCTTGCCCCGCTCCGACCACGATCACCTTGGGTTCGATCACAACGCATTAAGCTACCAGAAATAATCCGAAATCAGAGCTGTTTTTGAACTTACCTCCGCAAAAATTCGGGGGTTTTTGCATGCAGAAATTTCAAAACTCCAGTAAGCTATACATATGCAGGAATGGATGCTAAACGCCTTTTCAAAAGGCCCTCACATTGTAGAAAGAATCCTCCGCGTTTTCCCACATGACAGGCTCGACGATCGCATCGAACGAGATCGCTTTACCGCCAGAGAAGTCATTGGGCACCTATCCGATTACGAACAAACCGTCCTCGAGAGAATCCGCGTTGCCAACATGAAGCCAGGTACTAGCGTTGAGGCGTATGACGCCGATGCTCGAAATGCCGAACACAAGTTTGCGACGAAGGATGTTTTCCACGAAGCTGAAGTTTTTGAAACCCGCCGTGGAATGACGCTCGAATACCTTTCGACGCTCAGCCCAGAATGCTGGGACAAGACATTTGTCAAGCCAGATGGCACCGCGATCTCGATTCGCGAATACATCGGTTTTGCGCTCGCTCATGATATGGAACATATCGACCAGCTGAGCCTTTACCTTGCCACCGAAGTCGCTACCATCGTCTGAGCACGTTGTTCGCAGCACAAACCTCTCTTGGATCGCCAGGAGAGGTTTGTTTTTTGCGGTACCTTCCTGAATGCACCTATGCACGAACGAGTTGATGTGACGATCTTGGGCGGTGGGCCAGTTGGGCTCTTCGCCGCGTTTTACGCCGGAATCAGGCACCTTTCGGTGAGGATCATCGACTCCCTGCCCGAGCTCGGTGGACAACTCACCGCGCTCTATCCCGAGAAGTTCGTTTACGACATGCCTGGCTTTCCGAAAGTACTGGCCAAAGATCTCGCACAGGGAATGATCGACCAAGGGCTCCAATTTGGGCCAGACGTCGTTCTGGAGCAGACCGCCGAGACTCTGATTTCCGATGGCGAAGAGGGGTACATCATCGAATCCCGCACGGGAGAGCGATATCCAACCCGCACCATCATCATCGCCGCTGGCGCAGGTGCATTCTCACCCACGAAAATTGGGCTTGAAGACGAGGACTCTTGGGTCGGGCGAGGGCTGCACTACGGGGTCCGGAACAAGTCTGAATTTGAAGGCAAAAGGGTGGCCATCGTTGGGGGTGGAGATAGCGCTTTTGATTGGGCTCTGAATCTCCATGGCATCGCAAAACAGATTTGCATCATTCATCGGCGAGACGTCTTCCGCGCGCACGAAGAGACAATCCAGCAAGTTCAAAATCTTGGCGTGCCGTTCCACCTCTGGAGCACGGTTGCGGAACTGAACGGCAATGAAACGCTCCAATCAATCACGCTCGAAAATACTCAAACAAAGGAGCGCTCCGAGCTGGACTGCGACAAGGTCATTGTCAACATTGGGTTCAAATCGTCGCTCGGCCCGATCAAAGATTGGGGCCTGAACATCGAGAAGAACCAGATTTTGGTGGATCATCTCTACCGCACCAATCTTGATCGTATCTTTGCGGTTGGAGACGTGTGCAACTTTGAGGGCAAGCTCAAATTGATCGCGACTGGAGTCGGCGAAGCAGCTTCAGCCGTCTGCGTGGCGAAAACGATGTTGGACCCGACTGCCAAACTGTTCCCTGGGCACAGCTCGGACCTTTCGCTCTAACGGCTATTCTGCAGCCTGGCGGGCTTTGCGTAGAACCTTTTGTGCCTGGGCATCGCGGCTGGCCGCGTTGACCAACTCGTCGAATGTTGCCGCGGCATGGATATCCGGGCGGATGACCGACCGGCGGCCACCAGCAACTCCCACCGAGAATGTGATCGGGCGATAAGCTTCTTCCAGGAACATCGATCCAGAACGGTCTTTGATCAGCGCGCCAAGATCTTCGGCCTGCTGGCGTGGACGCAATGTCGCAATCGCGAACTCATCACCGCCGAACCGCACGAGCACATCCCGCTTAGGATCGATGGTGTCCTTGAGCAGATTCGCTACCTTTTTGAGTACGCGGTCACCGACCACATGGCCGTATTGCTTGTTGTACTTCCCAAAATCGTCGAGGTCGATGAACAAGACCGTGATTTCTTGACCCTGCGAAAGCTGATTTGCGCCCCACTCGCGCAGTCGGTCGCTCCAACCCAATCCGGTGAGCGGATCCCACGAGCGCCGAAGCTCTTTGAGGAGCATGTTTGAGGTCACCAGCCCGACAAATCGATCTTCATCAACGACGACCGCCACTTCGAGGTCCTCGTCAACGAATTTTTGTGCCGCTTGAACCACGCCAATCTTCGGCCCAAGAGTCGTCGGAAGAGGGCGAAGGTAGCCCCGAACTTCGCTTTGCTCATCCGCATCCTGAAGGCTATCGAGGGATACGATTCCCAGGATTTTTGAGGCTTCGAGGATGGCAAGCGCCTTGATCCCAAATCCCCGCATCAGAACCTTTGCTGCCTGCACCGTGTGATTCGGGTTCACCCACACCGCTGCCAAATTCATATCTTCAAGGTTCTTCAATTTCGTATCCAACTCTCTGACGTAAAGATCAGAATATTGGTATGCGCAATCTGCGCCAAAGGCCCTTTCGAGCCCAAAAACACTCACAAATACCTGCCTTAGCGGCCCCGGGCAAAGGGCAAAGCTGGCGGTTCAATTGTGTCGATCTTCAAAGAGAATCGAGCGACTCGGACAACGCCGCAAAACTGAGATCTCGCAGCCGCCGCATCGAATCATCCACCTGAATCGCCTTACAGATCGTCGAATAGGACGTGTAGACATCGCCGGGAGAAATTCCATAGAATTCGGCAATGCTGGACTCGTCCAGCTCAAAGAAGCGGCGCATCGCATAAATCGCTACGCACCGGCTGAATTCCGTCATGGACGGATCTTGATCAGCGTTCAGAACCTCCCTGATAACCCGGTCGATCCGTTCGCGCATCCCAGAATTTGGATAGCGTTTCAAAAATGGCCGAAGGTAACCAAGCGCGCGCAATTCGTCCTCCTCGGACAACCAATGCTCGCCCACGAGCTTTAAGCGCTGTAAAGCGCCGTGCATCGTTCTACCGTTGCCACCGAGCCTCCGAGCCATTACCGACTTCAGGCGCTCTGAAAATTCCAATCCCTCATTTTCGAGCAGGCGGTTCAGGATTGTGACCCACTCGTCTGAGCGCGGCTCTGGCAGTGTGTACACGTTCCACGCCTTCTCGATTGGGAGCATGTGCTCGAACCGCGATTGTCGGCGATCGGTGGTGATGCTGAGCAAAGTTGGCCTTCCAAGCCGAACTCGGCGCTCTAGGCGGGACCGGAGTTGTTGCCGGTGTCGCTGGCTCTGAAGGCAGGTTTGAACGTCGTCGAGAATGACCGGCAGACAGTTTTCACGCGAGCTAGATTGCTCGACCCAAGTCGTTGCGGATTGGACTTGGATGGGCTTGCGGTGCAGAGGCCTGAACTCCTCTGCGACCGCTTCCAAGAGATGGGTTTTTCCCCACCCCGTTGGGCCCACCAGTGCGACAAAAGGAGTTTGATATTTAGAGAATAGCAATGCCCCCTGAATCGCTTCGCAGTTCGATCCGACCACGGCGAACTTTTGCAGAGGTCTGGACGAATTTGCCGAAAATTGAACGCGATTCGCGCTCTGATCAGTTATTTTCGTTGACCCCTTTTGGGGCAAAGTTGAGGACATGGTCTTCGAATTACGAGGGGAAACTCAACCAGTGGTTGACCTTCCATAGAGAACATTGTTATCGGAGTGGGCACCATAGCGCAAGGTCTCAATTTCGAATGATTTCGATATTGCAAGCCACAAATCGCCCGAAATCGCCCGCTTTTCGACGGATTTCACCATTTTTCGCTGTTTTGCACCCGTTTTCCACATCAAGTGGATTAGTGTCTAACTTTCTCCCAGTAGGAGTTGTAATCAAATTTCGGGCTATGGGCGGGATTGTGGCAAGGAGCGCATGATTTGGCTCCAACTTTCTGCATTGGGTTCTCACTGGGAGCCATCGAGTGCGCTTTGGCCGGACCATGGCACGACTCACACCCCACATTTGCAAGGTCATTTGTATAGCTTCTATTCACGAAACCTGAATGACTTTCGAGCCCGACCACGTGGCAGCTCACACAATCCGGATCGCGAGCCTGTCCGACCTTTTCCAAAGTGCTCAGCGCCGTACTGTGCTGAGTTTTGGACCAAATCTTGTACGTTTCTTCATGGCAGGACCGACAAGCAAGCGAACCAGCGTATTCGGGCGTGTTTCGGCGAGGGAGGAGGTCTAATAGTCCCTCTCGATCGATGCGTGTTTGGTAGCGGGAGAATATCCGGCCCATTGCGGCATCGTCGGTCCATTCTGGACCGAGTGAGATGATCTGATAACTAGTGAAAAGATCTCCTTTGAGAGTGAGTTTCAAGACCCGTTTGCCTTTCTCTCCCGAGGCCACGATCCAGGAGTGACCGACCTTGCTGGGCAATGGCGGAAATTGAGAGTTCGCCACATAAACAACCAGCTTGACTTTGGGATTGTCCTTTGCCAACTTCATCGCTGAGTCTCGCGGACCTTCGAAGAGAACGATGGACTTAGGTTCAAAGACTGGAGTGGGGTCTCCGGATCGGAGGCCATAGATCGCGAACCCATTCTGCCGGACCAAGGGTTGAACTTCGCGCCCTACCACCCGATTTTTTGTGAAACGTGTCAGCGCTTCCAGTGAACCGGGGCCAAGTTTAGCGTCAATTTGCGAATAGTTGATCGCTGAGATACCGAGCGAACCATACGCCTCAGCGGCTGATTCTAGCTTCAACTCATCCTGCCGGCCAAATCCGGCGGTGAGAGGCCCGTTCACCAGAAAAAGAGTTCGACCAGGGATTTGGTGCGCCTTGATCGCCGAGCCGAGTCGCCGGATTCCGCCTTCCATTGGGGTCGTGCATCCGCAAGGCGATAAGTAGCCGTTCAGATTCCCGGAAATCAGGATGACAGTTTCCTGGCTTGGCCGCACTTGCGTGAGCGCGAGCCAGGGAACCACCGCAACCAGTGCCAGAAAGAACTTCATTTGACAACACCGGTGACATTGATATTGACCACCGGTTGCTTCGGGTCGTCGGTGTGAACCTTGATGTTCGCTTCAAGCTCGCCGATCGGTCCGCCACCTTTGTACAAGATCACGATTCTGTACTCCCATGGATTCGCCAAGGGCTCGAGCTTGGCAGTGAAAAGACCGTTATCCGATTCAATTTTGGTTACTTTGAACGGTTTTCCGGGCCGGCTAACAATGGAGGTTGCTCGCAGGCTCCCTTTGCCAATTTCGCCTAAATAGACAAATCCTGGTGAGGCCGCGATCCCTCGTTGGAGATAAAACGAGTAACGAATTTCGGGCACATCCGGGTCGTCTGTTAACACCTGCAGCGTCACCGGCTTTCGCCCTTCACCGATGTTTGGACCAAACAACAGTTCAAGTTTATAGCCTGAAATCTGCACTTTAGAATCCCATGGAAGAGGGCCAGTGTAGGGTTCAAAATCCCCTGCTCCGGCCACGCCGTTGAAGTCGATTCCTTTGATCTTCATCGGGTGGTTTGGATCCACCGCTAAATACAGATGGACCACTCTTCCCGAATCATCGACCTGAAGAACGTCCACTTTCTCGTTCCAGAGGAACTTGTATCGAGGAATGACTTCGAACCGAACCGGAATCAACTTTAGAGAATGGTCGGGGTCGTTTGTGTATAAGAAAATGAATTTATCATTGACTCCGCCGAAGTTCACCGTGTCCACTTTCACAGGAACAGCGATGGTGGAGCCTGGTTCTACTGGGGCCGATTGGCGGATGGAAAAGCAACTGCAATCCGGCACCATCGAATACCGAAGTGGAGCAGTGCCTTGGTTCGTGATTTGGATCGAGAATGAAAGATCATCGCCCTGCCCGACAGGCTTAGCGACAACCTTGTCCGGCTGAATCAAGAGCTTCGGCACAGCAAATGGAACCTTCTGCTTTGCCTTGGCTGCGGCCCTGAGCTTTTGAGTCAGCTCAAAATTCTTGGCGGCAAGTCCACCTTGAAGCACGTTCGGTCGCATTCGCCCTGCCATTGGGACATCGCTGCGGAACATGGCAGAACCTGCTCGCGGCGCCCGAGCGAACCCAAAATGAGTGCCAATCGCGAATACCGTTTCGTTGTAAACATCGACCGGCGTAATTTCACGCTTTTCGGTACCCCGAAAAAGGGCAATCACCCCTTCAACGGAAGGATCATTCGGCGCAGTAGAAGTGAAGAATACGGCTCCGGCTGGCCCAGTTGAATCTGGATTCGGGGGCAGGGTCGCGGCAAAGTTGATCAAAACATCCGGAACCTTGGCAGGCGCAACTTTGAGGCTGTTTACGACCCCTTTCCAGTCTGCGATGGCTTGATCGAACGCGACTTTGTAAGCGGGCCGCTTTGCGGCAGGAACGGCGCGGTCGTCGTACTGCACCGAGAGATTCGCGTCTGGAAGCTTTCCGGCCTTCTGTGCGGCTGAACTAAAACTGCCCTTTGCCAGATCGCGCCGGACCTCTGCCACCGTTTGCAAATACCATTCGCCCGAACCTGGAGGCGGCTCAGGAAGGCTCGGCGGTGCCAGCGTGAGGAGTAGCAACGATAGCGCGGAGGGCAACGGCATAGTTCAGTTTGTACGACGTATCAAACGGGTGAGGTGTTCTAAAACCAAATTGGGCACCGGAGCTTCCAAATCTGGAAATCGCCGATGCCCAAGATAACTGTCTAAGACGATTTAGCGGGCGGTGCCTTCTGGGAACCAGAGACCAAGTTCGCGAGCCGCAGATTCTGGGCTGTCGCTGCTGTGGGTCAAGTTATCGTCGATGGTCAGCGCGAAGTCGCCACGGATCGTGCCAGGAGTGGCATCGATTGGGTTGGTGGCACCCATCATGGTTCGAATGGCTTTGATTGCGTTGTCGCCACTGACGGCCATCGCCACGATTGGGCCGCTCGTGAGGTAGTCGCAAACATCCTTGAAAAACGGTCGTTCCTTGTGTTCGGCGTAATGCGCTTCAACGGTCGATCGCTCTGCGTTGATCAACTTCATACCGGCAACAACCAGTCCTCGAGCTTCGACGCGCCGAGTCACTTCTCCAATAAGCCCACGGCTCACTCCGCCTGGCTTGATAAGCACAAGAGTCTTTTCACTCATATCCCCTAGGATACCTTTTGGCCCCTCTACGGATTCGGCTTGGACTTACCTTGATCCAGGTTCACCACCGTTCCCATCAAAGTCTTTTGAGCAGTTCCCGAGTCGCCGGTTTGCAGCGCTCTCATGGCAAGGGTGACTTCCTGCGCTTCTTGAATCCGTCCGTCGGTGAGCAACAGAGCTTGGGTTTTTTGCAGTTCGTCCAAGGCTTGAGTCGTCGAGAATTGACCCGTTCGTAGACCCATCATGGTCTTTTCCATCACCTTGCTAGCGGTCGCTACGTTGGCCACTTGGCGGACCTTAGCGTTCGGCGGGACGCCATAACGGGCGGCATCGGCGGTGAATTCCATCACGAAGTCGAGGTCGGTGGTGATCATCGAACCGGTGCCGACATCTTGATAGCTGAGTCTTCCACTCATGACGCGGTAATGCCCCAGCGGGTGATTCGTGAACTCAAGATCAAAAACGGTTTGGATCAGTTCGCCGCGTTCAAGGTCAGCGAGTTGAATCTGAAATTCGTTGCCTGATGGAGGTTGCGCCAATCCGGTTGCGGCTTTGAGTTGAACCCATCGTGCCAGCTTGAGGTCGAGTTTGACGTTCATGGCGATCACCCCGAGGAGTTTGTCGACTTCCAACCGGAACACTTCTGGAATCAACTCGGGCCGAGGAATGTAGGCGTAATTTCCGCCACATTTTTTTGCCATCGCGGCCAGGAGTTCCTCATTGTAATCTGGCCCGAATCCAAGGAATGTCATGGTGACGCCCTTTTGCTTGGCTTCCCCAGCGAGATTCACTAGGCTATGAAAATCTTTGATCCCAGCGGTTGGGTCGCCGTCGCTGAGCACCACGATTCGAGTCGCTCTTGTCGGGTCTGCCGCGCTCATGATCTGCGATATGCCAGAGCTGATCGCTTCATACAGGTTCGTGGTGTTGCCCACCGTCAATCCGCGGACACCCGCCTTGACCGCCTCGCGATTCGTCATCCGTTGGGGCGGCATCAAAACTTGAACGTACTCTTCGAAGGTGACGATGCTGAGCACATCGTTCGGTCCCAAGAAGTCGATCACATAATTGCAGGCGGCTTTGGCATATTCAAGCGGTGCGCCTTCCATCGAACCGGACCGATCGAGCACTAAGCAGAGGTTCAGCGGAGTTCGCGGCGCGTTCTCGCTGATCCCTGGGAGGCCCGGATCACCCGAATGCCCATGAATCTCCAACAAAAACTGCTCGCGAGCAGGGCCATTCGCCATCGTCGCGTCGCGACTGCTCGTAATTTCGGCGCTAATCCCTGCTGGGATCACAGCGGCAGTCATCGCGACTGTTCGGTTCGGATCGGTACTGCCGGTGCCTGTCAAGCTCCCAGGAGCAATCGGAGTGACGATCGTTCGGTTCGGATCGAATCCTGGCATCGCCGGCATGGCGGCAGTCTTGTTTGGATCTGGATTAGACATGGCTATTCAATCAAAAAGGTTGTGGCTCCAATCGTAAAACGATCACCCGGCTTCAAAAGGACGTCAGCGATTCGCTGACCGTTCACCATTGTTCCGTTTGTACTCGCGAGATCGACAAGCCGCAATTGCTGCCCTGCTGGCTCGATACGGGCGTGTTTTCGGCTGAGGTGGGTGTCCCATGACAACGGAATCGAACCGCCTTCTCTCCCCAACTCGACAACTTGAGTCACAGGGAATCGCTGACCTGTCATCGGGCCGGTGACTGCAACGATGCTGAGTTGGGTTGAAGCGGGAACAGCGGCGGGCATGGCCACCGTGGGAGCTGAAGGCGTCTGGATCGGTGCTGGGGGCTGAGTTTGCATCGGGACTTGGGCTGGTGCCGGAATGCTCGCAGGCATCGCGGCTGGGGCAGCATGTCCGCGCAAGTTGAATTGTAATAGGTGTTGACCTATTTGGAAGAATTCACCCGGCCGCAAAATCGCCTGCCGAGTCGGGACACCACTAACGGCGATCCCAATTGGCGTGTTCATGTCGTAGATCACGTACTGTCCGCGCTCATTTCGGATACAGGCGTGTTGCGGGGTTACGTTCGGGTCACCAAACAATGGAATGTGGGCACTCTCAGAGCTTCCAAGCACCGTCACGGGCGCATCGAGGCTCCAATCTTTCCCTTCGTTGCGGCCTAGGATCAGGCGCACCCAAGCCTTTCGTGAAAGCGCCTCTACGACACCGATCATCAGCCCGATACCCGCGCCAAGAACGGCAAATCCAATCGCGCGAGGGACGGTGCCGACTTCTGCGGGTCCGCCTTCGACGGTCGCTTGTGCGGTACCAATGGACATCGCAGCAACTTCAAAGAGCGCTCCGCCGAGAACTCCACCCAGCAGGCCACCGATCAGCCCATAGTAAGCGCGCTTCAGGCTCAGTCCGACGCCGCCTTCAGCTAGGCCAATGACAACGCCCATCATTCCCCAGCCCAATGCTCTGGCTGGCACTCCTCCGGCCAGACCCACCAATGGCAACTTTTGCGCAAATGCAAACACAACCGAACCGACGGATATGCCTACTGAACCCGCGATTGCGCCGACCAAGCCTCCCACGATGCCTCCTCGGATCGAGTGGACTTTCGAGCCTTGCAGGTAGCCAGAAACAATTCCAATCAACGCTCCAATGAGAAAGCCGAGGCAAAGCCCCGTGACACCCTCCCATTGCGACCAGCGCTGCATGTCGCCATAGGGTGGCTTGAACGGCTCCCGGATAGCAAAAGTGATCGCGCCGCCAACCAATCCCGCAAATGCTAATAAAACAGCGCGTCCTATGCTGCACCACCTCGAAATTCACATTTGATCGCCCCGAAGTGAACGGTATCTCCATTCTTGAGCTGGGTCGGAGTTTCAATCTTCGCACCGTTTACAAAGGTGCCGTTGGTCGAACCGGAGTCCGAAATCGTGACTACATTGCCATCCACCGTGACAACGGCATGAGCACGGCTAACAGACGATTCGCCCTCGAAGCTCAGCAGGCTGCCAGGTTCGCGCGTGACTGTATGAGAGCCAGGAGTTAAGACGATAGACCTTGCGCCACAAATCAGTGTGGGTTCCATCGGCGTTGCGCTGGGCTGAACCACTGGGGACGCAGGTGCAATCGAAGCTTCTGAGCCCAGATCTATGGTCGCTGGCGCGACTGGGATATCGGGCAGTGGTGCAGGAGGTGCCTGGTCATCGGGCTGAACAGATGGATCTGTTGGGATTTGAACCCCGATCTTCTTCAATTCTGCATCGATCTTGTCCTTGTGTTGGGGCAAGTACTTGATGAGAGCGTAGGCGACACCGCCAATCGCTCCAAGTGCGAGTATGTAGATCAATGGATTCACCCCGCCCTTATCCGAGGAAGTGCTGGCGCCAGGCGATGTTTCAGGGCTGGAATCGGGCTTGGGGGTCTCCTTGGTTTCGTTAGCAGGTGCCACGATGTCCACATCTGCTGAAATGGCAAAGTCTATGGTCGGCGATAGATCCTCCGCGCTACGATCCATTGCGATCTCGGTAACTTGCTTCGGGATTTTGACCGGCTCGCCAGACTTGTTCGTTTCTACGGCGATGGTAATCGAACCTGGTGGCACTCCATAAACATCCACTGAGCCCTGGTCCGACGGTGTGAGCAACGCTTTGAAAGTTTCCTTGCCCGAGGACACAACCACCAATCCCGCAGCCAGCGGTGCGTCCGATTTCTTTGCATTGACGGTCAGCTTCGCGATGCGATTGAAGTCGAGGAGAGTCAGTTTGCAAACCGGGCCAGCATCCTTGAGTGATTTCG
This sequence comes from Armatimonadota bacterium, assembly GCA_017303935.1. Lineage (NCBI taxonomy): Bacteria > Bacillati > Armatimonadota > Armatimonadota bacterium. The sequence continues at coordinate 296,473 of JAFLBD010000002.1, read as the reverse complement.
TAGCCAAGTTGCCGATGGATTCATCAACGACAAAAACGTGGGTGTTGGAACCTCCTGAACCGGTCGCTAGGGCGATTTCCTTCTCGCTAGATTTGGTTGCGTTTGCAGGCGGGCGGAAGCTGTTGGCGGCGCCTACCCAGGCGATTCTTGGCGCAGCGGATTCAAAAACTAGGCGTACCTGAGCCGGACAACTACTTGCTAGAACTGACAAGAAGAAGGCAATGGTCGCATGCGGATTCGGGCGTCGCACGATGCCGTTAGTTTAGCCCGAGCTTGCGGCAAACTGTCTACGACGTCGCTAGCGAGGTAGCCAACAGGGCCGATTCGATCGGCACAAACATCTCCAGCCGCACCATGCCAGGCGACTCCGGCACATGCCGCACAGTATGGCGGCAGGTCCTGCGCGAGCAACGCGCCGATCACGCCAGAAAGGACATCTCCCATCCCGGCGGTCGCCATGCCGTTGTTTCCGGTCTGGTTGACGCCCAAGGGCTGATGCTGCTCACTGACGATGGTGTGCGGTCCCTTTAGGACGATTGTCTTACCAAATCGCTTCGCAGCCTCTTTCATCGTGGTGAAGCGGTCCGTTTGGACTTCGGCCGTCGAACAACTGAGGAGCCGTGCCATCTCGCCTGGATGCGGCGTGAGAACACATTCACCTTGGGGGAGTTGTACTCCCGTAGCGACCGCGTTGAGCGCGTCTGCGTCAAGAACAGATGGCACTTCCCAATCCGCAAAGAGTGCCTTGAAGAACTCGATCACATGGGGTGAGTGCCCCATGCCTGGCCCGATCACGGCGGAATCGATCATCAAATTCGCCGCTAAAAGAACGTCAATCGCGGCTTCATTGATTTCGCCATCAGTATCTGGAAGCCTGATGTGCATGACCTCCGGGAGGTAGGAGGCGGCAGCATTGCACACTGCGGTAGTGCTTGCCAAGGTGACAAGGCCCGCGCCTGCTCTGAGCGCCGCCTTCGCCGCGAGCAAAGCCGCTCCTGTCATGGTGTCGCTACCTGCGATCACTAGGACGTGGCCGTTATCTCGCTTGTGCGCCGAGCGAAGTCGCTCAGGAATCACATCATAAACCCATTGGTCGGTGAGGACTCGCGCATCGGTTGGAGTTTCGAGCAAGGTGCTTGGATAGCCGATCTCTGCGACACTCCAATATCCAGCGTGCTCCAATCCAATACCTTGGAAAAGGAACGGCTTCGGGACTCCAAAGGTCACCGTTCGAAGAGCCCAAACGGATTCGCCCAAATCCTCGCCGGTATCGGTGTCGATTCCGCTCGGCACATCGACGCTCACCACAGGGACGCCGCTTCGGTTGATCGCGCGGATTCCTTCAAGGATCGGGCCGTGAACTTCACCGCTGGCGCCGGTGCCCAAGAGAGCATCCACGACCAAGTCCATCATGCCCATGCAATCGCTCTTACGCATCCAGCGTTCGTCGTCGAAAAAGATCGGACGGACGCCTTGCGCGCGGCTAACATTGAGTTGGGTTCGAGCATCGTCGCTCAATTCAGATTCAGTGGCAGCGACCAGACACTCAACTTGAAAACCCGCTTCGTGCGCGAGCCGAGCAACGACCAATCCATCGCCGCCGTTGTTGCCCTTGCCGCAGACGACGGCAATCCGGCCCTGATCAGGGAGAAGTTCTTTGATCACCTCAAACACGGCCAGACCCGCGCGCTCCATGAGCACCATCGCGGGGATTCCGAACTCGTGCATCGCGTCACGGTCCATTTCTCTTGTTCTAGCTGCGGAAGCGATCCACACAATGCCCTCTACGCGACTTCGGACTCAGAGATTTCAGCACGGATTTGTACAAATTGAATCAGTCCGCCGCAATCCCGGTGAATATACTTTCGCCGCTTGGGGAAACGGCGCTTCTTTTCAAACGAGAATCCGCACTTTACACAGCGATATTCAACAACTTGGCGCGATTGATTTCGTTGGACCGGATAGGAGTGTGTGACCCTCGGCTCGGCGCCCAAGTCTCTCATCGCTTGTTGCCACGCTGATCCATGACCTGCGCCCTTCCTGCCCGCACGTGCATAAGCTAGCAAGTGCGCGTACTCGTGGATTAGCGTCGAGCGCAGTTTCTCTTCGTCGGTGATCACGATCGGGCTGAGTGAGATAACAAAGTGGCGGTAATTTGCCGTCCCGGCTGTAGTTCGGTACCGCTTCCAGTGCAGACCAATTTCGCGGCCGACTGGGAATTTCTGGCAGAGCTCCGAGAGAAGTGCTCTCGCTAACGGGTCAAGCTCGCTCAAAACCCTATCCCTGTACCGTTGAATAGACCGCCGCCGCCAATATCCGACGCGATGCCAAACCATTTGCGGACCTTGTAATGATCGCAAATCGCCTGCACTTCAGCGTCGGTTTTCCCGCCTGCTTCATCGATCGCCTTGCTACTACCTTTCATCTTGCTCAGCTCGCCAACGACGGCCTGCTTGTCTTCATCGGTACCAGAAACCGCGCGATCGAGTGCCGACATTAGGTCGAGCATCATCCCGCTGGTTTCGCTCAGAGCCACGTTGTAAGCATCCGCCGCCGCTTCACATTCGCGAGGAGGAATTTTGGATTCAAAATGCGCCCGAAGCTCTCGCCAATCTTTCTGTGCAGATTCAAATGCCTGATGCACTTCGGTTGTAGAGGAGGGCTCCTGCGGTTCTTCTTGCAAAGCGGTTTCGTCGCCCCCCATCATGTCTTTGAGCATGTCAGCGGCACCGGCAACCTGGAGCTTGGTCATCGTCACCGTGAACTCGCCGATTTGACCCATGCAGAGTCGCTGCCGAGCTTCTTCGGTTTTTCGCAAGTGCTCCAACCATTCCCGAATTTCGGCGGGCATTTGGGCTTGAGCCTCAACGGGAACCTGCGTGAGATTGTTGTCCGGCTTCTTCTCGACTGCAAGGAGTTCCGGTTTGTGCCGAGCTTCTGAGCGCAGCATATCGCGGTTTGCTGGCTGTGCGTTGAACCGCAACAAGCCGCTCATCCCCAGTCCCGCGCAGATCAGCGCAAGGACGGCGAGTCCCGTGATCCATTTCCAAGGTGAATTGGACTTTGGCAAAACCGGCATCGAAGTCACTGCAGGTGGCGCGCCGAGCGGATTGGCGCATCGCATGCAGAACGAAGCACCGGCGGGATTGTCGGCATGACACCTAGGACATTTCATCACGTTGGACTCAGAATATTGGACGCATATTGGAGTGCTTCCGTGCCGGTTGAAACTTGGCCGAACTCTGGAATGTTAGATATTATCAAACAAAACAAGGAATACGTCAATTAAGGAGATTTCGAATTGGAACGAGAGCCTCTCATTGGAACTGACCTTTCTACAGTTTTTCGCGCGGCATTACGCGCCGCGCTCCTTGACGATTTGGGCCGCGCCGAAGAGGTCGCCATCGAAGCGTACATCAGCGAGATGCTGACAAAGTTTCTGCACACAGATTCGATTTTCGCGATTCGGGACCAAAGCGGCAGGCGGATTGTCGCCATTACAGAGATGCTCGCCGAGGGAGATGTGACCCAGAATGCTGACTCGTTTGAGCGGGAACGCCAGGTCCACAAGCACATCGGTGATTTCCTACTCTTCTGGAGCGGGGTTTTCCCGGAGTTTCTAAGGCAATTAAAGCTGAGTTTCGGCGGAGACTTGATCTGCGATTACCCACGCCAGGCCAAGGCTTCGTATCATCTAGTCAGCACGTTCGACTATCCGCCGTATCACGATGATGCGCCGACCTACCGTCGATTGAGCCAGAACTTTGACGAATATGCGCTTGCCTTGCGGCGGGTGCGAGAGCGGCTGATGATCGCTTAGGCGACCTTCTGTTCACTGAGGAATCGGATCGATCCGATCCGGCGTTCTGGCAAGCTGACGTTGAATGCCATAAAGTCACGACCGTACCGTGTGACTTGTTGCGGGGCGGATCGACCGATCAGACCCGATCCAGAGAATCCCGAACCTGATATCAAAATTGTCAGGCCGTCTAGCCCCAAGTCCGACGAAAGCGAGAGCACCGCGCCAGATTCGATTTGTGATCGTACAGACCGTCGCGCGCGCTCAAAGCTCCCTAGCTGCTCGGCGGTCAACATCTCAGCGCCAGACTGTTTGGCCAAGGCGATCCATCTTCGAAGTCCAGCCAGTCCAGCGTCGGTTCGCGCCACGGAAGTCGACGCGATGCCGTGGAGCACGCCATGCCGCGCCCAAACAGCTGCTAGCAGGTTCTCGCAGGCGTGGATTCCCGTCACTTCCGGGACGTCAATGAGGTGGTACGGAATTTCGACAAGATTAAAGGGCTTACCGCCGCGGTGTTTCGGGACAAAGGGGTGACAGGTTCCGAAGAGGAATCCCGAAGTCCCTGCAAAATGTCCACCTTTGCTCAGAACGACCTTCGCCCCGCCCGTTTCAAACATCTCGTATGGCCGAGTGAGTCCGCTCCAACTTCCTTGGAGCGTTTTGCCAACCGCGATCGACGGAATCGAAGCTAGTCGGCACAACGCGCTGGTCTGCACGCGATAGCGATCAGGATGCCAGCCCGCAGGGTCATCAGCGTCGTACGAAAATCCGAGTTCGTGACCAACACGCCGCATCCAGTTGTAAACCTCAGGTGGATGCTCGTTGAGCCGGCTGAGGATCGTGCATCGGGTGTTTTGCATCAACAGCGATGCGTTGAGATTGTAAAGATCGGTGTTACTTGCTGTGTCGCTTTGAATTGTGCAGACCGCGGCATGGCTCGCATTGTTCGGCAGGTGCCAGAGGATCGCGCAACTCTTCTTGGTGACATCGACAGCAGCGAAAACAGTTTTGAGGAAGAGCTCGCGCAGGTTGTCTGCGTGGGGTTCGATGAACAGATTTTCGACTCGATCGTGAAATGACAGCCGGGTGCCCATTTCTGCTCTGAGCGGACCTGAATGCCAGTCCACCGAAGGATCGTCCGGGCCGATTTCGTCGTTCTCGACGGATTTTCCCATCAACGTCAGACCGAGCGATCGCCCCACATGCGGCGCCAAGAAAAATGCGCTGCCTAGCTTCGAAAGTCCGACAGAGCCATCTTCGGCGGAGATCAACGGGACGGCCTGATTCGCCGAAACTCTTGTACCGCCGATGAACCAAATTGAGCGCGCAGATTCCGGCCAAATGGCGTGGCGAGAAAACTTCATCAAGCCTTGAGCAATCTTCGGGCGATGCGGATCTGGCTGAACGCCAAGCGTCAGTTCTAACCCCCAAGTCGAACCCGAAACCACCAATCCGTGGTGATCGGCGAGGGCCCATTGCGCCACTAACGGGAGGTCGTCGCCCAACTCTCCGTTGCCGCACAAGATGAGCACATCAAGCTCGTTCAGCTTCTTCGGTGTGATGCTCTCTAGGGATTCAAATATGAGCCCCGCGTGTTCCAGTGCCTCCCGATACCATGCGGCATAGGGATCATCAGGTGCAAAGAGCACCCCGATCAAGGCGAGCTGAACTCCAGACATCGTTGGGCCTAGCCCAAATTATCGGCAAATACCCAGCGTTAATACAGGATGGCGGCCAAAACAAAATTTGCCGCATAAACCAGGACCATCGAGATCACGACGGTGTTGGTCGTCGCCCTTCCGACACCCACCGCACCATCCCGGCTACGAAGCCCTTGTTGACAGGCGACGACCGCAATAATCAGCCCAAAAAATAGAGTCTTGATCAGCCCGCCGATGATGTCCCACGGCATCACGAATTGGCGCAAAGAGTTCAAAAAGGCTTGATTCGGGACTCCCGCAGTTTGAGCTAGGATCATCCCTCCTATGATTCCGGCATAGCACCCGATCAGGCAGAGAAATGGTACGCCGACCACGCACGCCACGATCCTCGGAATCACCAGATAGTTGGTTGGATGGACATTGAGGGCACGAAGAGCATCCACTTGCTCGGTGACCACCATCGATCCTATCTGCGCGGCCATGGTTGAGCCACATCGGGCAGCGACCATGATTCCAGCGAGAACAGGCGCGATTTCTCGCGTGACAGCGAGGCCAACGGTTGCTCCCGCCAGAGTTGATGCGCCGTACCGAACCAGGATTTCGGCTGAATAGAGTGCCAAAACCGAACCGGAAAAGAACGTTGTCAAGGCGACGATCGGCACCGAATTCAGCGCAACGAAACCGATCTGGTTGGCCACTTCACCGAATTCGAACGGGCGGCGAAAAAGGCGGCGAATCGCATCCCAAAAGATGATCGAAGATTCCCCGACAAAGGTGAGCGGCGCCAAAACCCAATTCATTGTCTAACCGAAGCGATAGATTACCTAGGCCAGGCAAAGCGCCACTTCGGAGCAAAAATGCCGACCTTCATCGGTGAGTTTGAGCCGATCACTTTCTGCGTTGAGCCAGCCTCTATGGACCAGTTTCTGGAGTTCGCTTTGATCGATTGGAAGGCCGGATATCGAGACGCCTTCACTCAATCTGAGCCCCATCATCAGTTGCTCCAACCTTCGATTTTCATCGGTCAAGATTTCGTGTTCGCACCACAAGTTGGCGCCAGACTCGACCGCTTTGGAATACCCAGTCGGATGTTTCAAGTTCGTGTATCGGTGTCGCCCTTCGCCATCGTCAAAGCATCCGACTGCGCCCGGACCATAGGCCAGATATTCTTCGCATCGCCAGTACGCGAGGTTGTGCCGTGACTGAAATCCGGGCTTGCAAAAGTTGCTGATTTCGTAATGTTCAAACCCATTTTCGGCACACCGAGAGGCCGCCAAGTCGTACATCTCTGTTTGTCGATCCTCGTCCAAGACCTCCAGCAATCCGCGCTGATGTAGCTTGTGAAACCGTGTATTCGGCTCGATGGTCAGGCAATACAACGACAGGTGATTTACTGGAAGCTGTAGCGCGAAGTCGAGGTTTGATTTCCAGCGAGCGAGCGTTTGCCCCGGTAGGGCAAACATCAAATCGAGATTGATGTTTTCAAATCCCGCCTCATGCGCGGCATACACTGCGCGGTGGATGTCGCCTTGACCATGGACGCGGCCGAGTTGCTTGAGTTCTTCCGGTGCAAAGCTCTGTCCGCCCAGGCTGATTCGGTTGAAGCCTGCTTGACGGAGCGCGGCGAATTTGGATTGGTCCACGGTTCCTGGATTGGCCTCGCTCGTGATCTCGCAATCGGCCGTCGGAGGATGGGCTTCCATGATGGCGTTCAGGATTTCAATCTGGTCCTGCGCTTCCAAAAATGTCGGCGTTCCGCCGCCAAAGAAAATCGTTTTGGCTGGGCGACCCGCCCACGGAGACTTTCGAATTTCGCTCAAGATCGCGGCAGTCGTCCGGTCAACGATTTCGCCGGTCATCGCATAGGAGTTAAAGTCGCAATAGCCACATTTCGAGGGACAAAACGGAATGTGGACGTAGACCGAGACTGGATTCATTTTTTGCTAAACAGTGCTACAGCGGCTCCGATCGCTGCGCCGGTGACAATCGGGAGCGCGGAGATCTCGCACTTGACGCAGTACTGGGCATAGTGTTGCTGCAGAACGGTGTATCCGTAGCCGAATGCGCCGCCCACTGCCGAACCGATCACCCCTTTGATCCACATCGTGTTACATCTTCGTTGGAGCAGAAACGCCCAACATCTTCAGCGCGGACTGTAGAGCGACTTGGGCCGCTCGACACAAGGTCAAACGCGCTTTGGTCAGCTCAGGTTCCTCTTCTTGGATCACCCGGCACTCGCCATAGAAATGGTGGAAGCTTCGCGCCAATTCGATCGCGTAGTTCACCAATCGGTGCACGCCGTAGTCTTCGGCGCACCTTTGAATCTGATAGGGCAAGTCGCAGATTTGGCGAATGAGGGCAACTTCCTTTGGATTCTGCAACAACTCTAGCTTGACTTCGCCGGATTGATCACCAGCCTTTTCTAGGATCGAGCAGATTCGCGCGTGGGCATATTGAACGTAGAAAACCGGGTTCTCGTCACTCTTCGTCTCGGCTAGGTTGAGGTCGAAGTCGAACGTCGTGTCGTGCGACCGCATCAGATAAAAGAAGCGTGCGACATCCCGTCCGGTTTCGTTCTGAATCTCCGGTGCTTCGTCCGGTCGTAGCTTCTGACCGATCTCGCGGATGAGGTCTATCAGAGCATAAATATTGCCGTCACGCTTGCGCATCGGGGCCGGCGCACCATCTTTCATGAAGCGTACGAGCTGGAAAATCTGAACTTCGAGCTTTTGCCGTGCTAGTGCGAGTGCGGCTAGGGATCGATCGCGATCTTGTGGGCTGAAATACAGCTTGGCTTCGATCTCAGAAAGTTCTCCTCCTGGGGTTGGATCCTGCACCTTCCCCTCTGCCAAAAGTAGCGCGCCGACAACCGCAAGCAACCTGCCGATGTAGCCGTGGTGGTCTGGCCCCAGAACGGTGATCAGCTTGTCGGCATCGGCTGGGCGAGTAAATTTGTCCCAATGGTAGGCGACATCGCTCGCGATATAGGTCAGCCTTCCATCGCGGCGGCGAAGCACTCGGTCCATGTCGTCGCCAAACTTCGTCGAGCGCAACCAAGCGGTGGAAGTCGATCCTTCACCTTCTTCGCTAGCTTGGGTTTCTTCCTGAACGTCCTCGATTTTGCCGCCTTTCGCTAGCTTGAGCACCTTTCGAATGGGAAGTTCATCAGCGACGCCGCCTTTTAGAAGGGTTTCAAATTCTTTGGCGACCTGCCCACCGTCGTGCAACGACTGCTCGCTGAACCAAGTGTCGAATTCCACTCCGAACGCGGTCAGCGCTTCTTTTTGGGCTTTCAGCATCAACCTCTGGGATTCGATCTGGTACCACTCGACCGGCTTATCTGCTGCGGCGAGGCCTGGATTATCGACCGCGATCTGATCAGCTACGGCTTGAACGTAGTCCCCTTTGTAGCCATTTTCGGGAACGGGATGACCCTCGGCAAGTGCCTTAACCGATACCGCAAACAGTCGCATTTGCTCGCTGTTAACGCCATCGTTGATATAGTATTCGCGGTGGACTGTGTTTCCGGCAGCTTCCAGAACGTTGCAAAGCGTGCTACCGTAGGCTGCCCCTCGCCCGGATCCGATGGTGATAGGTCCGTTCGGATTGACGGAGACAAATTCGACGTTGATGCGCAGTGGATTCTCGGATTTGGACTTCCCGAAGCTCTCCCCCTCGCGGATGACATCTGACAAAAAGCTCGCAGCGAACGCGGGATTCAGGCGAAAATTCAAGAATCCTGGCCCAGCGACTTCGACCGCAAGAAAATCTGGATCAGAGCTCAGCACGGTTGCTAGCGCTTCACCGAATGCTCTCGGGTTTTGTCCAGAGAGCTTGGCCGAGGTCATCGCGATGTTACAAGCGTAGTCGCCATGTTCGGGCTGTTTGGGTTCAGCAATATCGGGAACAGGGTAGTCCGCCCGCGAGATCACACCGCCATCTTGGAGCTTGGCAAGTGCAACTTGAATTTTTTGCTGGAGGACATTCCGAATCACACTAAAGGATGTACCCCGAACCTGAAGGGTATTGCCAACGATCAACTCGCAAAAAACCTGTGATTTTCTACACTGATTTTTGGATTCGAATCAACCGAACGTTCAGAATACAGATTCCGTCTAGTCCGTAGTTGAACTTGTCTGCAAAAATCATGCCCTCAAGTTCGACATTGTATGGTCCAAACGGGTTAAAATCACCCGTTACAGGAAGATTTATCGTAATGCTTGAAATGAATTCAGCAGTCAGTGGAGGAAGGAACTAGGTTTATGGCTCAACCTCGATTAAGTTGGAAAGAGTTCCTGATCTCCAAAAACCTGGTTACCAAGGAGCAACTGGTAGAAGCCGAAAAGGTGGCTTCTCAAACGGGCCAGAAAGTCGAAAAGTCCCTCGTTAAGCTCGGTTTTTGCGGCGAGCGTGAGGTGATTGGTGCCCAAGCTCAAGAAGCTGGGGTTGGATTTGTTGACCTCGACCGAGTACCAATCGAATCTTCGGCAATCAATGTTCTTCCTGCCAGAATTGCCAGCACACACAACGTTATCCCGGTCAAAAAAGACGGCAATAGCATTTATGTGGCGATGTCCAATGTCAATAACATTGACGCGCTGGATGCCGTTCGAATCTCTACCGGTGGCCTTCGAGTCATTCCGGTGATGGCCGTGCCTGGCGCGATCGAAGATGCGATCCGAAAGTATTATTCCGGCGCCGAAGCCGCACCAGAACAAGCCGCTCCTGGACCAGCGAATTCCGCCGCGAACTCGCCTGCTGCGATGAGCGCAGCCGCCCGCCAAGCCATTGCTGAAGCTGGCGCAGGACGAACCGCTTTTGATGATGGCGCTGACGGTGGTGATGCCGACGCTGAAAAGATGGCCGAACAGGCGCCAATTATCCGATTGGCAAACGCGGTCATCCAGCAAGCGATTGCAGACCGCGCTTCGGACATCCACGTGGAACCGCAAGGCCGAGCCGTGCGCGTCCGCTACCGAATTGACGGCGTTTTGATGGAAGCGATGACTGTGCCAAAGAACTTGCAGGCACCGCTCATCAGCCGTTTGAAAATTATGTCGGACATGAACATCGCCGAACGGCGAGTTCCTCAAGACGGCCGTATCGAAGTTCGACACGCCAACAAGGATTACGACATGCGTGTGAACGCGATCCCGACGCCGTTTGGCGAAAAGATCGTTATGCGTATTCTGGACAAGTCGAGCGTTATGTTGGGCTTGAACAAGTTGATGTTCTCAGACGAGAACCTACTGCGCATCGAAGAATTGGTGAGCCAGCCCAACGGAATGTTCCTTTGTACGGGTCCGACGGGTTCTGGAAAGACCACCACTCAATACTCAGTGCTTAACAAGCTCAATACCGTTGGCGTGAACATCGTCACGGTCGAAGACCCGGTCGAGTACCAGCTTCCTGGCATCGCACAGGTGCAGGTGAACAAGAAGGCGGGCTTGAGCTTTGCAACGGCGCTTCGAGCGTTCTTGCGGCAAGACCCTGACATCATCATGGTCGGTGAAATGCGTGACCTTGAAACGGCTGAAATTGCGATTGAGTCGTCGCTCACCGGTCACCTTGTGCTTTCTACCCTTCACACCAACGATGCTCCGTCCGCGACGCTTCGTTTGGTGGACATGGGCGTTGAACCTTATCTGATTTCGGCAACCGTTATCGGCGTTCTAGCCCAGCGACTTGCTCGTCGAATTGACCCGAACAACAAGGAGCCTTACACCGTGAAGGCGATTGATCTTCGCCGGTTCGGAATGGAAATGAGCGACCCGGATGAAGAAGTCACGTTGTACCGAGGCATTCCGGCTGAAGAGAACCGAATGACCGGATATCGCGGACGAATGGGCGTCCACGAGCTGATGACTATGAACGCGGAAATCGCCGAATTGGTCGTTCGCCGCGCACCGCTTGGCGACATCAAAATGGCCGCGAAGGCAAACGGCATGAAGGAACTCCGCGAAGACGGACTGTTCAAGGTTTTGGACGGCGTGACCGATCCAAGCGAAGTCATGCGCGTTGTGTTTACAGCAGGTTATTAATTCCCGTCGGTTGTAAGAAAAGACAAAGCCCGCTCGATATTCGAGCGGGCTTTGTTCTTGCTGGGACTACGCTGCTCAGTCTTTGAGCAAGCTGCGCAAAACGTAGAGCAAGATGCCGCCGTGACGGTAGTATTCGATCTCCTTTGGAGTATCGATTCGAACGATCGCCTTGATGATTCGATCGTTTCCAGACTCATCCTCGACACGCACTTCGATCTCCTTGCCATTCGCAAATCCGGAGGCAACGGCGTCGGCGAGTCCGATAACCGAGAAAGTCTCTTTGCCGGTCAGGCCGAGCGATGCCACCGATTCACCTTGAATGAACTGAAGCGGCAAAATTCCCATTCCAACGAGGTTCGAACGGTGAATTCGCTCGAAGCTTTCGGCGAGGACGAACTTGATCCCAAGCAGATTCGGACCCTTTGCAGCCCAGTCTCGGCTTGATCCTGAACCATATTCCTTGCCACCCAAGACACAGACGCCAATTCCGGCGGCGGCGTACTTTTCACTCGCATCGAAGATGGTTGTGACTTCTTCCGTCGGCCAGTATGTCGTAAATCCACCTTCTGTTCCGGGTGCAATTTGGTTTCGGAGTCGGATATTGGCAAAGGTTCCGCGCACCATCACTTCGTGGTTGCCGCGGCGACTACCGTAGCTATTAAAGAGATGGAGCGAAACATTGTGCGCCGAGAGGTAAGAACCCGCAGGGCTGTTACTCTTAATCGAACCCGCTGGCGAGATGTGATCCGTGGTGATTGAATCTCCCAGCACTGCAATACAGCGCAGCGCGGTCAGTTCCTTGACCTTGCTTGGAGCTTCCAACGGCATGTCGTCAAAGTACGGAGCGCGCTTGACGTAGGTGCTGGTTGGATTCCAGTCGTACTGCTCGCTGGCCGAAACCGCGATGCCTTGCCACTTTTCGTCGCCTTCGAAGACCCCGTTGTACATCCTTCGGAACATATCGGACCGGATGTGGGTGCCAACAATCTCAGCGACTTCATGTTGAGTGGGCCAGATATCCTTCAAGAAGACCGGGTTCCCACGATCATCAATTCCGAGCGGCTCCGTGGTCAGATCGATCTGAATGGTGCCTGCCAAAGCGTATGCCACGACGAGCGGAGGTGACATCAAATAGTTTGCCTTCACTTCCGCATTGACACGGCCTTCAAAGTTTCTATTGCCACTCAACACGCTGACTACGTTCAGGTCGCCAGCTTGGATTTGCTTGCTGATTTCTTCTGGCAACGGCCCGCTGTTACCGATACAGGTGGTGCATCCGTAGCCCACCACGTTGAAACCGATCTTGTCGAGGTCACCGATGAGTCCGCTGGAAGTCAGGTACTCCGTCACCACCTTTGATCCTGGCGCGAGCGATGTTTTGACCCATGGCTTTGGCTTGAGCCCGAGAGCTGCGGCCTTCCGGGCCACAATTCCAGCCGCAACCATCACGCTCGGATTGCTCGTGTTTGTACAGCTCGTGATCGCTGCGATCACCACGTCTCCATCGGTGAGTTCGGTTTCCGAATTGCGTTCAATCGCTGGCTTCACCATAGTAGCCGTTGCGGTTGCACTGCCGGGGCGAGCGATGTTTGGAAACGCAGCGTAGTAGCTCTCCCGGGCTGATCGAAGAAGAATTCGATCTTGCGGACGCTTCGGCCCTGCGACACTCGGTTCGACGGTTGACAGATCTAGTTCCAAATAGCTGGTGTATTCCGCCTCTGGACTGTCTGGCGCGAGGAACATCCCCTGCGCCTTAGCGTACGCCTCAACTAGGGCAATCTGACCTTCTTCTCTGCCGCTAACGCGAAGGTATCGAAGAGTCTCTTCATCGATCGGGAAGAATCCCATCGTCGCGCCATATTCCGGAGCCATGTTGGCGATGGTAGCGCGGTCTGCCAATGGTAGCGCACAAACGCCCGCACCATAAAACTCTACAAACTTGCCGACCACGCCGTGTGCGCGGAGCATCTCTGTAACTGTAAGGACGAGGTCGGTCGCGGTGACACCCTCACTCAATTTGCCATTGAGCTTGAATCCGACCACTTGTGGGATCAACATGCTGACTGGCTGGCCCAGCATAGCGGCTTCCGCTTCAATACCGCCAACACCCCAACCCAAAACGCCCAGGCCGTTGATCATCGTCGTGTGACTGTCGGTACCGACCAAAGTGTCGAAGTATGCCAGCTTGCCGTTGGTCATCACAACTCGGGCGAGGTACTCCAGATTGACCTGGTGGACGATTCCCGTGTTTGGCGGAACAACCTTAAAATTATCGAATGCTTGTTGGCCCCAACGCAGAAACTCGTATCGCTCCTGGTTTCGGCTGTATTCCAAGTCGCGGTTGATCTGCAGTGCAGCATCGCTTCCGTAGGCATCGACTTGAACCGAGTGGTCGATGACGAGTTCTACTGGCTGGAGCGGATTGATTTTCTTTGGGTCGCCACCAAACTTGGCGATCGCGTCGCGCATTGCGGCTAGGTCCACGACGCAAGGTACACCAGTGAAGTCTTGGAGGAGCACCCGGCCAGGAGTGAAGCTAATCTCGCGATCTGGAGTGGCTTTGGGATCCCAGGCGAGAACAGATTGGACATCATCGCGGGTGATGTTCACGCCATCTTCGGTTCGCAATAAGTTCTCGAGCAGAACGCGAAGGCTGAATGGGAGTCGGTTGAGTTGCGCTTCAGTGGCGCATGCCCCCAGCCGGTAGTAATCGAACGAGTTGGGCCCTACTTCGAGCACCGATTTTGCGCCAAAGCTATTCATGTTTCAATTCTCTTGCTTCCCTAGCTTCAGTCAGAGGGGAGCAATTTTACAAAAATTCTACCTGAAATCATATTATGCAAACGATTTCATGTAATTTACTGCATGTATAGTCGGACACTGAATGAATACTAAATTTTGAGTAAAAATTCTGAAAATCTAGTTAACAATATTTCGACATCATTTCTGCCTTTCTTTTGCGGATTTTGTCGCAAAGATGGTTACATTCAGTCTAGATTGTGCAACTAAGTGGAAGAATTGACCTAGGAGCTATACGTGATATCGTTCTTGCAAACTGGTCCGTAAAGACTTTTTTCAGAGAGATATGCAATGATGGCACCTAACTGATATTTAGGAGATCGAGTTGGAATGATGATTGTTGGATGTAAGCAGGGAATCAGGCAGGTGGTTTCTCGATTAGAGAATCTCAAAGACTTGATTCACATCGAAGTGCCTGGTGCTCCTTCGGTGCGTGCAAAGGTGGAATCGTTTACAGACGATGAGATTTGCATGACTACCGAATCGGCATTGCCGCCTGCATTTGTGAAAGGCCAGTTTTTCATTTGCAGGGTCTATGCCTCGGGCCATCCTATTCAGTTTTCTTCGAGCTGTATCGAGATCGGAGCAGCGGACTCGGAAGGAATCATCAAGTTCCGAGTTTCCATGCCGCAAGAATTGATTCGGCGCGATGCCAGAGCCTATGTGCGAATCGATGCGCCGCGGATCAATCCATTGCCGGTTCAACTCCACCTTGGAGGACAAACCGCGCGCGGATCGATCGTGGATGTCAGCCACTCTGGCTTCCAGGTCGAGCTCAGTCCGCTGGAATCGATCTTGACCGACCTCGGCCAAACTGGGAGCTTCGAGATGGAATTCCAGGGCGAATTGCTCGAATTTCCGATCGTGGTGATGTGGCGGCGCGACCTACAACTCGGCGTATTGCTGCCTGAGATGGGATCCGTGAGCGAACGCGACCTCAGCCACAAGTGGTTGGATGTGGTGCGCTATTGCCTGCTGCAACAGCTGACTCGCGCCAGCATTTACGATACCGTCGTTACCGAAGCCTAGCGGCTTTGATTCGGGCGAGTGCGCGTTCCATGTGCTCGGTAGCTTCCTCGGTACTCATCGAGGAAGATTCGCCTCGCAATGCCCGACGAGCTTCTTCGAGCTCAGCTTCGGCGGCTTTCAAGTCGATGTCGCCGGAGAGTTTTGCGCCTTCTGCCAACACAATCACCGAAGTCGCGTTGATTTCCATAAACCCGCCATCGATCGCCACATAGTGCTCTTGGCTGTTCATGTCTCGATATTCCAGCAGACCTGGCTTGAGCGAGACGATCATTGGAATGTGGCCAGCCATCACGCCGAGATAGCCTTCGGTTCCTGGAGCGGTGACCGACGACACTTGAGTCTCAACCACCTTGCGATCTGGTGCAACAATCGAAAGTTGAAAAGCAGAAGCCATGTGAATCCATAGGATACTTCATTCGGCTAATTTGAATCTACGGTACCGACCCTTGTACATAAGAAGACCCTGGTTTGGAGAACCAAGCCAGGGTCTTGATATAACCGAAAAGGTGGATTATGCCTTGAGCTTTTCGGCCTTGGCGTAAACGTCTTCGAGTCCGCCGCAGTACAAGAATGCTTGCTCTGGGACTTCGTCCAGTTCTCCATCGATGAGCGCTTTGAAGCTCTTGATGGTATCAGCGAGCGAGACGAACTTTCCAGCGTTACCGGTGAACTGCTCTGCAACGAAGAACGGCTGCGACATGAACCTTTCGATCTTTCGCGCTCGGGAGACGAGGAGCTTGTCTTCGTCCGACAATTCGTCGATACCGAGAATCGCGATGATGTCTTGGAGTTCCTTGTAGCGCTGCAAGATCACCTGGACAGCTCGAGCGACCATGTAGTGCTCTTCACCGACGATCGCCGGGTCGAGGTTCTTGGAAGTCGAAGCCAGTGGGTCAACCGCAGGGAACAAGCCCTTTGAAGCAATGGCGCGTTCCAAATAAATGTAAGCGTCCAAGTGGCTAAAAGTGGTTGCT
The DNA here is from genome assembly GCA_017303935.1 of Armatimonadota bacterium. NCBI lineage: Bacteria > Bacillati > Armatimonadota > Armatimonadota bacterium. Next base: position 280,170 of record JAFLBD010000002.1, on the reverse strand, counting down.
GGCGCAGGGTCTGTAGGGTCGTCAGCAGGAACGTAAACAGCTTGAACCGAAGTCACCGAACCTTTGTTGGTCGAGGTAATTCGCTCTTGCAAGAAGCCCATTTCTGTGGCCAGAGTTGGCTGGTAACCCACAGCGGAAGGCATTCGGCCGAGAAGCGCCGAAACCTCCGAACCCGCTTGCACGAATCGGAAAACGTTGTCCACGAAGATCAGAACGTCGGTGCCGATTTCATCGCGGAAATACTCGGCCATGGTGAGCGCGGTCAGAGCGACTCGGAGACGTGCTCCTGGTGGCTCGTTCATCTGACCAAACACCATCGCAGTCTTGTCGATAACGCGGCTGTATTTCTTGCCATCGCGCTCGATCGGACCGTTTGGATCGGCGTATTCGGCTTCAGACATTTCAAGCCAGAGGTCGTTGCCTTCACGAGTTCGCTCGCCCACGCCAGCAAACACAGCAACACCAGAAGCTTCCACAGCGATGTTTCGAATCAGCTCTTGAATGGTCACCGTCTTGCCCAGACCAGCACCACCAAACAGACCAATCTTTCCACCCTTGTTAAATGGAACGAGAAGGTCAATAACCTTCAGACCGGTGACGAGCAATTCCACCTTCACACTCTGATCCTTAAAGGTAGGCGGTTGGCGGTGGATTGGAAGACGTGGGGCTTCGGCCAACTTGGCGGCCTTGGCTTGGCGTTGTTCGGCGGTACCAGCGTGCTCGCCCGATTCTAAAATGTCAATCGGGTTGCCGAGGAGGTTAAAAACTCGGCCGAGAGTGGCATCGCCAACAGGAACCTTAATCGGGTTGCCCGAATCAACGGCGTCCATTCCGCGAACAAGACCGTCGGTCGAAGCCAACGCAACTGTTCGAACAATGTCATCGCCAAGGTGCTGAGCAACTTCGCAGGTGAGGTTGATTCCTCGCTTTTCGTCCACGATCGAAATCGCGTTATAAATTCCGGGAAGGCTGTCTGTGCTGAACCGGCAGTCCACCACGGGGCCCATAACTTGAATAACTTTGCCGACGCTAGGCATGATGCTTTTTTAGGTCCTCGTTCGCAAAAATCGCCCAATCTCGCCTTTGTCGAGAGTGAGCTTTTTGCAGATTATACCCAGGTGAGAGGGCGGCGAGACGTACCGTGCGCTCAAAACGATGCACACATTCTCGCGCCGACCACTCGAACCCGGGCCTCTCAGGCCGCTTTTCTCTTGAGGCGGGTGAGGCCGACGCCCACCAGCCCAACTCCGAGAGCAACCAGCTCAGATGGCTCCGGCACTGGCGTGAGGAGCAGGTTGTACTTGTAGTTAGTTCCCAAATATCCGTTGCAGATGATTTCCCGACGGTTATTGATCCCCCTGATAGTCAAGTTGAACCCATTCCGATTCGAAATTGAGTCAGTAAAGTCAAGAATTCCGGTCGACTGAGACCAGAAGAATTGCCTTGCAGCACCATTGACAACGCCGGTCACTACAACATCGCCGTTGTCATTGATGAAGCTGTAGTCGGTGGGAGCACTGGGGACGGGGATTCTTGAACCGATGTCGATTTTTTGAACCAATTGTCCGGCCGCATTCCAAATCGCTAAGTACCTTCTCGACGAACTGTTCAATACACCACTGATCATTCCGCTTGAGTTGATGCTTGTTGCGACGCCGTAGTGCCCGGCGAGCGCCAGCGATGTGTAACTTCCGTCTTGGTTCCAGCGAATCGGATTCAAGTTCACACAGCCCACGATGTTCCCAGCATCGTTAATGTCTCTGGCGAGATTGTCTCCATCCCAGTTCCCAGGAACAAGGTATCCGCCCGAATCCGGCGAGTAATACGTTGCAATCCCTGAAGGAACACTGCCGCCCGGACCTGCCCACTGCGCCCAACCGACTGCGGAACGTGAATTATTGATCGCGAAACTCTGGACCGAAAAATACTCGCCAGGATCCGGAGCGACTAAACCCGTAAGTCCCACACCAGGCGTCCAATAACTCACTTTTGAGCCCGGACTTTCTGTGCGCCGTTCACCGAACACGGCAACTTCACCATTCTCGTTTATGCCCCCAGCCGCCGTGAACCGATATCCTGTATCGCTGGCTTGCAGGACATTCGTCGAACCATCTGGATTTATTCGCAAAGCCCTTTGGTTATATTGAGAACTTGCAGCGATTTGCCCCGCGTTATTAATGCCAGAGATAACGACGTCGAACTCCCCTGATGGCACGACCTCACGCATCGACCAAGTCAGTGCGTGAGATACGCTGCAAGTAAGCAATAGGACGAAAGTCGAATACTTCTTAATCATCTACACCATCTCCGTTCGGCCTCGAGTCTCCGAATAAAGCGTTCATCATCTCTGGATCGAAAACGGCGCTTCCATCTCGAGATTCACTTCGGTGATAAATCGGGTTATCGGACAAGAAGAATCGCTGCAGATAAACGAACCTACCCGTCATACCCCAAGTGCTGGTGTAGCCGAACACCGTCCAGCCCGAACTTTGCGCTTCGAGCAAGGTGCGCATGTCATAGTGCCACTTTAGTCGTTGCCAGTCATTAATCGTCAATAATGAGGGGCCAGTGGGCGGCTGTAACGGTTCATCATAGTGCTCGCTTTCCCTCTTAATGGCGCCAAATTCCGTTGCAATCACAGCTGGGTGGTTGTTGTCCTCAAGCCACTGGAGCATATACGGCATTGCTCGCGTTCGGGTACTGCTATTCTCAGTCTCTAACGTGTTATCTCGGTAATTGAGAGTGGCCGTCGTCCACGGGGTCACTGGATCATTACCGTAATCACGCTTCTTATAATAGAACGTATCGCGCAGGGCCACTTCTACTTTGTGGGTGTAATTGAAAGGCAGATATGGATGGTATGCATAAATGAGTCGTCGAGCATAATCTCCGGGGCAGTCCATAGCTTCCATGTCTGCGATCCGGTATGGTGTGAATTGGTAAGTAATTACAGGAAACTGCGCGAGGTCTCTCTTTTGCAATCCGTAGCTATCGACCAAATTGGTCAGGGTCGAAACGATGACTCGGCTACCTTCGGGGTCAACTTCGCTGTAAATAGCTTTGATCGCCTGTGCTTGTATGGATTTCCAATTTTCCAACTGGTCAAATTTCCAGGTCTCGAACTGTGAAGGCAGTGTGTGAACGCCAATTCCCTCCGAATACCGCGGAGCACCGCCGCCCCAGAAATTGACCATTGGCTCGTTCAGCACTTCAAAGTGGACGCCTTTAAAGACATTACTTCCATTCAAAGGATTTTCCATCACCTCGAGGTGGAAGCGGAGTTCATGCAAAAACGAAGACCAGAACTTTGGCAAAGGATGGTTCTGAGTAATCGGAATCGGTAACGGACCATCCGTACAGAAGTTCTCCATGAACGTTCCGGAAGGTGGTTTGGTCGCGATTCCCTTTGTCCAGGCAGAGTTGTAATGAGATTGGGATACCAACCATGGATGACAGTCAATAATGATTTCGAGATCGTGCGCCTGTGCAGACATGATGTCGGCAGCCAAAGCGGCGAAATTCTCATGCGCATCGATGTGATATCCAACTGGCCAATAGCTATCGAATCCGGTGTCATTGGCATTCCGTTTGAATACGTACTGTGGGTCCACGGCCCCTGATTGATCATGAACGCCAAATGCGACAGGCGAAACAGGAATCCGAACATGCTCAAAGCCTGCCTCGCGGATTTTTAGAAAGTCATGGTCTGTCAACATGACGGTCAATCGTCGATCGTCATAACATGGACGACTCTCCATGTATTGCCAATCCGCTTGGTAGATGCCATCTAGGTTGATGCCTGTCCGCAGAGCCTTGGGAATTGGGTCTGTGAATCCATCTAACCATTCCGGATCATCCTGAGCATGTGCGGAAGGAGCTAGAACCGACATCGCAATTGCGAGTAACGAGACTTTCTTGAAATTTGATCGCATCAATTTGACCTCTCCCTCTCAGTATAAGATGAATCTGTCAAATACACAACAAAATTTGTGCCAATTCTCGGCAGGAATCGGAAAATGCCTGAAAATAGGGCGGGACGACGCCCCAAAAGCCGTGATTCTTTGCCGAACACGTCCAAAATCGATTCAAGAATGTCGCTCATGACTCCGGGAAATCTCAGACAAACGCCCGGTTTGGACGAGAGACTGCCGCAGAATCTCGAACTTCTGCACCAAAATCTTGGGCGATTTTCGGATTATTTCTCAATAATCCATCAAAGTGTCACACAAATTTGGAATGCTCTCAGCATATATCCTGATAAGCTCGAGAAAATCGGTAATTCTTTCAAATGAATTTGAACTTTGTTCACGTTTATCGATCAAAAGCACGAAAGAAAAGTACACAAAATCACTGTGTTTGAACCTGAAACGGGTGTCCCACCCTATCGACTGGGCAAAATGTGAAAATCTGGCCAAACAAATTTATAAGTTTATCAACAAAACGGTCTACAGATCATCGCGGCGAGCACCGAAGCTAACACTAACCCCGCAAAACACCGGGACGATAGGAAAAAACTGATGACATACATCACCGAAGAGACCAAAGATGCCTTATTGGCACAAGACATGAACGTCTTCTTGGCAAATGCAAACACCTACAAGACCGTGTTGGGCATTACCACCGCACAAATCACCGCGTTGAGCACGCTTTGCGAGGACTTCCAGGGAGCACTCACCGCAGTAGCCTCGAAAAAGGCGGAATTGGCAAACGTTACTGCCGATAAGAACGAAAAGAAGGCTCTGGCCCGCGCTTCAATTAACAGCTATGCCAAGATTTGGCGCGCAAACAATGCGATTCCAAACTCGGTCTTAGACGCTATGTTGGTGCCAAACCACAACTACGGCGGAACATCCACCCCACCATCGACTCCTAAGGACTTAACCGTGACGATTAATACCGAAGGTGTGGTCACGTTTAAGTGGAATCGAAGCGGCAACGTCAGCGGTACCGTGTTCCTCGTCGAATCGGCGTCCGGCGCCACCGGAGATTGGACTACCTTGGACATTACAACCAAAACAAAGACGGAATTTTCGCCTGCGATCGGGCAAGAAATCTGGCTCCGCGTGACTGCTAAACGCGCGGGTCAAAGCTCTGCGCCTTCGTTGCCATTTTCTCTTTGGGCAAATGGCAGCGGCGAATTCCTTTCGATCGCAGCTTGACAGAACCTCTCCGGTTCACCAATCAGTGCGGCCGATCTTTCGGTCGCACTTTTCTTTTTTGGCGATCGGTCGGGCCCTCAAATCGAGGAGCGTGGAATATCGACTGGAAAACGCAAAAACACCGAGAGCGGGTGTGCGCCCTCGGTGTTTTTTGGTCGGTTTGCGCTGGATTTAGCTGCGGCCGAATTGAGCAACCACGATATCGAAGTCGGTTGAGCCGACCTCTCCGTCGTGATCGATGTCCGCGGTGCCGGCTGTTCCAAACTGGGCGACGACAAGGTCAAAATCGGTGGAGCCGACTTCGCCATCGCCATCCACATCCGCGATGATCGGATAGAAAATCTGGATCGCGGCGCCGAATCCGCCGGTTCCGCCGCTGTTTACGCAGGTGGCCGAGACGAAGATTTCGTTTGAATCCGAGATGCTGACATTGTCGTTCAGAACCGATTGGATGTTGGCGTCGTCATCGAGCACGTTGTTGTTGTTCGCGTCGATCTGGTCACCTTCTCGCACGAGAACCTGCGAATAATAGCCGTTGTCGTAGATGATGACGAAGTCTTGCAGTCCGTTTGCGCGGCTGCTATAGCCGGTGATGACGGCCTCGCCCCACTTGTTGACGCCGATTCCGCTGATGGCCAGTCCACCGCTGGCGACTGCTCCGCTCCAAGTTTCGGTTTCGCCGGTTGCAATCGGGTCCGTTTGGCGGATCAGCTTCTTGAATCCGGTGTTGATGTTGCCGATGACGGCGAACTCGTTATTCGTGACGGCCTCGGTGCCTCGATAGCAGTACCAACCGCCGGCAGCTGCTGCCGAGTGCGAAAGTCCGCCGATAAGCGAGCTGACGGTGAGCGCAGGGAGGAAATCTGGGAGATTAAAACCTTCGCGCGCCATCACGTTTCCGTTGACAAAAACGACCTGATCGTTGGCTGTGTTGGCACCGATGGTGGCAGTTCCAACTTCGACCGAGCCATCTTGCGCCAATCGGTAGTTATCTGCGGTGTGGTTGGTGATCGGGTCGGTTGGGCCGATGTAGCTGGCGAACGAGCCGCCCTTTACCCAGGTGGAAGCGCCGTTCTTGACGATCGCTTGGCTGGTTGAGGTGAGTCCAGGGCCGTTTGCGAAGGCAACCGTGCCGTTATAGGGCGATGGCGATGCAGAAGCGAGGTAGTTTCCGCCTGAGAACAGGTCCCCTTCCTTCGCTGCGAAGGTCAAAGGATTGGCGTTGGTCATCTCCTTGCGGACAATGTAGTCGTCTACGGTAGTGGCTTCGTTGGTGTCGAGCGAGACATAGAGATTGCCAGCGTCATCCAGCCCGAGCGCGCCCGATCGGAACGATTGGAGCGTGAATCCAGGAGCAAATGGCGCGGCGTCTCCTGCCAATGCGACCTTTTGGTTGTTGTAACCGATGGTATCTCCGGCAACCCAGACTCGCGCGGTGGTTGCCGAGACGAGACCGACGAAGCTGTAGTAGCTTCCGTTTGGCGAAGTTGCCATGCGTCCTGTAGATGCGAGCGGGCGACCTGGGAGGTTTGAGAGTTCGTTGAGAAGACCAGACTTTGTGGTCAAAAGGGTGTGGGTGCTGGCCGCGCTGACTATGGAAACGCCGGCGGTAACGAGAGCTGAGATGAGGGCAATTTTCTTCATGATTCGGGACCTATAAATTGTAGCGATCTATGCTAGAGAGTACGTGAATTTGAACTTAAATCGTGCCCGCAAAAGCACTTGATAGCAAGAATCGGCCCTCCAAGTTTTGTTGGAGAGCCGATTCTGTTTGTGCTTACGCGAGCATTGTGCTTATCGCGAGCGGCCGAATTGAGCAACGACGAGGTCGAAGTCGGTCGATCCTACTTCTCCGTCACCGTCGACGTCTTCTGGCATGTCACTGCCGCCGTTACCGAATTGGGAAACGACTGCATCGAAGTCGGTTGATCCAACTTCGCCGTCGCCATCGATGTCGGCTGGGATTGGCACTTCGATTCGGAGGAACGCTTCGCCGGTGATTGCGCCAGTGCTGTTTTCGGTCTGGACGACTTGGTACAGATAGGCGTTATCCGAGAAAGCGCATCCGTCGCTCTTGATGAGGTTCACGAAACAATCATCATCGAAGTTACCGTTGTTGTTGAGGTCGATTGGATCTCCTTCGCGAAGGATGATGCGTCGATTGTTTGCCACGAGCACGGTGTCGACATTGACGTCGGGGTTGTTGGTGCTTCCACCGATCACGAACTCACCGTAGCTGTTCACGAAGGTTGTGAAGTAGGTTGCGGTGACGCGTGCGACAGTTCCGTTTGCATCGTCTTCCCAGGCTTCAGTCATGAATGGGGACAGCGTGTTACCGGTCTTGGAGATAACACTACCGTTCTTGACCACGAAGTTTGTTCGTGTGACTTCTGCTGGACCGTCGTTCCAAGTTCCGCGGTAGATGTAGTTTCCGCCGTTTGCCACGTTGTGCGAGGAGGAGTTACCGAAGGTCACGACGGTGCTTGGGTTGCCGCTTCCTGGAAGTACGGCGCCTTCTTGAGCGATGACGTTACCGTTGAGAACGAGAACGAAGTCGCTGGTGGTTGGGCCGTTGAGGTTGGCAAAGTACATCGAAGCCGAACCGTCTGCACTGGTGCGGAACGAAAGAAGTCCGGTGTTCTTGAGCGTTTGCGAAGGAGCGACCATCTGTCCTGCCAAAGTGGTTGGAACCATTGGGGAGGTCAGCGTGAGTCCGCTGGATTGTGCGAGCAGCGTGTTGCCGTTGAGGAGAACATCTGGCTCGGTTGTTGCGCCAGTCTGGATTCGCCATCGAGCTCGAACGGTGGTTCCGTCAGTTCCGAAGTGAATTCCGTCTGCATCACGCAAGAAGAGACCAGCAAGTCCTGGAGCGGCATCGCCTTGCTTGAGGAGCTGGGTAAAGGTTCCGGAGTTGTAGGTGCAAACGGTGTCGGTGACAGAGGCGCCTGCGGCAACGGTCGCACGGAAGGCGATGAGGCCAGCGTTATTGATTGCGATTTGGTTGCCGAGTGCGTTCCAAACGGTGCCTGGATCCCAAGGCACGATTTCGCCGGTTCGAGTTGCGGAACCGAACGAAGAAGTGTTTAGGCCTTGGCCGTAGATGATGGTGTCATCGCCGGTGGTTGCGCTGAAAGAGGTGTCGATTTGACATCGCATCAGCCATCGGGTTCCGTCTGGGCTCAAGTAAGGCTGTCGGAATGCGCCACCAGAGTTGGTGGACGTTCCGGAAATGTAAGCTGGGTTGAAGACATCGCTAGGATATCCTGGAACTGAGTTGAGGCTGCCAGGCAGCGATGAAAAGATAGTCTTCACTTCGACTGCATTTGCCGAAGCAACCATCAAAGCGAGCGACACGATAGAGAGCGTTCTAAAGTTCATGGCCATTTGAATCTCCTGCATTAGATTCAGCTTCAATTATGAAATAGGTCATGCCGAATCCGCGACGTTGCGCCACCGTATTTTTGCTGGCTTGAACTCATAATCACGAATCGTTAACAGGAAAAAGCCCGGCCATTTACTGGCCGGGCATTGTGTTGAACTCGATTAGAGAGCTTATCGAGAGCGAGAGAAGTTGGCCACGACGATGTCGAAGTCGGTCGATCCAACTTCTCCGTCGCCGTCGACATCGCCTTCGGCATAGGTCGCTGGCGAGTTGCCAAAGTTGGCAACAACGATATCGAAGTCTGATGCTCCAACTTCGTCGTCACTATCGACGTCGCCGAGGATCGGCACTGGGTAACGCATGAACGCGTTGCCCACGATGTTTCCTGCGCCATCCTTCAGGTTGCCGCTGAAGTACCAGTAAAGGTTGTCGGTGAGGAATCCGTTGTCATCGTTGAAAGTCGAGATGAAAACGCCATCGCCGACTCCATCGCCGGTCAAGTCGACTTCGTCGCCTTCTTTCAGGAACACCAATCGACCGTGAGCCACCATGTAGGCATCTGCAGCCGTGTTGGTGTCGGTTGTCAAACCACCGACGATCGTCTCGCCGTAGTTGTTGGTCATGCTCATGAAGAAGCCAGCAGAGAAAGCAGTGTCATCCCAGTTGATCGTCGATCCAGGATTGACCGGCGCACCCTTTTGAGCGACGACGGTGCCATTCCTGACAACCCAGTCTTGTCCATCTACGTTGCTACCGCGGGCCATGTAGTTGCCGTTTGGAGCCATGTTGATATCGACGTCAATCGTGTTGACCAAGCTGGTGAATCCGGAGCCAGGAAGAACTTGGTTCCTTTGGATCTTCACATCGCCGTTGTAAACCAAAACTGTGGTGCTTGCTGGAGTGGTCAGTGTTCCGACGTAGGCGGTGTTTGTTCCCGTCGCGTCAACCTTCAAGCTACCTGCGGTCATTGTGCTGAGGGTTGAAGTGCCAGCAGCAGCTTGACCAGTTGGAACCGTCACGGTCGCTCGGACTTGAACATCGCTATTCTTGTAGAACGTTTGTCGCGCAGCACCTGAAGTAGCACCTGCGGTGTTTCCGAACCAGATATCGCTACCGGCGAGAGCGGCAGTAGCAAATGCACCCTGGAAGAACATCCCCGACAAGTTTGGAGCTGCACCGAGTTGGCTGTGAATGAGGGTGTAATTCGTTCCATCAAAAGTCATCAAGTGGTCATCCAAGGTCGACGAGGACGCCGTGTTTGTATCGTCAAGTCCGAACAACATCAAACCGGAATTGTTGATTGCTGTAGCGCCGTTCTTAATATCGTCTACCAAGAAGCCGTTCACAGGCATGGCGGTGTTCTCGCGCAAAACCGAATTGAAGGAACCGGTGGTGATGTCTTGGCCGTAGGTCAAACAATCTTCGTCAGTCGTTCCGGCTTCAATTCTTCCAACGCCAACCCATCGGCTGAAATCCGAGCTTGGTGAAATCCCGTCAAGGATTCGGGATGCTGAAGTTCCAGTAGGAGCGGACCAGGTCGCGCCAGGATAACCTGGAACCACGTTTGTTCCGAGGTCAGCCGGTGCGACGATGCTCGAGAAGATGACTCGCGGTGCAACAGCACTCGCGGTGGCGCCAATTCCCACTGCCAATAACGATGCAAAAATTGTCTTTTTCATGAATTCAGTTACTCCGATCACTAGAGTGGTCGCCCTGCACGCACGACCCCTATACAATCCCTATTGTAACTAAGGAGGTGCTCAAAAACCACATTAAATTTGTTTGAATTAGGGGATGCCAGCATAAATACTTGTGTCATGGGGACGAGATGATCCACGGGTATTCTCGGCGCAGATGGCAAAGCGGATTCTGGTGACAGGTGGCGCAGGATTTATTGGGTCCAATTTTCTTGAATTGTTTGTGCCTCAAAACCCCGATTCCCAATTTCTCAACCTCGATGCCCTTACCTATGCGGCTCACCCACTGAACCTGACTTCGCTTGAAAAGTACTCGAACTACCAGTTTAAACAGGTTCAACTTTCTGAATACGAGTCGGTACTGGGTGCTATTCAAGAATTCGATCCTGAATGGGTCATCCACTTTGCTGCGGAGACGCACGTTGACCGAAGCATCAAGGATCCTCGATCGTTTTTGAATTCCAATGTAGTCGGCACATTTAACTTGCTTGAGGCTTGCCGACAGCACTGGGGGGAGGCAAATGATCGGGTGTTTCTCAGCGTGAGTACCGACGAAGTGTTCGGCAGCCTAGGCGACGACGGACTCTTCGATGAATCGACTGCATACGATCCGAGCAGCCCATATTCCGCCAGCAAGGCAAGCGCAGACCACTTTGTCCGTGCGTATTCGCGCACCTATGGTCTGCCGGTGAAGCTCACGAATTGCAGTAACAATTTCGGCCCGAGGCAGTTTCCAGAGAAGCTCATTCCGCTGATGATCCTGAACGCAATGTCTGGGAAGCGGTTACCCGTTTATGGCGAAGGCAAGAACGTTCGCGATTGGCTCTTTGTTTCGGACCACTGCCGTGCGCTTTGGCAAGTCGCTGAACACGGCAATGTCGGAGAAACCTATTGCATCGGCGGCGGCACTGCGATTCCAAACATAAAGGTTGTCGAGACAATCTGTGACCTGGTCGCAGAACACCGATCGGCATCGCCAGAATCATTGCGAGAGCTCATCACGTTCGTAGCAGATCGGCCCGGTCACGACTATCGGTATGAGATTGACAACACAAAAATCTCTTCCAAGCTTGGCTGGAAACCTGAAACTGGCTTTGAAGAAGGTTTACGCCAGACCATCAAGTGGTATGCCGATAATACGGATTGGGTTTCGATGGCACAGTCCGGCGAATACTTGACCTGGATGAAGGAGCATTACGATGGCGCGTAAAGGGATTTTGTTAGCGGGAGGCACTGGCACTCGGCTCTGGCCGATCACGATTGCCGTCAGCAAACAGCTGCTCCCAATCTACAACAAGCCGATGATCTATCATCCGCTCACCACGCTGATGCTGGCTGGCATCCGCGAAATTTTGGTGATCACAACACCCCACGAGCAAGAACAATTTGTTCGTCTACTCGGAGATGGTACGCAGTGGGGGATTCAGATTTCTTACGCCGTACAACCCGAGCCTAAGGGAATCGCTCAGGCATTCTTGATCGGTGAGGACTTTATCGCCGGCGATCGCTCTGCATTAGTTTTGGGCGATAACATTTTTTATGGCAACCGACTTTCGGAGAGTTTGCAATCCGCAAATTCCCAGGTCGTTGGATCGACGGTGTTTGCCTACCATGTCGGCAATCCATCGGAATATGGCGTTGTCGAGTTTGATTCGAGCGGCAAGGCGGTTCATATCGAAGAGAAGCCGAAGGAGCCTCGTAGCTCTTGCGCCGTGACTGGGCTGTATTTTTACGATGAGCAGGTGGTCGAGATCGCCAAGGGAATCACGCCTAGTGCGCGCGGTGAACTTGAGATCACTAGCATCAACCAAGCGTATTTGGATCGCGGCCAATTGCAAGTGGAGATCATGGGTCGAGGCACGACTTGGCTGGATACGGGAACCCACTCGTCGCTGATCCAGGCATCCAATTTCGTTGAGACCATCGAAAATCGGCAGGGTTTATTGGTGGCATCTCCTGAAGAAGTTGCTTTCCGGCAAGGTTGGATCTCCAAATCTGCGCTGATCGAACAGGCTCAACTGTTAAGCAAAACAAGCTACGGGCAAGCGTTGTTGACCGTGGCGAGCGAAGCAGAATAATTCACCCGGTATAGTGTTTGGCGTGGAAGCCACTCGACACGAGTTCCTTTACATGGGATGGGAGCACAAAGCCGTGTTCTACACACTTGCGGTTCTTTCCACCGCAGCCCTGATCTACGGGATTTGGGGCCGCTCGCGCTATTGGATGCAGGGCAAAAAGCCGGATTGGAAGGCCAACCCAATCCAGAACATCGTCAAGTTCATTTTGCTCCAGAAGAAGGTCCGGTCTTCGCGCCCGAAATCTGGCGCACCAATGCACCTGCTCATTTTTTACGGATTTCTCTCACTACTTGCCGCCACCACGCTTCTCGCGCTGGCAACATACGCTCCACTGATTGGTCTCCCGAACTGGCATAAGGGCGCGTACTTCCTCGGTTTTGAATTCATTTTTGACATCCTCGGGTTGCTTTTCGTCATCGGAGTGACTTGGGCGATGGGTCGCCGGTGGGGATTCCGGCTCAAGCAAATGGCTCATGAATGGCGCGATTCTTGGGCACTCGTTTTGCTGTTCTTGCTCGGAATCGGCGGATACCTGCTTGAAGCGGCGCGAATGGCGGCAGACCCACAACCGCACAACAGTTCTGCTCCAATCGGCTATGCGATCAGCCAATTGATGCCAGCGAATCTTGCTCCAAGCATCTACATCGCCATTTGGTGGAGCCACGTCATCTTGTTTTTTGCGTTTTGGGCTGGGCTTCCACACATGAGGCTCAAGCACATCGTCCTCGCAGTAGCGAGTGCGGCGGGCAAGCCCGATATTCCGATGGGTGAGCTCAAACTGATTTCGATGGAAGAAGTCGAGCAAACCGGCCAAATTGGCGTCGCAAAGGCAACCGAATATTCGAGGTGGCACTTGCTCACTTTGGACGCTTGCATGGGTTGTGGGCGGTGTACCGAAGTCTGTCCAGCACACAACGTCGGTAAACCGCTCAATCCGCAAAAGGTGGTCGCCGATATCCACCGGTCGCTTGTGACTGGCGAGGGCGTTGCAGCAGCAGTTTCGGAAGAAGCGCTTTGGGCTTGCACGACATGTAATGCATGCGTCGAAGCCTGCCCGGTTCTCATCCGCCACGTTGATTTGATTGTCGATTCTCGCCGGAATCTGGTCGCTGAAGGTCAACTCAGCGGCGGGCCTGCGGTGATGCTACGGCAAACCGGATCGACCTCGAACGCTTGGGGCGCACCGGCGAGCGAGCGCGAAACGTGGATGGAAGGCATGAACGTCCCCGTCGCCAGAGAAACCGAAGATTTCGACGTTTTGTTCTGGGTGGGCTGTGCTGGTGCAACCGACCCCGGCGCCATGCAAACCACCAAAGCGGTAGCCGATTTGATGGGCAAGGCCGGCGTCAACTACGCCTGCCTAGGCAAAGAAGAGTCTTGCACGGGGGATTCAGCGCGGCGCGTTGGCGACGAGTTCCTGTTCCAAGAAATGGCTCAGAAGAATGTCGCGACGTTCCAAAAGTATAAGGTCAAAAAGGTCGTCACGCCATGCCCGCACTGCTTCAATACACTCAAAAACGAATACCAGCAGTTCGGCGCCGAACTCGAAGTTCAGCATCACACTCAGTTCCTCGCTGACCTTGTAGACCAAGGCAAACTGAAAGGGATTGAAGTTGCTGACGGTGAGGTCGCATTCCACGACCCATGCTATTTGGGCCGAGTGAACGATGAATCCGATGCGCCCCGAAACCTTTTCCGGAAGGGACAACTCGCGGAGCCGATCCATAACCGGAACAAGACGCTTTGTTGTGGTGCGGGCGGTGGTCGCATGTGGATGGAAGAAGCTCCAGATGAGCGACCCACGAATCGTCGCGCTCAGCAGCTTCTAGATACCGGCGCAAAGACCGTCGCGCTCGGATGTCCTTTCTGCCGCATCATGCTGGACACCGGAATCAAGAGCGTGACCGACGAAGAAATCAATTTGGTGGACCTCGCCGAGATGTTGCAAAAGGCGAACGCGTGATCCGAGGAATCGGCATCGATATCGTCCATGTGGACCGCATTCGAGAAGCGATGGCTAACCCAAAGTTTCTCGAACGGATTTTGACCCCTCAAGAGCGAGAAATGGAGCTAACTCCAGAGCGGGTGGCCAGTCGATGGGCCGGCAAAGAGGCACTCTACAAAGCGGCTGGAGGCGGTTTTGGATGGCAGGACCTCAGTCTTTTGGGACGAAAGAACAACTCGGCAGAAGTGGTGTGGGTCAATCAGCCGGATTCGATGAAGAATGTTCAGATTCACCTCAGCCTGAGCCATGAGCGGTTTGTTGCAGTCGCGGTCGCGGTGATCATCGTAGAACCGCAGTAATGCCCGTGCGCCGCTCGCTATGCTGGATTCGCCGCGACCTGCGGCTGACCGATCACGCCGCGCTTTCGCTCGCTACTCAAGAATCTGATCAAGTAGCGGTCGTTTTTGTGTTTGATCGCCTGATCTTGGATCAACTCCAGGACAAAGACGACAAACGCCTGACCTTCATTCACGACAGTCTGCGAGAGGTTGACGAGAAGCTGAGAATGCTCGGTTCTCGGTTGATTGTGTTGGACGGAAACCCAGCCGAGCTGATTCCGTGGCTTGCTGAGCAACTGGAAGTTGAATCTGTATATGTAAACGGCGATGTCGAGCCGTATGCTCTTGAGCGGGATGCGAAGGTGCGACAGGCACTGCGGGAAGAAGGAATTCAATCCAAGTTTGTCAAGGACCACGTGGTCTTCGCTCGCCGAGAAATCTTGAATGGTTCTGGCGAACCGTTTAAGGTTTTCACGCCTTACAGCAAAGCATGGAAGGCAAAACTCAACGACGATGATATCCGCGAGCACAAAGTGGATCAAAGTAAGTTTTGGGCTGCCGACTCGCTACCTGCTGGCACGCAGCTTCCGAGGATCGAGGAACTCGGATTCGAACGAAGCGAGCTTTGGCTTGAAGCGGGTGAATCGGCGGCAAGAGAGCGGTTAGCCCGGTTTGCGCCAGGAATTGAGGCGTACGGCGACACTCGTGATCTATTCGGAATTGAGGGAACAAGTGGGCTCAGCGTCCACCTCAGGCACGGGACGATCTCGATCCGAGAATGCGTCCGAGAGGCGATTCGTGCTCAGGACCCTAAAGAGAAATGGCTGAACGAGCTGATCTGGCGCGAGTTTTATCAGATGATCCTCAGCGAGTTTCCGCATGTTGTCGGAGGATCTTTCAAACCAGAATGTGATGCGATCACTTGGCCCGGCTCGAAGGAGCATTTCGAGGCTTGGTGCACGGGGCAGACGGGATTTCCAGTAGTGGATGCGGCGATGCGCTGCTTAGTTCAAACCGGTTGGATGCACAATCGCCTGCGCATGATCACCGCCATGTTCCTGACGAAAGACCTGCTGGTGGATTGGCGCAAGGGGGAGGAGTTCTTCTCCCGTTATCTGCTGGATTTTGATTTGGCTTCGAATAATGGCGGTTGGCAATGGTCGGCGAGTACTGGCGTCGACGCGCAGCCGTACTTCCGAATTTTTAACCCCATTTTGCAAAGCAAAAAGTTTGACCCGGCCGGAGAGTTCATCCGGAAGTGGTGCCCGGAACTATCCGAGTTGGACTCGGAAGCAATCCATTGGCCACATCCCGGTGCGCCCGATGGTTATCCCGATCCGATTGTCGATCACAAAGTTCAATCCGCTCTCGCTCAAGCCTTGTTCAAGAATTGAGCGTAGAATGTAGGCGAATTGAAGTTGCTCGTCGTCGAAGATGATCGCGTGATCGCGATGCAATTGAAGCGTGCCCTAGAAAAAGAGGGGTACTCAGTTGAAGTTGCGTTCGATGGTATTTCCGGGCTTGAAGAAGCCAAATTGAACCCACCGCATCTGATTTTGCTTGATCTGATGCTGCCCAAAATGGGTGGGATTGAGGTCTGCGAGCGGTTGCGGCGAAGCAAAGTGAATTGCCCGATATTGATGCTCACCGCACGAGACGACGTCGAGGACAAGGTTCAGGGGCTCGATGCTGGTGCGGACGATTATCTGCCCAAACCGTTTGAGCTTAGCGAACTTCTGGCCCGCATCCGCGCGTTGCTTCGGCGCGACAAATCAACTCGCTCCGAGATCTTGGTGGTGGCCGACCTACACATTGATCCAAAGGGCAAGTCCGTGACCAGAAATGGGCAAGAAATTCGACTGACTCCTCGAGAATTCTCACTGCTGGAGGCACTCGCTCGGAACGCGGGCCGCGTGCTCGAAAGAGAAATGATCATCGACCAAATTTGGAATGATGACGCCAGCATGAGCAATACGGTCAACTTTCATGTCACCGCGCTCCGGAAGAAGATTGATGAGGGGCGGGAAAAGAGCCTGATTCAAACTGTCCACGGATTTGGTTACCGGTTGGTCACTCCGGAGGAGAGCGCATGAGCTTCAAAATACGCCTCGTTCTGATCAACTCGCTGGTAATGCTTGCGGTTTTGGCGATTACATTGAACGTGTTTTTGGCGACCACAAGGACCGTTGCAGATCGCAATCTGCGCACGGAGCTGATGAATATTGCCCAGCAAGCCAGCCGAGTTCCACCAAGGTTCAACCTGGACGATCCAAATCAGCCGCCCGGTGAAGAAGGCCCGAACCAACGTGGTGGGCCGCCTCAGCGGTTCAACGACATCCAGAGGCCTAGCGTGTTTGATGAAACCGGGGCTCGTGTCGGCGGACCGAATAGCTTCGACAAACCTCCGTTTCCAGCTCAGTTTGAGAAAGCAAAGTCTGGTGCACCCATTTTCGATACCGTCACATTCAATGAAGAGAAGTACCTTCTGCTGACCGCGGCTTTTCCCTCCAGGGAAGGAAGGGTGATCGTTCAAATCGGGCGAGGACTGAGCGACCGGCAGAGACTAGAAGCAGCGCAAACCACGGTGTTTTGGTCATTGATTCCCATTGCGCTGATCCTGAGCGGACTGGCCGCATACTTTCTGGCAGAAGGTGCAGTTCGGCCGATCAAGCGGGTCGCGCAGACCGCGACCGAACTCGATGAAGATGATCTGAGCACGCGATTGGAGGTGAAGTCCAAGGACGAACTGGGTCAGTTAGCGTTTGCTTTTAACGGAATGCTGGAACGACTGGAATCTGCATTTGGCGCGCTGAAACGATCGAACGAGCAACAGCGGAGATTTGTCGCTGATGCCAGCCATGAATTGCGAACACCTTTAACTCGGTTGAAGCTGGCAACCTCACAACCATCGGATGACCCCGCCGAGATGAAAGAATCGTTGCAAGTCGCATCGGACGCCGCGAATGTGATGACCCACCTGGTCAACGAGCTGGTGACGCTGGCGAGATCGGACGCGGGCGAGCTCCATGCTGAACCAGGACGCATCGGAATCGCATCTGCGGTTCAAGCCGCCTTGAAATACGCGGAAAGCCAAAGCGGCCCGGCCCCGCAAGTTTCACCTGAACTTGGCGGATATGAAGTAGAAATAGGCCCGAACCATCTACATCGCATGCTGGTGAATCTGATCAGTAACGCGAAGCGGCATACGCCAGAATCCGGTGCGGTCAACATCCACCTCGAAGTTGTTGGTGATGAATTTGCGATCGTTGTCGCCGATTCCGGGAGCGGCATTCCTGCGGATCAGTTGGCCAGGCTTGGCGAGCGGTTCTACCGCGGAGATGAATCCAGATCCCGCGATACGGGTTCGTTGGGGCTTGGTATTGCGATCACCCAAACACTGGCAAACACCTATCAAGGCAGGCTCGAAATCGCATCTGCAGTGCAAAAAGGCACGACCGCGAAGCTAATTTTCCCTAAATCGAGACTATTTGCAATTTCCAAATAATTTCCAAATAACCAAAACCTACTATTGCAATACCAGAGACAGAAACTGGGATAGGAAAACGAAATGAAAACCATTCACAAGACAATGACCCTCACAGCGATTGCGTTGATGACCCTGATCGGGGCGGCAAGCTACGGTCAGCCAACCCCAGGCAGCGGAGGCGGCCAAGGAGGCCAGAACGGCCCTGGTGGACCCGGTGGTCCTGGAATGGGCCGTCCAATGGGCCCACAAGGCGGTCCGATGCTTTTGCTCCGAAATGATGTCGGTCAAGAACTTCACCTCAGCGCAGATCAAAAGTCAGCGATTCGAGAACTTCTCCGACCTCCACAAGGCGGTCAGGGCGGACCTGGTCAAGGTGGCCCGGGACAAGGCGGTGGACAAGGTGGACCTGGCGGCGGCATGGGACCTGGGGGTCCTGGCGGGCAGGGTGGTCCTGGACAAGGCGGTCCTGGCGGACCTCCGAACGGACCAGATCCTCGCGGTCAGCACATCGAAGAAGAGCTGCAAGATATCTTGAATGATGCTCAGTATCACCGATATCACCAGCTTGCACTTCAATTCGATGGTGCAAAGGCGATTGGTCGACCAGAAGTCGCACAGGCGCTGAACCTGACGAATGAGCAAAAGAGCAGCTTCAGAACGCGAATGCAGGCTCTCCAACAAGCCATGCGAGCACTGATGGAGCAGCGACTGGCTCCAGATCAGATGCGAGCTCGGGCAAAGCAACTTGAAGATGCGTTCAATGCAGACGTCATGGCGATGCTCACTGCCGATCAGCGACAAACATGGAGAAATATGCTCGGCGCACCGTTCACCTTCCAGAACGAAGCTCCTCCACAGGGCGGCCCAGGCGGCCCTGGTCAGGGAGGGCCAGGTGGCAACGGCGGTGGCCCTGGTGGCGGCCGACCCGGAGTCTAATTTCTTCGTCTGCGAAAGAAAAGGATGCTCCCCAATTTGGGGGGCATCCGTGTTATTAGACCTTTGCTGTTAGCTGTTCGCAAGTCCGCCCAGGATATACAGCGAGACCTTGCTGGAGGACATCTAGCGCGACTTCCAAGTCTTCACCCTTTAGGACATAGGCGATTCGAACCTCGTCCTTGCCGACTCCATCCGTTTCATAAAATCCCGTGCCAGGCGCCATCATCACGGTTTTGCCCTCGTGAGAAAACTCCTCTAACATCCACTGGCAGAATCGGTCGCAATCGTCGATTGGCAACCTGACCATGGCGTAGAACGCTCCTTCGATTTGCGGAACCGTGACGCCATTGAAACTCTTGAGTCTCTTGACCAAGATGTCTCGGCGGTGGCGATACTCCGCGTTCATATCGTCGAAATAGGATCGCGGGGTGGTGCGCAACGCGGCTTCGACACCGATCTGTTCGATGGCTGGCGGCGAGAGTCTAGCTTGCGAAAACTTGATCGCCGAATGGAAAACTTCCTTGTTTCGGCAGATGAAGAATCCAACTCGTGCGCCGCAGAGGCTGAACTTCTTGGAAACCGAGTCGATGACGATAGCGTTGTTCTCGATTCCGGTCAGATTAAGTACCGATGGCACGCTTTGTCCGGTGTAATTGAATTCGTGGTACACCTCATCCGCGAATAGGAACAAATCGTGTTCCAGAACCAAGTCCCTGAGCGCTTCAAGCTGCGATTGATCGTAAACCGTTCCAGTTGGATTGTTTGGATTGCAGATGAGAATCGCCTTTGTTTTCGTGGTGATTCGCTTTTCAAACTCTTCGATGCTTGGGAGTCGGAAGTCCTCTTCGATCTTGGTAGTGATGGGCACAACCGTCACGCCAGCAATCGCCGCAAAGCCAATATAGTTCGCATAAAGAGGCTCGGGAATGATCACCTCATCACCCGGGTTGAGGCAGGCTAGGAATCCGAAGATAATCGCTTCCGAGCCAGCGGTGGTGACGAACAGATTGTCCTCATCCACCATGATCCCTTTGCTGCGGTAGTGCTCGACGGCAGCTTTTCGGAGAGTGGGGATTCCGGCTGAGTGGGTGTAGGCGACGATAGGGTCAGAGATAGACTTGATCGCCTGCCAAAATTCTGCTGGTGCCGGTACGTCTGGCTGGCCGATGTTGAGGTGATAAACCTTCGTTCCTCTTGCTTTAGCGGCATCGGCGAATGGGGTGAGCTTTCGAATAGGTGATTCGGGAGTGCTGATTGCTCGATTCGAAATCTTAGGCATGGTCTGTTCGTTTCTCCTGCGCGCGCGCAACGCTTTCCCACCGCTCTATCGCGCGAACATCTTGTCTGCGTCGGTCCATGGCTGCGTCGATTTTTTGTACCAGCAGCTCAAAAACGTCGGTGTTCGGACTGTTCTTTTCGATGTAGTCGAACGCCCCTCGGCGCATACATTCCACGGCATTAGCCACATTGCCGTACGCCGTCATCACAATCACTTCAGCAAAGAGATCACGAGCAAAAGCAGCGCTCAGTACACGGATTCCTGAGTTAGGATCTTCCATGCTCATGTCCGTAATGATCACATCGAACGGGGGATCGGACTTTTGGATTTTGGCAATCCCGGATTCAGAACTGTCGGCGAGGTCGATATCGAACCCTTCACGCGCTAGCCTCCTCTTGACGGCCGACCTGACGTCGTCCTCGTCATCAATTACCAAAACACGGTACATCGAACGTGAAGAATACCGAATCACACTCGGGTATTGAGATTCGAAATTACTTTTGCGAGTGCGACCAGGTACAAATCCTCAACCGGGTTTTGAACCAGTGGCTCAAGTCCCGCGTCGAACTTGGCCAGCGCGCGCAATGCCTGGAATTCCTCATCTCGAGTGAACAGGTCAAAGGAACGAAAGACCTCGTTTGGTGCATGAGATTCGCGCAGGAGCCGAGCCGCGAGACTATCTCTGGCCATTCCCTCTTGAAGCATCAATCGGTAGGCGATAGTCTCGCATCCGAGACACTTGGCCACGCCGAGCAAGCACCGCCACCGCGTGATATCCGAAGTCGAACGCCGAGCCTCTTGCAGGATCAAAACAAGATCAGTCTCGTCGCCGACTGCCCCAAGCGCATAAGCGATCTCGCTGCACGCTTCATCCGAAAATCGCGAGAGCGATGCCCGAAGCTTCGGAGTTGCAGAGCGAATCGTTAGGGCTTCGATGGCTTCGGCGGCAGCGATTCTGACACTCGGATGCGGGTCCAAGCAGGCTTCAGCGATCTCGGATTCTGCTCCCATGAACTCCAGCTCGCGCAACCCTTGAAGCGCCGCGCGGCGCAGGTCAGGATCGAGGTTCGATTGGGCTGCTCCCTTGAGGGCTTCACCGGCTTGCGGCCCTCCGAGGTTGCCGAGGGCCCTGGCTGCGGCTCGGCGCAAAAGTGGCCTCGGTGAACCCAAATACTCGATCAGCACAGGTTCCGCGTCCGGATTTTCGAGTTGCCCCAACGTCTCGAGCATCTCTTCTTCCGCAAGGTCAGGGTGCTCGCGAAGCATCTCGATCAGTGCTCCAGACGCTTCCCCTCCCCGTAAGCTGCTGAGAGCGCGGGCAGCTTTTCGGCGCAACCTCGGCGACGGGTCGTGCAAGGCGCGGATCACTTCGTCCCGGGCGATATCAAACTGGACGTCTGCGGCGGAATCGATCGCAGCGCCACGAACAGTGGCATCGGACGAGCCTTTCATTTGGCGGAGCGCCATGTAACCACGCGGCGACATTTTGGCGAGTTCGGTGAACGTGCCTTTGACCGAAACCGAACCGGATTCATGCACTCGCAACAGCACGAGAATCGAACATACACGCAGCACTGCTGTAATCGCAAAAATGGCATGGAACGCGGTTGCCGCTGGTACTTGGTGGCGCAGTTGCGACATCACTTCGGCTCCGAGAAGCGGTCCTACCGCGCCCATCAAGGACTGCATTGCCATGCCCGCCCCAAGATAATTCGCACGTCCTTCTTCAGGAGAAGTGGCGAGCAGGAGGTTGAACTGGCAAACGCTGATTCCACCCCAACACATCCCCGCAATGATATGTGTAATCCCCAGAACGACGGCATTAAATACATCCTGGTTGGGCTGGCAGATCATCCATGGAAATGGTGTGAGGGAAATGCCCGCGATGAGCAACACCATGACCGGCTTGTTGCCGTATTTATCGCTCAAGAATCCCCACATTCGAATGGCTGAGATGTTTCCTGCCGCGTGGCAAATCGCGCTCACTTGGAATGCGGTCATTCCCATTTTGAGGGTCTCGAAGGCGTAGGCACTCCAAAGATTTCCCGCGAAACTGGAGGCGATCAAGAACACCGAAAAGAAAACCAAGGTCTTTCGAAAATCTCGGTTTTTGAACGGAACTTGCATGTTTCGGATACTTTCGACGAACCCGACTTGCATCACATCCGGTCGCGGGATGTTCTTCATGCGATAGAAGTAGACCAAGCTGACGAGTCCGAAAACGATGCCAAGAGTGAAGATGACCGTATACGTGACTTGCGGGCTGGTGGCTTTGCCCAACTCGTCGAAAAGGAACCCGCCGCCGAAAGCGGCCAGGGCACCAACCCAAGCTTGCATCGCATTCCGCCGGCTGAAAAACCATCCCCTCGAATTGGCGGGGACCATCTCAGCCATCCAGTCGTTGTAGATTGGCGAGACGATCTGAACACTAGCGCTCGCGACTCCCACGCAGAGAATCACTAACGTAATCGCGACGACGTTCGGAAGGTGGAGACTCGGCAAGATGGCGATGGGAATGTACAGAAATCGCCAGATCGCACCGCCAGGACCGATGAATCCCTTGTAGTAAGGGTAGCGCCTTCCCCAAATCGCGCCCGGTATCTGCAAAAGGCCGACCAAGCTGGGAATTGCTGTGAACAGCGCGATCATCATATCGAGCCGCCCTTTGTTCATGTCTCCGCCGAGATATTGAACAAACTTGACCAGATAGGCTCCACCAAGGAGCGACATGAATGCAGCCGCCAGCGCTGAGTCGATATTGGCGACTCGCAGGGTTTTGAGATTATCTAACCGGCTGACGGACTGGACCACTTCCCCCTATTGTAGCTACCTTGGGAACAGCGGCACTGGGACTGCGGTGTTAACGTTGAACCTAAATTGAAGTGTTAAAGCCGTACGTTCAAAAACCTCGCAAATTTTGTGGCATTTGCCCTAATGCTCGGAGACGATTTGGCCGAAAACCGAAATGTTGGAGAAGGGAACAGATTCATGTCGAATGAATTGAGCAAAGTGGTGGCAGGTCTCATGGCTATTGCCGCGCTGGGTTCAAGTTTGATTGCCGGAGTTGATCCTGTGCAATGCTTGTTGCGCGGCGGTGCCGCGTGGCTGGTGGGCAAGGTTGCGGTGACGATATGGAATGTATTCTTTACAGGGTCAAGCGTTGATCCGGTTCCGGTGAAGGTCCAAACTCAAATCGAGTCTGTACCGGAATCATCAACCGAAGCTACAACGTCTTAGCATGAGGATTAAGCTAGATGCCGTTATCACCAGAAAATTTGCAACGTGCGTGGGTGGACTATAAGGTTTACAAAGACCCACAAGCCAGAATTGACTTGATCAGCCATTTCAGCTATTTGGTCAAGATCACTTCGGGCCGTTTGGTGACGAGCTTGCCGGGTGGAGTCGATCGCGAAGATTTGATCGGTGCTGGCGTCATTGGCCTCATCAAGAGCGTGGATCAGTTCGATCCGACCCGAGACGTAAAATTTGAAACCTATGCAATCGCCCTGATACGTGGAGCTATCCTCGAAATGCTTCGAGATGAAGACTGGGTTCCTCGATCAATCCGCGAAAAACTGCGCGCGATGGACCGAGCGCACCTCGCTTTGGAAGGCAAATTGGGACGCCCACCAAGCGAGCGTGAAATGGCCGAAGCTCTGGGAATTTCCGAGATGGAAGTCAGCGAGCTGATGGTTCGAATGGGCCGCACCAATGTTTACTCTTTGGATGATATCGTTGGACACAGCAGTGACCACGACGACCACGTTCAGTTTGTCGAAATGATCGTGGACGAAACAGCAAGCACCAGTGGCGAAGTCGAAGGCCGCGAGATTCGGCGAATTCTTTCTGCCGGTATTGATAAACTGCCCGAACGCGAGCGCATGGTAGTCGCGCTGTATTACTTCGAAGGTTTGACCTTTAGAGAAATTGGTAAATTGCTCGGTGTTTCCGAGTCCCGAGTGTATCAATTGCACACTCAGGCCATGGGAAGATTGCGCAGCCACATGAAGGAACAAAGCAGCGTCAACGTCGCATAACCTTCATTTTTCCTAGGTTTTCACCGATTCTTATTTCAGATCAGGCACTTTTGGCGCATGTTTTGCGTTGTGAGAAGAGGCCCGGGAACGCCTTGTACCTGGTACTCTTACGGGTCAATCTGGGATTTTTGAATCTATGAACAAAACGATTTTGCATCAACTTGGCTTGTTAGGCCTGGTTTCGGTGGCACTCTTTGGCGCAACTGGCTGCCAAAAAGAAGAAAAGCTTGCCGATGTCAACGGTGAAGCAATCACCATGAAGGAGTTCTACGACTATCTGAAGGTCAAACCTGAAGTTCAGATCGTTGCAGACAATGGTTCTGTCGTTGCCGCACCTGTGGCTGAGACCCTAGCTTTCCAAGGCTTGCAGGACATGATCCGCCAACGCGTGATTATGCAGCTCGCCAAGGACATGAAGGTTGAGCCAACCAAGGATCAGATCAATAAGGAAGTCGAATTCCAACGCAAGCGCGATGAGAACTTCATCAGCCAGTTGATGGAAAAGGGACTGACCCTGGACCAAATTCGAAGCAGCTTGAAGGTTGACCTTGCTCGCGAAATGCTGTTGACCAAGGGCATCACAATCACCGATGCTGAAGTCGACGCTCAGATCAAGAACAACCCGCAGATGTTCACGATTCCAACCACGGTAGATGCCCTCTGGGTGTTTGTGAAGGAAGAGCGAACCAAGCGAGACGTCGACCGCGCTCTTGACCAAGGCACCACGTTCTCCACCGTTGCAACGCGATACAGCGATGCTCCGGGAGCAAAGGAAAGCCAAGGCCGATTCCCACAACGCGTGCCAGGCATGATTCCTTCCGCCGATATTCGAGACTTGCTTCTCAACACTCCAGAAGGCAAGACCACCGAATGGGTCAAGCTCAGCGATGGTTGGGCACGATTCTTCATCGAAGATCGACAGCAAGAAATCAAGAAAGAGCCACGAGATGTGGATCGCCAATGGATCAAGCGACAGCTTGCTGTCCAAAAGGGTCTAACGGCAAACGACTTGGACAAGCGACTGCTCGACAAGTTGAAGAACGCCAAGATCAGCATCTACGAAAAGGAACTCGAAAAGCCTTGGAAGGCTGCGATGGAGTCCTTGGATAAGGCTGCCGAAGAAGACAAGAACAAAGGTACCGGCACAATGACTGGCGAGGGTAGCCCGACAAACGAAGAGAAGCCGGCCGGCTCTAACTAAGCTCAGCTGATCCCAGAACAAAATAGCCAGCCTTCGAAAGGAGGCTGGCTATTCTTTTGCTTTCGACGTGGCCGGTTAGGCAGGCACCATAAATTTTTCGCTGAGAGATTGCGCCAATCCGTGGCACTCGTCGTAGGTGAATTCGCCAGTCGCAATAAACTCATTGAGGTCATCAATCAAGCTCTTGAAGTCAGGAGAATTCCAACTCCCAAGCGTTCCGTGGTCTTTGTCGAGGCGCATCAGCGATAGCCGAATATGATCGCTTGTCTTCAGTTCGGCGATCAAGCGATCGGTCAAGTCTGCGACGCTGGTAAACACTCCACGTACGCTGGAGTTAGTTGAGTTGAGGTCTTCGACCACCCAGTAGATTCTGCGAAACACCATTGTTTATTTATCCTGGGCTGGGATCTAACTCTGACCCCAGCCCTAGACGCGTTATGCCGTCCAAACAAACGGGTCGGCATCAGTAAGAATTCTGGCCTTGTCCCATTGCTCCATTAAGTACGGGGGAAGGTTGAACACTGCAGAGTGGAAGTCGGGTGTGTAATACCGGGTCTTCACGCCTCGCGCTGCAAACCGCTTTGCGATTTCTTCTGGGCTCAGAGCCTTTGGATCGTACTTCTTGCTGGCGAGCACAAATCCCCAAGGCTGGAAGAAAGTAGTGACGATACCGTAGTATCCCGCAACGTACTCGAAGCAATCCATGCTTTCAAGCGTCTTGATGCAGCTCAGCATGCATTCTGGATAGTTCTGGTTTGCAGTACCTGCTTGCATCGCGAACACGCCGTCATCGCTCATTGCATCGGCCGCGATCTGGAAATACTCCTTGGTGAAGAGCATCTGGCCAGGTCCTTCTTCGTGAGGGTTTGGCAAGTCGCTGAGGACGACATCGTAGTTTGCGCCCTTGTGATCGGCGAGCCATGCTCGTGCATCAGTGTGCAGCAAGGTGGTTCGCTTATCTTCAAAGGCGCCTTGGTGCCATTCCGGCATGTGTACCTTGACCATATCCACCAGCTCTTCGTCGATATCGACCATGACCGCTTCTTCGACAGTGTTGTGCTTGAGGGCTTCTCGGAGCGTCGCGCCTTCGCCACCACCGCAAACCACAACCTTCTTCGGGTTTGGATGCAGGGTCATAGCTGGTTGAGTCATGCATTCGTGGAACACATGCTCATCCATCAAGCTGGTTTGGATGTTGTAGTCCAGGAATAGGCTCTTACCGAACCGCGGGACTTCGCAGATTTGGTAGGTTTGAAATTGGGTGCTTCCTTCAAGGAGCATCTTGCTAACTCGAAACATCCAGATGGCAGCATCGGTGTGTGTTTCGGTAATGAACATTCCAGTGGCGTCGCTATGCATTGATTTAAGTTGATTTTAGAGTCTTGGGGTCATGAAGAGAGCCCCAAGAACAGTCCGTCCTTGGAGCCCAAAGTGGTGAGAATCGATTTAGCCGGCGACTTCGTTCTCGCGTCCTCGGCGGACGACAAGGAACTTGATTCGGCCTGGTTTGAACCGGTCCATCAAGGTGTCAACCGCGTTGTGCACGTGGACGGTGCCACCACAGTAGAACAGGTCTACAGCGGCGTACCCATGCTCGGGCCAGGTGTGGATCGTGTAGTGCGATTCTTGGATGATGACCGCACCCGAAACACCCCACGGCTTGAACTCGTGGAACGATTCTGCGACAACAGTTGCCTTCGAATTCACGGCGGCGTCGCGCATGGCATCACCGACAGTGTCTTCGAGTTTCAGGCTGTCTTGATCGCAATCATACATTTCGATCAAAACGTGAGATCCGAGTGACATCGGCTCTCCATCTCGGAAAGGCAGCCCTTCCTGATCTCGGCCGATCCAATCCAAGAATGACTTGGCATCCTCGCACTGGATGAAGGTCCAACCTTCGTCCGATGTGATTCGTGGAGGAGCAAAAGCCACCGATTCTCGGGTAGCTCGGCGACCGAAGAGTCGCTGGAACAACGAAATGCGTGCCGAAGAGGCAGCAGGGGCGAGTACGGCGCACAAAGACGCGCTAGCTAGTGTGAGGAGGATCATAGTTGCCAAGGCGGGTTTCCTGAAACAGGAAAGTTGTGCCGGGTCGATGCTGGAAGCAAAGATAGAAACCGGACCTGACGACCAAACCGGGTGAACGTTGATGAGCGTTGCTTGACATCCCACGAAATAATCTCCTTGGCGATCGCTGTAAGATTAACCAGCCCCGCGGCATAACCCGCGCCAGAAACCAGTCCGTGTTTTGTCATTCTTTGCTAGCTCATAAACTCCCGATGATTAGCGCCCCTGGGTTTGCTTACTCTCTTCAAGAAAAGTTCGAAGACCCCCCTCAGACGCGGAGCGGAAGTGTACCTTCCACCTGTCTTATTGTCAACTTGGAAAGCAATTTCCTAGTAAATCCAACAAAGACGAGTTGATAGACCCTTTTGACTCCGCAATTGTTGCGCCAAACTGCTGAGAGTCCTATCGTTAATTCGAATGGATTTCGCCGTCTTCAAGCCGGACGATGCGCGAAGCCGACTCCAACATCGAGGGGTCGTGGGTGACCATCACTAGCGCGCCGGATTTTCGGTGATCATTCAAGAGCTGCACAACCTGAATGCCATTTTTATGATCGAGGTTTGCGGTTGGCTCGTCTGCAAAGATCACCTTGGGCTGACCCAGAAGTGCGCGAGCCACACAAAGCCGTTGTCGCTCGCCGCCGCTGAGTTCGTGGGGCATTCGGTGCATCTTCTTGCCCAGTCCAAGATCGGTGAGCAACTGGCGCGCCTCGTCCGTTCGATCCCGGTCTGGCCGGGCCAGTACCACGTTCTCCAGCGCGGATAAATAGCCGAGCAAGTATGGATATTGGAACACAAACCCGAAATCCTGAATTCGGATTCGAGCACGTTCGGCTTCGGGCAGCGCTTGAAAATCGACCCCGCCGTAATGGACCTTGCCTGATGTTGGAATTTTGAGCCCGGACAACAGGTAGAGCAGCGAACTCTTGCCGCTCCCGCTTGGCCCCAAAATTCCTAAGAACTCGCCTTCTTTGAGCTCAAGGCTCAGTTGATGGACGGCAAAAAGTTCTTTGCCGTGGTCCATGTAGCGCAAGCTCGCTTCTTCGATTCGGATCATACTAGCCTCCTTTCCACCACTCCGACCGGATCGAATTTCTTGAATCTGAAATAGAGCGTGGCGAGTGCCACCGCGAGGATGGCTAGCGGAACCGGGAAAGTGTATTTCAGCGCAGACTGATCTAGCGATTCGAGCGCGTAGGCGTTCGGATACATCAAGGTGATGTCCACCAACTTGAGCAATCCAATGGCTGCTAGTACTCCAAGCATCCAGCCTCCAACCACGACCGCCAGTGTCTCCATTGCCACTCGACGGATGAGCGCCGACCGGGAATAGCCGAGAGCCTGCAATAGAGCGAATTCTTGCGTCCGCTGGCTGAGATAGATGTTGATCAGCATCCCCATCATGATGGTGATCACAACGACAAGTGTCCCGATCACCACATCCAGAATCAGATACAGCGTCTTAAACATTTCATTGGCGCTCTTTTCGACCTCTTGGAATGCGAGCACTCTGGCTCGCTCGCCTTTGAATCGCTCTACCGCCCACGCGTCGAGCTTGGGCTGATCCTTCAGATCCTTCGCAAAGACAAGCAGCAAATCAATCGGCGGGAAATGGTTGACTCGGTAGTAGTCTAGATCGGCCAACATCACCCACTCTTTGGTTTGGGCGATCCCCACCACTTTGACCTTTTGCGGTGAGAAGGCATCTGGATTATCTGGCTCGAGTAGCACGTCCCCGACCTTGAGCTTCAAGTTTCGAGAAACCGGTTCACTTATGACAGCTTCGGCGGCACCTTCTTTGGGAAGTCGACCCTCAATCTTAGTTACACCCATCCGGTCCAGGGTGAACTTCATATCGTCGTTCGATAGCGCAATCACCGCAAATTGCCACTTGCCGACGATACTGCGAACTTCGGTATCGCTTGCTCGACAGGTTGCGATCCGTCCAATCGGTACCGGGGCTTCTTTGGCAAAGATGGATCGGAGTTGAGGAGTCATGCCAGCGTCCCCGCGTGGCGTCACTCCCATCATGTAGCTGGAATACTTGTAGATCGTTTTGACGCTAAACGGAATGCTGTTGATGAGCGAAACAATCGCGCAGATCAGCATCACGGCCAGCACGATCACCGCCACCAGTGGCACCGTCTTGCCTGAATTTCGCTTTAAAAAAGTGCCTACGCCGAGTGGACGCATGATTCCTTTAGCTTCTACGAGCGGTGGCGAATATAGTTGAGGAAAACCTCATCTTCCTGGACCAAAGTGGATTTGAGTCTCCACTGCGTCACCTCATTGATTCCAAATGGAATTCCATCAGCAATGGTCGGCACATTTTCACCGAGTTTGATCTTAGGTGCTACGGTAAGAAATAGCTCATCGACCAGGTCTTCATGGTAGAGCGCGGCGTTGAGTTTGCTCCCGCCTTCTAGCAAGACTCGTTGAATTCCAAACCGGTCCTTGAGCTCCTTGAGAGCTTCATTCCAAGATGTCAACTTGACGTGATGGGCGCCGTGTGGTAGGTCTTCGGGCACCAGCGGCGAAATCACAATCACCTTCTTGAGGTTGTCCGTAAAGAATCTTTGGCTGGTGTTGATGTCCCCCGATTCAGTGACGACAATGCGGTAAAGGCTGGCATCAAACCAAACCCCTGGTGTAGCTCGCAGCGTCCCGGCCCCGATCATCACCGCATCACATTTCGATTCTAGGAACCGCATTCGCCGGTGATCAAAGCCACTTCCGAGATTTGCCACCGGATCAGTCCGTTCGCCCAAAACGATCTTGCCGTCCAGGGTGGAGATCATGCAATTGATGACCGCAGGACGGTCTTGCTGGGTGGATGTGAGAGGTTCCGCGAGTTCGAAATTCTCCCTTCTTCGAGCGACTTTCTGAAGCGCTTCACGCAATACGCCAATCGGTTGCTCGGCAAACTTTGCCTCACCGATGAAGAACGTAGGCAAGTTGTACACGCCAGACGCATAGGCAGGATCGTCATATTCGATGACTTGATCGCGATATCGGCGCTCGACAATGGCTCGCTCCATTTCTTCAAGATCGAGCCCAAGCCCGGTCGCAAATAGGCGAAGAGCTTGTACCGAATTGATGTCGATAGCGTGCTGCCAAGTCGCGTCATAGAGCCGTTCAATGAGCTTGCGATGCGATCCGTTGGATTGCCGCGCGAACTCTACGGCTTGATGTGTTAAGAAAGTACGCATTTGCGATGGGCGGTTCGGCGCAACCGGTGGCAGTTCTGCTGCAGCCATTGCCAAATCAAAGCGACTGGGTGTCTCCGGGCGGTTTGGATTTACCGATTTCGGATGAGATTCGGGCCATTCCATCGATTCTGGAAAGAGCTCGTACCCCACAAAATCGAATTCCACGTCGAACTCTTGCTCGAGCTTTCGAACTTGGTTGATCCCAATCCAGCACCATCCGCAGCTAAAGTCGTGTGCCACTTTGATCATCGTTGACATGCAGTCAACATTGTGAACCTATTTTCGGAGGATCAGCACGGACAGATCCGTGTCAACGACAAGGTCATACGATGTTGAGCCCATCAATTTGCGCTCAACAAAGCCGTGACCCTGGGCTCCTACCACCACCAAGTCGGATTCGAGAGACTTTGCGCATTCCACGATGGCGTTTTTGACCCCATTTTCTGCCTGCCAGATGTGGGTGGCAACTTCGGCTCCGAGAGCCGAAAGTGATTCCGCGAGTTCCTCGTTCATCGCAACAGATCGTTCACGCATCTGCAATGCAGCCGATGCGATCTCTGGAACATAACCGCCGAAATCCATAGAAACCGCAGCTTCAAGCGGATTGATCACGTGAACGACATCGATTTTTGCAATTCCTTTTGCCTGGAGTCCAGCGATCATCTTGAGGCATTCGTCCCCGTACGCAGAATGGTCGGTGGCAACGAGTAATCTCAGCCCTTCATGCTGGGATTTCGGTTGCTCGGCTACCAAAAGGCTGGTTTCCATCGAGATCGTCAGACCCTTGGCGACGCTTCCAAAAAGGAATGATTCCCAGGCCGATTTGCGCTCGCTTCCAACCGCCACTAATTCCACTGGATGTGCATCGCAATAGGCATGAATTTGGGCGCAAGCATCCCCGAACTCGAGCACTGCCTCACAAGGAATTCCTGCTGAATCAAGGTCTTCTTTGACTTCAACGAGTTTCTGCTGACCGTTCTGTTGAAGTTCGGCGATCATGTTGCCAACCGGATGCGCGGGGCCAACGCTTGGAAATCCGCCGTCGGGCAAAACGGAAGGCACCGCATGGAATGCGACGACTTCTAACCCAGGGATTTGAAGCCTCTTTAGGAGGTCTAATGCGAACTGGTAGTTCCCCGCTAAATCCACGCCTAAAACAGCTTTCATACCAATTACTAAGTTCGACGGGGAGGGTCGTGTTCCCTCTTGTGGTGTGCGGCGTGTCATTATCCGTGTGGAATGTCAGACTATCGCGAACTCATCGAATCCGCTTTCGATCGGTTGCGCGAGCAGCCTGGATTCGTGGACCGTCCGGACCAATATCAACTTGCGCTTTTGCTCGGCGATCTCATGGTTGGAGGCGGAAGTGGTGCCATCGAAGCTCCGACCGGTCTCGGTAAGAGCTTGGCCTCGCTGATTCCTGCAATTGCCGTCGCGGTGAGCCATCAGAAACGGATTGCGATCGGAACATTTACCAACGTTCTCGCAGATCAATATTGGCGCAAGGATCTTCCGTTTGCCCTATCCCTTTTTGACCTTCCGGAAGGCACGATAAAGACGCAGCAACTCATGGGGCGGCAGCGATATGCATGCCAAATGTCTCTTGAAGAATTTCCTAGAGATATCTCGGATGCGTTTCGCCGCGAAGCCGAAATGGGGACGGAGAATGAGTTTCGTCGAATCGTCAAGAAGCCGATGCGCGAGATTTCACAGATCTGGCCAAAGGTCGCCGCGCCGCAGATTTGTGCAGGAAAGTTCTGCCCGGCCTACAACGATTGCTACTACTTTAAGGCGAGACAGCGGGCGGAATCGGCCCACCTGATCCTCACCAATCACAGCATTTTGTTGCAGGACGCACTCGCGGCAAGGGTTAGCCAGGACGACGTTGGATTCTTGGGGAAGTTGGACTTTATCCTCTTTGATGAAGCTCACGATCTATATTCCGCGGCTTTGGGTGCGCTGGAATTTCAAGTGGACACCAACAGCCTGAGTGGATTGCAGAGCATCGCCGCTAGGCTTGGCCGAGAGCTCTTGCCAGAAGCGCGTTCTCACCAGTCGGAAGATGATTGGAACGCGATACTCCAAGATTTCCAGCACGATATCGAGATTTGTAAGCAAGATTTGAACCTACTTTCTATCGAAAAGGGGAAGCAAGGCATTTTTGCAATCTCGCCTGTCGAGGTTGAGAAACACCCCGGAATGGACAAGTACATGGGCAATTCCGAGGGGATTGACCCGCTCATGTACGCCGTTTCTCGGGCTTGCGACAAGTTCTTAGACCAAGTCACCGAGATCAAACGAGGATGGCAAGCTGGGCCGGCATCAAACGAACTTGTTCGGATGTACAGCATGGCGATTGGCGACTATGGAGACCGGTGCCGACTGTTTATGACTCCGGCGGGTTTGAGCGTCAGCTACTCGAAGACCGGCCCCGTGAACGGGTATCGCCAAGATACGGTTGGGGTGGCTGAACCGCTCAAAGAGCTCCTATGGGACCGAATTCCGTACGCTTGTCTTTCGGCGACACTGGCTTTGGATAGCTCTTTCGACTTTTACAACGATCTCGTTGGGTGCAAGCCTGGCACCGAAGAGATTCTGCCGTCGCCATTCGACTTTACTACCCAAGCGAGCTTGTACCTACCGAAGCCGGGCAAGATTCCAGACCCGACGGTCGCGAGAAAGCAGGGGAGCGAACATCTGTACTTCCAAGCCATCGCGGACGAACTCACTGAGATTATCCAGGCGATGAGCGGGAGAACTTTGGCACTGTTCCATTCTCGCCGGGAGATGGAAGCGGTTTATGCTTTGATGCCTCGAGACGAGGAACTTCCGATCACTATCCAGCCGCGGATGGCACCTGGCCCGATAGGTGATATGTTTAAGCGCAGAACGAATTCATCACTTTTCGGACTGCGCAGTTTTTGGACGGGATTTGACGCGCCAGGTGACACATTGTCGTGCGTCGTGATCGTGCGGGTGCCGTTTGAAGTCCCAACAGAACCTCCCGTGATCGTGCGGATGGCGAGCCTCGTCCAAGCCGGCAAGGATCCGTTCCGAGAGCACACCTTAGCCCAAGCCAAACTCCTCATCCGGCAAGGAGCCGGCCGGCTGATCCGAACCGAAACCGATCGTGGCGTCATCGCTCTTCTTGACCCGCGGGTGCAGTCCAAACCGTATGGCGAGGAGATTCTGATGAATCTGCCGATGGACATGAGCCGCTTCACGGACATTTATGAAGCGATGGCGGCGGTCGGGCTCGAATAGGGTAACGAATATGGGCCCGAGACGTGTATATTCGATGGTATGCGTTGGCTTCTTATTGCTGGTCTTTTTGCGGTACAAACCGCGGCCGTTTCCGCCCAGATTTCACCGGCACAGATTCCTCAACAACCCGACATTCTTGGGGACATGGTGGTTTATTCGGCGGAAGGCGACCTTTGGCTCGGCGACCTGAAGACCAACAAAGCCACCCGGTTGACTTCCTGGCCGGGCACCGAAGGCTTCCCGAAGTTCAGCCCAGACGGCTCCCAAATTGCCTTTTCTGGCAACTACGATGGACGCCTAGAAGTTTATGTCATGCCAACCACGGGTGGCACTCCTACACGAATCACTTACGACTCGACTGGAGCAACGATTTTGGACTGGCTCCCCGATGGAAAGTCGGTGGTTTACCGCACACGTGGCAGCAGCTCAATGGGCGAGATGCGACTCCTGCGGGCTCCCATCGAAGGCGGAATTCCGATCCCGTATCCGATGCCAAAGGCGGCTCAATTCTCGGTCAATCTTGATGGGTCGAAGATCGCCTATGTCAAGACTGGACTGGAAGATCATTGGTGGAAGCGATACCGCGGCGGGATGGCAAACGACATCTGGCTGTATGAACCAAAGCGCGGCGCATTCTCTCGGTTGACCAAGAATGAGATCAACGAACAATATCCAACTTTCTGCGGAAATAATCTATTTTTCGTGAGCGAAAAGAACGGCTCCGCCAATCTTTTCAGCCTCAATACCGAAACTGGCGCCGAGAAGCAGGTGACTTTCCAAAAGGACTACGACGTTCAGTCACCAAGCTCAGATGGAAAGAGAATTGTTTATCGATTTGGCCAGAACTTAGAGATTTTCGACCCCTTGAAGGGAACGACTCAGACGGTAAAGCTATCGGTGTCGACGGATCGAATTCATGCCCGCGCTCACCGAATCGGCGGCGACCTTGAGGCGTATTCTCCTGGTCCGACCGGCAAGCGAATCTTGGTGGAATGTCGCGGACAGATCTTCTCTGCCCCTGCCGATAAAGGCGATATCCGCGAGGTTGCCGCTTGGCCTGGTAGCCGAAACAAGCTTGCCGCCTGGGCACCCAGCAATAGCTCGATTGCCTTTGTCAGCGACAAATCGGATGAAGAAAATGTTTGGTTGGTCAACCCTGATGGTGGCGAGCCTAGACAGCTCACTCAGTTCAAATCTAAGAGCATTCAGCGGATTCAATGGTCGCCTAATAGCGCATTTTTGTTGGTATCCGATGCGACAAGGACGCTATGGAAAGTCGACGCGAAAACTGGCGAAACCACCAAGATTTTTGAAGACGAATACGGCATGGACGTCAGTGGAAGTGTTAGCGTTGACGGACGGTTCATCGCCTACAGCAAGAGCGAGGCGTTCAATCAATCCAGCATCTTCTTGCTTGATTCAGCGACAGGAAAAACACACCGCCTGACCGAGCCGCCGACTCGCGACTACAACCCAGTATTTGACCGCTCGAATCGGTACTTGTACTTCCTGACCGACCGGGTGATTCGCCCGCAATGGGATTCGTTTGACTTCCAAATGAATATCACGGGGCCGACGAGGATCATGTTCTTCCCGCTGACAAAGGAAGCGTTGAACCCGTTCGCGGAGCGCGTTGATGAAGAGGGCCAATCCGATCCGACACCATCTCCGACCGTGACTTATGATCTGGAAGGTGCGAGCAATCGACTTCTCTCAATCCCTGGAGTCGTGGGCGATTTGTACAACTTAAGCGCGGTCAGTGGCACGATTTTCTGGCAACAAGACGGTGCGCTGAAATCCTTCACGCTTGAAGGAAAGCGACCGGGAACAGTCGCAGAAGGCGTCGCGGGCTACAAACTCACCCCTGACGGCAACAAGATCGTCGCTCAAATCGAAGGTGACCTGAAAGTCGGTAGCACTGAGGGCGGATTCGGTGGGCCGTCGGTCAATCTTTCGAGCTGGCAAGTGCGCGTTGAACCGGAGAAGGAATGGCGTCAAATCCTTCGTGAGGGATGGCGCTTCATTCGCGATAACTTCTACGATCCGAACTTGCATGGCGCCGATTGGCCCAAGGTTTGGGAAAAACTCAGTGCACTGCTCCCTGCGGTGAGTGATCGAAACGACCTCAACGACCTCGTCGGTCAAATGCAAGCCGAAGTGAATGTGTCGCACATGTTCAATGGCGGCGGTTATGAGCGCATGACAGCACCGCCGCAACCTGGCGGACTGGGTTACCTGGGCGCCGACATGGCGTGGGAAGGTGGCGGACTCCGGTTCAAGCGGATTTTCGCTGGCGATGGGTTCGAAGAGAGCTCACGCTCACCATTGATGAATCCCGAAATCGGCGTCAAAGAAGGTGACTACCTCCTTGCGATAAACGATGTGCCGATCACCCGAGTGAGCAATCCAAACGAACTCTTGATGGGCAAGGCTGGCCAATTGGTCAAGTTAAAAGTGAACAGCAAGCCAACCGGCGATGGAGCCCGAAGTTTCTGGGTCCGAACAATGAGGTCAGAACAATCGGCGCGCTATTACGACTGGGTGACCCGAAACCGGCAGTACGTCCAGAAAGAAGGTGGGAGCAATATCGCGTACATCCACGTTCCGGATATGGGCGAATTTGGGATGACTGAATTCAGCAAGTACTTCTATGCAAACTTGGATAAAGATGGCCTGATCATCGACGTTCGCTACAACGGTGGCGGCATCACCAGCGGGATGATCTTGGAGCGATTGAAGAGAGTGGCGTTCGAATGGGACCAATCGCGTCAAGGCGCACCGGTGCCTTACCACCGAATGGCGTTCAATTCGCGAGTGGTGATCGTTACCAACGAGCAGACCGCCAGCGACGGCGAGTATTTCAGCACCGGATTTCGCTATATGCAACTCGGCAAGTCGATCGGCGCCCGAACCTGGGGTGGATTTGTTGCTGTTGGCGGAATGACCACCATCGACGGCGGCTATATCTCCTGTCCGCTTCAAGGCAGCTTCGACCCGAAAGGAAAATGGTTGCCAGACGGGTACGGATTCAAGCCTGATATTGAAGTTGATGACGATCCAGTCTCGTTTATGCAGGGCCGCGATGTCCAGCTAGACAAGGCGATCGAAGTGCTTCAGGCTGAAATCCGCAAAGCACCTGTGATGAAGGTGAAGCGACTCACCCCACCCAAGAAGGGCTAAAGCCCGACTCGCATGGCGAACTCCTGATAGTTCTCGAGTTCGCCATGTTGCTTGCTCCATTCTTCGACTTCCCACAGCGCAACGTGCTGTAGCTTGGCCACTGCAACCGCCGCCTTGAGCGCGGATCGATCATCGAACCAATAGAAACTCGCCAGCCGATCGCAAACCACATGCAACGGAGAAAGGATGTGCAGTAATAGTTCACCTTCGCGGATCGTGTCGAATTCTTGGATGAACGACTGCCCGATCCGAATTTCCACGTCTGGAAAATCAATGGTGAACATACTCATCGGGTGGCGATAGATACGACCAGACTTGATGTAACCGAGCAAGCGCATCGTCTCATCGAACTCGCGCTGGAGCGAATACCAACTTGCAATAAAGTCAGCGTCTCGCGATTGTGCAGCTTCGGGAGCATAGAAAGCGGCGGCCGCGCCGCCTGTCAACACGGCTTTGATTCCGGTTTCGTGGAGTGCGGTACACACCTTGAAAACCACTTCACGTAAGGTGTCTTGTGCAGTAATGGTGGGGATCAAATCTCTTTTCCTCGCTTCCTAGGTCGTCTCCTGAGGCCGCTCGCCATATCATCCACTTCTTGATCCCGAATAGCGAGAATCTTCAATAGTGCCTTCAGTTCGTTAACTGCAGGATATCGCGGATTGAAGCTTAGCCGCCGGGTACGTCCTATGAGGCGGCCCACGAGCACTTCTTCATCTTCCAAAGACGCGGTGATGCGCTGAACCGTCATCAATCCGCAACCCATCAACGAGGCGAGCTCGCTGTTGTGCGATTCTTCCAACAGCCCAAGAAGTAGCATGACCTGCGTCCTCCTCCGGGTTCCGAATAGTATCATATTTGTGGTGATATTACCACATTATTGATGTGCTTAATTTTTGACAATGGCAACGTCTGGAACTGGAGTATTCCTTTTGGCTTTCTCCTTCGTATCTCGCTCAATGGCGTACTGCTTGAGCTTGGTAGGGGAGAATCGATCAAGGTCAAGGCGGGAGAATGGTCGGATTCTCTTTATTCGTCCCCAGATGGGGACAAGTCCAAAAATCAGCACGATCAATGACGCTACTAAGGTTCCAATGGTATTGGTAACAATATCTTTGGAGTAGCTTTGAAGCAAGGGATTTCTGAGGGCAATCACGATTGCTATGCAGGATAGAAGCGTTGTCAAAATTGCGGCCCTGACCTCCAATCCTACATTTTGGAGGACAAACCCAAGCCACCGCCGCTTGAAAATAGGGACCGAATTTGCAAATGCCTGATCGAAATAGATTTTGAGCAATTCACTGAGATTGGAATCTCCGATAGACATTCCGATTTCTCCATAGGTCCCGCGTTCGTTCCAAAAGTCGAATATTGTGAATAGAGTCTGAATGGGAACATCGTTATGATCCGTCACGATTGTTCCTCTAAACAACCCGTCTTTGATCTCGTCACCATATAGGCGCACGTCTAGACGCATCAGCTGATCATCAGATAAGTCAACTTCTCTGATTTTGCCGATTCCCTCTACAAGGTTAGCTCGAAGCCAAGTTTCGGTCGCAGACTCGTTGAGTGGTGCAATCGCCTTATCGGTTAAGATGAGCATCTTTATTTTGTATTCGTTCCGATGCTCCAAAAGTTCTTTGATTGAGTGCTCCGAGACTCTTCCCTGCTGGTCCTCGGTGTGAAACACTGTTCGGCCAGAATACATTGCCATTCGGATCGTGCCTCCAGCTGGGATGTTTTCTAGCATCTCAGACATGTTTTGGGGGCCAACAACAGGAGCACCTGGGCCACGATCTTCGATCAGCTTTCTTCGTCTTTCAAAGCGATTTATCGTATTTGAAATCGTTTCCGCAAAAACCGCTTGGACCTGCAACGGAACAACTGCATTAAGATTCAGTTGAATCACAGGCACTTTTAGTTTTTCATTCGTTTGCGAAGTATTGGTGAAAAAGTCTTCACGTACAGTGGGTTCTAGGAGTTCCAACTCAGCAAGCAAGCTGACTGCCGCCAAGAGTTGCTCAAATGAGAACCGTGCGCTCATCCATGGAACTTTGTCAAGTTCATTGGCTGCGCCTCTTACCCACACTTCCCGGCTTGCGAATGTGCTCGGGCTACCTGCCCAAACAAACCAGTATTTGAAAAAGTAGGCCAGAATTTCGACTGCAGCACCGGTTTCGACGTCAACGTTCTGGCCACCAACCGAGATAGAGTATTCGCTTAAGAACGCGCTCAGAATTGACTTAGCGTTTTTAACAAGTTCCGGTGGCGCGCAGGCAGTCTCACCTTTCATTTCACACCATCAGTGATTCGATCGGACTCCATGATCGAAATCGGCGTTTGATGGCAAGGCGATTTTATCGTGAGATATTCAGACCATTCACCGGTTGCATTTTCCATTGTATGCAGGTTGATTTCATCTGGGAGCCAAAGTGCAGAGTCTCCTTCGACCAGATCATAGCACTCCTTCCCCTCATGAAACCGGATCTTTCCGCGTAGAACGACGACGAGTTCAGCTGTTTGAGAATGCCTATGCCAAGGCTGGATATGGCCCGGCCCTATTTTTGAATGTACCGCCTTAAAGTACTTGCCATCGTAATATCGCCGACTCTCCGAAACTAGTTCACTCGGAGAATCTTCGAGCCGATTGCACTGCAGATCAAATTCAGAAAAAGGAGCTTCTGACTTCTTGGTGACAATTAGAGCCATCGTTTTTATTATATGTTCGGATCGCGAAAAGGGTGGATGCATTCCACATTTCCAGCCTGAATTCACATAAACCTAAAGTAGATTGCGAAGTTCTTACCCTAACCCTAGCAAGAACACTAGCCAATAGACAAATTGGGATGAATCGCGGTCTTTATACAGCGGCAACCGGAATGGCAGCGGGTCAGGCATGGCTCGATAGCGTGGCGCACAACCTCGCCAACGCCAGCACAACCGGATACAAACGGGACGAAATGGCCTTTCAGGAGAGCCTTTTGCGCGAGATGCGTGATGGCGGAGGAGAAGGTCGATTGCTCGGCACTTTACAAACTGGCCCCGAAATTTCTGCGACAGCAACCGTATTTGAACGCGGCGCAACCCAAACCACCGGCAACGGGCTGGATGTTTCGATTTCCACCGAAAAGGGGATGTTTGCTGTTCAAACACCTGGTGGCGTGATGTACACCCGCGCAGGCAACTTTGGCCTCGACGACCAACGCCAAATTGTCAACCCAAATGGTTTTCCAGTGCTTGATGCATCTGGCAACCCGATCACGGTGAGCGCTCCCGGCCCGGTTCGAATCACCAACGATGGATCGGTGACAGTGGGAGATCAAGTGCTCGGTAAGGTCGCCGTTTTTGATGGCGATTGGAAGAAAGCAGGCGATAGCTTGTTCACCGCCATTGGCAACGTCACCGCCGAACCCAATGCTGTTCTGACTCCCGAATCAATCGAGTCGAGCAACGTGAATGTGGTCTCCACGATGATCGAAATGGTCCAAGTGCAACGAATTTATGAGATGGCCCAAAAGAGTGTCCAGGCCCACGACGAAATGTCCAGCAAGCTGATTGAGGCTGCTCGAACCCAATAACACGACCCTTAAGGAGAACTGAAAGACTATGATGCGCGCTTTGATTACTGCTGGAACCGGAATGGTGGCACAGCAAACCAACCTTGACGTGATTTCAAACAACCTCTCGAACATCAATACGGTGGCGTTTAAGGGGATGCGAGCCGAATTCCAGGATCTGATGTACCAGTCGCTCAAGCCGAGCGGCGCGGAAACAAGCGGCACTGTACGTTTGCCCGGAGGCATCCAAGTTGGATTGGGTACGCGATACGCTGGCAACAGCGTCAACTTTAGCCAAGGTGGATTGCAAGCGACCGGCAATCCTTACGAACTCGCGATCACCGGCGAAGGGTTTTTCGCCGTCGAACTACCTGACGGATCGACCGGATACACCCGCGATGGAAGCTTCAAGCGCGATGCTGACGGCACTTTGGTCACCAGCGACGGCTACAAGCTGATCCCGAATATGTCTGTTCCAGCTAACGCGACCTCATTCTCTGTGAGCGCGAACGGAAACGTTTCCGTTCAATTACCTGGACAAGATCAACCGCAACTACTCGGGACGATCACTTTGACAACCTTCCCTAACCCGGCGGGATTGACCCGATTGGGACAGAACATTTATCAAGCTGGCGGCGCAAGCGGCGATCCTCAAACTGGAAATCCAGGCGAGAACGGTGCCGGTTCGATCCAGGGCGGATTCGTCGAGGGGTCGAACGTGTCGATCGTCGAAGAAATGATCCGCATGATCACCGCTCAGCGAGCCTACGAAATCAACTCGAAGGCTATTCAGACCGCCGACGACATGCTCAGCATTCTCAACCAGCTCAA
Organism: Armatimonadota bacterium; assembly: GCA_017303935.1. NCBI lineage: Bacteria > Bacillati > Armatimonadota > Armatimonadota bacterium. The sequence continues at coordinate 238,524 of JAFLBD010000002.1, read as the reverse complement.
GCGATAAACCATGAACGCCTTTTTGATTGCATTATCTGTCGCTACCGCACCTTCGGTCTCGGTTCGAGTCGATGGCGAGGGCTATTTACGCTTTATGCGAGACGCCCGGGTGGTTTATGCCAAGGAAGCGCGCTTGACCGTCGAAAACAATCGCCTTGTTGCGGCGGATGGAGTCGAAGTATTGCCTCGAATCACCGTGAGCAGCGCAGCAACGTCGCTTTCAATCAGTTTGGAAGGAGACGTCTCTGCGACGATTTCAGGTCAATCTGCGGTCGTCGGAAAGTTGGTGATCGCGGTGTTCCCAGCGAGCACGAGTTTAGAACCAAAAGAAGGGTTTTTGACTTCGGCGCTGAGACCAACGCTTTCCAATGCAGGCGAAGGCTTGGCGGGAGTCATCCGTACTGAATCGAACTCTAAACCGGTCACGACGCCGAACACCAACACTAACTCGAACACAAAGCCAGCACCCGACAAAGTGGTCAATAGCGCGGTCGCGACGAAGGTCGCGGCAATGACGGTTTCTGTTCGGCCAGAGAGCTATGTTAGCACTGAAACATTTTCACTTCTTGATATCGCGGAGCTCAATGTGCCGGCGGAACTCAAGGAGAAGATCGCCACCATTCCAATTGGCGATACACCAACCATCGGGTCGTTCCGAAAGATCGATATCAGCAGAATCGAACTCCGACTCCGAGTAGGCGGCGTCGATCCGAAGCAATTCAAGTTTGAGTGTCCGGCAAGCGTTATCGTCCGCCGCGCAGATCAAACGATTGAGCAGGACGTGTTCCTCGAGGCAGCTCGGGCTTATCTTTCGAATCAGGCTGGAGTTCCGGTCGAAATCGAAGACCTGAATCCACAACCGCCTTTGCGAATAGGGGTTGGAAAGGTGGATTTGGTCGCGACTCGCCTGAGCGCAAATGGCGACCGAGTGCAGATTCCAATCGAAGTTCGGTTGGATGGTCAGCGGTTTAACACGCGATCCCTCTCATTGCGCGTGGTCGGACTTCCACCACTGCCAGCAGTCGGGAGCCAAGTTCAAATTCAAGCCAAATCTGCAGGCTTAAAGGTTTCTATGTCCGGCAAGATCGTTCGCACTAGCGGGCTGAATCGAGTCGAAGTCCAAACAGCCGAAGGGGTTCATTTGGCTGGCCGAGTGATCGGTCCTGCCCTCGTCGAGGTTATTTTATGAAGAACACACCATTCAGATCTATGAGCGCGATCGTTGGCATTGCCCTCGCATCGTCCGCGTTTTCTCAAGTTATCGACAAGAACGCGACAACCGACGAGACCACTGGCTCGGCGTGGTCGGACCAAGTCATCAATCCTTTGCTCGATCGAACAGCGCGAAAGGTCGGCGACCTGATCACGATCTTGATCAGTGAATCTAGCGTGGCGAGTTTCGCAGCAACAACAAGCACGAGCAAAACCGACGACAACAGCGTCGGTCAGTCGGTGCTTAAAGGCCTGTTCAGTTTTCTTGATCTTGGTACGAACAAGACAACGAATTCGAGCGGAAAGTCGAATGGCACCGGAACGACCACGCAAAATGGCACCCTCCGTGCGCGGCTAACCGCAGAAGTGATTTCCGTTTCCCCCAACGGCAACTTGGTCATCGAAGGTCGGCGGTTGATTCAAGTCAACAAAGACACTCAGACCTTTAAGCTGACTGGCGTTATTCGCCGGGACGATATCTCGCCAGATAACACAGTTCTGAGCGAGTCGATTGCACAAGCTGAAATCCGATTTGCTGGCAAAGGTCAGATCGCTGATCGCCAACGCCGCGGGATTCTGACCCAAATGCTGGATTGGTTGTTCTGATGAAGTTTCACAAGCTATTTCTCTTCGCGATTTTCTTGGGGCTTACGCACCAAACCGTCCACGCTCAGGCGGGCGGCGGCACGGTGACTCCAATCGACGGACCAAGTGCCTCTGACCTCAATGCGGCGCTCGAGATCGAGAAAAACGGTATTGAAGTTCGCATCAAAGATGTCGCCCGGTTCCGCGGTGTCCGCCGAAACCAGATCATGGGTTATGGCCTGATCGTGGGATTGGAAGGCACTGGAGATACGAAGAAGACGCCATTCACCGCGACGCTCTTGGCGAACGCGATGAAGAACTTTGGCACGATGATCGATCCAACTCAGCTGGACGCGAAGAACGTGGCGACAGTAGCGATTACGGCAGATCTTCCGCCGTTTTCTTCCCCTGGTAATGCACTCGATGTCACTGTGCAGAGCATCGGTGATGCGAAGTCGCTGCAAGGTGGCTATTTGTTGCAGGCACCGCTCTATGGCGCCAGTGATAAGGAGAACGCGATCGCGGTGGCACAAGGAGCCGTGAGCATCGGTGGGTTCAACGTGAGTTCGGGCGGTGCTTCGGTCCAAAAGAACCATGTGAACGTGGGTCGAGTTATCTCCGGAGCGATTATCGAACGGACGATTCCGTTCCAATTGGTTTATTCAGGCAGGATGTATGTCGAGCTCGACGAAGGTGATTTGACCACTGCAAACCGTGTTGCATCCCGAATTCGAGAATTGCGCCCTGAACTGAACCCATCTGCCATTGATGGCGGGACGATCCAATTGAATCTCCCGCAAGGTTGGGATCCTGTTCAGACCATGAGCATGGTGGAGACCATGACCGTGAAGGTGGATATTCCGGCACTTGTGGTTGTCAACGAGCGCACGGGAACGATCGTAATGGGTGCAAATGTGAAGCTCGGCCCGGCTGTTGTTAGCCAAGGCTCGCTGCAGATTGTGATCCAAGACTACAACGATATCAGTCAGCCAAATCCGTTGAGCAATGGCACTACACAACCGGTGAAGAACACCGAGGTAGGTGCGACCGAAGACACCGCCCAAGTCGGGATGATCGGCCCTGTGACGACCATCGCTGACCTGGCACGTGTGTTCCAAGCGCTCAAGGTTTCGCCACGCGACATCATTTCAATCCTACAAGCACTGAAGGAGCAAGGCTCGCTCAAGGCAAGGATCAAGGTGCAGTGATGAGTAGCCTCGACCTAAGCCGAATCCAATCGGCAGTGAACCAGCTTGAGAACAGAGGGCGCAAGCTCCTGGAGATCAAAGGGAGCAACCCTTTCACTTTGTTCGAAGGTGACTTGAGCAAAGCTGCACAGGAGGAAGTCGCGAAGCTGAAAAAGGCTGCCAGCGAGACAGAAGCGTACTTTGCAAAGGACTTGCTGAAGGAGATGTTGCCAAAGGGGTTTGGTGGCGAAGGTCCGATGGGCGACTTCACGAGCGAGCAGTTTATGAACGCAATCTCTGAGCAGATCGGTAAATCCGGTTCGCTGGGGATCGCAAAGATGTTGAGCAACAAGCTCAGCGAGAGCATTTATCGGCAAGAGGCTGGAAGGCTGATCTTGTCGCGACAAGACAATCAGGAAAAAACAAAATCATGAAATCACGAGACCTCCAGCGCATCTGGTGGGATTGGCTGAGCACGGCAGAGCGGATCAACCGCACATTGGCCGAGCAGACCGCCGCCCTCACCCTGCGCGAAGTTGGAAGAATTGAGAGCATCCAGGAAGACATCACAAGTCAATCGCTGGTGCTGAACGAAATCGACAAGAAAGCCGTGGCCGCAACGCAAGAGCTGGCCGGAGAACTAGGTGTGATGCCTGGTCTTCGAAGCATCGTTGAGGCGCTGTCCCCAGCCGAAGCACGTCAAGTCGAATCGTTGGCAAAGCGCGTTGAAATCGTGGGTGAAAACCTGAAGGAACGATTGGACCGCAATCGAAAGCTGATTGAGAGCGAACTGACTTACGTTGGCGGCACTCTGGCGCTGATCGCCAAAGTGGCTCAAGAGCAGCAGACACCGTTTGCCGTGGCTCAGGTTGGCGCGGTACTGATGGACCAAGTCGCTTAAGCCAGAAACTGAGGAAACACCAAGATGCCCGGCGCCTTTCACGGATTAGGAATTGCAACCTCTGCATTGCGAGCTTTTCAGCGCGCGATTGAGGTCACTGGTAACAACATCTCGAACGCGAACACCAAAGGGTATTCGCGTCAGCGGATCGAGTTGCAATCCTCGACTCCTCTCGACTTCTTTAGCACGCGATATTCTGAGCTGGGGACTGGTGTCTCTGTCCAGTCAATCAATCGCGCTCGAGAGATGTTCTTGGAGGCCAGGATGCAATCGTCCCTGGGCAACAGCGGTCGGTACAGTGCCTACGCAGATGGCTTGAGGCAAGTTGAAGCGGTGTATAACGAGCCGGGAGATTCCGGGATCGCGAACGCTTTGGATCAGATGTTCAACGCTTGGTCTGCGGTGGCGAGTAACCCGAGTGATTCGGCTTCTCGGCAACAGCTCGTGAATGCCGCATCATTGCTCACTTCTCGTGTCCGCGACACCTACAAGAATCTGAGCACGCTCGAAGATCAAGTGCATCAGACGGTGACCGCGAATGTCGAATCGGTGAACAACATTGGTGCACGGCTCGCGCAACTCAACGGCGAAATCCGCGCCGCATCGGTCGCTGGTGGATCGCCAAACAGTCTTCTCGACGAGCGTGACGGCTTGGTGCGAGACCTCAGCAAGCTGATCGGAGTCTCGACAACGATCGGTAGCGATGGAACGATGGCTGTTTATGCGGGCAACTATCCTCTCGTTTTGGGAAGTGACGTCAACAATATTCCGAACACCTTTGATGCCGGCTCTCAAACTTTTACGGCGAACGGAGTGTCGTTTGTAGTTCGTGGTGGGGAGATCATGGGCAATCTGTCCACTTTGCAACGACTCGCATCGGCAAAGAGCGAACTAGACACTTTGGCCAACACGATGAAGACGCAATTCAATGCGCTTCACTCCACCGGAACAAACCTTCTCGGGAATACGGGCGTGAACTTCTTCAAGGACACGGTGAGCCCAACGCCACAAACTGGCGCCATCGACTTTGAAGTCGATGCGGCCATCTTGGCAAACCCTCGCGCGATTGCAGCAGGAACCAGCGGAGCAGCTGGTGATGGCACTTTGGCATTGCAGCTGTCGCAGATGAAGGAGACCAAGTTCGCCGCCTTGGGCAACCAGACCATCCAAGGATTTTATGGGTCACACGTCAGCGGCATCAGCAAGGACATCACCTTTTTCAGTGCACAACTCGACACGGCTTCGGCGATTGTCAATCAGATCGACGCCCAGCAAGAGTCGATCAGCGGCGTGAACATTGACGATGAAATGACAGACCTCTTGCGCTACCAAAGGAGTTATCAAGCGGCAGCAAAGGTCCTAACGATCATGGACCAAGTAACCGAAGATTTAATTAATATGGTCCGCCGGTAATTCGGGAGTAATCGATGCGCATTTCGACTAGCCAAATCTACGAAAACTCGCAACGCACAGTGCAAGGCAACTATGCCGAGTACATGCGGTGGCAGAGTCGCGTGGCTTCTGGAAAGAAGGTTGAGAAGCTCAGTGACGAACCGGGCCAAGCAACGACTCTATTGCGATTGCGCTCGCTGAAATCGCACATCGAACAGTACAGCAAGAACCTGACAGTGGCGAATGACTACCTGAAGAATTCTGAACGTGTATTAACTGAAGTGAGCGAATTGGCCCAGAAGGGGTACCAACTGGCGATTCAAGGCGCGACCTCGACAATGGATCAGAATTCGAGGCAAGCGATTGCTGGACAGGTTGCCCAGATGCAAGATCGGCTGCTGGCGATCGCCAACGAAAAGGGGAACAGCGGCCAATTTCTCTTTGCCGGTCAGAAGACGGAAACCCAGCCATTCACCGTTGCAAGCAACGCGCTGGTCTATAACGGCGATACGAATAAAGTTTTGGTGGAGACCGCACCAGGCAAAACGCTGCAGGTGAACACTGCAGCCAGCCAAACCGTGGTCAACTTGTACGCTCAACTTGAGTCCCTAAAGTCCAACTTGACTGGAGGTCACATTGGAAATCTTAGTGGAATCGATGTTCCTGCTCTCGAATCTTTGAGGCAGGAAGTCACTCAGGCCCGCTCGGAGGCGGGTAACCGACTCTATGTGGTCACCAATCAGAAAGCTGATAATGACCGCAGGTCAGACGATCTCATGGAAGGGATCTCGGGAATCGAAGACGTGGATCTTGCTGAAGCTGTTTCGGAGCTTAAACGTGCCGAAACCGCCTATCAAGCCTCGTTACAGGTTGCCGCAGGCACACTGCAGCTAAGTCTGCTTGATTACCTTCGATGATGATAATGACTGAACTAACTACGCCGCGATTCGGCACTATTGAATTCAACGCTGACGATCTTGTCACGTTTGCCGACGGACTGATTGGTTTTCCAGAGACCAAGAAGTTCTTGATTCTCCAACACAAAGAAGGAAGTCCGTTTCGTTGGCTTCAATCGGTTGAAGAGCCAAATTTGGCATTTTTGATCGTCGATCCGCTGACGTATTGTGCGGATTATTCTCCTCAGGTGAACGCAACTTCGGTCGCCTCACTCGAATTGTTGGAGGAAACGCCACATCTCGTCTATACTATAGTGACCATTCCGAAGGGTAAGCCATCCGATATGACATTGAACTTGGCCGGTCCGCTGGTGATTAACGCCGTGAACCGAAAGGCAATGCAAGTCGTTTTGGACGATCCGAAGTGGCCACTGAAGTATGCGGTGCAACGGGCGCCAGCACAGGACAGTATAGCCGCATAGGAGACCTGCCGAATTTGGAGCCAAGGAGGGCGGACTGGGATGCTTGTTTTAACAAGAAAAGTCAATCAGAGCATTATCATCGGAGATGACGTCGAAGTAGTCGTCTTGGAAGTGCGAGGAGAGCAGGTGCGTATCGGCATCAAGGCTCCTAAGTCTGTGGCTGTACACCGACAAGAGGTTTATCAACAAATTAAAGACGAGAACGTCGCCGCAAGTGAGATCAGTACTGAAGACGTTCCTGACTAAGATCAACCGGCTTCTGTGCTGGCTATATCTTTTGGTTTATCCATCCCGCTTTCGTACGAGCGGGATGCGTCATTTTATTGGGGCAAAAATGGCCCTAAATTCCGGGATCATGTTCACCGTTCGGGGAACGATTTATGGCCTCGCCTTCGCGTGGTTGATCGTGCCGTCCAAATACCCGGACATTGTCATCGTGGTGCTTCCACCGGTCGCGGGCGGGCTCCTCTATGTGATCGCGCACATCTTTGTGCCTGGTCTTAAGATGCCTCAGCGATCACTGGCGGGTTCGGCGTGGAGGAGCTTTCTATTCTTGATGATCACATTTGGCGCAAAGATCATCAACGACGGGCTTGGACGACCTGCGCCATTTGCCTACCTGCTAGAAAGGTACGACATGTTATGGGTGAACCTCATGTTCCTCGGTATCGCCTGGCCGATTTTGGCGGGGCTGGATTACCTTGAGAATCGCCGATGATTAGCGTCGCGCCGCAACCAGCATCGCTCGCCAGTGCGGATTTCGAAGATCATCCGTAGCCACGCCCTTATTGTTCGTGCTGGAATGAATGAAGAAATAGTTCCCCATGTAGATTCCGGTGTGGCCGATTTTGCCGCGCTTCTTGTCCCAGAAGTAGAGTCGATCTCCGGCTTGGAGATCCTCAAGGCGAGTGATCGGTTTGCCGACCAGGGCTTGCTCTGCGGCTGTTCGAGGCAGATCAACTCCGATCTTGCCAAAAAGCTGTTGCACGAATCCGGAGCAGTCGATGCCGCGTTCGAGGTCATTTCCGCCCCACTTGTACGGCGTGCCGATGTACTCCACCGCGTAGTTCAGCACCGAAGATCGGCTCGTAGATCCGGCAGACCTTGAAGTGGCGGTGCCACGCGCAGGTTGGGTTTTGCCCGAAATCACGTTGTAGGGCAACGTCGCGACTTTTGAAGTTGAAATGTAGCCGTACTTACCGTTCTCCATCACAACGCGAGTGTAGGACCCGGTGCCAGTGCGCACGATCAGATATTCGTAAGCCTTGACCTTGTAATAGACCCTCGAGCGTGAGCTAGGACTGGAGTAGATGTTGGTCGCTGATGTCGATTGCCCCAGCCGTCCGAGCACCTTTTGTTGTGCCTGTGCGGACGATGATAAGCCGGCCAATGCAAATAGGATTGTGCCAGCGATTAATGCAGGAGACTTAGCGAAATTTACCAACTTCGGCATATTGACATTTTCGGGTTCAAAAAAGGTTCGCTTTAGGCCAAAACTTGTTTTAAGGCTCGTAGAATTTCTAGGCCGTCCTGCTTTCCGAGGTTCGCAGAGGTCGCGCGCTCAGGATGGGGCATCAATCCCAGCACGTTTCCAGCCTTGTTCACCACTCCCGCAATTGAGTCCAGCGAACCATTCGGGTTCCATTGGTCGCCAAGTTCGCCATTCGGCCCTGTGTACCGGAAAGCGACTTGGTTGTTGTCTTCAATCGACTTCAGGGTGTCTGCGTCACAGAAGAATCTTCCTTCTCCGTGCGCAATCGGGATCATCAGGGTTCGGTCCACGCCGTCTAGCCAGATGCTCTTTGCTTTATCCCGCGTGAGATACACGTCTTGACAGATGAACTTGTGGCCCTTGTTTCGAAGGAGCGCTCCCGGCAAGAGCCCGGACTCGGCCAGGATTTGGAAACCGTTGCATGCTCCGATGATGGGATTTCCGCGCTGTGCCATAGCGCGCACTTCGTCCATGATCGGCGAATGGGCGGCCATCGCTCCGCAGCGCAGATAGTCACCATAGCTGAAACCGCCAGGGAGGAAAACGGCTTCAAATCCGTTGAGATCGTGGTAATCGTGCCACACATACTCCGCCTGGATTCCGAGGTCATTCCTGAGCGAATGAAATGCGTCTTGGTCGCAATTGCTGCCCGGAAACCGGATTACCGCGACCTTCAATGCACGACCTCGAAGCGGTAATCCTCGATCACTGGATTGGCCAGCAACTGATCGCACATCGCCTTGATTCTGGCTTCGTCCACGGAGTCCATTTTCAGCTCGATCACCTTGCCGATTCGTACCTCATTGACCTCCTCGAAGGATAGTTTGTTGAGTGCATCAGCGACTGTTCGCCCAGCAGAATCGAGCAACGACGGCTTCAGCATGATGTGGACGCGGACGGTGACCATGCCAGAGATTTTGGCAGATCAACCCAACGCGATGGTAGAGGCTTGCTGGACATCGTGGTTCATCTGATCAATGAGTTCTTGCACCGATTCGAATCGTTGTTGACCACGAATCTTCTCAATAAACCCGAGTTCCACAGGGCAGCCATAGATTTCCGTGCCTGGGTAATCGAGCAGATAGGCTTCGATTGTTCTTGGCCCTTCCCCAAAAGTCTCGTTGGTGCCGATGCTGATTGCCGCCTTGTAGGGCACGGTCTTAACTCGGCACACACCCGCATAGACTCCGTCTGCCGGTAGCAAGCCCTGTGTGCTCCTGGCAATGTTTAGAGTAGGAAATCCGAGCGCTCTGCCCCGTTTGTGGCCGCTCACCACCACTCCTGCGATGCTAAACGGTCGCCCTAGGTATTGCTGCACTTCTTCGACCTGACCCGCGTCGACCATACACCGAATGAGTGAACTGCTCACCCGTTGCCCATTCACTGCGAATGGTGGAAATTCGACGGTATCCACTCGTGATCGAAGCCAGTCGGCATTGCCCTCGCGGTTCATTCCAAAACCAAAGTCGTGTCCAACGACCACTTGGTTCGCTCGCAGACTTCCGACCAGAATTTCATCGAAGAACTCGTGTGCGGTGGTGCGGCTCAGCCCGGCGTCAAACGGCAAGATCACACAAACCGAAGCCCCGGCCTGGCGCATCTGGATGACATTCTGCTCCAACGTGCCGATTTGTAGAGGAACATGATCCGGCGAGAGAATCGTTGCGGGATGCCGGTCGAAGGTGACGATGACCGAAGGTTGTTCGCGCTCGGTCGCTTCCTGGATGGTTTTCTGGATGAGAGCGCGGTGCCCCAGATGCACGCCGTCAAACGTTCCGACGACAACCGTGGAAGACTTCCAATCGGCCCGAATATTCTCGATCCCGAAATGGACTAGCAATTTCTACACGCCCCCCATGATTCGCTTTACCATTGGTGACATGTCCATCCGGACCGGATCTAGGGTCAAAAATCCAGTTTCGGTGGCGAATCTGGCAACAGCCTCGACGCCTTCTTCTTCGCTCAAGTGCCCACAATTCAGCGCGACACCAGCGGTTCTTGGTCTTGAGTACGTTCCACAGCAGCTTCCTAAATCTTCGAATAGCGCCGTGAGTTGCTTGATGGGCGGGATTCTAATCTCGGGAAACCGGAGAAGGCCCTCCTGTCCAGCTCGGTGGCAAAAGAGCAAATGCGTCGGCATGGAGCCTCGCAGGAGTGGCAGCGGCGAGGTGCTGGAAGGGTGGACGAGCGACCCTTGCCCTTCAATGACGATCAAGTCGGCATCGGCGTACTTGAGGCATTCGCGTTCAATCGCCCCGCAGGCAAAGTCAACCCGAATCCCATCGAGCGGCACTCCACTGCCCGTGATGCAAATCCCGATTTGTCCGGTTGCCACGAATGCGCAATTGAGGCCCATTTTGAGAGCGGCTTTTTGGAGTTCGAGTCCGCTCGTCATCTTGCCAACCGCCATGTCCGACCCCACGGTCAGGACTCGCTTTGCTTTAAGTGTTGAGGCGGCGCCGGTTGAAGTAGTCAATCCTGGCGGTTCGACGCGAACATCCCACACATACTGCCCATCGCGTTTTGGCGCATTGTAAGTCGGGCCGAGAACTTGGTGGAGTCCGTTGACGATACTCAAGCCGAGGTTCCAGGCTCGGTCAATTTCTGCGACATATTCGGGAGGAATCTGCCCTCCAGGAGGTGCGATGCCAACCACCAGCACATCGGCACCGAGCGCGGCTGCTTCATCCACAGTGGCGACGACTGGGCAGTGCCTCGGGATCTTGGTGACTTCTTCGGTGGTCTTTCCTGCGTAATCTGGGTCGATCGCGCAGATGATCTCTTGTTGGGAATACCGGAGCATCCCAAATCCCATTTTTCCGTACGGCTTATCCAGCGCGCCGGTCATGAATAGAGCGATTTTGGAGTCTTTAGCGAGCATCTGGGGCGTACCAAGCTCCGTGTCCAGGGCTCTCCGGCGGGACGACAACCCCTCCGACCATCTGTGCTCCGTCGCAAGGATCGGATTCGAGATTTAGCTGCGAATCCAGGTCGATATGGTCGAAAAGCTCACCGATGGCTGCGCCGGCGCTGATCGCGCAACTACACTCGCCCATACATCCGATCATCGTGCCGAGGCCGTTTGCCCTTGCGGCAGCCACGATTCGAAGCGCTTCGGTGAGCCCGCCGCACTTCATCAGTTTTAGGTTGACGCCATCCACGCAGCCCGCCAGCTTCGGGACATCGGTCGCGAAGTGACAACTTTCATCGGCATAGATCGGTAATGGGCGGCCTGCAAAGAGGTGTGGTAAGCCGTCTTCGTTCCCCTTAGCTAGGGGCTGTTCGACATAGTCACAGCCTCGGTCGGCGAGCCAGCGCATCATGGTTTTGGCATCCTCGACGTTCCAGCCTCCATTTGCGTCGACCCGGAATCCTACGTTGAACTTCTTAGCGACTTCAAGGCAAGCGAGATAGTTTTCTTGATCTCGGTGAATTCCATCTGGGCTACCCATTTTGATCTTGAGGAACTTGCCGCCGGTTCTCGCCAGAATTTCTGGAACGCGTTCCTTGATGATCTCGATTGGATTGATTCCGATGGTCACGCTGGTCGGCACGGACTTAGAGGAGAGTCCAAAGATTCGGTAGAGAGGCATCCCGCACTTTTTGCCCAACAAGTCCCACAGCGCCATGTCGAAGGCGGCAAGCGCTGAAGGATTCACCTTCATCTCGAATCCTCGGTTCCAGATCTGGTGGATGCTCATGTTCGTGAGCCCGGAATTCGCAAGTTCGGTCAGTTGTTCTTGCGCGATTGGCGCAAGGCTATCATCAAACCCTGTACCGGGCGCACATTCTCCTAGGCCAACATGTCCAGCAGCATCTTCGACTTCGACGAACAGGTTGTTTGAACCCGTGCTCGTGCCCCGACTGATGACCAATGGATACTTTTTGGTAAGCCGGAGTGTGCGAAATCGAACTTGCATGACTGCTCTAGTGTATCACTGCGCGCGCATCATCGAAGCGATCTCACTCTTGAAGTTCTCTTTGACGACGCGCCGTTTGACTTTTAGCGAAGGTGTCAGCTCGCCTGTTTCGAGCGAAAACGGCTTTGCTAGCAAGACGTGTTTCTTGACCATCTCGAATGGAGCCAGCGTCTTGTTGATCCTATCGATCTCCGACTTGATCAGCTTCTTGATCGGCTCGTGGAGGATCAGCTCTTCATCACTTTGAGTTTTGATTCCGGCCTTCTCGGCGTACGCCTTGACCCGGTCGAAGTCCGGCACGATCAAACCACAGATGTATTCCATGCCGTCGCCAAACAGAACGGCCTCGCCAATGTAAATCGATTCCTTGAGCTTGTTTTCGATGATTTGCGGCGCGACATTCTTGCCGTTACCTAGCACCAGTAGATCTTTCTTTCGATCGGTGATTTGGTATTTCCCGTTTGCCAATTGTTCGCCGATATCACCGGTGTGGAACCAGCCCTCAGGATCGATCGCAGCGGCAGTGTCCTCAGGCAAATTGTAATAACAGATCATGTTGCACTTGCCGCGAATGAGAATCTCGCCATCGTCCGCAATTTTCATCTCGATGTTTTTGAGCGGCGTGCCGATTGTGCGATAGTCCGAATCCTTGGGGCGATTGACGCAGATTCCGCTTGTCGTTTCGGTGAGACCATAGCCCTGGAGAATCTGGATACCGAATGCCCCGAAGAACTCGGCCACGTGTGCGGGCAGCGCTGCGCCGCCAGATACGAAGAATCTAAACCGACCGCCTAGTCTTTCGCGCACCTTGCCACCAACCAGCTTATCGAGAATTCCCGAAAGTGGAGCGACGCCACCCCGGAACTTGGTCGTACCTTGCTCCAAGGCCGCTTTGAACAGCTTTTGCCGGATTGGAGGAGCCGATTGAACTCCATCCAAGATTCGCCCACGCATGGCTTCGAGGAACCTTGGCACCGCAAGCATGACCGTGGGTTTGACCTTGAGAATGTCGTTTCCAATACTGGCCAAGTTCTGAGCGTAGGCAAGGGTCGCGCCGAGTCCTACCGGCAGGAAGTGGCCATTGATTCGCTCCATCACATGGCTGAGCGGCAAGAAACCTAAGAAAGTGTCGTTCTCGTCAAGCTCGATAGATTCGCGGATATTGGCGATGGTGTCCACGATCCCGCCATGAATGAGCACCGCGCCTTTGGGGTTTCCGGTCGTTCCGCTGGTGTAGATGATCGTGGCGACGTCTTCCAGGCTCACCTGCTGGATATGAGCATCCCACTCCGCTTGATCTTGTACGCAAGATTCTGCCATCACCTTCAGCTCAGAGAGCAGAATCGTTTTGACTCCGGGCATCTCACCGATTCGATTCTTCAGCTCATCCTTGCCACAAAATACAATCTTTGCGCCAGAATCTTTAACAATATATTGAGCCTGATCACTGGGCAGTGTCGGGTAAATCGGAACGGTGATGACGCCAAGCGTTTGCGCTGCCCAGTCAGTGAGTGCCCAATCAAAAGAGTTCTCGCTGTAGATGTTGATCGAGTCACCTTTCTTAAGTTCAAGCTGTTGCAAAGCCTTTGCATATTGCCCAACTCGTGCCCAAAGCTCAGTATAAGAAATTGGATGAAAGTCACCTTTTGTAGGGACAAGATGGCTCGTTTTCGATCCCCACTCTTTGCACGAGAGTTGGAGCAGATGTCCAAGCGACTTTGCTTGTCGAAAATATGGCCTCATGTTGTGATCTCCAATTTGGCGGCTTCCCAGGCGGACATCCCCCCAGCGACGCTCTTCACGTTCTCAAATCCCATTGCGACCAGCGTCTGAGCTGCCAGAGCGCTTCGATGCCCGCCGCCGCAAATGCACAAGTATTTCTTTGATCGATCTGCCATGTTTGCGTCTCGCTTTGGATGGCTGAGATCTGCCCGGACTTCCAAAAAGCCTCTAGGAACGTGATACGCACCAGGGATATGACCCGATTGGAATTCGTCTCCTTCCCTTACGTCAAGCACTGTCCAACCGTTCTTTCGTAATTCATCGGCGGCGTGAACGGAACATTCTTCGATCGAAGATAACGCCTCTTGAACAAAATCGGATAGCTGCTTTGGCATGATTGAGGGCGTTTATACCCGCTTAAATCGCCGCAGTTTGCTTCGCGTGCCAATATGCGCGCACCAATTCATCGGCCAGGATTTCAGGATTGGCGTCGATATGGGTCATCCCGCGCTGACTTAAAATCGCGCTAGCTTGTTCTCGCTGCCCCAAATTCCAAGCTAATGCCCCGAGATAGGCCAGGTCATTCTTGAACTCAATTGGGGATGAATCGATTTCCTTGAGCTGAGGATCGGAGACCCGGACGATAAACCAATGATGCCGCATTCGAATCGGCTTGATCCCGAGCACGATCTGCTCCGCAAACTCAGGATTATCCGCTTCGGTGAAAAGTACACAGAGTGCTCTGCGCTTCCAGCGTGTCGCAAAGTAGTGCATTGCCGGGACAAAGTTGGTTGAAATCGGCTTCGCTTTGAGGTCGTGGATCGCGTCCAGCAAGAGCGCGAGGTGTGCCCGGCCCTTGCGCGGCGGGATGAAATTGATCACTCGGTCAGCAAAGATGAAAAGCCCGACTTGATCGCCTGTTCGATTGGCAGCGTGCATCATGATCAGCGCGGTGTCTAGAACATGGTCCAGCTTGGTGCGACCATTGGCTTCGCTGAGCATCAATCGGCCGAGGTCGATCAGGATCATGACCGCCTGATTGTGTTCAATTTCGTAGTCTCGGACGACCAGCTTTCCGCGCCGAGCCGTCGATTTCCAGTCGATTCGGCGGTAGTCGTCATCGTGGTATTCGCGCAGAGATTCGAACTCGGATCCGGTGCCCTTGTATCTTGTTCTGCGCACGCCTTCCATTGGCGAAGAGCCCTTGCGGTTGAAAAGCGGAAACTCGCGAACTGCTTTGACATTCGGATATGTGAGCACTTCCGTCGGTTCGTTGACCGCGTATTGAACTTCACAGAGTCCGAGTGGAGCCTTCAGCCGGAAATAGGTTCCCTCGAAATAGTCAGTGCCTCTAAATTCCGGAACGACCTGGTACTTGTAGATCTTCTGTTCGCCCGGACGAAGGGTGAACGACTGCTCCTGGACCGACTTGGCAAACTGGAAAGGCGCTTCGTCAACAAACCGGCCAGAAATCGGAAGCGCACTCTCATTCGCGATCATCAGCTCGACGTCATTGGTGTTGTTCACCGAAAGCGCGGGGTCAATGATTCGCGTTACCTTGAGATGCTTTTGCTTCGGTACTTGTAACCGAGTGGCAAAGAGTCCGCCAAAGAGCACGATATTGAACGCAAGGACGAAATGCTCGAGACCTCCCACGAACGCACCTCCAATCGCCAGCAGAATGCCTGCCGAAAGGAGCCACCAAAACCGTTTGGTAGGAATGATCATCGCGTCAAATGGACTATACGCGGATTGACAGCGGAAGGATGAGCCTTTTTGCCACTAAACTCGAAACGAAACGGGTTGTTAGGCGGTAAAAACGAGTAAGCATTGAAAGATCGAGTTGCACTTTTGATTCCCGAAAAGGTGGTGGTGGCGTATCCTCTCGCCAGCATCGGTAGCCGCATGTCGGCGCAATTCATCGATTTTTTGGTGATCCTCGCGATCTTTATCGTCGGTGGTTTCATCGCTGGCCAGCTCTCGCTGTTTACAGGTGGATTGGCGACGGTCTTGCTAGTGATCCTCGCGGCGATGGCCCCGGTGATCTATTTCACGCTCTTTGAGGGTCTGGCGAATGGTCAGACGCCTGGAAAGAAGTCCGCCAGTATCAAAGTCTGTATGCTCGATGGGACACCAACCACGCTCGGTGCTGCTTTTGTTCGAAACCTCCTGCGTCCGGCGGATTCATTCCCGTTCTGCTACGCAGTGGGGATGGCTGCCGTGTTTGCCAGTTCCAGGCATCAACGCATCGGGGACATGCTCGCAGGCACTATCGTGGTGGATTGCCCCAAGAACACGTCGAATTATTCTCCTGCTCCGTACAAGGTTGGCGTTCATGCCATCGAATCCCAAGTAGGCAATCTGCGCGGTATGGAAATGACGGACTACATCGTGCTGAAAATGATCGCCGACCGGTACCCTGTACTGACTGAGGAGACTCGGCAACAATTGCTCAAGGAGATCTGGGAACCGTTCGCTGCCAAAATGCGCATCGAACCGAGAGAGGACCTCCATCCGGTGTATCAGATCGAAGCTGTGGTCATGAAGTATGGGCGACAGAAACAGTTGATCTAAAAACCGATGGAAAGCTGTGGGGAAAACTCGTTGAAACCCATTTGAGAAATTCAGCCCTTCTGACAATCACCCAAAAAGCAAGAAGTGATGTGGAGAAGCACCACCAGTTTCCCACCTGTGCCTTTGAACCTAGAATTTGATCATTTGAAGCGGTGGTTGTAGAGTTATCCACTTTTCCCGCCCTTCAGTAATCATCATAATTTATCTTTATATTCTCTCTTTCTTTCCGGAAGTGCCATGCTCGATCTGCTCCAGCTCTCCAATTTTAGAAACTACCGTGAGCAGACCTTGCGGTTTGAGTCTGGTGTGAATCTGATCGTTGGAGAGAATGCCCAAGGGAAGACAAATCTCTTGGAGTCGATCCATCTTTTGTCTTCTGGCAGGCTCCTTCGAGGACACCGTGACGTTGAGGCCATCTTGGACGGAGAATCAAAATCTGAAGTTGCGGGGGAACTTGCAGGTTCAGGTACCGAGCTAAAGGTTGTGATCGAGCAAGGCGTTCGCAAGCGCGTTTTCATCAATTCGGTTTCTTCGATTCGTGCCAGCGACCTCTTGGGCCGATTTCCTTCGGTTTCGTTCAGTAATTTCGATCTCGATATTGTTCGTGGAGATTCTTCCTGCCGACGTCTTTTCATGGATCACGAGCTTTCGCAGATTTATCCAGCATATCTGCGTCACCTCTCCCACTACAAACGCGCGCTAGAGCAGCGCAACGCCCTTCTGAGAGACATTGAGGGCAGGATGCCAATATTGGACCTGTTCGAGCCATGGGAGGCGCAAATGGCCGAGCACGGCACCGCATTGCGCCGTTACCGAAGCGAGTTTGCCAAAGAACTTGATCGTCGTGGCAGCGAGATTCATCATCAGATTGCTGAAGGTGAAACGCTCTCGATAGCGTATCAAGCGAAAGACGAAGGCGACCTTCTGACTTCGCTTTCAAATCGATCCCAAGATTTGGCGCGGAGGACGACCACGGTCGGGCCGCATAGAGACGATCTTGAAATCACCATCGATGGTCGCGGAGCACGGCATTTTGGATCTCAGGGACAACAGCGGACTGCCGCTCTTTCGATGAAACTCACCGTTCTCTATTTCGCGGTAAACATTCTCGGCGAGCCGCCCGTTGCTCTGCTCGATGATGTGTTTTCAGAACTGGACGAGAACCGGCGATCGAAGTTGCTCGAATGGGTTTCTGGTACAGCTTCTCAGACATTTCTGACTTGTACCGAGGAAAATCAGGCTGGTGATCAGCTTGCTAAAACAGCCAAGATATTTCGAGTAGATCACGGATCGGTAAGCGAAGCATGAAGCGACTGGATGGAGTTCTTGGAGAGGCATTGACCCAGCGTCAAGCCCTTCGCGCTGCGCGTGCCCAAATGCTCTTTCCTCGCTGGCACGAGATTGTCGGCGAAAAATTCGCCCAAAAGACAAAGCCTGATCGATATGAGAAGGGGGTTCTTTGGGTGACGGCTTCTGGCAGTGCTTGGGGCCAAGAGTTGCTATTCCGGGCGCCAATGATTGTCGCACGGTTTAACGAGATGGCTGACGAAGAACTGATCACAGAAATCAAGGTTTCGCGAGCCATGAAAAAAGCCAGGCCCGTCCAGCCGGAGGAGTAACAGTTTGTTAAAGGAATTTGATTCCAGGCCCGCACTGATCCTAACGCTTGCGCTTGCCCTCGGAATCGCCACCGCCCAAATCTGGTGGATTGGGTTCATTGCCTTTGCTCTATGTCTGTTTCCAAGCAAGAACTTATACAAATCTCTCGCTCTGCTCTGTGTAGGATTTGGCTTCATCTTTGGACCAAGAGCACCCTCACCGATCCAATCGACACAACTCATCAATGAGACTTTTTGGGTAGTTCAGTCACCAAAACCGACCCCCTATGGCGAGAAGTGCACCGTCACTGGTGCCAGCGGCACCTATATACTTTATCATCAGCCAGGCGATGGAATCGAGCTAGGAAGTAAGCTACTTATTAACGGTTATGCGAAGCCATTTAGTAGCAAACAGTGGGAAACTTATCGCTTTCAGGGAGTAAGAGGCACCCTTTCCCCACGCGGAAAGATTGTACATATTTCTAATGGATTAACGATTGCCAAATTGGGTGATGATCTAAGGCATAATTTTGCCAATATCTGTATCAATCGACTACCCAGCCAAGAGGCCAGCCTTTTGCGAGCGTTGTGCTTTAATGATGATGGCAGTTTGGACAAGGAGGCGCGGTCAAACCTCAGCAGGGCAGGAGTTATCCACATTATTTCCACCAGTGGATTGCACGTTTCTTTGATCGCGGGATTTATCACTTGGATTCTGGCCCGGCTCCCAATTCCTCGTGGAATTCAACTCATTTTGCTGTTTTCTGCGCTGATAATCATGGCGGCAGGGGCTGGATTCCGACCGCCGATGATTCGGTCGGTGGTCATGGCGATGCTGTTCTATAGTGCCTACCTGTGGAAAAGGGAAAGCGACACCCTGAACGCAATTGCCATCAGTGCGATGATCGTATTGTTGCTAGTTCCGAGCGCACTTTACGATTTAGGATTCCAGCTATCCTTTGTCACAACGATCGCGCTACTTTTCTCGCTGAATAGTGATCAGCAGCCAAGCCTAAAGCTTATCGATCGATTCAAGGATCATTCGATCAATAACTTTAAAACTAGTCTGTTTGCTACGCTTGGTGCGGCACCACTTTTGGCCTACCATTTTGGCTCGGTTTCGATCATTGGGTGCCTCACTAATGTATTGATTATCCCGCTGATTCCTTGGATAGTTTCTCTTGGGTTTATCGCTGCGGGTGTTGTCGGATTGAGCCCGGCAATGGCCGATTTGATATTCACCCGCTTAGTACAACCGCTGCTTTGGATACTCGAGCGAATCGTGGATATCGCAGCTGCGGTGCCTTTTGCCTCAGTTTCTGTGCCTTCATTCCATCCGGTTTTTGTGTTGCTGCTGTACTGCTTCCTTGGAATGTTGGTTGAGTTCAAAAGATCGCCCGCTCCGGAGGCTGTTTCACGTGAAACATCGGAGCGGGCAACGTCGACTTAGAGTCCGAGAGTCTGCTTCTTGCTCGCAGCGGCTTCCAACTTTCGCTTGAGTTCGGCAAGGGTTTCTTGCTCTCTTTCAACGATCTCTGGCTTGGCCCTTTCGACGAATTGAGGGTTGCTCAGTCGTTGCTCGAGCTTAGCAATCTCTTCGGATAGCTTCTTGACCTCAGAGTTGACCTTTATCCCGAGTTTGTTGAGGTCGATCATGTCCGTAATTGGAATGCCGATCTCGACTCCTTCTTCTGTCGTCTTGATGATCGTTTCTTGACCCGGCGAAGTGATAAGCTCGGTGATCCAGGCTTGTGAGCGCAGAATCTCATTGCCCTCTCCGAGATCGGAACTCACGACTGCATACGGAACCGGCTTTCTTGGATCGATTTCTAGATCAGCGCGGAGCGCACGTACAGCCCGAACGATGTTGAACCAACTCTGGACTTGTCGCTCGATTTTCTCATCGATGAACGCGGCATCGACTTCTGGCCAGTGGGATTGGGAGATGAATCCGGGCTTTTGCGCGACAAATTGATAGATTTCCTCCGTGATGTGCGGCATGATCGGATGCATGAGCTTTAGGAAGGCGTCCAAGCAGTAGCGCATCACAAAAATCGGAGTATCGCGCTGCTCTGGATCGTTGATCCTTGGCTTGGCGACCTCGATATACCAATCGCAGTACTCTGACCAGAAGAACTGATACATCGCTTGGCATGCGCGCTGGAAGTCGAACTCTTCATAGGCTTCGGTGACCAGTTCGATCGTGAGATGGAGCCTAGTCAGAAGCCATTTGTCGATAGTTTCGAGGCGAAGAGGTTGCTTCGCGGTCTCGAAACCAGGTTGCATGATCAGGAACCTAGAAGCATTCCAGATCTTGTTGCAGAAGTTTCGGGCGTCCTCGGTCTTCTTTTCGCTGTAACGAATCTCTTGGTTTGAACCTGCTTGACTTAGCAAAGTGAATCTTAACGCATCCGCGCCTACTTTCTCGATGACTTCAGTCGGATCGACTCCGGTGCCAAGAGATTTCGACATCCGGCGTCCATCAGCTGCCATCACCGTGGCATGGATGCAGACCTTGTCGAACGGAATCTGCTTGCAGACATCCATCCCCATCATGATCATCCGCGCGACCCAGAGATAAATGATGTTCCTGTCGGTCACGAGGACGGAAGTTGGGTACCGTTCTTCCAGGAGTTCCGTCTTTTTGGGCCAGCCAAGAGTGGCAAACGGCCATAAGCCGCTACTGAACCAAGTGTCCAAGACGTCGTCGTCCTGTCGCACGATTTTGTCATCGCCAGCTTGCTTTTGCGCCTCATCCCAGCTCAGAGCGGCAACAGCGGCACCGGATTGTGTGTAATAAACCGGAATTCGGTGGCCCCACCAAAGCTGACGGCTGATGCACCAGTCGCGAATGTTCTCCATCCAGTCAAGGTAAACCTTGGTGTAGCGCTCTGGGGTGAAAGTGATTTTGCCCTCTTTCACCACGGCAATGGCGTCCTTGGCGAGTTCGGTTTGCTTCACAAACCACTGTTCACTGAGAAGGGGTTCCACGACTTCACCGCTTCGGTCGCTAACGATGAGCGCGATCGCATGATCTTCGATCTTGACGAGGAATCCACCGTCTTCAAGGTCTTGTACGATGCGCTTTCTGGCTTCGTAGCGGTTCAATCCAAAATAGGGACCTTCCAGGCACACATTGGCGGACTCATCAAGAATCACTGGCATTTCTAGCCCGTGCCGCGCGCCAACTTCGTAGTCGTTGGGATCATGTGCCGGCGTAATCTTGACCGCACCTGTACCAAATTCAGGATCGGGGTACTGATCCGCGATAATAGGAATCTGTCGGTTGGAAAGCGGGAGGATAACCATCTTTCCGATCTTGTCCGTGTACCGTTTGTCCGTGGGGTGAACGGCAACGGCTACGTCGCCAAGCATAGTTTCTGGCCGGGTTGTGGCGACGATGACTTCACCCGATCCGTCAGCGTAAGGGTATCGGATGTGATAGAGCTTTCCTTGCGTGTCTTTTCGCAGGGTTTCGATGTCGCTCACGCTGGTTTTTAGAACCGGGTCCCAGTTCACCACGCGCTTTCCGCGATAAATCAGACCTCGATTGAACCAATCAATAAAGATCTGTAATACTGCCCCGGCGTAATCTGGATCAAGGGTAAATCGGCTCTTTGACCAATCAAATCCGCATCCGAGGAGCCTAAACTGGTTCAAAATGGTGTCACCGCTGACCTTGCGCCACTCCCAAGTCTTCTCTACAAAGGCATCGCGTCCAATATCAGAGGGTGAAATGCCTTGCGCCTTGAGTTGCTTTGTCACGACGCTCTGGGTTGCAATCCCTGCGTGGTCTTGACCAGGCACGATAAGGACGTCATAGCCCTTGAGCTGTTTGTATCGACCGATGGCGTCCTGCGTTGGATAGCAGAGGCTGTGCCCCATGTGGAGGCTACCAGTGATGTTTGGGGGCGGAATAGTGATCGTGTACTTGGCCTTTTTAGGATCGTTCGTTTCCTTAAACAATCCGGCCGATTCCCATTGGGAATACCACTTTGACTCTACGATGGCTGCATCGTACTTAGGTGTAAGTTCCATGTTGTATCCTGTTTTCATGTCCTGAAAACAGGATGATTTTACCTAGTTTGAACTTGTTTCACGTGAAACACCCGACCGTGAATCGAACAGGTTGCGGATAACCTCGTCTAGGGTGATGTCTTCCAAGGCGATGTCAGCAACGGGAAGGCTGCCAAGGACTGCCGCGGTGATCTGAGGAGTGTCGGCCCGAGGAATGCTGAGGAGCACCGTGTTCTCTTCGGTCTCATCTTCGCCCGCTTCGATGATCTTTCCGAATTTGGCGAGGTCGGCGTTGTCGACCTGCGCACTAAACCGAAGTCGAAGCATCTTTTGATCAGAATAGTCTTGCATCAATCGGTTCAGCGTGCCATCGAACATGATTTGCCCGTGATCGATGAGGATCACTCGTTCACAAAGCTCCTTCACATCTTGCATGTAATGGCTGGTCAAGAGGATGGTGCTCTTCTGGTTTCGATTGAATTCTGCGAGGAAGTCTCGAATGCGTTGCTGGCTTACGAGATCGAGCCCAATCGTGGGCTCATCGAGGAAGATCACGCGTGGAAGATGGATTAGACTGGCCACGAGCTCGCACTTCATTCGCTCGCCAAGACTCATTTTGCGCACCTGGGTGTTCACTTTGTCTTTCAGTTGGAGCTCATCAAGAAGAAATTCGATCCGCTTGTCAAAGTCTGCCTGCGGTACATCATAGAGTTCTTTGAGGACTATGAAACTCTCCATCGCAGGAAGATCCCACCAAAGTTGATTCTTGTTCCCCATTACCAGCGAAATCTGTCGGAGGTACTCGGTATTGCGCTTCCAGGGTTCGAATCCAAGGATTCTGATTTGACCAGAGGTCGGATGCAATATGCCGCTCAGCATCTTGAGCACAGTTGTCTTTCCGGCGCCGTTTGGGCCCAGAAATCCGACTAACTCACCTTCCTCAATGGTGAAGCTAACATCAGAGACCGCAACTTTGGCTTCCTTCTCCCGGCTAAAGAGGCTCTTTAGCGCTCCAGACACCCCAGGCTGCTTCTTGACAGAATAATAGGTCTTGCACAGGTTTTGGATTTCAATAGTGGACATTTTTGGATTACCTGTAAAGCAGAATCAGTGCGGTGATTGGGAGTGCTGACATGAGCATAGAATCGATTCGATCTAAAATGCCGCCGTGCCCAGGAAGAATATCCCCGGAGTCTTTGGCATGGAAGCTCCTTTTGATTGCACTTTCGAAGAGATCACCAGCTTGGCCCAATATTCCGGCGACTAAGCCTACCAAGAGTCCTTGCTTTGGTGTTATTCCGATCGATGTAGCCACCGCATAGGCGAAAACCACACACGCTAGCAGGTATCCGATAGAACCCTCAACCGTTTTGCTCGGAGAAATTTTTGGGGCAAGCAGTCTCTTGCCAAACTTCTTTCCAACAAAGATAGCAGCACTATCTCCCGCCCAAACGGGGATCAGAGCCATGAGCAGAGGGTTTGGTGCCCACCAGACCGCTTGGACCTTTGGAATTGAGTAGTGAAGCAGCACTAACGATAGCAATGGACAGAGCACCCACAGCAATCCCGGCACCAAAATGCGCTTATCACCCTCTTTTCTCAAGAAAAATAAAATTAGGAAAACGGAGCCAAAAAACAACAAGGAAAGCCAAAAAATCACCTTATCGTAAGCGTAATCATAATGATCTTTCAAAAAGTACCCTGCAGCTAGAAGTGCGGTGGCTGAGAGGCCAGGGATCAACAGGCTCTTTTTGTCTTGCAGAATGAGGACTTCGCGAGTGCCAAAAAATGCACAAATAATCGCGAGAATGAAAACGGGGATGGATGAGGTGGAGAAGACAAGGGTCAGCACAGTCGGGGCAAGGATTAGCGCCGTCAGGATTCGCTGCTTCATAGGGTCCACGCGAGCGCCGCACCGCGCCCAATGAACCTAGTATGACGCAAAACGAGCTTAGTTAATAACGCCGTGCATTTTGCGTTTGACTCGTTGCAACGCGTTGTCGATCGACTTTGTGTGGCAATGCAACTCCGAGCTGATTTCCTGATAAGTCTTTCCGTCCAGGTAACTGCTGAGCACGTGCAGTTCTAGATCGGAGAGGCGTTCGCTTGCCTGAGCCATAAAGTCAGCAGGGATCTGGTCGCCAAGAACAATCGTCTCTGGGCTATGGCTTGGAATGTCCGCGATCTGCTCGACTGAAAACTCTTCGAGACCTTCATCGCCGTTGATCAGGATGGCCGCGCTCATATTCAGCGGCAGATGCTTGTTTCTGGTGGCAGCTTTGACGGCAGAGATGATCTGTCGGGTCACACACAGTTCTGCGAAGGAACGGAATCGGTTCTCCCGATCCTCTCGGTAATCCCGGATGGCTTTACACAGGCCGATCATTCCTTCCTGGATAACGTCGTCCCGTTCCGCGCCTTGAACAAAGTAGGTCTTTGCTTTGGATTCAACAAGAACCCGATATCGGTCTACCAGCGTTTCGGTAGCGTATGGGTCACCCATGTTTGAGAGATGGACGACTTCTTCGTCCTGGAGGCTTCTGTAGCCCCTCTGTTCACATCCAGTGTAGTGGTAGCTCATGGAAGGGTCTCACCCTTACTTTCATTGTAAGACGATCCACAGAATCTGTCAAGGACAAAATTGGCAAGAGCGTGCCACTTTAATTAAGAAAGCCCGAATATCCTCAGAAAGGAATAATTCGGGCTTTTTTGTAAAGATTTGAACTTAATTATTAGTTCACGATGATCTTGATCGGATTGGTGGTGAATGGCTTCTTTAGGCCATAAACATCGGCGATCGTGCAAGTGACGGAGTAGGTGCCTGGGACGCGGAATCGTCGATTGACGCCTTGACCTTCTGCTTCGCTCTTTGAACCGTCACCCGCTGTGATCGTCCAGGTGTATTTCAGAACAGTAGCTCCTGCGAAGCCGTTGGCTTGCAGCGGCACCACTTGGTCGGTCCCGATGTTCATATCACTAGTGATGACTTCACCAAAAATTGGAGTCGCATCATTCATCAGCTTGATTTCGCCAACGTAAAACGTTGCCGTTGTGGAACCCGACATTGCGATTCGAGAAACCATCTTGTTGGTTGCATTGAATCCGGTGATCGCTTGAAGCGGCACGCCCACCTGTCGCCAACCCTTCTCATTTGGCCGGCTTGTCGTGATCGGAAGATAGATCTCGCTGTTCTTGTTATCCGACGTGCCAACGATGAGGCGAATCATGTTGAATTCAGGAGTTTCAACAGTTGCAGTTGACGTCGGTTGACCGCCGCCGTTGCCTCGAGAGCCGCCGGGTTGACCTCCGCCTTCTCGACCACCGTCATCACCTAATCCAGTTGTGCCCGATCCGCTTCCGGCAGAACCCGCGCCTGGGCCTCGTGATCCTCCACCAGTTCCCATGGTCGCCTTATCGTCGAGGACTCGGACCGTGAGCATCAACAGGTTGTTTGGATCGGCAGATGCGCCGGACAGATTCAAGACATCCTTGAATGTCATGATCCCGCCCTGGAAGAAGTTTCGGGTGCTCACGCGAATCGAATTCGCGCCTTCGTAAGCGAGCTCATCGGTTTCATTGATGGTGCCGCTACCCCAGCCGAAAACGCTGATCCCTTGATCCTTGATCGACCGGGTTGGATTGTATAGCTCGCTTTGAGCCAGGGCACTAGACGCGCTGGACACGAGCAGAATTGCAAAGCCGAAAAACTTGTTCATAACGAAGCGTTCCTGATTATAGATTACGACTGAGGTGCAAAGCGGATACGTTCAATATCTAGCGCGCGCCCACTTTCCCTTTCGATTTCGATGACTACGCCGTAGATTACTCCAGGACCATCTGCAACCTCAAATCTTGCTGGCATTCCGGTGATAAATTTTCGAAGAACGATGTCGCGATCCATACCGATCACCCCATTTTGAGGTCCGGTCATGCCGACATCGGTGATGTATGCCGTGCCGCCTGGCAGAACCTTCTCGTCTGCGGTTTGAATATGCGTGTGGGTACCAACGACAGCCGACGCTCTTCCCTCGGCGTGGTAACCAAAGGCGACTTTTTCACTCGTTGCTTCGGCATGAAAGTCGATGAACCAATGATCGCCACCCTGTTTAACCAAACGGTTAAATGCAGCGAAGGGGTCGTCGTAGGAGTCCAAAAAAACTCTCCCGCAGATGTTCGCGATATTTATAGTAATTTCATCTTTTTGAACCTGAATGTGACCCCGACCCGGTGTACCTTCGGGCATATTGATCGGTCGAACAATCGGTTTGTTTGAGTTCAGATAATCTCCGATTTCCCTCTTATTAAAGGCGTGGTTCCCGAGTGTTATCGCATCCGCGCCGTATCGGTAAAGCTCTTCACAGATATCGGGCGTGATCCCAACTCCGGCTGCCGAATTTTCGCCGTTGATAATCGTGAAAAGTGGCTGATGTATATCTTGGAGCGCTGGCAATCCATCGCGCACAGCCACTCGGCCAGGCTTCCCCATCACGTCCCCTAAAAACAAAATCCTATAGCTGCCACTCATTTCGCGATACTCTGGGTTCGGAATTCTCGGATCACGGTCACTTTGATTTGCCCGGGATACTTGATGTCGGATTGAATCTTTTCGGCGATCTGATTGGCCAATTCGACTGCATTAGAGTCGTCCACATGGCTGGAATTGACGACGACTCGAATCTCACGGCCCGATTGAATGGCGTACGACTTTTCTACACCGTCGAAACGGTCAGCGATTTTTTCAAGTTCAGCCATTCGCTTGATGAAGTTATCCGTGCTTTCTCGCCGTGCTCCTGGTCTTGCGGCGCTCAAAGTGTCCGCAATGATCACGATTTGAGCCACCAGCGAGTCGGGTTCGATTTCATGATGATGCGCGCCGACAGCCTTGGTGACTTCGAGCGGTAATCCGTTTTCGATTAGGAACTTCATACCTGCAAGCGCATGCGTATCACCGTATTCTGGAGGAAGAGACTTGCCGATGTCGTGAAGGAAACCTGCGGTTTTCGCATGGTTAGGATCCAATCCCAGCTCGGCGCTGATCATGGTGCAGAGCTGGGCGGTTTCAATGCTGTGATCCAAAACGTTTTGCGCAACACTCGTGCGAAATCTCAGCAGTCCCATCTGCTTGAGAATCGGTGGACTCAAATCGTTGACTTGAGCTTTGATCGCGGCCTCTTGGCCAAGTTCTAGCGCGGCGATGTTCAGTTCTTCTTTTGCTTTTTCGTAGATCTCCTCGATACGTCCCGGGTGTATCCGGCCATCAAGCATTAGATTCAGTAGAGTTAATCGCGCAGTTTCTCTGCGTAGGGGATCGAACGAACTGATCGTCACCGATTCGGGGGTTTCGTCGATGAGTAAATCGACACCGGTAACTTGCTCGAAGGCCTTGATATTTCGTCCTTCGCGGCCAATAAGGCGACCCTTCATCTCTTCGTTCGGGAGTTGGATGATGAGCGCAGCGCTTTCCGCTGCAGTCGCCGCTGCGATCCGTCCCATCGAGGCCACAAGAATCGCAGCAGAACGTTCTTTTGCTTCGGCGGTTGCCTCACTCACCATTTGGTTAATGGTGGACCGAGTTCGCTTTTCCGCGGCGTCAAGAACCTTTTTATCTGCGTCTTCTGGTGTGATTGACGCGATCTCTTTCCGTGAGCGCTCAAGTTCAGCAGCCTCATGGGCGAATGCCTCACGATCCTTCTGGATTTGTTCGCGTTCAGCATCAAGTTGTGCGACCCTAACCTTATGGTGAGTATTCAGTCGCCAGAACGCGGCACCGATCGCAGCAGCGATGATGAGAAATTCCGCAATCCAGCGTATGAGTTCGGGTGGCATTAGTCCGTATCCAGGAAGCGATCCGAAATGGATTCTAAGATTTCTACTGAGAAACCTTTCCTTCCTAGATATTGAATTATGGCGGAAGGTTTATCGCCGGATTCTAACCTTTTGGTTAAGATCGCTTCGGCGCGAGCGCGCTGGACATCCAGCGGCATCCAAGATTCGGCGAGCTGCTCGGAGTCTTCTTCAGAGACTCCTCGCCTGACAAGTGCAGCATACAGGTCGGCTGGCCCGGTGTTACTGCGTCGCCAGAGTCGATCGGAAATCGATTCTTGAACTTGAGCATCGTCGATATAGCCCCATTTAACCAATTGGTTAATAGCTTGCTGTGCCGATTCAGTGTCAATTCCTTTTCGCACGAGTTTCTCTTCGAGCTGGTGCGAAAACAGTTCGGACCGCCCTAGAAGTTCTAAGGCGATCCGCATGACATCAACGAAGTTTGAAGAGGAGTTCAATCTTCAGGTGGTTCTTCTTCGTCGTCGTCTTGGACTTCAACCACTGCCGAAGCGCGCTCGACCTTGAAAGCTTCGCGCACTTTTTGATCCAGCTCGTTGAAAATCTCAGGGTGTTCGTTGAGGAAGTTGCGGGCATTATCGCGACCTTGCCCCAGCCGTGTTTCCCCGTAGTTGTAGAACGTACCGCTCTTGGTGATCATATTTCGCAGGACCGCGATATCGAGAAGGTCACCGGCCCTGCTAATCCCTTCACCAAAGATCGTATCGAACTCCGCATTTCGGAACGGTGGAGCCACCTTGTTTTTAACGACTTTGACCTTGGTTCGGGCGCCAATCTGATCGGTACCCACCTTGATCGCTTCACCCTTTCGAACTTCGAGACGAACGCTCGCCCAGAACTTGAGCGCGCGACCGCCAGGCGTCGTTTCAGGGTTGCCGTACATCACCCCAATCTTTTCGCGAAGTTGATTGATGAAAATCGCGATCGTCTTGGACTTGCTGATATTGCCGCCGAGTTTTCGGAGCGCTTGACTCATCATTCGAGCCTGAACACCAACAAAACTATCTCCCATTTCACCTTCGATTTCAGCGCGCGGGACAAGAGCGGCGACCGAGTCCAGAACGACGACATCCACCGCGCCAGATCGAACAAAGGTGTCCATGATTTCTAGGGCCTCTTCTCCGCTCGTTGGTTGGCTGATGTAGAGCTTTTCAATATCGACTCCGAGGGCCTTTGCGTATTCGACATCCAGGGCGTGCTCAGCATCTACAAAGAGGGCAAGCCCGCCCATCTTTTGAGCTTCGGCGATGATATGGAGGGCGAGAGTCGTCTTACCGCAAGATTCACCGCCGTAGATTTCTGCAATCCGTCCACGTGGTAGTCCACCGATACCCAGTGCCATATCAAGACTGAGTGCGCCAGTGGGGATAGCCTCAATTGGCTCTCGATCGTTGGAGCCCAATCGCATGATCGCGCCTTTGCCGAACGATTTTTCGATTTGGCTCAAGGCCGCTTCTAGCTTTCGTTCTCGATCACTGTTGTTTGCACTCCTTTCAACCGGGGCAGATTCGCTGGTATTGGTCTTTTTCTTCATCATTTCCGATGTCCTCTACTCAATTTCACATGCAATATATCACAAATGCTCGTCAATCGTCTACTGATGTGTCTACATAATATAGCGTATCACAACTGGTAAGAGTTGTAGCAAGTAGATTTGCTAGTTATCACCTTCTTAATTTCTTCCAATGCCGAATTCATGTATATTTAAGGGGATGCCCCTGCATTTTGCGGGTGTAAGATAAAGGTTGGATCATGAAATCGCTTTTGCAACGAATGTTTGTAGGTGTCGTGCTAGGAATTCTTGCCACAAGTTTTGCGCAAGCCATTTCCTTCTCGGCTGTTACGGTTGTGGTGGGTGGCCCATCCTCTGTAACTAATGTTGGAACGGATGGACGAGCTGTTTCGATGCCGCTTTTTGATCAAGCTGGTGTCGGAAGCAACACGGCGACGATTTCTTACACAGTCACTGCAAGTGCGGGCAAGTACCTCAGCGAAATCTTGATGCAACCAAATGGATCGCTGGAAGGTGGGGCGTCTCTCGCCATTTCCGCCGTACACGTTAGCAGCACGACCGCCACATTGAATCAGACCGAGCCAAGCCTGACGCCAGCCTTGTTGGTAGGAAACGCCACCGCGCTTTCCGGCCAGAACACAAGTCTGAACGTGACGATGAGTCTGACTCTTTCGGGAAACAGTGTTGACAGCTACGGCAAAGTCAGCGTGATGCAATTTATTTACCGAGAACAGGCCGTTCCAGAGCCTGCCACGATGCTGGCGCTGGGTTCTGGCTTGCTGGCTCTCCTGAAGCGAAGGAAGAAGTAATCCTATGAAAATGAAATCATTGGGCGTTGTTGCGCTCGTTATTTGTGTTGCTGGAGCCCACGCGGCTTATACGACTACGTCGTTCATCATGTCGGTGCCAACCGCGACTTCATCTGAATCGCAAGGACCATTGAATATTTCCCGAATGCTCAACGGCTTCATTGTCGGGCCTGGTGGCCGTGGCAATATCGCCTGGACACTGGACTACGATCGAGGTACTCAACCACCACTCAACGTAGCCAAGTTGATCATCAAGGGCGCAGTATTTTCTGGCACCACACTTCGAATTCGAGGCACTGAGAACGTTTTCGACACCACAGGAGCTTCGACTTTGATCGGTTCGGGGCTTTTGGCTCAAGATGTCGTTTCGAGCGGTCCAGACGTGAACTTCGTTGCAACTCTAGTGATTCCGTTCTCGCAACCAAGCACCAAGGGATTCATCAGCAAGGACATGTCGTTCCGAGCATTGAACGGTGGCCAAGGCTTCCGAATCGATTCCGTGGAGCAGGTTTACGAAGCTGTTCCAGAGCCTACATCGATGATTGCAATGGGCGTTGGGCTCGTAGCACTTGCTCGAAAGCGACGAAAGTAACTCTTTTTGATTCTCCTTTTCTCACAAAGGTCAGCCAAATTGGCTGGCCTTTGTTGTTTTTGCCTTAGACCTTGGTCAAAATGACCCTTGTGAAGCGGCTTCTCGCCCTATTGATCCTTGGTACTTTGTCGGCATTCGGTGCCGCCGAAGAGATTCAAATTCGCATGATGGCGGGTGCTGGGCAAGGAATCCCTCCGAAGGAAGACACAAATCCTCGCTCGCTTGCACGGCGAGCCGTGTTCGAAGAGTTCCGCCGGCAGAACCCTGATGTACGTGTAGTCAACGCTGGCGGCCTCGAAATGACTGGAGACCGCGCGGAGTCGATGTTCCTCATGTCGATGGCTGGCGATTCGTCTCCTGACGTTTTTTATGTCAACTTTCGCCAGTACTACAATTACATCGATCAGGGATTTTGCCGCCCGTTGGACGATCTGATCCAGCAAAACCCCGAAGTAATTGCCCGCGTGAATCCGATCACAATGGATGTGCTCAAGAGCTACGACGGGAAGACCTACGCGATTCCATGGTTCCAAGTCGCCCTTGGTCTTTACTATCGCCGAGATCACTTTTTAGAAGCTGGACTCGATCCAACAAAGCCACCTCGAACCTGGGATGAGTTGCTAGCCTATTCGCGAAAATTGAGCCAGTCTGCCCCTGGTCGCATCGGGTTCATCTTCAGCAAGCCATCGGGTTATCATTGGTCCAACTTTGTCTATCAAGCGGGCGGCAAGATCGTTGAACCCGGCGAAAATGGTCGTTGGAAAAGCGCGATAGACACGCCAGAAGCCGCAAAGGCGCTCGATTTTTTCAGAAAGCTCACGGTCGAAAAGTGGCAAGACGCGAGCGGCAAACAAGTTGGTCCCGCTGGAGGAGTTTCATCGAATTTTGGCGATGATCTTCGCACCGGAAAAGCAAGCATGTGGTTCGCCTATACCGGCGACGTGATGATGAACATGCAGGATCTCCCGCCTTCGGTGGTTGGAATCGCTGCGATGCCGAGCGGCCCATCAAGCACCTCCAACGAGATCAATGCTGGAATGTGGGCGATCAATGCAACGATCAAAGATCCAAAGAAGATTGATGCTTGTTGGAGATTTATCCGGTTCTTTGCCGGCGAAGATGCAGCCCGAGTCAATACACAGGCATTCGTTTCGCTAGGAATGGGCAGCTTGGTTAACCCGATCTGGTTGAAAAAATATGGGTTCAACGATGAACTCGCTTCGGTTGACCAGGAATATGTGCGCGCCAACGAACAGCTTTTCAGCGAGGGTCATCCCGAGCCGTATGGCCGCAACACTCAGCAAGTTTATACAGTATTGGACTCAGCACTCGACCGCGCGATCTTAGAACCGAATACGCCCGCAACGGAGATTCTCGCAAACACAAAGATCGAGATGGACCAAAAGTTGCTGGGATACACGCCGCCCGAGTTATTGAAGGTCCAACGTGCCTGGGCACTCGGGATTCTTGTCAGCCTGGCCATTTTCATTTCCGCGCTGATTGGATACTTTGTCAAAAAAGCGCGCAATCAGCCTAAGTTTGCAGTGTCTTCTGGGCTTGTGGCAGGAGAAAACCGAGGGCGAGTCCTACGGTTCATGGCAATCTGCTTGCTGCCTGCGGTTGCGACGCTCCTCTTGTGGAGCTATTATCCGCTGACTCGAGGACTTGTTATCGCCTTTCAGGACTACCGCATCGTGAAAGGGACGAGCTGGGTTGGGCTCGATAACTTCATCGCCGTATTCACCCAGCCGATTTTTTATAAAGCGCTGGTCAACAGTTTCACCTTTGTTGGGTTGACGATTGCGATAGGGTTTCTCTTGCCGATTTTCCTCGCGATAGCCCTAAACGAGATTCCACGTGGCAAGGTCCTCTTCCGGACGATCTTCTACCTTCCTGCGATGACGAGCCCGATCGTGATTGCATTCCTATGGCGGCAGTTCTATGATAAAGCCGAGACAGGATTGTTGAATTCGATCCTCGCTCCGTTCATCGACTTCATCAACGGAGTTCTTATCCGGGATCCGGCACACTTTTGGCCGAAGTCTTACGATTGGCTGGGTAACCCACAGCTAGCCATGTTTGCGGTCGTCTTGCCGGGCGTATGGGCCGCTGCGGGCCCAGGGAGCATTTTGTACCTTGCTGCACTCAAGAACATCCCAGAAGAGCGCTATGAAGCCGCAGACATCGATGGTGCATCGTGGTGGAACAAGATACGTTCAATCGTGTTGCCAGGATTGAAGCCTCTGGTGCTGATCAATCTACTTGGTGTGTTTATCGGAGGGTTCAAGGCGACAGAGAACATCTTTGTGCTCACGATGGGCGGACCGCTCTACTCGACGCACACGATGGGACTTGAGGTCTGGATGAACGCGTTCATGTATCTCAAGTTCGGCTATGCGACGGCAGCCGCTTGGGTAATGGGCGCAATCTTGATCGGATTTACTCTCATCCAGATTCGGCGATTGCTGCAGATGAGGTTCAGCGCCGCAAAGGTATGAAGTCCATCATCAAACTCCGCGGTTGGGGAACGATCCTCAACTTCCTCACGGTGCTCGTTGGCGCCCTGATCGGGATCGCGCTGAAGCCGTGGATCGCTGGAAGCTTGCTCGAAACCGTTCGCCTCGGACTAGGGATCATCACCATAGGTATCAGCATCAAGATGTTCTTAGGAACGAAGCAACTACTGATCGTGCTCAGCTGTTTTGTTTTCGGTGGGCTGATCGGAGCGATGATTGGCCTCGAAGATCAGATTAATTTGCTGGCGAAATCGGTCCAGTCAGCCTTAGAAGCGTCTGGCGGCGCGACCGGGAGCAAAAAGGACTTCGTGTACGGTTTGGTCGTCTCATCGGTGCTCTTTTGTGTTGGGCCAATGACACTTCTTGGTTGTATCCAGGATGGGATTCAAGGAGATTCAAGATTGCTCCAAGTGAAGTCCGTGATGGATGGAATCGTGGCCGTTTTCTTCGCGGCGGCATTCGGCACTGGATTGGTGGTCACCGCGTTTGTCGTCCTCATCCTTCAAGGGCTGATTACTCTACTGGCAACTCGGTTGAAGCGGCTAGCAGAAGACGAACCCCTCATGGTCGAATGGAGCGCCGTAGGTGGTGCGGTGTTGATGGTGACTGGGATCGGCCTGGCTGAAATCAAGGAAGTTTCCAGCGCAAACTTTTTGCCAGCGCTGGTACTCCTGCCCATCGCAATGTTGATCTATAGAAAGGTGGTGAATCGTGGAAATCCTGCTCTGCCAAGTGCCTGATTGGGCGAATTGGGTCCGGTCGCGAACTCAATTCACGTTCATCGGGATCGAAGAATGGCAGTGGGTCGGGCTGATCGTTGCGCTCCTCGCCGCATTGGTCGGCGGCTGGATCGTGTATTGGACCGTTGTCCTTTTGGGCGCGCGGAATCCAAAGGTGCGCGACTTGGTGTATTCCGCCACACATGGTCGAGGCATCAAGATCACCTTTGCCATCGCTGCCGCTTCACTCCTCTTTGAGGCAGGTGCGTCGAATCTCAACCTTGAGCAAGGAGTGCTGAGGGGCCTCGTCGTTTGGATCGTCTTCGTGCGGATTCTGGCCATCGGTTGGCTCGCAGCGAACATCTACGCGATCTTGGTGGAGGCAGCCCTCCATCGCTCGGCGGGCCACGTCCAGCGCGAGCACAAGATCCTCTTCCCGTTCTTACAAAAAATCGGGTTAGTCAGTATCGTCATCGTGACGTTTGTCGCGGCTCTCGCAGAAGTCGGTACGAACGTTTGGGGAATGGTCGCCGGACTGGGGATTGGCGGTGTAGCGATCGCTTTTGCGGCAAAGGACAGCGTCGAGAACGTGTTTGGCTCAGTGACGGTGATGCTGGACATGCCGTTCACGATCGGCGACTGGGTCAAGATCAACGGCCAGGAAGGGATTGTCGAACAGATCAATCTACGAAGTACTCGAATTCGAACCGTAGAAGATTCTATCCTCACGATGCCGAACAGCAACTTCATCAAGGCCTCTGTGGAGAACCTGGGGCAGCGGCGCTCACGGCGGTTTTCTGCAAAGATTCCGCTAAAGGAGCACGTGCCGTTTGACCAATTGGTTAATTTCTCCGAACTGACCGCGGCGAACTTGCGAGAACTGGATCGAATTCAAGAAGGTTCAGTTGTCGTGGCGATCACAGAAGTCGTCGACACGGGACCGATCATGCAAGTCGCAGTCCGGTTCGAAGTTGATTCATACACCCAAGAAATGGCGATGCGCCAATCCGTTTTGTCCGTAGTGCTTAGCAACCTCGCTAATTTCCAGGAATCGAAATGAAGCTCTTGTTCTCACTTTCACTATTTACATTGGCATCAGTCGGATTTGCCGGTCCGAAGATGACCTTGGAATCGCACCCGCATTATCAGGATTACCTGAACGCCCAGCGAACTTCAGCGCAGATACTTCGAGCTACGCGACCCGATTTCAGGTGGGATGCTGATAGTGAAGGATTTACATACTACAAAGCTGGAAAAACTATTCACCATTTGGTCAAATCCGGCCAAGAGACCGAGATGAGGGCTCCGAGCGGCCCAGGCACTCGCACGAATACCAGTGCTGAAAAGCAACCAAATGGAAATTTAACCATTCGGTTAGACGGCAAAGATCTTTTCTTGGTCCAAGAGAACGGCGAGCGAGTCCAAGTGACGAACGATGGGTCGGATGCGAATTTGATTCGGAACGGAGTGGTGCCTTGGGTGTACCGCGAAGAGCTCGGCCTTCCGCGCGGATTTGGATGGTCACCTTCTGGCAAGCAGTTTTGGTATCTCAAGTTCGACTCCTCCCCCGTAAAGCCGTTCTATCTGCTGGACGATCAACTTTCGATAAGCAACGATCTAGCGACTTTGGACTATCCGAAGGCAGGTGGCGCCAATCCAAAAGCCAGCCTTTTCGTCTACGACCTCGCCACTGAAAGGTCGATCCCGTTGTTGACCGTTCCAAATTCTGACGAGAACATCGAGTACGTGTATGACCTCAAGTGGCTTCCAGGAGGGCAATTGGTCTACCAACTCGCGGATCGATTACAGCAGGTCCGAACCGTTCAAGTCTTCTTCCGAGAGACCGGTAAGCGGGTCACGGCCCTCAAAGAAATTTGTCCAAATGGTTATCAATCAAGCTTCTGGAGAATTCATGCAAGCCGAGCGCTGCAAGACGTCAAAGACAAGCTAATCCTAGCCTCTGAATCGACAGGGTTTTTCAATTGGGTTGAGATTGATCTCATAACCATGAAGCAACGCCAACTGACTAGCTTGAAATCGGAGGTCGATCTGGACGGAATTCTGTGGCTCGACGATCAGAAAATGGTGTTCGAAAGTTATGGAGGCACAATTCCGCTGGCGAAGCAGTTTTGGGTTCACGATCTCAAGTCGAACAAGTCTAAGCTGCTCACTGATACAGCAAAGCACCATACCTTTGTCATTTCACCAAATGGTCAAAGAGTGATCGGCTTGGCCTCACTGCCGAACACAGCTCCTACCGCAACGCTTAGCGAAATCAGCACAAATGGGTTGAAGACAATGCGGGAGATCGATATTCGATTGCCAGCAGAAACAGCCACGCAGTTTCGATCCCCTGAAATGTTGACCTTCAAGGCTGCCGACGGAAAGACTGATTTGCACGCAGTCCTCAAGTTCCCAAGTTATGCGAAACCTGGTGATCGATTTCCGGTCATCTTTGATGTTTACTCGGGACCAGAAATGGGCGATTATCGGCCTGGATTCATGCCCATCGATCCGATGACTGAGTTGGGATTCATCGTCGCTCAGGCCGAAGTTAGGGGCGGGCTAGGACGAGGTCGCGACTTCCGGAATGCGAACTACCTCAAGCTCGGCGTGGTCGAGATTGACGATCTCGCCGCGTGCGCTGAAGCTCTCAAGCTACGTGCCGACATCGAACCGACGAAGATCGGCATCTACGGTACTTCGTATGGAGGCTATGCAACCTTGATGGCGTTGGTGCGCCACCCTCAGACATTTACAGTTGGGGTGAGCAGCTCGCCGGTTACCGATTGGGCGAACTACGACACCATCTACACCGAGAGGTACATGGGTTTGCCCGCGGCAAATTCGGCGGGATACAAAGCTTCCAGCGCAAACACATATGCAAAAGATCTGACCGGAGGGCTACTACTGTATTTCGGAACCGCGGACGATAATGTTCATCCGAATAACAGCTTGCAATTCATAGAGGCTATGAACCGCGCCAAGCGAGATTACGAGCTACGCGTTGGGCCGGATCGAGGTCATACCTTTGTCGGTGAAAAGCAAATGCTAGAGTTCTTTATCAACCGATTCCAGGCGGATTAGGCATCTTCTGAATTCCACCGAATGGTGGAATCAAGCGAAGAGTCAGAATTGACCTCTCCTGCCAAGATGCAATGCCGAATCGTGCCCTTGACGTTGACCTTTGCGCCTGGAAGGACGACGGAATCTTCGATGAACTCTGCCGAAACTTCGCTGCCATCGCCGATCACCACATGTTGACCAAATGGTGAGTTGAGGGAAACGTTTTCGCCGATTCGAGCGGTTTCTCCGACCAAGAACTGGCTTGCGTGGAGGTACGAATCCAGCGTACCAGTGTCGAACCAGTTGCCTTCATAGATGCCAGCAACCACAGATTCACCGCGATCGATCATCATTTGAATCGCGTCGGTGATCTCGTACTCGCCGCGTGCGCTCGGTTGAAGATCGGGCAACACTCCCCAAAGAGCCTTGCTGAAAATGTACATTCCCGCCATCGCGTAGTTCGATTCGGGGTTGGCTGGCTTCTCGACCAACTTTACGATGCGATCCCCATCAAGATTGGCCACGCCAAACCGTCGCGGGTCTTCTACCCACATGACGAGATTCAGGTTGGCGCATTTTGCTTGGGCAAACTGTTCAAAGAAAGGCTTTAGCGATCGGTCATAAACGGCATCACCGAGGAACACCGCAAAGTCATCATCGCCGACGAACTCTTTGGCGAAACTGATGGCGTGGGCAAGACCTTTTGGTTCGGTTTGCCTCACGAAAGTCAGGTTCAACCCGAAGTTTGAGCCATCACCCAAAGTCTCTCTCATGGCCGGCTCATTTTCACCGACGATCACGCAAAGATCGGTGACCCCGATTTCCCGGAATTGGTCGAACGCAAACTCCAAGGTCATTCGGTTGGCCAGCGGCATCAGCGGTTTGGCGATGTGCCGAGTGATCGGATAGAGACGAGTGCCTTTGCCTGCAACAAGAATGACGCCTTTCATAAATTTGGAAAGATCCTTGGAGGCAAAGGGTACCTTGCGGTAGCATGATGCTGGTATGGATTCCAGGGTGAAAACCTATGTTGTCGGAGCGATGTTCGCCGCGGCAATGCTTGCAGGATGCAAAAAATCGGCGCCGGTCAGCTTTGAGACATGGTTTACGCCCCCACCGGTGGCGTCGATCTCAGAGGACGATGGAAGCGCTTATGGGAGCTATGTAAAAGCCGCGAAGTCTGCGATCGAAAGCGACGAAATCGGCATCGGAAAGGTGAGCTTCACTCCTGGGCAACGCGGCGAGTCGATGACTAAATGTCGAACGGCCCTGCAAGAGCTGATGCGCGGTACGAGCCGGGAGGGTGAGGTCCAGTTTGTCCCCCAATACCCCGATCAATTGAACCCATACCATGCTGCATGGCGACACCTTGCGCGGGTAGCACTCTGGGAGATCGAAGATGCGCTACAAGCGGGTGGGTCAGAACGATTCCTTTCTACCGTAGCGATGCTCTGCGAATTCAGCTCAGATCTTCTTTCAGGCTCCGCGACTGAAGCGGATTTAGGGTTATCCATCCAGGACGATTTGCGCAAACTCTTGGTGACCGCCAGCGATCAGTTCCCGCCAGAGGTTCTGAACCGAATTGCGGACGAAGTCGAAGCAAACATGGCAAGCTCAGAAGCGTTGACGATCACTGCGAAGAACGAAGAGCAGAACTACTTGGCCGCAGTGCAGTTCACCCAAGATTCCTTCCAAAAGCGCAGCTACGACAAATTAAGCGAGTTACTAGGCAAAGAAGTTCGTGAAGCGGTGGAATACCTCAAGCAAATGGAATCAGCTGACGGAAGCACTCAAGCGGCCTATTTCAAAGGGATGGCAGGCGAAATCAAAGGCGAGATTTCACAATTTGAAGCTGCCATCAAGCTCCCTGTCAAGGAGCGCGAAAAATGGACGATTCCAGACGGATCACGGCCTTGGAAGCGGTTTGTAAAACACTATTACCGGACACTACGGCCGCTCCTAGCCAAGTACACGAACACATTAACTCGGACGCGATTGTTCATTCTCGACTGTAGAATTCGTGCGATGGTGCGCTCGAGCGGAGTTGCTCCAGCGGATTTGGCGACATTCGCGCCTGCTCTGGTGACCGATCCGTACACGGGTTCCACGTTCGGATACGAATCTGAAGGTCCGGTGTTTAAGATTTATAGCCTCGGCGCGGATTTTCGGGATAGCGGAGGAAAGACCGACCCCGAGTATAGCGAGCCGGATATAGTGATCGAGCGTCCGCTATGAAGCCGGGATTCTGGTGGGGCGCAGCTACCAGCGCGTTCCAGATTGAAGGCGCAAGGGACTCTCGGGGAGACTCCACTTGGGATCAGTTTTCCGAAACGCCAGGCAAAATCGCGGGTGGCCACAACGGAGATCATGCGGCGAGGCACTTCGAATTTTGGCGCGATGACCTAGACCTTCTCCGCCTTCTTGGCGCGAACAGCTACCGATTTAGCGTCAGTTGGCCGCGCATCTTCCCATATGGTGCCTCGGAAGTCAGTGCAGGAGGATTGGAGTTCTATGATCGCCTGGTCGATGGATTGTTGGAGAGAGGCATTGAACCGTTAGTCAACCTCTTTCATTGGGAAATTCCACTTTGGATGAAGCCCGAAGAATCGATCATGAATGGCGAATTTGCCAAGCACTTTGGTGACTACGCTGGCGTTATTGCCGGCAAACTTGGGGACCGAGTCAAGCACTGGATGACGATGAACGAACCCAATTGCCTGATTGGCGATGGATTCGGAGGCACCGTCCACGCGCCTGGTTACGGATGGACTGGACAGAAGCTAATGCATGCCCAGGCAGGGTTGTTGGATGCACATCATCTTTCTAGTAGTGCGATCCGGACGTGCTGCTCGGGCGCGCAGATCACGGTTGCGCTGGCGGGAACAGTTGTTTGCCCAGTGGATCCATCTGCGGAGGAATCTGCTTACCAGGCCACATTTGCGCTCGACTGTCCGACGCATTGGAGCTTCTCGCTCTACGCGGACCCGATCTACACCGGAGCGTTTCCTGCCAGCTTTTCTCAAGCGTTCGGGTTCGATCCTCCACAGACTCGATGGAGCGAAGAATCTATCCCAGATTTCACCACTTTGAACCTATATTCAGGCACGCGGCGCACCCAGGAGGGACCTGTCTCTGCCGTCCCTGGTGCTCCGGCAAGCGCCGTCGAATGGCCGGTTGTCCCCGAGATTCTCTATTGGGGACCGAAGTTTTTTGAAAGGCGGTACGGCAAACCTATTCTGATCGGTGAGAACGGCCTGGCGTCCATGGACTGGGTCACGCTCGATGGCGACGTTCCAGATCATCAACGGATCGATTTCATTCGCCGACATTTGATCGAACTCAAGCGGGCCGTTGACGAGGGCGTGAACGTGATCGGATATCACCATTGGAGCCTCCTAGATAACTTTGAATGGCAAGAGGGATATCGCAAGCGGTTTGGGCTTGTACACGTGGACTACGAAACCTTCAAGCGGACCCCGAAAGCGTCGTTCTTCGAGCTAGCAAAATTGATAAAATCGAACGGTATTGGGTTGTAATTCGTAGCTAGGAGTGGCGCGGTGGCATGGAATTTGAGTATCATTTTGTGTCCGCGCCCAGGTAGCTCAGTGGTAGAGCACCTCTTTGGTAAAGAGGAGGTCGGCAGTTCGATCCTGCTCCTGGGCTCCAGGTTCAATTTGAACCTAAGAGATTTGCTCCTTTTCGGCCATTCTCTGACGCTGAAATCCCATGCTTCATCGCTTGATATGTATCCATATTGGATTTACGATAGCTTGTCGATTGGTAAGCGGAGTTCGCGGGATTTCCGAATCAAATATACGATGACAGGGTTGACGCAATTGCCCGAGCGTTTAACTAAGCGGCGAAGCACAGCCTTTTGAAAGTAACACAAGAATGTTACATGGGTAGCCTTTAACGACTGAACTCGCGGTGAAATGAAGATGGAATCTACTCCGCTTGGAGCAGTCGAGTTGAAGTACGGAAAGAACCAGCGTTGCCCCGTTGCGGTCGTAGGTTAGGGTATGTCCTTAAATAGTAGACTAAGTTAGCTAGTATTTTTACTTGATATAGGACAGTTTTGTCTTATCTGATTTCCTTACCTATATGACTAATAGGCCTTTGTACGTATAATATATTATCTCCGCCGGAGGATTGCATCTCGAAAGGGGTGGTTCGAAGGCCCCCCAGGACATATGCGCCTGGGGTTTTTCTTTTTATGAGAGCCGGGTTCTATATTGACGGGTTTAACCTGTACCATGCGATTGACGAATTGAAGGCTCCGAACTTAAAGTGGGTGTGCTATCGGGAAATTGCGTCCAGGGTTCTATTGCATGGACATAATTTGGAGCACGTCAAGTTATTTACTGCGTTGCCCACATGGCTGCCTGACCCGCTAAAGCGCCACCAAGAATTCATCAATGCTTCAAGAGCAAGAGGTGTTGAAGTTGTGCTTGGCGCATTCAAGGAGAAGGGGCTGAAGTGCAAAAAATGCCAAGCAAAGTGGAAAGGCCATGAAGAAAAGGAGTCCGATGTCAATC
This sequence comes from Armatimonadota bacterium, assembly GCA_017303935.1. Taxonomy (NCBI): domain Bacteria; kingdom Bacillati; phylum Armatimonadota; species Armatimonadota bacterium. The sequence goes on along the minus strand of JAFLBD010000002.1, from coordinate 196,952 downwards.
TTGCTATTCACCTTCTTTCAGATTCAATGTGCGGGCTGATTGACATAGCATATTTGGTGACGACTGACTCTGATTTGGCTCCCGCAGTTAGAATGGTTAGGGCAAAAACATCGGTTGAAGTGATAACTGTCGCAACTCCAAATCGAACGCACTCAAGGGAAATCCTCTCAGAAACTACTTCCCGCAGAAAAATTCAGCCTGAATTGTTGGCACAATGTTTGATGCCAAAGCGTGTACTTGATGTTGAGGGTAACGTTGTCGCCATTAGGCCAAAGAAATACGATCCTGCTCCTTGACCCCCAAAATTCTGAGCTACCAGGATTAGTCTAGGTTCTCGTTTACGAACGGGTTATAGAGGTTCGAGTGAAATTTGAGCATCGCTTGCTCGCCAACAAGATTTCCTTCTGGATCTTGCCATTGGAAATAGCGTCCATCCATTTCAAAGATGCTGTGTACTTTGTATCCAGCCTCGCGCAAAGCGCTTGTAGTCGAGCCTAGAATCCCGGCCAATCGCTCTATCTCAGCTTCTACCTCGCCAGGATCGAGATTCGGTTTCCTTGGATCGTTCTCCCTTCCAATGGTGATATCAAATCCGTTTAAGTAGTCCATCACACTTTAATACGGCGCTCGGAGTTTTAGGATGCAATGTTCGATCCAAGGCCCCAAAAAGGAATCGAGTTCTCAGAACGATCGGCCGATTGCTGAAGCGACGCTACGGAGCGTTGGCATCATCTGTTCGAACTGGTTGATCGTCATGCTTTGCGAACCGTCTTTCACCGCATGGTCAGGATTCGGATGCACTTCGATCAGCAAGCCATCGGCGCCACAGGCAACAGCAGCGAGCGACATTGGCGCGACGAGTTCGCGTTTACCGGTGCCTTGGCTTGGATCGATAACGATCGGCAAGTGCGATAACCCCTTCATCACGGGCACCGCGGCGAGGTCGAGCATATTGCGTGTGCCGGTTTCAAAGGTCCGAACGCCGCGCTCACAGAAGATGATCTGCTCGTTTCCGTTGGAGTGGATGTACTCGGCGGCCAAAAGCCATTCTTCGTATTTGGCACTCATTCCACGCTTCAGCATGACAGGCTTGTTTGCCTTGCCAAGTTCACGAAGCAGGTCGTAGTTCTGCATGTTCCGGGTTCCGATCTGCAAAATGTCGCTATATTCGCTGACGAGGTCGATTTTCCGAAGGTCCATGACCTCCGTGATCACCTTCAAACCGAACTGCTTACTCGCTTCTTTCAGGAGTTTGAGAGCCGGAATTCCCATGCCTTGGAAGCTGTATGGTGAGGTTGACGGCTTGTAGGCGCCGCCTCGGAGGACGGATGCTCCGGCGGCCTTTACCGCCTTGGCTGTCGTGAAAAGTTGCTCCTCAGATTCGATCGTGCACGGGCCAGCCATCATGCAAATCTGGTTTCCGCCGACGGTCACTCCGTCGCCGAGGTCAATAACGGTCGATTCCGGTTTGTGTTCCCTGGAGACGAACTTGTAAGACTTCGTGATGAGCATCACGTCGTCCACGTAGTCCAGCGCACGAATCTGTTCTAGGGCGTCGATCTTGATGTGCTCGTCGCCGCCAACAGCCGCCAAAATCGACTTCTCTACGCCAACGATTTTGGTAACCAGGTAGCCCAGATCTTCGAGCCTACTGTAGACATCTTGCACATGTTCTTCTGTGCATCCCGAACGCATTACAACAATCATTTAGAAACTCCGCTTGGCACAATTTGGTCTAGTGCGACGAGCAACCGATCCATTTCTTCGGACGTCCCGATGCTGATTCGCACGCATTTTGGAAGGCCCAACACATGGCCTCCTCGAACAATGATCCCTCGTTGGAGCAAATTTTCCGTGGCCTCTTTGCCCGGAATCCCTAAGTCGACAAGAACAAAATTCGCGTAGCTGGAATACACCCGGCAACCTCGCCGTGTCAGCCACTCGCAAAGCCGTGCCCGTTCCTTACGATTATGTTCTACGTAGGTCGCAAGGTGGTCGGCGTCGGACAGAGCCGCAACAGCGGCAGCTTGCCCCAAAACGTTGACATTGAACGCTTCTCGAATTCGGTTTATCGCGTCCGCCAGCTGGTCTGGGCAGATCGCGTAGCCCACCCGCAACCCCGCGAGGCCGTAGGCTTTTGAGAACGTTCGGAGGATGACAACATTGTCCTTCGTTCGGAAGTAGTCCATCCCGTCTGGGTAGGAAGGATCGTCTTTTGCAAATTCAAAGTAGGCTTCATCCATGACCACCGCGCAGTCCGCAGGGACTTGCGCAAGAAATTCTTCAAAGGATGATTTATCAAAAATCGTGCCAGTTGGGTTGTTTGGATTTGCTAAAAATACAACCCTCGTATTGGCCGTGACTCGGGAAATGACTTCCTTCAGATCGATTCGGAGTTCATCGTCGAGAGGAACAAGGTTGATCTTCGCGTTTGCCCCTTGTGCAGCGGAGATATACCGCACGAACGATGGATCGCCGCACACAACTTCATCGCTCGGCTCGCCGCAAAGACAGGTGGTGATGATGCGAATAAGCTCGTCCGAACCATTTCCAACTGCGACTTGTGACATTGGCACAGCGTGGAACTCGGCAATCGCCTGGCGCAATTCATAGGCCGCTGCGTCCGGATAAATGTGAACTTGAGAAATCGCGGATTGTATCGCGGCTAACGCCTTCGGGCTGGGACCCAACGGATTCTCGTTGCTGGCGATCTTGATGACTTCTGTGAGCCCGAGTTCGCGTTGGACTTCCGAGATTGGCCGCCCCGGAGAATATGGCTGCATGGCCAAGATATTCTTGCGAATTGGAAGCGGCATGATGCCGCGAGTTTACCTTGAGCGAACCTAAGCCGCCCGGGAATTATCGTTAACCATTTGGTTAACCAGGTAGAGAGTGTCCGCCACGGCTTCTTTCGGGAAGCTCCAAGTCGGATCTTGGCGCAAAATGATGGCAGTCGCAGTAGCCACGATGATCTTGAGATCGAGCCAGAAGTTTGCGTGATACACGTAGTAAAGTCCGAGTCTGACCTTGATCGGGGCCACTCGATTTTCGTAATCGTGCATCACGTCGTCTGTTCCTTCGAGCAAGAATTCCTGCCCACGAAGCCAGAGCGAACTCAGATCGGTAATGCCTTGCGGAACATTCAGAAGTTGCATTTCATCGCCAGAATAGCAACTGACGATGATCGGCACATTCGGGCGAGGCCCGACAAAGCTCATTTCTCCTTTCAGAACATTGATCAGCTGTGGAAGCTCGTCGATCTTCGTTTTTCGCAGAAGGGCGCCGAGGGGGGTAATCCTGGGGTCGCAAGCCGCTGTGATCACTGGGCCAAGCTTGTCCGCGTTTTGAACCATCGTTCGAAACTTGAGCATGGTAAAGCTCTGGCCACCTTGCTTGACTCGCTCAGCGCGGTACAGAACGGGGAAACCCATCGAAAGCACCACCAGCAGCGAGCTGACCAGCAAGACGGGCGAAAGCGCGACGAGCAATATGCACGCAAATGCAATATCGAACACTCGTTTAGCGATCTGGTAGCCGCGCCTTGGATTCACAGATTAGATTGTCGGCAGAATTTTCGGTACTCTTACCGGGCTTGTGGGAATAAACATCTGGTTAATTCAAACCTGGGAACCAAACCCGCTAGACGACCCGAATGGAAGGCCGTGGCGAACAGGAATTCTGGCTCAAAGGCTGGCCAAACGCGGTCACCAGGTCACCTGGTGGGCTTCCAATTTCTCACACAATCTCAAGCGGTTTCGCTCCAATGAGCAACGTCACACTATCGGCGAGAACTTCGAGATTCGACTGATCCCAGCCCTCGGCTATCAGAAACACCTCAGTCCAAGGAGGTTGCGCGATCATCGGTATGTCGCGGACCAGTTCCGAAAGCTGGCCGAAGTTTCGCCGCTACCGGATGTGATCGTTGCGAGCTATCCCACCATCGAGATTTGCGCTCAAGTTTCCGAATTCTGCGAGAACCACAAAATCCCTCTCTTGATCGACATTCGCGACCAGTACCCAGATCTGTATTGGGAAAACCAAACTGGGCTGAAGTCGCATGCAATCAGACTCTTGTCGTTCGGAATGAAGCGATTGGCCCATAAAGCGCTCCGGGGCGCAGACGCCATCACTGCCAATGGGCCTGAGGTCGTCACCTGGGGGTTGGGCTACGCTGGCCGGGCGAAAAATGCTCTCGACCGCACCTTGTTCATGAGCTACGAAAAGCCGGCCCTGAGTCCCGAGCGATTGGCTATTGCGAAGCAACAGCTTGAGGCAAAAGGTGTCCGATTTGATCGGCCAATCGTGGCGTATACCGGCATGGTGGGTCAGACGATTGACTTGGAGCCGGTCATTGCTGCGGCCGAAATCGTTGGAGATCAAGCTTGGTTCGTGATCGGTGGAGCCGGTGACGCCTTAGAAGCTTGGCAATCCCGATCTGCTCATTTACCCAACCTAGTTTTCACCAATTGGTTAACTTCGGATGAAGTGGCGACTTTGTTGTCTTTGTCCAAAATCGGTTTAATCCCTTACCGCCCGGCACCGAACTTTGAGCGCGGAATTACAAACAAACCAGTGGAATATCTGGCAAACGGCCTGACGGTGCTAACGTCGCTTCAACGCGGTACTTTGGTGGACTTGATACGGGAGTACCAGGCAGGGAGTAGTTATGCTTCCGGGAAGGAGTTGGCCGACCAAATTGTCGCTGGAATCGCTCAACCAAGCTCCGAGGCCAGCCTGAGGTTGTTCAACGAGAAATTCCACCCCGATAAAGTGTACGGCGACTGGATTGAACTCATTGAAGAGGTCGCGTCATCGTCCGGTGCGCATGATGGCAACGCCGCCCGCTAGAAATACTCCGACAAGCGCGCCAAAGAATCCATTGAGCACATAGTCTTTGTTCACTGGATCCGGCAGAGCTTTTGGTGGGCTGAGAACGCTGTACGTGATCGCATCCACGTCCATGTCGAGGAGCGATTTTTCGTACTTTTGTCGCAAGCTGTCAACGATCGCTTCGTACGTTTCGACTTCGAAGGCGAGCTTCGTGAGTTCCATCGCCTCGCCAGGTGCTTGCTTGGCCAGGTTGCGCCACATTTTTTCCTGAACACTCAAAACCATCAATTGAGCCTGATAGTTGGCCACTTCCTCGTCGAGTCCTTCCGCTGCATTTCGCAGCTGATTGCTGACTTCCTGGCGAAAGGCGGTTCGACTCGATTCGAGTTTCTCTGCTGCCGATTTTAGCTTTGGACTGTCGTCGCCATATTGCGAGCGAGCGCGTTCATACTCCAACTCAGCGTCCAGCAGTTCACGACGAGCAGGGAGTGATTCAGTCAAGTCGCTCGGCAAGTTTGCATTGCGGCCCGAAGCGCGAACTTCGCTCATTTTCGACCGCAGTGCCGACTCTGTGACATCCATCTGTGCCTGGATTTTCCGGGCTTGGTTTGCATAAAACAGTGCTGAAGTCGGATCAGAAGGATTCGTGACAGTGGAGGCGTTTTTTTGAAATTCGGAGAGAGCCTTTTCGGCATCTTTTAGCTTGGAAATGTTTTCATCGAGCGCCGATTTGATCGCAACCGCTTGTTTGCTCGCCACCCCAAACCCAGTTTCTTTTGCTAGCGTGTCTGTGTTTTTTAACCATTTGGTTACAATCGAAGCCGCCGCTGATTTGTCTGTATCAACAACGGCGAGAATCAGTTGATTGCGCTGAAGTTCCGCCTTCGCATCGAGCCTCTCCGCGAGCTTGCTCATCGGAATTCCGGTGTCTTTCGAGGTTCGCCGAACCGCCTCAGAACTCAGTGCAACTCCTCGCAAAAGGTTCACTGGAGATGGACCGCCAGAAAGTTGAGCTGCAGCGGCGCCAGAGCTGCCGGACGGGAGCGAAACCAGGAGGACGGCGTTGCCCACATATTCCGGTCGCAAGAAGTACGTGATCGTGACAGCCAAAACGCTTGAAATCACCGCGCCCGAAACAAGCCAAAGCCAACGATTTTTTACGGCTTGAACGTACTGATCTTCGAGCTCGACTTCCTGGGACATTTCTGGCAAGAGTACCAGTGTTGGCGCCCCAGAGAGGATTCGAACCTCCGACCAACAGCTTAGAAGGCTGCTGCTCTATCCACTGAGCTACTGAGGCGTACCTTGGTCTGCTTGAATGATACCGGCTTAGGCCGATCTTAGGGTCAATATCACCACTTCGGGTGGGCAGAAAAGCCTGGATGGCGGGCCGGTGGTTCCTACGCCGCTAGTGACATAGAGCGGATTTGGATCGAGATCGTAAAAACCGCGCAAGTACCTTCGACCATTTCGACTCCCGGTGAATGGCTTGCCCCATGGAGTCAAAAACTGCCCGCCGTGGCTGTGACCACTCAGCATCAAGTCTGTGCGCGCCGGGAGCCATTCCACCATATCGGGCTCGTGCCAAAGAGTGATACACGGCTCGTCAGGATTAATCTTCTCAAAGGCTGTGATTGGGTCAGATTGACCAGCGTTTGCTGAATCGACGCCAACCCACTGGATTCCGGCGTGATCCCAGCTCGAATTCCGAAGATACTTGATGTTCAGTTCATTGAGGATCGATTCCATCAAATCTGGGTTGCCGCAACGGTATTCGTGATTACCAGGAATGGCCACAACCGCTCCTTGCAAAAGAAGTAAATCCTCCAAGACATCGCCGATCATCGGGATGACCTCGGGTTTCCAGTAATCGATGATGTCGCCGACCAGAGCTACCATATCGGGCTGCTCATCGAGAACGGCGTCGACGGCGCGCTTGGCCAGCGCACTGCTGTACTCATCACGAAGGTGAAAGTCGCCGAGCACCGCAATTTTGAACCCGTTCAACCTGGAGGGCCACCGCGGCAACTTGATCGACTTGTGAACAACCACCAGTCGATTGGCCTCGACGAGCATGCCATAGCCAAAGAGTCCCGCCGAAACTCCCGCAACAAGCGCCAATCCAGATTTGAAGTTCACATTACTATTGTAGGTCACGCCATGGTGTAACCGCAAAGCAGAGTCACACCTGCGGATAAAATAGGGCCTAATCTCTATGAAAATTAAGCCACGCGCCGTGCCACCAGGCTCTACTTTGGGCATTGTTTCGCCGTCGTCGCCGATCGCGCCGGACAAAATGGAAAAGGGCCGCGCGCTGATGCACGCTTACGGCTACAAAACAAAGTTGATGCCGCATGCCCTAGATTCCGAGTTCTATCTTGCGGGATCGGATCGGCATCGAGCCGACGACCTGATGGCCGCGTTCCACGATCCAGAAGTGGACGCTGTCTATTGCTCACGCGGTGGCTATGGATGCGCAAGGCTGTTTCCTTACCTCGATCTCGATTTCATGGCACAAAGCCGCAAAATGTTCTTGGGATTCAGCGACATCACGACGCTTCATATGGCGCTACAACGTCGTGGCGCAGTCACGATTCAGGCTCCAATGGTTCTCACATTGGCATTTGACCGCGCACCTTGGGTGCACGAATCGTTCTTCAACGTCTTGTCCGGTGATGCCAGAATTCCGAAATCAGCGACGAAGATGGAAACGGTCGTTCCTGGCGTTGCTGAAGGGGATACCGTGGGCGGATGCCTTTGTCTGATCTGCGATTCGATCGGCACAAAGGAAGAGATTCAAACCGAAGGCAAAATCCTGTTGATCGAGGACGTTGATGAGAACCCTCATCGAGTTGACGCGATGATGACCCACCTTTTCAATGCAGGCAAGCTCCAAAGTGCTGCCGCCGTGGTCGTCGGAGAAATGACTCGGACTGACGAGCGAGCAGATGAAAGCATCGGTTCGAAACCTTGGAAAGATATTGTCGGCGATATTTTGGTGCGGTCGGGCGTCCCTAGTTCTGTAATGTTCCCATTTGGGCACATGTCGACGATGCTTTCTTTGCCGATGGGCTTACGCGCCCGAGTTGATACCGAAGCGGCTACCTTTGAATACACCGAACCGTTATGCGACGATTAACCACTGTCATCGTTCTGGCTACCAGCGCGCTCTCTTTTGGCCAAAGCTGGGAAAAGCTGGTTGCGCCGGGTCTGACGTATCGAATGGAGATCGACTCCAAAACGCCACGAGTGATTCACGCGCTTCGATGGTCGTTTACGGCGCCATCACTCTTTGCTCGCTCCGAAGTCTCTCAAATGCGACTTTACGGCGCACCCGGCGCAGAAGCTAAAGAGACTACAAGTTCAATCGTCAAGAAGTCAAAGGCGATTGCAGGGATCAACGGAGACTTTTTCCCTGCGAGTGGCGAACCACTTGGCACCATGGTGCGCGATGGACAATTGCTCAGCAGGCCTTATCCTGGGCGTCCGGCGTTTGCATGGGGTCCGAGTTCTCAAGCATTCGTCACTCTGGATTGGCAAGGCGATGTGAGCTTTGATTCCGGTCAGCCGAGGCAACTCCAAGGCATCAATGAGGACCTTCAAGACGATAGGCTCGTGCTGTACACCGACGGAGCTGCCGAGGTCAGATCAAACGGCCCTTCCACCTACTTGGTTCTGGAAATGGATAATCCTCAGGCCGCTCCAAATAGCGTCAACCGAGGTTGGGTAACCGAGGTTTTGCGAGGTCAAACCAGCTACAAAATCAAAAAAGGCCAGTATGTGATCGCTATGCAGGGGCCAGGTTCGGCTAGCCTGACCAACACTACGGTCGGCACTGCGGTCCGGATCACGATGCGAACGAGCGGGCTCGATTGGGCTTCATTCGACAACGCCATCGGCGGCGGTCCTAGCTTGCTTCGTGGTGGAAAGTTCGTCGATGATGGCGCTGCAGGCAATTTCGGAAAGACATTCCTGGAAAATCGTCACCCACGAACTGCGATCGGCCGTACGCCACAAGGTGATATCTGGCTGGTCACGGTCGATGGTCGGCAACCGATGAGCGCGGGCTGCTCTATACGTGAGATTGCCGATTTGATGCTGACATTCGGATGCACCGATGCGATCAATCTCGATGGCGGCGGTTCGACGACGCTTTCGCTGTTTGGCGAGGTGTTGAATCGGCCCTCAGACGGCACCGAGAGACGGATTTCAAACGCACTTTTGATCTTCGGGCCTACGTACTCATCCCCGGGTGAGACGGTCACCATTGAAGGAGCGGCGAACCTAACAGGCACGGCCAATGCGCCATATCGGCTATTGGGCGCGGACGGAAATGCGATTCCAAACCGCGAAGTTCTTTGGAGTGCGATGGGTCCTGGCGGCTGGATCGATCAGAGCGGCACTTTCCGCCCTTTGCCAGCTGGCGGTACCGCGACGATTCGTGCATTTTCACGCGGGAGTGTGGCCAGTATCAACGTTAAAGTTGCCGCCACTCAGCCCGCACAGCCAGCGAATGAGGGTTCGGAGCCTAACCGTTAGGCTCCGACTTGACCTTTGAGGATTTCCGGTGCTTGCGCCAGCGCAGCAGATAGCGCATCGACGTTGCGTCCACCGGCTGTTGCGAACTCTGGTCCGCCGCCGCCACCGCCACCGGTCAAGCTTGCCAGTGCTTTGACGAGGTTGCCAGCATGGGCACCCTTTGCCTGAGCGTCTTTGCTGATTTTTGCAATAAACGTCAGCTTGCCCTCGCCCTTGACCGCGAGCAATGCAGCTCTGTTTGGAGCATCGCTTGCGATTTTGTCGGCGACCGTCTGCGCTTCTTTGGGCGCAACATCCTCCAAAATCTGAATGACCAGCTCGACATCGCCGACCTTGTGCGATTGCGCATCGGCTCCTCCTCCGCCTGATTGAAGCAACTTTTCGCGCTTCTTTCGCTCTTCTTTGAGGAGCTCAACGTTCTTTTCCGCGGCGCGAACCACGTCAGAAGGCGTCGATTTGAGTACTTCAGCGACTTGCCGAACGGTTTCGTGCTGATGGTTCGCCCAAGCAATAGCACCTTTTCCAGTGACCGCCTCAATGCGTCGAACGCCGGAAGCAGCCGAACTTTCGTGAAGGATCTTGAAGAATCCGATTTGTCCCGTGCTGCCGACGTGGCATCCGCCGCAAAGTTCGACGCTCACTGGCTCACCGGCATGCGATCGAATCTCGACAACCCGAACGAATTCGCCGTACTTTTCGCCGAAAAGTGCCATTGCACCCATCGCCTTCGCTTCCTGAATAGGAACGCCGGTGTGGATGGTCACAAAGTGTCCGAGAAGAATTTCTTCGTTAACGAGTTGCTCGACGGTCGCGATCTCTTCAGTAGTCATCGCCTTTCCGTGAGTGAAGTCGAATCGAAGGTGCTCCGGCGAAACCAGAGATCCTGCCTGAGTCACGTGCTTTCCAAGCGTTTTCCGCAGCGCCGCATGCAGCAAGTGTGTTGCTGTATGGTTGCGTGTGATATCTGCGCGGCGGTCGAGGTCGACAGTTGCTTTAACCATTTGGTCAAAGATTTGTCGATTCAAAATGTCTTGGAGATCCTTGACAGGAAGACCTTTGAACTCTTCCGGATGGCTGGTCGATAGGGTCTCGGCGAGGTGAACAAAAACACCATCTTGCTTCACCAAATCGAGCACTTTCAGCCTAAATCCAGCTCCCTCGATGATCCCTTCGTCGCTGACCTGTCCGCCAGATTCAGCATAGAAAGGTGTCCGATCCAGCGCAATGCCGATCCGGCCAGTCGTCATTCCTTCGTCGTCGACTTCAGGAATCGCTGCGACTACTCGAGCAGGTGCCTCAGCAAAATCGTATCCGATAAATTCGGTTTTGGAGGGAGCTTCTTGCTGAATGAGCACCAGGAATCCTTCTTCGCTGCCGCCGTAAACGGTGTCCATCCCTCCCGCGGATCGGCTCCGCTCTTGGGCTTCGGCCATCGCCGATTCGTAGCCGTCGACGTCCACCGAAATTCCGGACTCTTCGCAAAGTTCTTGAGTGACCTCAAGCGGGAATCCGTAGGTGTCATACAGCCGAAAGGCGGACTCACCATCCAACAGATCGGCTTTGTTTTCTTGGAGCCCAGCGATCCATTGCTGAAGGAGTTCGCTCCCTTGCTTGATCGTGCGCCGGAACTGAATCTCTTCATTCTTAAGAGTTTCCGTGATCACCTCAGCTTTTTCCACGAGCTCGGTGTAGTGGTCACCCATGCTGTCGGCAACACCCTCATAGATGTAGTGGAAGAACGGCTCATTGAACCCAAGCACCCGCTGTCCCTTAAGCACAGCGCGGCGAATCAGTCGGCGTAGCACGTAACCGCGACCGTTATTAGCTGGCAGGATTCCGTCGGCAATACAGAAGCAAGCAGTTCGAATGTGATCCGAGATGATTCGAATTGCACGGTCCTTAACTTCATTCTCGCCGTAAGAGAAGCCCGAACCAGCTTCAACAATCTTCAAGATGATTGCCTGGAATGCATCGGTGTCGTAGACCGATCTCTTACCGCTCAAGACTGTGGCTGTTCGCTCTAGCCCCATTCCAGTGTCGATCGATTGGAATGGGAGATTCGGCATCCCTTCTTTGATGTAGCCTTCTGCCGGACGATCTGGATTGCGCAACGATCCTTGCCACTCAAACTGAATAAAGACGTCGTTCCAGATTTCGAGCCATTTGCCGGCTTTGTCATCTCGAATGTAATCGGCACGGGTGTACTCGCCAGAAGGTGGCGGTTCTTCATTGGAGGTCCAGTAGAACATCTCCGAATTCGGACCACACGGTCCTGGAGGGCCAGCGCTAAACGCACCTGCTGGCCAGTAGTTTGTTTCTTCTCCGAGCCTGAAAATGCGGTGTTCTGGGTTCAATCCTGCCGCCGAAATATGTTCAGCCCAATATCCGAATGCTTCGTCATCGGATTCAAACACGGTGAACGATAGCCGATTCGGATCTAGCCCCAACCATTGCTTCGATGTCAAAAACTCCCAGGAGTAGGCGATCGCTTCTTTCTTGAAATAGTTGCCGAAGCTGAAATTGCCCAGCATTTCGAAGAAAGTGAGGTGACTGAGGTCACCGACCTCTTCAATGTCTCCGGTTCGCACGCACTTTTGAGCGGTGGTCAACCGAGGATTTGGCGGTTGTGCGGCACCTCGAAAGAACGGCTTGAACTGCACCATGCCCGCACCGTTGAACAACAAGGATTCATCCAATCGGCCCGTAACATCGAATGGGATGAGTGAGCCGCTTGGAAATTCGGAATGGCCTTTTTCCTTAAAAAATGCCAGGTACTTTTGTCGCAATTCTCGCGTGGTCATGGTGCGTTGAACCTAAAGGGTACCCTGTTGAGGGTTGTTTTCCGGCGAAGGAACCTGTTTAATCTTGTCGGATCGTCCAACAATCTGGAGTGAACCGCGTTCATTTAATGTTCACAATCATGGACTAAGATGGACGGGATGGCTCGTTTCGGGCGCGTCTTTGGAGAGGTATCGGAAATTATGTGGATTCGTGCGAAGGCACCTTTAAGAATTAGCTTTGGTGGAGGAGGAACAGACGTCGCTCCTTATTGTGACGAGCGCGGAGGTGCGGTACTAAGCGCCACGATCAACCGCCATGCCTACGCCACTCTGATTCCGGGCGGAGACAAGATCGAGATCAAGAGCCTCGATTACGACGCTTCCATCAGCTACGGGATCGACGATCCATTTGTCTATGACGGCCAGCTTGACCTCGCCAAGGGAGTTGTCGATCACTTCCGAAAAATCGCCAATTTCCCAGAAGGATTGCGGATTATCCTGCACAACGACGCACCTCCTGGCTCGGGTCTCGGATCATCGAGCGCGCTTGCTGTAGCGATGATCGGTGCACTGGCGGCCTACGCGAAGATGCCGCTCGACAGCTACCAGGTCGCCCAAAAGGCATTTGATATCGAACGCGTTGAGGTCGGGATCATCGGCGGTAAGCAAGATCAATACGCAAGCGCATTTGGCGGATTTAACTTCATTGAATTCAACAAGGACATCACATTGGTCAATCAGCTTCGATTGCCGGATGATGTCATTTCCGAACTGGAGTACCGACTGGTCTTTGCTTATGTCGGTGGCAAGCGTGTTTACAGCGACATCTTGAAGAAGCAGATGGACAACTTCAAGGATAAGAAGATGTCGGCAGTCGATGCGATGGACAACATCAAAAAGTTGGCTTTTGACATGAAGCGATCGTTGTTGCTTGGCAATCTGGTCGAGTTTGCAGCTGCGCTACACGAAGGCTGGGAGAACAAAAAGATGATGGCCGAAGGCATTTCGAACCCATTCATCGACGAAATTTACGAAGCTGCGCGGTCTGCTGGCGCGATGGGTGGAAAGATCACAGGCGCGGGTGGCGGTGGCTTCATGTTCTTCATTTGTGACCCATTCAAGCGTCACGATGTGCAAAGTGCGCTCAGTGCGCAAGGTGCTAATTTGGTGGACCTCAGCTTTACGCACACCGGCGTGAGTGCCTGGAACGCACCCGAATCAAAGTTTGTCCCATAAAAGAGAATTGTCATGGCAGATATTCAGGAAATTAATCGGATCCTAAAGGATCACCAGGAAACCATTGCGGCCACGTTCGCAATCGCAGAAGAGATCGGCAAGGCCGCGGACATGGTGGCCGAATCTTTGGCTAATGGCGGCACGATTATGCTTTGCGGGAACGGCGGCAGTGCTGCTGACGCGCAGCATATTGCGGGCGAATTCGTCAGCCGGTTCTTCATGGAGCGGCGGGCTCTTCCGTCTTTGGCACTACACACAAACACCACAGTGATGACAGCCATCGGCAACGATTACAGCTTCGATGTCGTTTATTCGCGCCAAGTGGAAGCCCATGGCAAACAAGGCGATGTGTTGATCGCGATCACCACCAGCGGAACCAGTCCAAACATTTTGCGAGCGGCAGAAAAGGCCCGCGAAATGGGGATCAAAGTGATTGGATGGACTGGCAACAAGCAGTCTCCATTCCCGGCGCTGTGCGATTTGTGCTTGCAAGTGCCTTCTCCGGTCACCCCGCGTGTTCAGGAGATGCATATTTTGATCGGACACATCATCTGCGAACTCGCTGAAAAACAACTCTGTGGCCCAAAGTGAAGTTCTCCTGCTCGCCGGCGGGTTCGGAACCAGGCTCGGCGAGCTAACGAAGGAAACCCCCAAACCGATTCTCTCGGTCGGGGGTGTGCCTTTTTTGGAGCATCTGCTTTGGAATCTGAAGCGGCACGGACTCAAGCGAATTCTAATTTCGACCGGATACCTCGCCGAGAAAGTTGAGCAAGCGCTCGGTGACGGTTCTAGGTTCGGCCTGGAGCTGGATTATTTGGCGGAAGACCAACCGCTCGGTACAGGTGGGGCCACGAAGTTTGCTGCGTCCCGTTTGGCGGAAGAGTTCTTCGTACTCAACGCCGACACGCTGTACGATTGCAACCTGTGGGAAGTCTATCAAGCTGCGAAACTCCCGTGGGCAAAGGCCGGCATCGCGATGCGGAGAGTGGACGATGTCTCGCGCTATGGAGAGGTGATTTGCGATGGCCAGCGAGTGACCAAATTTGCGGAAAAATCGCGGTCCGGACAGGGGTACATCAACGCCGGAATCTATAATTTGAATCAAGAATTGGTCGCGCGGTTGCCCGAAGGCAAGTGTTCGCTGGAGTCGAATCTCTTCCCAGATCTGGCGAGTGAAGGGGTGCTTGCGGCGGTACCTTCCGATGGCTTCTTTATCGATATCGGATTGCCGGAAACTCTGGCTGAGGCGAATCAATCTGTGCCGCAATGGCGCAAGAAGAAGTGTGCTTTCTTTGATCGTGACGGAATATTGAACGTCAACACCCATCACACGCACCGGTGGGAGGATTTTCAACCTGTTCCCGGAGCGTTTGAGGCAGTGAAGCTCCTCAACAGCCTCGGATACTTGGTAATTGTCGTCACAAACCAAGCCGGGATCGCCAAAGGCAAGTTCACTGAGGAGCAATATCATCAGTTTATGGATCGCCTTGCGCTCGAGATGCGGGAACACGGTGCGCATTGGGATGCGGCGTATTTTTGTCCCTATCATCCGACCGAGGGCATTGGCGAATACCTGCTGGATTCGGAAGACCGAAAGCCAAAGCCAGGAATGATCTTAAAGGCGATGCGAGATTGGGAGATTGATCCGAGCGGAAGCTTTTTGATTGGCGATGCAATCACAGATATCCAAGCGGCGGAAGCTGCCGGAATTCCGGGCTATCTCTTTACTGAGGGAACTGTGCTCGATCTCGCCAAAAAGGCGATTAGCGCTTAGAATTGCGCATATCTTTCAGGAGCGCGAGCCCGCCGGGAATGTAGTCAATGAGATATCGCTTCCAGAGTCGTCTCGGCTCGGTGCACAGCCTGTAAAACCATTCCAGGCCATTGCGCTGCATCCACTTCGGTGCTCGGCTCGTATATCCCGCGAGGAATTCGAACGAGCCACCGACGCCAATGAAAGTAGTTTCAGGCATCTTTGCCATAAGGGCATCGATAAGCTTCTCTTGCTTTGGTACCCCGAGTGCAACAAACACTAGAGATCGATCTTTGATCTGGCTGTAAAGGCTTTCGATGAATTCTTCATCGAGTTTCACAAATCCATCGAAAACAAACCAGGGATCGCTCGGGTTGAGCCCTTCTTTAGTGAGAGCAAGTTTGGGGTCCTTCCCACCGATGATCGCCGTGTTGGCAGGCGATACTTTGTGGAGTAGCGCCTGAGTGAGATCGGAACCAGTAGCGCGTTCGAGGTCTTTAAGCGCAGGGTTTTTCTTCTTTGCCCCCCAAACCAAGGGTTGACCATCGGCAACAGTTACGGTTGCACGTTTGATCAGAGTGGCAAATTCAGGTTCTCGAATGCCTCTGGCTACCAAATCCAAGTTCAGAGCGAGAATCCAACCGCCTTTTTTCTGCGCGACTCGATCGAGGACATATTGAACAAGTTGATCGTGGCTGAATGGATTGATCTGATAGCCACAGACTTCAACGGGAGTGGATTCTGCTGAAAAACCGCCCGATGAAATCTCAGCGACTCCATTTGGCTGGTCAGTTTGGCTTACCTCGTGATCCATGTTCAGCTTCATCCGAAAACAACAGAGGAGCGACCTCGTTGGTTCAATACATAGGCGCAAAAATAGCCTAAATCCGTGCAAGGGTGCGTCCTCTCCTCAATTCAAATTCTCGTTCACCTTCACCGGCGAACATGAGCACCCTTGCGACAATGATATTTTAGTCTATATTGGTCCGAGGATCAAACAGCATTTTTCGGGCCAATGAGCGAAGGCACAAGAAATCTGTTGATGTTGCGTGGAGTTACCAGAACCCTGGAAAGAAAGAATGGCTGCGGGACTAGGATTCGAACCTAGACCGACGGCTCCAAAAACCGCTGTCCTGCCCTTAGACGATCCCGCAAGCGCAACGCAAAATATACCCGAACTAGCGCACGTCAAGCTAAACTAGTGAAATGATTCAAGCGCGATTGTCCAAAGTGACCGATGCCATGAATTCGGCGAATGTGGATGTTCTTTTTCTTTCCTCGCCAGCATCAATGGGCTATCTGGCCGGATTTTTTGAAGATGGACACGAGCGATTGATGGTTTTGGCTGTTCGATCAAGCGGCGAAACGGCTCTCATCTGCCCGGCGCTTAGCCATTCTCAGGCAGAGAGGTGCGGGATCAAGCAGATTCAAAGTTGGAAAGACGGGGAAGATCCAATGCGACTTGTCGCCAATCTCGCCAAAGAATGGAGTCTTGACCGAGCCGTCATCGGAGTTGATGCCGAAATGCGCGCGGATATTCTGCTAGGAATTCAAAATGTGTTGCCGGCCGCGGCCTATCACTCTGCCGAAAAGTGCGTTGCGGCTGCCATGTCCACCAAAGATGACGAAGAACTGGATGCGTTAAGGCGAGCTGGGGCCGTCGTCGACGAGGTTTACCGTGAACTTCTTAAAGAACTCGGGCCCGGAATGAGCGAGGTGGCAATTGAAGGCATTATTCGCAACAAGGTTCTCGCCAAAGGTGCCAAGCCGACGTTCTGCATTGTTGGGACAGGCGCTGGTAGCGCCGAGCCGCACCATTTGAACGGTGACTCGCTGACAGCGGTCGGAGAATTGCTCTTGCTCGATTTTGGATGCGAGGTCGATCACTATCAGGCCGATATCACGCGGGTCGTGGGCATTGGAAATTGTGGTGAAGAAGCGCGGCACGTTTACCGAGTCGTGTTTGAGGCGCATCGAGCGGCAAAGAATGCAGTTTCGATCGGGACGCCTTTGGCCGAAGTGGATAAGGCCGCCCGAAAAGTGATCGAAGATGCGGGCTTTGGAGAGTTCTTTACGCACCGAACGGGGCACGGTATCGGAATCAGAGGGCACGAACAGCCAAACGTCTCCGCGGACAATGCCACCTTACTGGAACTGGGGCATTGCTTTAGCATCGAGCCCGGAATCTATTTGCCCGGGAAGTTTGGTGTCCGTTTAGAAAACATCTACAGTTGTGGAGCGAATGGTGCGATCAGTAAAAACGAAGAGTTCGAGGAAGAACTCCTCGAACTCTAAGCTTTGACGGCCCAATTAGGTCTGGATTAGTTGGACTTCTTGTTTCGTCGGCGGGCAACGAGTGCTGCTGTGCCGAGACCAAGAGCAGTCATCGTGCCTGGTTCTGGCACTGGCTGATCGTTGCCACCGTTTCGAACAGTGATCGCAGCCGCTGCTGGGATGATGGCCAACCAGCCGAGGTTATCGCGTCGTCGTGAAGCGACTTCCGTTGGAGGCTCTGGAGTTTGGGTTACGGTTGGAACCATCGGTGCCATGTCCATGCTCACGTTGCTGCTGACGATTGGCTGCGAAGGAATAGTCGACATCGCCACCAGTTCATCGTTAGCAGGAGCTGGAGTTGCAGCAATCATGTCCGACATGGTTGCTCGCTTTGGACCTTGGCCGAATGGGTTACCGCAAACTTCGAGCAGGATTGGCTCGCCCATCGAGTCTTCCCAGACCAAGCTGTTTTGCTTTACCAATTGAGGAGTAGCGTGGATAACGCCATCCTTTGGCACGCCATAGATCGAGTAAACGCCAGTCTTCTTTGCGCGGCCAAGCTTGAGGCTGCCGACGTAAGCAAGAACTTCTTCGCGGCTCATGCTGTAGTGGCGCATGTATCGGTCCATGACCACTGGCTCGCTGGAAATCTGCTTAATAAGTTCAGCCTTGCTCTTGGCCGGCCGAATCAAGAAACTGTTGCGTGGCATCGCCATCGCGCTGGCAACGCTAAGCGCCACCATCATCGTTACACCTAATTTCATCGCTTTCATAAATTTAATGCTCCGTCAAAGGACAAACCAATCACTGCAAAGAATATACCAAATTCGACACTACCCGTCAAAAAGTTGTTCCAAAACCCGTACGTTTACGTGAATAGTATAAGGATTTTCAGTTCAATAGTCTTCAAAAGCAAACGATTCGTTATGCTGTGCTCGCTCGATCAGTTCGATCGCGTCTTTCGCAGCAGACTGTTCAGCTTCCTTCTTTGACCTCCCAATTCCGATTCCCAAAACCTCATTATCGACGATAACACTCACAGCAAACCTTCGTTCGTGAGAAGACCCGCTATCATCAGTAAGACGATAATAAGGCATGGTTCGCCACCGACTTTGAACAATTTCTTGCAATCGGGACTTAAAATCGGTTGGATTAACATCGCCCCCAGAGATAGTTTCCAGAAATGGATGCAATTGCTCCAAGACAAACCACCGGGCTTTTTCTAATCCTGACTCCAAGAAGATGCCTCCGATCAATGCTTCGAAAACATCCGCAAGGATCGATGGGCGTTGTCTGCCTCCGGTGAATTCCTCGCTTGCACTCAAGATCAAGAATTCTCCCAATCCCAATTTGGTAGCAGTTTCGGCAAGCGGAGCTTCTTGCACAACATAACTCTTTGCTTTGCTGAGCATGCCCTGATCCCAGGAAGGATGGTGCTCATAGAGATAGTGCGCAATGATTAAGCCCAATACAGAATCGCCAAAGAATTCTAGACGTTCATAACTTTCTGCAACGGAATCAGTCGCAGCGGACCGGTGGGTCATCGCAAGTTTGAATAGCTCTTCGCTTTTGAGTGGAATTCCCTTTGGGATTTTCATGCTTGCTTCGCCAGAAAATTCTTGATTCTTTCGACTCCCTCTGCGATGAGGGTCTGATTGGTCGCGTAGCTCATTCGGATAAAGCCCGGCGCCATGAACACGCTTCCAGGCACGGTCGCCACATGAGCGTGTTCCAGAATCGTAGAGGCAAGTTCTACATCCGTTTGCCCAGGCAGTAGCGACTTTTGGACATCGACGAATGCGTAAAATGCACCGCTCGGTACATTCACCGAGAGATTTGGCACTTCATTAATCAACTTCACGATCAGGTCGCGTCGTCGCTGGAACTCTTCGCGCATAGCTACGACTTTTTCATCTTGCATTTTGAGTGCCGCAATCGCGCCAGCTTGCGCAAAGCTCGTTGGATTGCTGGTCACTTGATCCTGCAACATCCCGATCGCCTTCGCAATGAATTCTGGGGCGCCGATGTACCCGATTCTCCAGCCAGTCATGGCAAATGTCTTGCTGCATCCGGCCACGGTAATGGTCTGATTGTAAACGTCTTGGCTGAGGGCGGCGATGCTTTGGTGCTGCTTGCCATCGTAGGTCAGCCGCTCGTAGATCTCGTCTGTGATGATCCAAAATCCGCGCTTAAGCGCCAGGGCAGCAATCGTCTTTAGGTCATCACGTTCGAGGATCGCGCCGGTCGGATTCGAAGGGCTGTTGATGATGATCGCCTTGGTATTCGAGGAAACAGCGGCCTCTAATTGCTCCAGCGTCGGGCGAAACTGATTTTCGGCGTTCGTCTGTACAACGACTGGAGTGCCGCCGGCGAGCAAAATTTGATCCGCGTAGGTCATCCAGTACGGTGCGATGAGAATGACTTCATCACCTGGATTGACTAGAACTTGGAGCGCGTTATAGATCGAGTGCTTTGCGCCGCAACTCACCACGATTTGCGCGGGATCGTATTTGAGTTTGTTTTCGCGATAAAACTTTTCGGAAATGGCCTGGCGTAATGCCGGGCTACCTGCGCTTGGGCCATATCGAGTGTCGCCGGATTGGATTGCGTGTATGGCGGCATCGCAGATTTCAGATGGAGTATCGAAATCCGGTTCACCTGCACCGAACGAAATGACGTCAATCCCGTTTGCGGACATCGCCTTCGCCTTTGCGGTGATCGCAAGAGTGGGGGACGGCTTGATAGCCTGCATTCGGTTTGCCAGCGCAAGATTGGTCACGTTCGGGTCATATTACCCGTGGGGATGAATCTACGAACAAAGTCACCTAGATATTGGGCAAGCGTGCTCGCGCTAGTTCTATTGGTAACGTTCGTTGTCGTAATCATTTCACCTGGCCGCAGCACTCTGAGCCTCACAGAGTTCTTCAACGCCCTGTTCTTGCGGTTGCCGGCACAAGATGGAGCCTATTCTATTCTTTGGGATTTGCGGCTACCCCGTGCGATCTCATGCGTTTTGGTTGGGGCGATTCTGGGAATCTGCGGATGCGCCTTCCAGCTACTTTTTCGAAATCCGCTCGCAGAGCCGTTCGTCGTCGGCGTTTCTGGTGGCGCGGCGCTGCTTGGCGCGCTAGGATTCTCGGTAGGGCTCACGACCGGCATTGCCCTCGAACTCGGGCAAATTCTGACTTGCGTGATTGGAGGGTGCTTGGCGCTAATGGTGGTGCTGGGATTGAATCGCCAGTCGGATCGGGCCAGTAAAGACAATTTGATCTTAACTGGCGTCGTAGTCGGAACGGTGCTTTCTAGCCTCCTGACGCTCAATATCTACCTGCGCGGATTGAACTCGGTGCAAGTGATAGGCTGGCTTATGGGATCAATCTCGCCAGCATTTTGGAGTCGAAATCTGGTGCTTGCCCTACTCCTTGCTGCCGGGTTTTGGGTGATCATGCGGGAATCAAGAAACATCAACACTCTGGCAATGGGTGACCTAAGCGCAGTGAGTTTGGGGGTCGATCCAAATGGTGTCCGTGCTCGTATTCTTTTGACCGGAAGTATCTTGGCGAGTGCTACCGTCGGAGCCGCAGGCATTATCGCGTTCTTGGGGTTAATCTCGCCGCATTTTGCTCGGTCGTTGGTGGGACCAAATTCCAGGCAATCGGTGCCAATTTCCGCGTTGATCGGAGCGATTTGTCTTTTGTTCGCAGATTTCCTGTCTCAACGACTGATCGAAGGACAGGAAATCCCCGTAGGTGCGATCACCGCGATTTTAGGCGCGCCGATGCTGTATTTCATTCTCAAGAATCGGCGTTAGGCCACATGCAGATGCCCTGCACGCTGTTCACCAAGATCATCCAGGAACACCACTCGAGCGACTTCGTCGAATGAAGTCATTCCAGAAGCCACTCGTTCGAGAGCGTCAGTTTGCATTGGAACGTATCCCACCTTGGTTGCTTCGGCGAGAAGCTGATCCACCGGTGCCCCAGCAGCGATCATCCGTTGCATCGCGGAATTCACCGGCAGGAGTTCGCCGACGGCAATACGGCCGCGGTAGCCCGTGCCAAAGCAATGGCTACATCCTTTTGGTCGATACACACGGTGGACGGCTCGGCCAAGATGTGAGAACAGCACCGCCGACTCTTCCTCAGCTGGAACATCATCGACTCTGCATTGGGTGCAGAGGCAACGTACCAATCTTTGCGCCAGCACGCCGATCAACGAAGTTCCGAGCAGATATTGTGGTACTCCGATATCTCCCAGGCGCGGAATCGCGCTCACCGAATCATTGGTATGGATTGTCGAAAGCACTAGGTGCCCGGTCATACTCGCCGAAATGGCCACCTCGGCCGTCTCTTTGTCCCGGATTTCACCCACAAGAACGATGTCTGGATCTTGACGCAAGATTGCGCGGAGCTGAGTCGCAAAAGTCAATCCAACTTTGGTGTTGACTTGGGATTGGTTAATTCCTTCGATGTCGTACTCGACCGGATCCTCGCAAGTCATGATATTCCGGTGGTCGTCTTTGACTTCGTTGAGTGCGGCATATAGCGTGGTTGTCTTACCGCTTCCAGTTGGGCCAGCGACCAAAACCATTCCATACGGCTTATGAACCACGCGCCGGAAGGCGTTTAAGTTGTGTGCAGAAAATCCGAGTTCTTGCAGATTCTTGAGCGTAGCAGCGCGGTCCATGATTCGCAAGACCACCCGTTGTCCATGGTGATTTGGAATCACACTGACGCGAAGATCGATATCTCTTGAATCGACTCTCGCTGCGATTCGACCATCTTGCGGCATTCGGAACTCGACGATATCAAGTTCCGCCAGAATCTTGATTCTGGCGACGACCATCGGCAACAGTTCGCGCGGAAACTCTTGGAATTTGGCAAGTTGACCGTCGAGGCGAAAGCGAACATCGACTCGGTTCGCCCGTGGTTCGATATGGATATCGCTCGCCAACATCCGCACAGCATCCGAAATGATTTGGTTGACCAAACCAACGACTGGTCGCGTGTCGATCTCGGCAGCCTCCAACTCGTCTGATTCGAGTTCGTCCTTTTCGCGAATCTCGAGCATCGCTTGCTCGATCAAGCCGTGGACCGATGTCGCCTCACGTTGCCCAGAATGGATGGCTCGAATTGCTCTTTCAAGCGCGGTTTCGCTTGCAAGGACGGGTTCAATCCGCATGCCAGAAAGTTCTTTCGCTTGGTCGATCGTGACCAAGTCGCGGGGATCGGCCATCGCTAAGAGCAACAGATCGCCACGAATCTGGACTGGCAAGATGTTCTTATCAACGCAGAATTCGCTAGGCAGTTTGTTCAGCGCGTTTGCTTCTGGCGTGTCGGTCCGCAGGTTCCAAGGAGCAACACCAACTCGCGCAGCAAGCATTTTTAGCAGTTGATCCTCCTTCACAAAGCCCATCTTGACGATGAGATCGGTGATGGATTCGTCCGAATAACGCTGAATTTCCCTCGCTTGCTGTAATTGCGACTTAGTGACAAGCCGGTGTGCCAGCAAAATGCTCTCGATGTTCTCGCCTGATTTCCCCACTGATAACCCCGTATCTGTTTTGCCGGAAATGAGGTGGTTACTAGGCTAGTGCGATTACTTGTTCTGGCATACTTGGTGGCATGAGTCTCGAAGAACTCATCCGGTTAGGTGACCCGGCGGCATTGGAGTCTGCTCTAGAGAACGATCCTGAGCTTGCTAACCAAATGGTGAATGGAGTGAGCGGCCTGTTGACGGCGCTGTACTACCGGCGAGCCGATTTGGCTGGGTTAATCCAGGTGAAGAAGTCCAACTTATCCATATACGAATCAGCAGCCTTGGGGGCATTGGATGAGTTGAAGGCTTCCACCTTCGCAGACAACATTGACG
Organism: Armatimonadota bacterium; assembly: GCA_017303935.1. NCBI lineage: Bacteria > Bacillati > Armatimonadota > Armatimonadota bacterium. Next base: position 173,669 of record JAFLBD010000002.1, on the reverse strand, counting down.
CTCCGCAAGGTGACGGGTTCAACGCTCTCCAATTGGCTTCCTTTTTCGGGCAGCAGGAGGCCGTGAATTTTCTGCTTGACCATGGCGCAAATCCCAACTTGAAGGCAGAAAATGCCATCGGATCCGCGCCAATTCATGCTGCTTTGGCCAGCGGTTATGTAGGCATTGCTCGCACACTGGCATCGAGAGGAGCCGACGTCAATCTCTTGGGAGGACAAGGATTCTCCGTTTTGCACTATTGCGCCGAACTTGGGGATGCCCAGTTAGCCGCAGAATTCCTTGAACAGGGCGCGGACCCACGAGCGCTTACCGATGAAGGTCTATCGGCAAGCGACTTGGGGCGACAAGTCGGTCACGATGAAGTTTCCAAAGTGATCGACGCCTGGATTCAACCCATCTGACTGGCGCTTTCGGCGGCGGGCAGCGATGCAAAGAAGTCCTGATAGAACCGCTTTAGATAGCTATCCAGCAATTCTGTCGTGCGGTCATAGTCAGGTGATGCGAGGATGAGCCCGGCATGTTGCTTCTTATCGAGCTTCCACTTCACCTCCGGATCGTTGTAGCGGCTCATGTCCGGATGAGTCTGTTGCGCTAGGGTGGCAAGCAGAGCTCCATGGTTCTTTGCGGTCCGCTTGGTTTTCACCTTCTTCGGATTTTCCGCGCATTCGAGCTTGGCCCATTCGACCCAGAGGTTGACGCCAGTGCTAAATTCGACAAGTTCGGCGATGTTTGCCCCGCCGACTCTGGCAGAGGTTTCGAGGAAGTACACCACTCCGTCATCTCCGACGATGAACTCGGTGTGAGAAACCCCATACTTCAAGCCGAGGCCAGTCATGATTTTTTGATTGACGGCAAGAAGATTCGTTTCCAATTCTGATGCCGGCATCACCGTTCGTGTTGTAAATACACGTCCACCATGAAAAACTTCCATCGGAGGAGTCCCATATTCGCTTGCACAGGCGAAAGTCACCTTGCCCTCGACGATCACGCTGTCGACGTGGCAAATTTTTCCGGGGATATATTTTTCGATCAGGAATTCGTCGCGAGTATCACCCAACGAATGCAGCACATGCCACAGCTCATCAATATTCCCGACCTTTTTGATGCCGATTGCGTTCGCCTGCAGCCTGGGTTTGATCACCCACGGCGCCGGTACAGATTGCGCAAATGCGTTGACTTCGCCATCGTTAAAAACGGCGCTAAATGGGGGAACAGGGATTCCGGCATCCTTTGCGCGGCCCCGCATCGCTAGCTTGTCCCTGAAGTTTCGCGCGGTGGTCTCACCCATTCCTGGAATTCGAAGGTGCTCGCGCAGCAATGCTGCCTTTTCGACATCAAAATCATCCAGAGCTACGATGCGATCAATCTTTACTGATCGGGACAAGTAGCTCACTGCTTTGACCATGTCGCGAAGGTTCCATTCCTTGTTCGGATCTGGCAAGAAGAAGATGTCGTCGATCGCATCCATCGGCCAAGGAGAATGGCGCAAGCTCTCGCCGGTCAACAGCATCACACTATAGCCTTGGCGGCGACATTCTCTTAGGAATTCGAACCCTTTTTCATAACTCGTCAAGCAAAGAATGGATTTAGATTTGGATTTGTCTGCCATGGATTTGTCGGTCTCCATTCGCTCAACAACGCTGGCGAGCAATTTCCTATCGTACCGCTAAGTCGCCAAAAGCTGGAAAACGCAACGGCGTTCGGTCTTGAAGCTACGTCCATTCGAGAAATGGTAAAGGCAAAAATACTCACAGAATTCATTGGCACGTTTTTCCTGGTACTTACTATCGGGATGGTCGTTGTGGGTGGTGCTTTACCGACTTCGGTGATCGCCATCGGATTTGCGCTCGCGGTGCTGGTCTACATGGGCGGGCATGTCTCGGGCGCACACTACAACCCGGCCGTTTCTTTGGGATTATTCTTGTCTGGCAAAATGTCCGCTTCTGAGTTCGGGCAGTATGTCGTGGCCCAGCTATTGGGTGGATTTGCCGGTGCCTACGGGAGTTATTTCATAACCGGCAAGACGTTCGGTCCTGCCCCAGCACAGACGGCGAGCATCCCTCAAGCACTTTGTGTCGAGATTTTGTTCACCTTCATGCTGATGTTGGTGGTGTTCAATGTCGCAGTTCATGAAAAGACAAAAGGAAATAGTTTCTACGGATTGGCAATCGGCGGGACAATCGTCGCTGCTGCCTATGCTGGCGGTCCGATTTCTGGCGGAGCGTTCAACCCTGCGGTCGGAATCGGCCCAAATCTGCTGAACATGATGATCACCCAGGCTCCGATTTCTCACATTTGGATCTACATCGTAGGACCATGTATCGGCGCAGTCGCGGCCGGTGCGGTCTACAACATGCAGCGCGAACCGGAAGCTTAGTAGCCGCCATAAAATTGTGCGGCGCAATCGATGTTGGGCCGCACAAGATATGCAAAACTTCTTAACAAGATGAAGAGGTTGTTAACGGTCTACTTGGCCGCGGTTGCAGTTGGAATTTGCGCTCAATCTATTCCTGTATCTCAGCAAAAGAAGCTCGTTCTGAACAGCCACACGCTGCAGGTCAAGGCTTTGAAAAACAAGTCTAGGGCCGTGACTCAGAAACTGGGTGATCTCGCTCAGTCTGGGAATATGCCGACCAATGACGAAGCCCTCGAACTCATGCGCGGAATGCTCGATGAACTCCAAGAAATCAATGACCGAATGGAGCGGATTGAAGCAGAGCTGGCTTCACTCAAGGCTAAGAATGACCAGCTTGAACAAAAGGTAGCCACAACCTCCAAGGCAACTGAAGCCAATTCCAGGTTCAAGCCAAGTGCCTACGCCCAGTTTCAATACATCGATTCGAGCCGAAATCCCAACCAAGGCGGGGTCGGTTCCTCCCCAAACAATCGGCACGCGTTCGACCTCCGACGACTCCAGATCGGTGGGACCTACTCAGTAGACCCTAGGGTGAGTCTCAAATTCTCTTTCGACGGAAGTACAAACAACGGTTCGACCCGTGGAAACGGCTTCGAACTGCGCGATGCGGTTCTGACTTACATCGCCGATCCAAACAAGGCAAGGTTGACTCAAGTCGTCGCAGGGCAATTCCAGGTGATGATGGGCTATGAAAGTGATCGGTCGGCAGCACTGCGAGAATTCCCAGAGCACACCACTTTCCACCGCAAGATGTTTGAAGGTGAGCGGATTCGCGGTGCTTATATCAGCCGGAAATTGAACCCGGAAGTGACCGGAATCCTCGGCGTGGGAGGTTCGATGGCAGTCCGCGATCCTGAACAAGTTTCGCGCGATTACATGCCGTCGGGCTCGGCTGCGGGATTTGGTAGCCTCCGGTATGAAAAGCAAGGTCTGAGTGCCGGAATTACACACTTCCAAGGAGACCGACCAGCAACCGGATTTTCGACAACTGGGACGCAGGTGAATCACCCGGCAATCCATCGTCAATTCACTTCTGCAGACCTTTCTTACAGCGGGCTCTTGGATTCAAAGTTGACACTTCGGGCAGAAGCGATTATGGGACAGGATCGCATCCCAGCCAGCGGTCCAGCCGCCACGCCAGATTCTATTCGCGAAGCGAACCCGGTCAGCGCGTACCACGTTTTTGGAGCGTACACGTTGAGCAGTTCGGGCCAAATCATCGCTCGCTATGGCATCTTTGACCCGAGCACCAGATCGGGAGCGATCAATGCGATCCAAGAATTCGGCTTAGGCTATCGCTACAGCTTTGCACCAGGATCGACTCTCACTTTGACCCGTGAGTGGTTCCACGATAACGGCATCGTTGGCGCATCGAGGAACTACCAAGTCACCACCCTGAGGTATCAGATTCGGTTCTAAGCCTCTAGAGTGTAGATGTGCTCGACGGCCCAGTCTTCTTGGCCATCCGGGTGAATATTTGTCATCAAAAGGTGAAGTTCAGTCGGGCTCACCTTTTTGAGTTCGGTGCGCCATCCCCAATCTGGGCCCTCGCCAGCAGGATAGGAGCCTTGTACAACGAATCCGTGCTCGGTGGTCTTCCCTTCGCAAATCATCAAGTGTGGTTGTTGGTGGAACGAGTCGCCCCACGCCATCGTGACCTTACCGTCACCAATTGAAACAAGCATCGAGCCGCCCTGTTCGCCCTCGTATTCCCAGGTGTAGTCGATCTTGACGAACTCGCCCCCGCCCCCAGCCGTTGCGGTCAGCGTCGTCTTGTATTCGATGATGTTGATCGGCTCGCCTGGCCAGGTCAAGTTCAATCGACCCGGGCCGCTAAATTTGCCTGCCAAAAGGGCGACAAGTTCTTTGTTCGTCATTACTCGCCAAGATTACACGGAATCGCGCAAGTGGTTACGGGAATTGTGGCGCAGGCAAAATCTTTGTCTTGACTTCGCCAAACCCAATTCGGAAGCCATCGCCTTGGCAGAAAGCTCGAATCGTGAGTTCGTCGCCATCGTGCAAGAACGTGCGTGTCTCACCAGTTGAATGCAGAGTGATTGGCTTCTGTCCGCGCCAAGTTAGTTCCAAGAGCGAGCCGAAACTATCCGGTTCCGTGCCGGAGATTGTGCCCGTGCCGTAAAGGTCACCAGGTTCGACGGGGGTTCCATTGCTGCATTGGTGAACAAGCTGTTGCCGGAATGACCAGTACAAGTGCTTGGCGTTTGAAAGACAAATTCGCTCGGGCTGGTCCATCTTTTCGGTTTGCAACCAGACTTCGAGATGGATGTCGTACACGCGATTGCCCGATTCGGCGAGATAAGGAAGCGGAGCGGGCTCTTGCTCTGTGCCCGGGACTCGGAATGGCTCCAAAGCGTCTAACGTGACGACATATGGGCTGATGCTTGTGGCAAAGCTCTTGGCCAAAAACGGACCGAGCGGCTGATACTCCCATCGCTGGACGTCGCGTGCAGACCAGTCGTTGACGATATTGATCCCGATGATGGATTTATCGGCGTCATCCATGGTCAGGGGTTCGCCCATCCGGTTTGGAGATCCGGTGAACAAGCCCATTTCGAGTTCAAAATCGAGTTCTTTAGACGGTCCCCAGCTTGGCATTTCATCATTCGGACCTTTGGTCTGACCGTTCGGCCGGACTATCGGCTCGCCGCTGATGACGACCGAAGATGCTCTGCCGTTATATCCCACCGGTATGTGACGATAATTTGGGAGAAGTGGCGGCTGATCTGGGCGGAACATCATGCCGACATTGCTCGCGTGGTTGATCCCGCTGTAAAAATCTACAAACTGCCGGATGTAGAACGGAATCTGGAAGGTGACGTCCGCAACTGGAATTAACAACTCTGATTGAAGAGCGTGGTTTTGACCTAGAGCTTGGTTGCCCTCCATAAACAGGTTGTACAGAGATTCTCGAAGCTCAGCGCGTTCGGTATGGCTCGAAAAAGCGAATGCGGTGGACTCCCAAACTGCGAAATCAGGGCGGAGCAAGCCTGCATTTTGCAATGCCTCCAAGCTCACCACGAAGTCGCCAATCCGCGTATAGATGGACTGGAATTCATCCCCCTCCAAGCTGCAATACGGCAAGTTTTGGATTGGAAAATTGGAGTCGTTTGCGCCTGGAACCCAGGATTTGGCGGAAGAAGGGATGATAAACATGGTTATGGTAGGAGATTGGCAGGAGCTAAGTTGGCGTGGATCAAGTCTTCGAGCGGTTCGGTCACCGAACACGATCCCCATGAGACCACGAGTTCTCGTGAAGATTCGATATCGTCGAGGCTGAGTTCAAAATCTTTCCAACCTGCGCCCTTTTCGGTAAACCAGAACTGCTTGAGGTCGAGTTCTCCGATGATCTTAGAGATTTCGGTGCGGGTGAGGTCATGAACCTGGGCGAGGCAGGATGCCATCAACAGATTGATGAATCCGTGCATGGTGACTCCATACTCAGGTGCCTCAGTTCGGAAAGGATGGTGCAACCCCGCAGTGAACTTGAAAGGCACATCCAGCGACACACACTCATGAATAAATTGAGTGATTGTTTCGATAGTTGGAAATGCGCTTGCCTCTAGGCCACCGGTGCGGAGCTTCGCGCCGATGACTTCAAATTCCACCATTTGGTGAATTGCGTCGAGCATGGAATCGTTCTGAGGCACTTCGACGAAAATGTCATCCTGCAACGAATCCGACATCGCTTTGAGGACCTTTGACCTTCCTGATCCCAGCTCGCCTTTAACTTCGTATCCGGTCACGCAAGCTCTGCCCGCCGCAGACTCTTCGAACTGCTCGATCAGGTCAAGATCACGAGAGAAATTCTCGAGCGACGTACCAATAACAGAAATTTCCCAAGGGTTGTCAGTGGTCGCAGAATCGTGCTCCAAAAGTTGTGGCAACCAATGGATGGGGCAAACAAATTTTCGCACGAGCCACGCGTAAGGCTCATTTCGAATCGCGGCATACTCGGTGCATGCGCTGGCCATATCGAGTGCTGCCGGAGGAAACAATCCAGCGTAGTCGATAGCTTGATCGAGAAGCAGGCGAAGCGATTTGACCACGCGTACAGGGTACCAAATCGTCTCAGCGGAGCGTTGGTGGACGCAAAAAGTTCATCCGCATCGAATGGCAAATCGCAATGGCGAGCGCGTCGGCAACGTCGTCCGGCTTTGGAGGTTTTTCTAAGCTAAGTAGCCTGCAGACCATGAACTGAATCTGCTTCTTGTCGGCTGCTCCGGTTCCCACCACACTCTGTTTGATTTCCGGCGGACTGTATTCGGTCCACTCTAGTCCGCGCTGACTGGCGGCCAAGAGCACTACTCCAAGAGCTTTGCTGACGTCCATCGCGGTCGTTTTGTTGACGGTGAACAGCAGCCGTTCTGTGGCAAGAGCATCTGGCCGTGTTCGATCGAGCAGTTCATTGACCTGATCGTGGATCAGCCTCAGGCGGTCTGGCAGATGAATCCGCGGAGTCGAGATCAACCCGTATTCGATCGGGGTCAACCGGGAGCCGGTCTTCTCGACGAATCCATAACCGATTCGTTCCAGTCCCGGGTCGATTCCGAGAATTTTCATGCGCGTTTGAACCTGCGCAGAAGCTCATGTTTGCCCATAGTAATCGTGATAGGCCGACCGTGTGGGCAAAGGTAAGGGTTCTCCGAATCAGCGAGGTCAATCAGGAGTCGTTCCATCTCGGCCATGGTGAGCTTGTCGCCAGCCTTGATCGCCATTTTGCAGCTACACATGACCCAAATTTGCTCGCGGGCAGACAGGCCCGAAGCCCCCCCACCATCCAGAATCTCATCCATAAGGTCGCGGATGACCAGGCCGGGGTCTTGTCCTTTTATGGCAGCAGGAGCCTCGCGTACGAGCACGCTGGACGCGCCAAAGAACTCAAATTCGAAGCCAGTTTGAGAGATTTCCTCCTGCTTTTCGGCGAGCAATTCGTACTGACGCCGGTCAAGCTCCACCAAAATTGGGGTCAACAATCGTTGGCGTTCTACCGCTCCTTGGCCTCTGGCAGCACGGATTTTTTCGAACAGGATTCTCTCGTGAGCGACGTGCTGGTCGATGATCAATATGCCTTGAGAGTTTTCGGCGACGATAAAAAATGCGTCAGCAGTCTGGCCGATGACGCGCAGGCCGTCTAAGAACTTCTCCTTGAAGCTTTGGTGTCCGAAGCTAAGGTTTTCGGTCGGGTCGGCGACGATCGAGCCGGAAAATGGACTCGCGGTGAGGCCAGTTTCAAAGGTCCCAAAATGGGTCGGCATCCCAAAATTGAGCGATGGCGCGACACCTGTTCCGACGCCGATGGCCTCATTGGCGCGGATCACTGCGCTCATGTCTGGCATCATTCCGCCTTGAATGAGAGCGTCCTTGATTCCGGATCGCACAGCATCAAACACCACACCTTCGTGGGCGAACTTACACTCGCTTTTGGTGGGAGAGACGTTCATATCCACCTTGGCGGGATCGACGTCGATCAGCAAGAGCACCACTGGGTACCGCTTTTCGGGAGTGATCTGCCGGTAGGCGGTATCAATCGCGGCGAATAGCCCGCGATTTCGCACGGGTCTCCCGTTGACGTAGAACCACTGTTGAGAGCGGGTGGGGCGTGTAAAGTGCGGCGGAGAAACGTATCCTCGAACCCGAATTCCATCGCGGTAGGTTGAGATCTCGGCGAGGCCGCGGGCGGTTTCTCGGCCCCAAACCGCGGAGATCGCGGAAAGAAGGTCCCCATCGCCCATGGACTCGAAGATCACGTTATTCCCATGGACGAGCCGGATGGCGACTTCCGGAAACGCCACCGCATACTTGGAGGCGATTTCGGTGATCGCGCTGAGTTCGGTTCCAGGTGATTTGAGGAACCTTAGCCGAGCGGGAGTGTTAAAAAATAGGTCCTCAACGGTGATGGTGGTACCACGAGGTCCGGGTGCGCGCCTGGATTCTTGGGGCGTCCCTCCTTCCACTGGCAAAATGAACCTGGTGCCGTCTTCTTCGGCAGTGCTCAATTCGAACCGGCTAACGGACGCGATCGACGGAATTGCTTCACCACGGAATCCCAAGCTCGTAACCTTGTGAAGGTCTTCGACGGCGCGGATTTTGCTTGTGGCGTGCCTTTGAAGAGCGGCAATGGCATCTTCTTCGCACATCCCATGCCCATCGTCGGCAATTTTGATGAGGCGCGTACCGCTTTCTTCCAGCTCTATCGTGATCCGTTTTGCCCCGGCATCGAGCGCATTCTCGAGCAGTTCCTTGACCACGCTTGCCGGGCGTTCAACGACCTCACCAGCCGCGATCTGGTTAACGGTTTGTGGATCGAGGAGCTTAACGCGCATTGTCAATATTGTGTTAGACGTATTTGAACCCAAAAATACAGGGTGACCACTGAAAGTTTGCGGGGAATGTGCCGATATTTCTCATTGTAGCTTGAGGCAAGGCCTTATCGACGAGAAATCGTCGCGCCAAGAGCTAGGATCGCGCGAGAAATCCAATGTTTGTCATTATCGGAATCGTTCTAGGGATTGTGTGCATTATGGTGGGCTACACCATGCACGGCGGCCAGATTGGCGTGCTCATCCAAGTCACCGAATTTATCATCTTGGGTGGCGCGGCTCTTGGAATTTTTATTGCTTCCAACGGCAAAGATGGCGTTCAAGCCACGATCAAAGCCGGACTCGGGGTTCTCAAACCAGATCCCTACACAAAGTCTGCGTTCATCGATCTCCTTAAGATGATGTACCAGCTGTTCAACGTGGCCCGAAAAGAAGGTCTTTTGGGGCTGGAAAAGCACATCGAGACTCCAGCTGAGTCCGACATCATGAAGAAGTTTCCTTCCTTCATTTCGAATCACCACGCCAGCGACTTTCTTTGCGATACGTTGAAAGTGATTTTGACGGGTGCGGTTGGTCCTCACGACCTGAGCGAGATGATGGAATTGGACCTCGAAATCGCCCACAAAGAAGCGCACCGGCCAGCGGAAGCAGTTCAGACCATTGCAGACGCGATGCCTGCTGTCGGAATTGTTGCGGCGGTTCTTGGTGTGATTATCACGATGGGCAAGATTGGAGGCGAAGCTTCCGCGATCGGCCACTCAGTTGCTGCGGCTCTGGTGGGTACGTTCTTGGGAATTTTCTTGGCCTACTGTATTTTCATGCCGATCAGCAAGGCAATGGAAGCCAAATTGTTCCCGGAAGAGCAGTACATGAACTGCATCCGATTTGCTCTGTTCAGCTTTGCTCGCGGCGAATCGCCAGTGACTTGTATCGAGTTTGCACGGCGAAACATCGCTCCTGCGCTGCGACCTGGATTCACTGAAGTTGAAAAGGCAGTGAAGGACAAGGACGCCGCTTAACCTGAAGGATTAGCTTATGAACGAAGGCGCACCTATTATCATTAAGAAGAAAAAGGTCTCCGGTCACGGCCATCACGGCGGTGCCTGGAAGGTTGCCTATGCTGACTTTGTGACGGCAATGATGGCTTTCTTCTTGGTGATGTGGATTATGGGTATGTCTGCGGATCAGCGCCAGCAGGTTCAAGGCTATTTCAACGACCCTCAAGGATTTATGAAATCGGTCCCGAAGGGCGCGCCGAACATTACACCGAGCGGTGGGCATCGGGCATCGCAGCTTTCTGCTTCTGCCGCCGCAACTCGCAGAAAGGAAGAAGAGCAGGAAGAGCGAGAAGTCGAACAAGTCAGAGAAAACATCAAGGCGGTCCTTTCGAAGGGTGCCAACGATGCTGACATCTCGGTATTGATCAAGAACATCGAAGTGACTCTGACCACTGAAGGGCTCGAAATCGAATTTGTTGAAGGGAAAGGAATGGTGTTCTTTGAAGTGGGTTGCGCAAACATCCGCCCGCAAGCAAAGAAGTTGATTTTGGAAATCGCGCCGTTGCTAGCCAAGTCTGGTCGAATCATGATCATTGACGGCCACACAGACGCTCGGAACTATACAGGCTTGGGGTACGACAACTGGGATCTGTCGGGTGATCGTGCTCTTGCGGTCCGAAGAGTTTTGCGCCAGGGCGGTGTACCTGCCAATCAAGTTTCTGCCGTGCGGGCCTTTGCAGATACGCGGCTCAAGTTCCCCGACGCCCCATTGGATTCGCGAAATCGCCGGGTGACTGTGATGCTGCCGTTCAAACGCATGCAACAAAGCGTTGTGAACGATATTCCGCACGATCAGATCGATCCAAAGGATCAAGCGATCTTTGCAAAGCCTGAAATCGTGCCGGAAAAGCCAGCGAAATTTACTACTGGGCAAAAGCAACCGGTAGAAAATCACTCGGGCCACTAAATACAGAAACAAATTTGGCGTGTATTGGCATAAAATGAAGTGGGAGTCCACTCTCTAATGCCGAACGGAATCAAACGAGCTTTCACACTCATCGAACTGTTGGTGGTCATTGCCATCATCGCCATTCTCGCTGGAATTCTGTTTCCAGTGTTTGCCCAAGCGCGAGATTCAGCGAAAGACACGCAGAATCTAATGAATTGCAAGCAGATCGGTCTCGGTTCAATGTCCTATTGCGCCGATAACGACGACTACTTTATGTTGGCCGCCTATTGGGCACCAGGAACAGCAGGAAGCAACGCCGGATTGCCTTGGACCTGGCAACAGTACATCCAGCCGTATGTCAAGAACTTTGACATCATGATGGATGTGAAAATGCCAGCGCCAAGCTCGAAACCGAAGAACCTGCGCGAATTTCAGATTTCACAACACTACGGCGTGCCGGTTCGCGCTGCTGCCGTTTACATGGGCTCCAATACCGTTCCAACTCCTTACTTCATCACGGGCCCGAGTTGGGATGGCATTGTGGGGTTTGCTGACCCTCAAGTTCAATTCGACGGCATTTTTGGAATCGGGATTTCGGGTGCACCTGGTGGCTATCTCGGCCTGAGATACACGAACGCAGACGGCGAAAATGCAACTCCGAGCCTGTCGGCGGGCGGAATAGAAAACGTGTCGGATCAGGTTTTGGCAGCTCCATCGGCGAACTACGACATGTGGTTCGGGAACGCGCGAGTGCTCGGCAACCGTGCCACCTACTGCAATGCGGGTTATGGTGGCTGTACAGATGCCAACAACTGCGCCATCGCTTGGCCGAACTCCAGAAATATTACTGGCCCTCACGCTCGAAAGCGTCCGGATGCTGCGGGTGGTAACGGCAGCTACATGGGTGCAAGTTGCTACTATCCAAATGGAATGGCGACCTTCGTTGCTGCTGACGGCTCTGCGAAGTCTATGAACCTAAGGCGGGTGTATGAAATGCGGACGCCGACCGGTTCAACGAACAGGGTTTTCTACCGATTCTGGCCACAAGGAGGCCTCTAAACCATCATGAAGAAACTTCTCATTCTATGCATCATCGCGGGGATTTGGTGTGCGGGGTGTCAAAGTGGCCCTGGCGCAGATTCCAGCAACTTCGACAATAGCAAGCCAGTACCTGCCGAAGACGGCGGCGGCTCAGCCACAGCCCAACCGGCCGATAATGGCACCGTGTCTCCTTTTGGCGACAAAAAGTAACCTGTTTTGAGTTCATTGCGCCTGGCTTCTCTGTGGGAGGCCAGGCGCATTTCTTTGACGCAAACAATTCCCGCGTCTACTGTCAGCGGCCATCCGTCCCGAAGACTATGGAGTGCCAGTAATTTTTCTGGCAGTTGGCTAACGGATGGCAGAACTTGATGGAAACCTGTGGGAGCTGAATTTTGCGAAGCTCGTCGTGCTCGATGTTTCTAGTGATTACGAGTTGATGCGAGATCCGATGCCGGCCGTTTGCTATCCTGTCCTTGCGGAGAAGTGGGTGATGCGGAGCCAGCTTCCGACAATACTGCCGAACAAGGTATTTGCGCCAGGTTATCTTTACGATTGGCATGAGTCCTGCGGCCCAGATCACAGTGCGTGGTATGTTGGAGTGGTGCGCAGCGAGTTGGCAGACGCCTTGATCAACCAATACGAATCCTGATCGGGAACAATCTAGTCTGCCAAATGGTCTTGGCCTAACAAGACTGAAAGAATCGACACGATGACGCGAAAAGAATTTGATGCCCAAGTAGAAGAAGTCCGACATCTCTTGCGAGAGATGGGCGATACCGTGTGCAAGATGACTTTGGACGCGGTCGAAGGTGCCGTAGGCGATGATCCTGAACTTCTAGACCAAGTCGCAGCCCAAGACCTTGAGGTTGACGCCCTGGAGAGCCGCATCATGGAGCAGGTTTTTCGGCTCATTGTGCTCCAAGCTCCGGTTGCCAGCGATGCGCGATTGCTGACGTCGACGATTTCAATCGTCGGTGAACTAGAACAGGCTGGTGACGACGCCGTCAAGCTGGCCCGCAGGGCGAAGAAGATTGGAGGCAATTTTAGGGATGATTTGCGTGCTCCTCTCGGCGCGCTCGCTGAGAGCGTCGTGCAGATGATCAGCGATGCGGTCGAGTTGTATGAGGATTACAATGAAGAGCGTGCGATTGCGATTGTCCAAGCTGACGAGATGATCGACTCCGCCTACAAAAAGGCTCGGAAGCGGATTATGGAATTAGCGAACGAGGATTCCGCAATGCGCGAAATGTTCCGGACGATCGAAATTTTCCACGCGCTTGAACACGTTGCTGACCACGCGGTTGAGATCGCAAAGCGGCTTCAGGTTTTTCACCGGTAAGTTCTTGAAGAGAGGCAGGGTTTTTCTGCCGCACCTCCCCGAGGCCACGCCCTCGCTGAACTCGCTTCGCGACCCGAGCTCCGCCTCGGTGCGGCAGACATGTTCTGAAGAACGTGAAGGTGAAACTCCCGTATTGTCGGCAAGAAAGAAGAGGGAGAAAAGTGAGCTGGCTGGGACTCGAACCCAGGACCCACGCCTTAAAAGGGCGTTGCTCTACCGACTGAGCTACCAACTCGGACTGGAGAAGGATACCCGCTAAGGTACGATTTATTCATGACCGACCAACCTTTGACCTACGCGGGATCAGGCGTGGACATCGATACAGCCCAGCATACGTTGCACAATCTGGGCGATGCGATTCGTGCCACGCACGACAATCGCGTATTGGGTGGAGTCGGAGGATTTGGCGCACTGTTTTCCGCCCAGTTTGGAGAAATGGCCCGACCGGTATTGGTTAGCAGCATCGATGGCGTGGGAACAAAGACCAAAGTTGCGGCAATGGCGGGCGACTATTCTGGCATTGGCCAAGACATTGTCAATCACTGCGTCAACGATATTCTCTGCCAGGGTGCGCGCGGACTGTTTTTCCTCGATTACTTTGGGTGCAGCAAACTCTCTTCAGAAGCGTTTGATGCGGTTGTGCGCGGGGCTGCCGCTGCTTGTGAGGCACAAGGAATTGCGCTCATCGGAGGCGAAACCGCAGAGATGCCAGACGTCTATGTGGACGACGAAGTAGATGTGGTTGGGTGCATCGTAGGGGTCGTGGACGAAGACCAAAAGCTCCCGCGCGGGACGGTGATGCCGGGCGATTGCGTGATTGGTTTGGCTTCCTCTGGGCTACACACCAATGGCTATTCTTTGGCTCGCCGAGCGCTTTTTGACCGGCAAGGGATGAGCGTTCGCGACATCCTGTCCGATGGTCAGACTATGGCTCAGGCACTCCTGGCACCGCATAAATGTTACGCGAATGTGGTTTTGCCACTGTTGGACAAGCATGCGGGAATCAAGAGCCTTGCGCACATTACGGGCGGCGGGCTGTACGACAATATTCCGCGGGTGACGCCCTCAGATATTCAGGTTGTACTGGATCGCCGAAGTTGGGAAACTCCTGAGATCTTTAAGCTGATCCAGAGCGCCGGTGAGGTTTCAGATTTCGAAATGCACCGCGCTTTCAATATGGGGATCGGTCTAGTGATGATCGTAGATAAAGACATTGCGGACGAGGTCGTGAGTGATCTAGTCGCTGCAGGTGAACACGCTGCTATCATCGGGGCCGCACAACGCGGCTCGCACGATGTTCAAATCGTGTGAATACCGGTTAAAATAGCCGTATGAGTACCATGACGTCGGCTCAACCGTATGATCGCGTTTTTAACTTCTCGGCTGGGCCGTGTACCTTGCCGGTCGAAGTGTTGGAAGAAGCGCGCGATGGCTTGATGAACTGGAACGGAACCGGCGCGAGCATGATGGAACTCAGCCACCGCTCCAAGCCGTTTGAGCAGATGCTCGAACAAACCATCGCCGATCTTCGCGAGTTGATGGGAATCCCATCGAACTATAAGGTTTTGTTCTTGGGTGGCGGCGCCAGCTTGCAATTCTCGATGCTTGCCATGAACCTCCGGCCTCAAGGTTCGGCGGACTACGTGGTCACTGGAACATGGGGAAGCAAGGCAGTCGAGGCGGCCAGACTCTATGGTGGTCAAGTAGAAGTGCTCTACGACGCTAAGGCATCGAACTATAACCATGCGCCAGTTTTGGCAGACCTTGCACCGACTGCTGGAGCGAAATATCTCCACTACACCAGCAATGAAACCGTTCATGGCGTCGACTTTTTCGAAGAGCCATCGCGAACAGACGTGAACTACGTTTGCGATATGAGCTCCAACATTCTCAGTCGCCCGGTAGATGTTTCCAAATACGCGATGATCTATGCTGGCGCGCAAAAGAACATGGGCCCAGCCGGCGTGACTGTGGTGATCATTCGCGACGATCTGCTTGAATCTGTCCCTGCCGGACTTCCCCCGATGTTGGACTATAAGCTTCAGGCTCAAAACAATAGTCTTTACAACACCCCTCCTTGCTGGAGCATCTACATGTGCGGATTGGTGTACAAGCATTATCTGAAGATGGGTGGACTGGCTGGTGCCGAGAAGCGGAACGACGCCAAGGCCAATTTGATTTATGATGCGATTGACTCGACTGGCTTCTACAAGGGTCATGCTGAGGTCAAGAATCGTTCGAAAATGAACATCACCTTCACTCTTCCGAGCGACGAACTCACCAAAGAATTTTTGAAGGGTGCGATTGAGGCCAAGATGCTCGAATTGAATGGTCACCGCTCAGTTGGCGGCTGTCGCGCCAGCATTTATAATGCGTTTCCAATCGAAGGTTGCCAAGTTTTGTCGGATTACATGCGCGAATTTGCCGCAAAGAACGGCTAATTGATCGACGTCGTTGATGTCGCGCTAGATAGCCGGGTCGCAGGGCATGTCTCGCTGCTCACCTATCTGAACCCGGATCGAGCTGTTGCAGGGCAGTGTGTTTTGGCACCCCTGGGCGCACGCACTGTCCTAGGGCTCGTCGTGGCGAATCGGAAGGTAAAGCCCGAAGACCTGCCAGTGTCCGAGTCCCGAATGAAGGCCATTGCTTCGATTGTTCGGGGGGTAGATATCCCGCCGGCACATATCGAGCTCGCGAAGTTTTTGGCGAACGAATTTCTGGTTTCTCCTTCTGCGGCGATTTCTTTGTGTTTGCCGCCCGGCCTTAAGGATCGGTTGGTTTCGACTTGGTTGCTGACCGGACCCGTCGCGCCAGGAACCAAACTCACTCCGGTCCAGGATGAAGTTGTGCGCGTTCTCAGTGAGTTGCCAGACGGATTGGCAGCCACAAAATCGAGGCCGATCACTGCGGCTTTGATGCGTGCTCTTCGAAGTCTGAAGCGACTTGGAATCGCTGATGAGCAACTGACTATCGCGGCTAGAATCGAAAAATCGAGCCTTCCCGATCGGCTCAGATTGAACTCCGATGCGGCGCGGATCGAACAGTTTTTGGTCACTGAGGGGCGGAAGAAACCAGCTCAAGCATTAACCTTGCTTCGACTTCAAGGATCCGATGGCGCAGAATTCAGCCCGAGTGAAATTAAAGCGCTCAGCGGCGTCACCGACCAGACCATCCGTGCTTTGTTGAATGCAAATCTGATCGAGAAAGTGGAAGGTGAAGCCGGACCTTCGGCACCGGCACATCGACTCAACGCAGAACAAGAAGCAGCTTTTGCAGCAATTCGATCGGCGGTCTTGGACGGAAAGAGTAAGGGCTTTCTGCTTTGGGGCGTCACTGGCTCTGGGAAAACGGAGGTCTATCTGCGATCTGCAGCGGAGGCACTCAAGCAAGGCCGCCAAGTCCTGTATCTTGTTCCAGAAATCGCGTTGACCGCTCAGGTTATTGGTCAGTTACGGAGTCGGTTCGGGACGAGTGTGGCTGTGGTCCACTCGAACCAAACGGCGAGCGAACGGCTGGATACATGGGTGAATATCCGGGATGGCAAATCGCCGATCGTGCTGGGGGCGAGGTCTGCGATTTTCGCACCGCTCGAAAGGCTAGGGCTGATCATCGTCGACGAAGAGCACGAACAGACCTTTAAACAAGAATCGTATCCGCGGTACCAGGCAAAAACGTTGGCAAAGGAGCTCGCTCGACTTCATCATTGTCCGCTGGTTTTGGGCTCCGCAACGCCGAGCATCGAGACTTTTTGGCAGGCTCAGACCGGCGAGTTGGAGCTACTCAAGCTTGAGAAGCGCACTGCATCGGCAACGCTGCCAAGCGTCGAGATCCTCGATTTGACTCAGCAATATCAACAAACTCAGGGCAAGCCGTCGGTGATCAGCCTGCCGCTCAAAGAAGCGATCATACAAACGCTATCCAGAAACGAACAGGTCATTCTGCTTCTCAATCGGAGAGCATACGCCCCGTTCCTGAGTTGCCGGGATTGCGGACATGTGATGACTTGCCCCAGTTGCGCGGTAACACTTTCTTTTCATAAGAAGGCCGCAATGTTGGTCTGCCATTATTGCGACCACCGCCAACCGGCCCCAGACGCGTGCCCGAGTTGTGAAAGCACTCGGATTTCCCCGACTGGTGCCGGGACAGAGAAGGTCGAGGAGGTGGTGCGGGCCGAATTTCCAGAAGCACGGGTGGCGCGGCTCGATCGCGACGTCGCTAAGAAGAAAGGTGTCCTGGAAGAGACCATTGCACAGATGCGGGCGGGCGAACTTGATATCCTAGTTGGGACCCAAATGGTGGCAAAGGGATTGGACTTCCCAAATGTGACCCTAGTTGGGGTGATTGTCGCGGATACCGCACTGCACCTACCGGACTTTAGGGCGAGTGAACGCGCGTTTCAACTTTTGAGCCAAGTTGCGGGACGGGCTGGGAGAGGTTCGAAGCCGGGCCGGGTGTTCATACAGACATTTTCGCCCGAGCATCCGGCGGTGCTCATGGCTCAGAGCCACGACTATTTGCCGCTATACAATGCGGTACTCGAAGAAAGGGAGGAAGTGGGTTATCCGCCCTTCAATCGGTTGGTCAATATCGTTTTTTCGGGCGAGAACACCTCAAAAGTTCGCGCGGCCAGCGCGAAGGTTGGCGAGGCCTTGCAAACACAATGTCCTCAAATGCAGATTCTGGGCCCGGTGGACTGCAGCATCGAGCGCCTCAATAACCAATGGCGACGACATATCTTGGTGAAGGCGATGCTCGGTGAATCACTGGGATCGGTCGGAAAAGTGATCGAGGAGAGTGAGTTCGAAGGCGTGTCGATTGCAGTCGATGTCGACCCCTACACCATGATGTAATTTCTTGATCTCGCCATTGTGTTCAAGCGGCTACCAATGAATTTTGCGTAGATAGAAGCATGAACCCAGAAAATCGGTCGGTCGCTCGCGAGATACTGGCCCGAATCAAGGCCGGAATCCCTGAATCGGATCCAAAACTCACAGTGCTGATTGCTGAACTAGAATCAGCGATCGACCAAAGCGAAAAGGACCAACAGGAAGCCGCTTTGCAATTGGAGCAGTTTGCTGAGGCTTATGAAAAGCTGACTGCGCCAGCAAATCGGATCGGAGTCTTGCTCGAAGTCAAGGATGGCGGACAAGCCCTAATCGCGCTTGGAGATTCGGAATTCATGGCGATGCTGGATCCAAAATTCGATCGCCTGGAAGACCTGAAGCGTGGGTGCCGCATTCTCGTAAACGATGCCTACGCGGTGGTGGGTTGCTTACCGCCTCATCCTGGCGGCGGTTTTGCGAGAGTCGCGGAAGTCGTCGACAGCCAAACCTTGAAAGTTGCCGGAACAGGGCCAGATGCAGTGTCCCGAATTGTATGGATTTCGGAATCGGTGGATGCTTCCTCAATAAAGAAGGGCGATGACGTCCGCATCGAGCCAACTGGAAGGTTTGTCGTCGAGCATCTGGTGAACAAAGCGCAGAGCGATCTTTTCGTCGAGGAGATCACACCGATCGGCTGGGACCAGATTGGCGGGCAGGAAGAGGCGATCAAGCTCATTCGAGACACTATTGAAAAGCCGCTACTGCACCCCGAAATTTTCGAGCGGTTCGATAAGAAGCCGGTCAAAGGGATTTTGCTTTATGGCCCTCCGGGGTGTGGCAAGACATTGATCGGGAAGGCCACCGCGAGCAACCTCGCACGCGAATATAGCGAGAAGAAGGGCGTGGAGGTGAAGGAGTGCTTCATGAGCATCAGCGGCCCCAAGATTCTGAACATGTGGCTGGGTGAATCTGAGCGGATGGTGCGCGAGATTTTTGACGTTGCTCGGAGACGATCTGCTGAGGGGCAGTTGGTGGTGATCTTCATTGACGAAGCTGAATCCATCCTCAGGACTCGCTCCAGTGGCCGCTATTTGAATATCAGCAATACGGTAGTTCCGCAATTCTGCGCAGAGATGGATGGGGTGATCGGACTTGAGAATGTGGTCGTGATTTTGACCAGCAATCGTCCGGACTATATTGATCCCGCGATATTGCGTCCTGAGCGGATCGACCGCAAAGTGAAAATCACTCGCCCAGACCTGAATTCAGCGCGCGACATTTTGGGCATCTATCTCAATGACCGTCTTCCGATTGACCCGGACTATGTCGCTGAGAACGATGGAGAACCGAGTTGCGCCCGCAAGGCTCTGATTGAATTCGCTCTCGAACAGTTGTGGAAAAAGGATAAGTCCACTGAGTTTCTGGAGGTGATGCTTCGAAACGGCTCAGCTCAGACACTCTATTACAAGGACCTAGTCACTGGGGCTTTGATCAAGTCTGTGGTGGACCGTGCCAAGGAGCATGCCATCGAAAGGGCAATCGCTGATCCGGATGTATTGGCGGGATTGCGGCCAGAGGATTTGTCTGTGGCGATCGCGTCCGAGTTTTCTGAGGGCGAAATCTTCCCGAAATCGGACGTTGTTGAAGACTGGCTAAAGTTGATTGATTTCGAAATCGAGCACGTTGTGGGAGTCCGATCGGTGGTCCAGGCAAAAAAAACAGGTTGGCTCGAAAAAAATATCTTGTAGGAATGGGTGTAGGGATTTGGCGTTATCTTGGACGCCAAAGATTCGAGACGAACAAAATCCTGGATTTGGAGCACCTTTTTTGAAAAAAGTCTTCATTTGCCCTTGACAAGTGTCCACCCCTTGGCCTACAATTTCCCTTGCGCCCAGCCGAGTAGGTCGGGAGCAAGAACTTTGAAAGCTCGATATAGGATAGTGCGATTTTGTGAGTTCCAGCACTTTGATGAATACATAAGTCAAAGTAGCCAACAAGCGCTTCTCTTGTAGAAGCGGTGTTGGCAGTCAATAAAAAAACAAAACCATGAAATTAAACCCGTCCTCACGACGGGAATAAAATCAAAAAAACTTTCTTCGGAGAGTTTGATCATGGCTCAGGACGAACGCTGGCGGCGTGCCTAAAACATGCAAGTCGAACGAGGTCTTCGGACCTAGTGGCGAACGGCGGAGTAATACATATGTAACGTGCCTCGAAGATTGGGATAGTCCCGGGAAACTGGGTTTAATACCAAATGTGGTCGGGAGGTGGCATCATCACCCGATTAAATGGTTTTTCGCTTCGAGAGCGGCTTATGGGCTATCAGCTAGTTGGTGAGGTAATGGCTCACCAAGGCGACGACGGCTAGGGGGTCTGAGAGGATGATCCCCCCGAGAGGGACTGAGACACGGCCCTCACACCTACGGGTGGCAGCAGTTGGGAATCGTTGTCAATGGGGGAAACCCTGAACACGCGACGCCGCGTGGTGGATGAAGGCCTTAGGGTTGTAAACACCTTTTGCACGGAAAGACTTAGGACGGTACCGTGCGAATAAGCTCCGGCTAACTACGTGCCAGCAGCCGCGGTAAGACGTAGGGAGCAAGCGTTGTCCGGATTTACTGGGCGTAAAGCGCACGTAGGCGGCCTGTTAAGTGAGTAGTGAAATCTCCAGCGCTCAACGCGGAAATAGCTTCTCATACTGGCAGGCTTGAGGGATGCAGAGGTAAGTGGAATTCCCGGTGTAACGGTGACATGTGTTGATATCGGGAGGAACACCCATGGCGAAGGCAGCTTACTGGGCATTTCCTGACGCTGAGGTGCGAAAGCGTGGGTAGCAAACAGAATTAGATACTCTGGTAGTCCACGCCCTAAACGATGGATACTAGGCGTAAGAGGTATCGACCCCTCTTGTGCCGCAGCTAACGCATTAAGTATCCCGCCTGGGGAGTACGGCCGCAAGGTTGAAACTCAAATGAATTGACGGGGACCCGCACAAGCGGTGGAGCATGTGGATTAATTCGATACTAACCGAAGAACCTTACCTAGGCTTGACATCGAGGGAAAGCTCTTGAAAGAGAGCCCCTCTCCCACAAGGAGAGCCCGAAGACACTTGTTGCATGGCTGTCGTCAGCTCGTGCCGTGAGGTGTTTGGTTAAGTCCAGCAACGAGCGCAACCCACGTCGTGTGTTACCAGCGAGTAATGTCGGGGACTCACACGAGACCGCCGGTGTAAACCGGAGGAAGGTGTGGATGACGTCAAGTCAGCATGGCAGTTACGCCTAGGGCTTCACACATGCTACAATGGGCGCAACAAAGGGCAGCAATACCGCGAGGTGGAGCAAATCCCAAAAATACGCCCCCAGTTCAGATTGCAGTCTGCAACTCGACTGCATGAAGGCGGAATCGCTAGTAAACGCAGATCAGCTATGCTGCGTTGAATACGTTCCCGGGTCTTGTACACACCGCCCGTCAAGTCACCTGAATTGTCTTCACCCGAAGTCCGTGGCCTAACCGTAAGGAGGGAGCGGCCGAAGGTGAGGGGGGTAAGGGGGACTAAGTCGTAACAAGGTACCCGTACCGGAAGGTGTGGGTGGATCACCTCCTTTAAGGATAAGAACTCAGGCCTGCACTGCAGAATCCTGACATATCCAGGTCGGTCTCACAAAACGTACTATCTCGAGCTTTCAGAGTCTCTTACTGATTTTCAGTAAGAGACTTTTTCTTTTATTTTCCTCCCGCTTTTGCAACACGCAAGGACAAGAAGGCGTAACAACTATTTGCATACGCAAATAAGTGAGTCACTTTATGAGCAACCCTTTAACTGTTCAACAAGCCGCAGATTCCCGGCGATCTATTCGAAAGTACACCGATGAAGCCATCCCAAGAGAAACTCTCAATGAAATCTTGAGAATCGCGGGTACTGCCCCTTCTCCCTGGAACGTTCAACCTTGGCGCGTAGTCGTGGTGGAATCCAAAGATGTTAAGCAAGACTTGATGGCTGCTGCCTATGGTCAGCCGCAAGTTGGCGCGGCTGCGGCAGTGCTCGTGGTCTACAGCGATATGGAGGATGCCGTATCCAATGCGATCGAGTTTGTGCATCCAGGATATGGCGAACGGCGCGAAGCTGAGGCTGAGAACATGGTCAAGACGTTCCGAAACATGCCAGACATGCACCAGTGGGGCCACAGCATCGCCTACATCTATGTTGGGTACCTCGTGCTTGCCGCCAAGTCTCTTGGCTACGATTCGTCCGCAATGCTGGGCTTCGATCCGGCAAAGGTCAAGGAGATGTTCGGTTTGCCTGCTACCGCCACCATCCCCGCCCTAATCGCTTTGGGCAAGGGCGCAGAAGAAGGCTTCCCGCACCATCGCCACAACGTCGATCGCATCGCTCAGTTTAAGTAAACTGAGCTTCATGAATTGCACGCCCGTGGGGCCAGCTGGTGTATTGCGCTTCGAGCCAAAGGCTTTCGGAGACTCGCGCGGTTGGTTCCACGAAGCGTGGCGGTCTAGCGATTACTCAGCCCACGGATTACCAAAGGATCTGGTCCAGCTCAACGTGAGCCGATCCGCCAAAGGAGTCGTCCGTGGCCTACACTTCCAAGAACCCAAGCCGCAAGGCAAACTCGTGATGTGCCTTGAAGGGCAAGTCGTCGATTACGCCGTTGATATCCGTCCAGGTTCAGCAACGTACGGTCAGTGGTGGTGCGCAGAACTCACAGACGAGAACCATCATCAGCTATGGGTGCCGCCGGGATTTGCTCACGGATTCGAGGTTCTCAGCGATTCTTGTCTATTCGCCTATCTGATGAGCGAAGTCTATCTCCCAGAGTTTGACCGGGCAATTCGTTATGACGATCCTACAATCGGGATCCAATGGAAAACGAGTTCCCCACTCTTGAGCGCAAAAGACCATGCTGCGCCCTTGCTCAGCGAGATTGAGCGGTATTGATCGGCAACTTTATGCCGTCGTAGCATAGCCGGATGTGAGGTGGGAGTTCGGTCGCCTCAGTGATGTCATGATCGTAGTCGTGGCTCAGGTGCGTAAAGTAGGCCATGCGAGGAGAGAGCCGCCCCACTTCTTCTATGGCTGCTTCGAAGTGAAAGTGATTTGGATGAGGCGTCCGTCGCACAGCATCAATCACGAGAACATCAAGATTTTGGAGCTTGGCTCTGGCATCCTCCGGGATGAAGTTGACATCGGTCAGATAGGCAAAATCCCCGATCCTTATCCCGACGACTGGAGTTGGGCCGTGCATCACGATCATCGTCTCAACTGTGAGTCCAACAACATCCAGGACAGGCGGAACATCTCGTAGATCGAACCGAGGCACATGAACTCCAGGCGGAAATTGGCCGAAGGCATATGAAAACACTCTCCGCAGCACTTCTTGATCATGCGGTTGAGCATAGATCGCCATCTGCTTGTTCATCCGCTGTTCGAAGCAGCGCAGGTCGTCCATTCCCATGATATGGTCGGCGTGTGTGTGTGTGATCAGGACCGAATCGACTTCAGTGATTCGTTCTCGCAAAAGCTGCAAGCGAAGCTCGGGCCCAGCATCAACGAGGAAGTTGCCGGCCGGTCCCTGGACGAGTAACGATGGCCGAGTTCTCCAGTTCTTGGGGTTGTCTAGGAACGCATCAGGGTAATCAAATCCAAGGCTGGGGCAGCCGTTGCTGGTCCCTGAACCGAGGATGATTGCTGTTCCGATCTGCAAAGAATCAGCTTCCCTGACGTTCGTTGATCATCATGGCGACGAGGGTACTGGGGATTTCGGAGTACTGGGCGACACGCTCAATACACCGAGCAAAATTCCGCTCTGAAAGCTCGTCTTTGATCGGCATGGTCTTCAGGCCTTCGAGAACTAGATTCAACGCTTCGGTGAAGAATCTCGCTTTGTTTTGCGGCAAAGACTTGTTCGGAATCTCAGCGAACTTGCGGCTAATCTGGTCGTAAACGCTGTCCCAACTAGAACGGGATTGAATCTCCGCCTTTTGCCGGGCAACGGCTTGATCCTGCAATCTCCGAGCTTCGACATCGCGCCGCTTGACTAGCTCCCAATCCGATTGCTCAATGCCGTCGATCACTCGAACGGTGACGGTTTGCCCCAGTTTGTTGGCAAGGAGCCGTTCCATTAAGGTGCGCGTTTGGCCCAGGCGCAAGTGTCCAGCCAGGTCTCCGCTTTCGCCCGGGAGCCCGATTACAAACTGACCGTCTTCTAAAGTGACCGCTCGGCAACTATTGAGCGCCGTCCAGACGCCCACGCCAGTGACGGCATTGCGAACCTCCGGCATCACTTCGGCCCACAAGGCGTGAACGTCCACCGACATAATTAGCTCGAATTCTACCTAAGCGCAACTAGGTTCGATGCTCGGAATTGCGGGTACATTGACGTTTCATGGCTTTATGCTGAACGCAGCATTGATTTCGTTGGTTCTTGGGACAAGCAAACCTCTGGTAATGCCGGAGAATTTGCAAGTCGCTTCTGGTTTGGTTTTCTCGAATCAGGGGCGAATTGAGCTGAAAATCGACGTCGTACGCCGCCCCAATTTTTCGAACAAGCCTCAGCCGGCAGTCCTGTTTTTGCATGGCGGAGCGTGGCGAGATGGACGCCGAGATATGCCAAACCCGGTGCAATGGGAGCTCGCTCTGCGCGGCTATGTCTGCTTCACTTGCGACTACCGACTGAGTCAAGAAGCGATCTTCCCTGCTCAGCTCCTGGATGTCCGTGACGCGCTGAAGTGGATTGCCACTCACAGCAGTGAATATGGAGTCGACAGCACCCGAATTGGGATCTGGGGAATGTCAGCTGGCGGTCATCTCGCGAGCTTGGCCGCTTATGCTCCAGACGCGTTTTTGCGAGAGGGCGAGTCTCCGGTAAAAGTGCGAGCGATTGCCGCGATCTTCCCTACGACGGACCTGGTTCAAATCACTAAGTCGCGATTGAACCAAAAGAATGTCCGGTCGGATTTGATCGGAGCAGCTTCTCCAGAAGCCCAATTGCTTGGCGCAAATCCGATGCAACGGCCCGATCTAGCGGCTGCAGCAAGTCCTGTGACTTACATCACCCCGGACGACCCGCCGACTTGGATCATCCACGGATTGAAGGATGAAACAGTGCCGGTCGAACAGAGCCGAATCATGGCGGCTTCACTGGCAAAGGCCAAAGTTCGGCACCAATTGCAAGTTGTGCCAAACCTGGCGCACGAAGCCAAATACGACTTGTTCGAAGACAGTATCGTCCGGTTCTTTGATCGCGAACTTGGTCCGATACTGCCCTAATACGATCGCTACTCGATAAACGAGTCTTCGGAAGGTGGTCGCTTTAGAAACGCTTCGATAAATCCGTCGATCTGACCATCGAGAACTCCCGATGCGTTTGCATTTTCAAAGCCCGTTCGGTGGTCTTTCACCAGAGTGTATGGTTGAAGGACGTATGACCGGATTTGGCGGCCCCACTCGGCAGGCCCAGAGACTTTCATCGTGCTCATTTTGCCTTCCTGTCGAAGTCGTTCGACTTCTGCCAGTCGTGCCAGCAGAACACTCATCGCAGCGGCGCGGTTCTTGTGCTGGGACCGCTCGTTCTGACACTGGACGACGATTCCAGTGGGAATGTGGGTCAGGCGTACCGCGGACTCGGTTTTGTTGACGTGCTGACCGCCGGCGCCACCAGCCCGCAAGGTTTCTACCTTGAGGTCATCAGGACTGATTTGAACTTCGCTCTCTTCGATCTCAGGAAGAACTTCGACCTTGCAGAAGCTCGTATGACGTCTTGCGGCCGAGTCGAATGGCGAGATTCTAACCAAACGGTGAACACCATTTTCGCACTTCAAATAGCCGTAAGCGTTAGCGCCCGTGACCTGGAATTGCACGGTTCGATATCCGGTGACGTCACCTTCAGTTTCGCTGAGAATTTCAAGCTTGTATCCGCGCTCTTCTGCCCAGCGCATGTACATGCGAAATAGGATTGAAGCCCAGTCGCAGGCCTCGCTTCCGCCCGCGCCAGCGTTGATTTCGACCAGTGCATTTCGGGGATCGTGTTCGCCCGAAAGCAATGTCTGAATCTCGAACTTATCGAGGTCCTTTAGAAAAGCGAGCGCAGTGGCGTCGGCCTCTTTTTCAAGCTCCTCGTTGGCTTCCTCTTTCAGGAGTTCGTAAAAGTCAGCGATATCCTGCTCGCGGCGAACGAATCCCAAAAATGGATTGACGACGTCTTTCAACCTCGCGAGTCGCTGAAGAATTTTGTTGGCTGCTGCCGGATCGTCCCAAAAGTCAGGTTGGGCTGATTGCTCTTCTATCTGAGCAATGTGTTGTTGCTTGTTGGGGACGTCAAAGATGCCCCCTGATCGCGTCCAAACGCTTCTTGGCGTTGGACAAAGATTCTTGCTGGTCTAGGTTCAGCACGACCGGAATTGTACCCGCCAAGGGGTCAGCAAGCGATTGATTGTTCGCCGCTATCGCCAGTATCTGTATCGTTCAACCGGTATTTGACCGCGGCGATCCGTTCTTTGTACTCGGCGAGCATGGCATCTCGAACCACTTTGGTTTCTGTGGCGAGAATCGTCTGAAATTGCTTTTCCAGTGCGATGGCGCCATGAAGTTCTTGTTGGGTGATGCCCTCAAAATCAGATTCAATGAGAATATCGAGCGCGACATCTCGCTCGTCCAGCAGAATTCGAAGCTCTGAGATATTGCCGGCCTCAAGCGCGTTGATCAGCGTTTCGGAGAGTAGAAGGTATCGCTCAAAAATCGGGTTGGCACTAGCTGGCAAGTTGCTGTCCTCCGGAATTCTCGCGTTGGTTTCGCTCGATTTCGCTCCAGCTCTCGCGCAGGTTTGTCATCACGGTGAGGCTGGCGTCGATCTTGGAAGCGTCGTCGCCCAAATTTGCCTCCACTAGGCAGTTGTAGACGTACCCATAGAGCCCGAACAGGTTTTGTGCGATTTCTCCGCCTTCCTTCATGTCAAGGCAGCTGGTCAATTCGGCGACGATTCGCTGCGCTTTTTGAAGCTGTGCGTTCTGTGTGAAGAGGTCTCCGCTGCCGATAGCCGCTTTCGCCAATTCCATAGAATGGATCGCGCCATCATACAGCATGATCACCAACTGAAGTGGCGATGCCGAGTTCACGGCGTTCTTTCGATATTCGTCTACGTACTGGCCTCTATTCAAAACCGATCACCTTAACGGAATCATCGGCTATTTTCTTGCTTTTTTGAATGGGCTCTCTCGCCGATTTGAGCAGAAATTCCTGCAATGATGATCGCAATTACGGTCCAGAACAGCGGCAAAATCCAGGATGCCGCTCTAGGATAGTCCGGCTTTGGAAGATCGGGCATCGATTCTCCCAACATGATTTGGCCGATTCGCAGGTACATGAACATGGCGATGGCGATCGTCCCGCCCAAGAATCCGCATGCACCAGGAACCCCGCCCTTGATTCCAGCGAACACGCCCAAAATTGCACTTGGAAGTAGTCCAAAGGCGCACGCAATCAGGAATTTCGCGATCAGGTGCTGATCCGGAAATGTGAAAAATGGCCACACCCCTATGAGATAAGTGAGAAGCGAGGTGACAACGAAAAACGAGCAACCGGACAGGATTTGGGCCTCAAAATTCGGCCCCGCCTTGATCGGTTTTTCTAATTTCTCGTCGGTTTGAAGAGGCTCAAATGCCACAGTGATTTCAAGCTACCACAGACTTTGGACCCAGCGGGCATTTCGACCCTTCTCGATGAGCGTTTTACCATTGATGAACGCGTTTCGACGAATGAAATCAGTAGTTCGGTTGATTGGTTCCTTTAAAGATCCATCGGTACCGATTTGGATCAAGGTTTTGCCTATCGTGGCTGGCCTCTACTTGATTTCTCCGATTGACTTTGTGCCCGATGTCCTTCCGATTCTCGGTTGGATTGACGATATTGTGATCGTTCTGGGACTTCTCAGCCAAGCGCTCAAAGGGCTGGAGCGAATTCCAGCAAAG
Source organism: Armatimonadota bacterium (assembly GCA_017303935.1). Taxonomy (NCBI): domain Bacteria; kingdom Bacillati; phylum Armatimonadota; species Armatimonadota bacterium. The sequence goes on along the minus strand of JAFLBD010000002.1, from coordinate 145,784 downwards.
ATTCCACCAAGGATCATTGAATCGAGTTTCTAGTCAACTCGTCAGAATTTGTTCCTTCGCCTGACTCTTCACTCCGTGGGGCTTTTGCACCACTACCCGATTCGTTTGTTGGCGCAGAATTTGAGTCCCAATTCACAGAATTGTCTCGGAGCGTTTGACGCTGTCTGACCGAGAGATTCTGGGACCTGATGCTGCGCCAACTGTAATAATCGAGCGTGCTGGAATTCTGGTTCGCAACCACGATGAGACCTTCAGGGAACATCTTCATCGGCAACAGGCATATATCGATTCCAGAGATGTCGCTGGAAGAAATCGTTCGGTAAATCCCTTCGATGTTGTGTCGGTTCGGCTCGTCGACTTCGCCTTCGCGCTTGAAGGTCCGCAGAGCGGTGCGGTCAATCAGCTTTTCGACCGACATGATGTAGCCCTTTCCAACCACACGGCTGTTCCAAAGTGCGAGGCCCGTTGGGTAGTCGCGCCAACCTGCCGCGCCGAATTGCGCTAATTCGTGGTTGACACCGTAGAGGTGCGGCTCAGCGGAATACTTTCGAATTCCCGCGCTGCGATCGACATAGTACAAATATCCCAGGTAGTCGTCAGCAAGCAAGACTTTCACGATGCCACGGTGAGAGAAATCGCCGAAATCTCTGATGAACTTCAGGCTGATTCGGCCGTCTTTCGCCACCAGTTCGTACTGCAAGATAATCCCGCCTTCGTCGTTGTTTCGCTTTCGGCTGACAAAGGCGTATGTCCGCTCATCGGTCTGACTTCGATACAGGGCAAGCCCTTGCGCCGATGTATCCGGCGGAAAGTTCTCGCTAAACAGCTTGGTATCGCCGGAAATTTCCCACAGCTTTCGCTTGGTCGGATTGATTCCAAAAATTCGGAGCCGGTTCGTTTCGCGCTCGATGGTTGCGACGATGTCAATCTCTCTGCGGCCGAAGTTGAACTGGGTTTGAACCTCAACTCCATACGGCATCGCGATCCCGTCCAGCGTTTGAACGGGTTTACCCTCGGTATCAAAAACGAGAATCGCGCCTTTGCGGCTCAAATCAGTAGCGATCACCAAACTCTGGTTGGGATCAGACGGATGTCCCCAAATGGCGACATCTCCGACCATGTGTGGAAACGATTCGGAGTGCAATAGCGGTTCGACAGGCTCAGGATCGAGTGGTGGTGGGAGCGAATTGAGGTAGCCGATGTCCCAAAGATTGCCCGCGCGGCGTTTGGATGGGGGCGCGGTACATCCTGCCAGCAACAGCGCTAGCAAGACCGCCCCAAATTCTAAAGTTCGCCGCATTTCGTACAAATTGCGGGCCCAAAGGCCGCGCCCCACGAAAACATTATTCCGAACAATCCGAAAAATACTTGCTAGTATTAGTTTACGTTTTTGCTGGGATTACAGCAACTTAAACCGCTGTTCGCCCTTCGGAGCCCTCTCGAGAAGGGCTACTTCCGGTACAAGGTTTTGACTTAGCTTTTCGAACGATTGTTTGCCATCGGGGCTCAATGCAAGTGCCCAAACCCGTTGAAGTTCGGCAATCGCGCTCTTGAGGTCGAGCTTTAAGAAGTCGATTTTCTTCAATTCAGCGTGGATAGCCGCATCACCTTCTGTCGATCCGCAAAGGTACCCCCGCGCTTTGAGCGTGGTGAAATCGCCATCGAAATCGAGGAGGTAATACTGGTCACCTTCAGGCGAATCCGCGACTTCCGCGAACAAGCCTTGGACAACAAATGGAGCAGTATTGAAGTCGGCGAAGGCTCGTTTGAGTGGCGCAGAGATTGCGCTCACAACGCGCTGGATAGTGACATCTTCTTCGCTTCGGTTAAACCCTTCTTGATGAGCAAAATCGATGCTGGCGACTCGGATTTGCTCCATATCGGACTGCTGTCCGATCGCGGAGAACATCAATCGATCGTAGATTTCAAAGAGCTTCCGAGCGTTGCGTCGCATCGTGAACGCCAGAATCCCTTCGGTGACGGAAGCCATCAGTACTGGGGTGCCCGATTGAAGGCGCGTCTGCACAAACGAGGCTCGGTGCCCCATGCTTTCTTGCCAGTCGAACGGAGTGATCATATCTCTGTATACGCGATTTTGCGGCTACTTGCCTGCCTCTTTCAGCTTGATCGCGGTTTCATAAGCCTTTTTGATGTCCGCAACCAGCGTGGAATATCCGCCGTCGCCTCCGATCGATTGCTGCCTTAGAATATAGGAGGGGTGGAGCGCGGCCAGAATCGCGTTGCAATGCTCAGACTTGTTCAGAATTCCACGATCTTTGGTGATCTTGAAGTCCTTTCGAATAAGGTTCTTTGCGCTGGGTGCGCCGACGCACAGAATGACTTTTGGCTTGATGATTTCGATTTGTTGCATCAGCCAGTTTCGACAATTGGCGGTTTCTTCGTCTGTCGGTGGCCGATTGTACGGCTTGTCGTTTCGCCAATCACATGCGCGGCATTTGACCGTATTGCAGATGTAAACGTGGGTCCGATCCAACTGGTTGTCTGCGAGAGCTAAGTCGAGCAGTTTGCCGGCCTTGCCGACGAACGGTCGTCCTGTAGCATCTTCCTGATCTCCAGGGCCCTCGCCGATAATCATCAGCGGCGAGTCTGGATTGCCTTCTCCAAAAACGGTGTTCCTACGTTTGGCGGCGATTTCGCACTTGTGGCACTGTGCCACTTCTTCCTGAAGAACCGAGAGCTCAATCATAGGTCGACGGCAGATTTTAGGCGTTGGTAACTATCCTGAAGGCTTTGCGGCATCACCCGGACATCGCCAACTGAAGTCATGAAGTTAGTGTCTCCAAGCCACCGCGGGACGATGTGCCAATGGATGTGATCTGGAATTCCAGCACCTCCAGCAGCGCCGAGATTGACGCCGATATTGAATCCTTGTGCACCGTAACATGCCTTGATCCACCGAGTACACGCACTAACCAATTGGTTAATCTCGAGTAATTCGGCATCGTCCAATTCCGAGATTTCTCCGGTGTGTTTGTACGGCGCGACCATCAAATGACCATTGGTGTACGGGAACCGATTGAGGATGACAAACGCGGTTTTGCCGCGAAAGAGGATGAGATTCTCCTCGTCGTTGTCTTGGCTAGGTAACTCGACAAAGATGCACCCGGAAGACTGAGGTCGTCCGTAATTTTCCTTCTCGATGTACTTCAGCCGCCAAGGGGCCCATAGTCGCTCGGCCATGTTTAGGACTGTACCGATTTCGCCAAGATAATCGCTTCGGCCACTTCTCGCATCGACTTCCGATTATTCATGCTCTGAGTTTGGATGCGGCGGTAGGCTTCCGCCTCATTGACCGAGAGATCCTCCATCAAAATCCCCTTTGCTCGGTCGAGCAACTTGCGCACTTCTAGTTTTTCGGTCACGCTTTCCACTTCTTTGGTGAGCTGGATGTTTTCCTCATAGCGAGACCGCGCCACTTCGATAGCTGGGAGGAGATCGTTCGGCTTGAACGGCTTCACGAGGTATCCAAAAACGCCGGCGTCTTTTGCACGCTCGATCAACTCTCGATCGCAAAATGCGGTGAGCAAAATGGCTGGCGCGACGGAGTTTTCCGAAAGGTAAGTTGCCGCCTCGATGCCGTCCATCACGGGCATTTTGACGTCCAAAATGCACACATCGGGCTTTTCGGATTCGGCAAGGGAGAGCGCTTCCTTACCATCGCCCGCTTCGCCCACAATTTCATAGTCCAAGGCCTCCAGCATCTGCCGCAGGTCCAAACGAATAATCGGATCGTCGTCCGCAATTAATACACGCATACTGCTCCTTTCATGGTTGAACGCATTCCACGAGCAGCGGACAACTCAAATCAAGAAGATTCTTGTTGGTTGCTGATCCGCTTTTCGAGTTCTGCGAGTTGAGCGTCGACGTCGGTGGCGACGGTGGTTTCTGTTGATGTTGTCGAAGTTTGGGGTGCGGCCATTCCGAGTCGCTCTTCCATCTTCTTCAATTCTTCTTCAGCTTGAGCATCCATGGCCATGTCTTCCATGCTCATGGTCTTGCCAGCCAAGCTGGAACCAAACATTTCCTGTCTGGCTTGGGCTTCTGCCATCTTGTCCTTGATCTTTTCCTTGGCAGCGCCGTAAGTGCTTTCGAATTCGTTTTCAAAGGTAAGACCTTCGAGGCTCTTGCTCACCGCATTTTGAATCTGGGCTTGCTTCCATTGAGCCTTGAGCGCGAGCGCCTCGCTTGTCTTTCGGCGAATTTCTTCTTCTTGTCGTCGAAGGGCGAGCTTAACTTGCTCGATCGTTTCAACAGCGGCGGCATGGCTGCCCTTGAGTTGCTCGATCGTGACATCGACGGTTTGTTTTTCGCGAATGAAGCTTCGAGCGGCATCTCGGTTGCCTTGCTTGAGTGCCATCGCTGCATTTGCGTCCAATGACTGGGATCGTTTGATCTGATCTTCCAGCATCGATTGGAGCTTATTTTTTTGCGTAATAGCTTGAACCGCACGCTCTTTGTTGGCGGCCATCGCCTCGCTCATTTCGCGGCGAGCTTGATCCAGCATGATTTCTGGATCTTCCAGCTTGTCCATCCCGCGATTGAACATCGCCTTCACCCATCGAAAAAATCGCTCAAACATCTTTGGTTTCCTTCGCAAATTATACACGTTCGGTTGCAAGGTCCTGTCTATTGATAGGTCAATGCCAAGCAAACCAGGTCGAATCAGCAGTAAATTGAACCTATGCAGCTGAAGATGTGGATGCTTGATATCGCCCGTGAGCAGGCTCCAAACCTTGATCATTTACGCCGGTACGCCAAACTCTCTTTGGATTCTGGATACAACGCCCTCGGCCTGTATCTAGAGCATCGATTCGCCTACCCCAGCGCGCCATGGGTGCACGGTAAAGAATGCGTCACGCCAGAAATGGTCAAACAGCTGGTCAACGAGTTTCCTGAACTGAAAATCATCCCCTTCATCAATCTCTTGGGGCATTTTGAAGGCTTCCTTTACACCGAGGAAGGCAAGCAGTACCGAGAAGAGCTGTTCAGCGGATTGCAGGCTTCACCCGCCAATCCAGCATTTGTCGAACTCTGCAAGAAGCTCATCGACGATACGTGCGAGGCGTTCAACAGCGACATCATCCATATCGGAGGCGACGAGACTTGGCAGCTTGGGGCGAATCAGGCGAGCAAGGACCGGATCGAAACCCTTAAGGCAGAATTTCAAGATCGGTTCGCAGGCATAGTCAGCGAGCGCGTGGAATCGGAGTCCGACGCGGAGAATTACGGTGTCACGAAAGCAAATGCGGAAGAAGGGCTGGACGGAAAGGCTTTGCTCTACGGTGCGCACTTTGGTCCTCTCGCGGAATACGTCAAGGCAAAAGGGCGTCGCCCTGCAGTCTGGGGTGACATGTATTACGATCACCCGCTTGCTCTAGAATTCATGCCGAAGGACACCCTAATCTTCGACTGGCAGTACTTCAAAGGTGTTGCCGCGACCGCGCCCCAATTCACCCAAAAGGGTTTCGAAGTTGTAGGTTCACCTGCATTGCAGACTTACAATGCGACTTGGATGCATGTCGAAGCTTCCGAGCGAAATGTGACCGAGGTCACGCGCGATGTGATGGATCAATCCCTTTACGGCGTGTGTGTGACGACCTGGGAATGCGGCCTCTTCGGAGCGTATGACACGGTTTTCCCGGCGATTCGAGCCTGCGGCAAGCTTCTGAACGGAATTGACACGAGCTTCTATGCGGAGTACGGCGCGGAAAGTCCCGCGCACGAACGGTGGGCACGGCTCATGAGTGAATCATTGACGGGACTTGGCGGCATGTTTGATCAAGGCCGAATACGATCATCACTCAAGGTTCGATTGCTGCTGATGTCCAATCCGTTTTTGTGCTGGATGCACCATCACGAAGAGTTGGCGGGCACAGAAAAGGGCAAGAAGGCCATCGACTTGGCGACCGAAGCGTTGGCAATCGCTCCCGAAGAAGCCTACAAGGGACCTTCTTTATTCTTGCGAAGCGCGGTCGAATTCGTGACTATCGCCGAGGAAGCACGACAGGAATATCGCGCAAGAAGGTCAGAGGCATGCGTTGCGAAACTGGCTTCATCGAGGCAGATTTTTGATGATCTTGCCAAGATTGCGCGCTGGAATCATCAGCGAATCGGGGGTTCGCTGGCGGACATCGAACGTTGCCGAATCGCTAAAGAGTGGGTGATGACCGTCATGCAGCGCATCCGCGTGTATGGGGACGGGCAATTGGGTTATCTGCCCGCGTTCGAGGTGATTTCCCACCCGAAGTTCGTGCCGCACGATCAAGCTTGTTGGTGGCTGATCAACCGGTGGGCTAACCAGTAGGTCAGAGAACCGCGTCGATCACTTGTTCGGCAATCGCAGCCGATCCAAACGGCGGCATTAGGTACATGCCTTGCGCTCCGGATCGCACGTGCGCGGCCAGGGCTTGCGCCGCTTCGATGCCAATCGCCTGCCCGTCCAGTTCGGTTTCGGCGCCGCTCAACTTCTCGCGAAGCCAGTCTGGGATTTCGATTCCTGGAACCTCATTGTGCATAAATTCAGCGTGGCGTGAATGTTTGAGCGGTAGAACACCGACGAACAACGGGAGTTTGGTTCGATGCAAAATCTCGAGCGCGAGATCGACTTGCTTCGGCTCAAACAGCGGTTGAGTGTAAACCACATGCGCGCCCGCGTCGACTTTGCGCATCAGGCGATCGATCTCGGTGTCCAGATCGAATGCGAGAGGATTGAACGCAATCGCAATCGTGAACGCGCACTTCATTCCCACGCTGTATCCGGCGAGGTCCAGACCTTCGTTGAATCGGTTTAGCACGCGCACCAGCCCTATGGCATCGATGTCATACACGCTGGTCGCACTTGGATAGTCGCCGATGTTTGCAGGGTCCCCAGTAACGGCGAGAATGTTGCGTACGCCGAGCGCGTGGGCGCCAAGGAGGTCTGCTTGAACCGCCAGCAAGTTCCGATCTCTGCATGCAAAGTGCATCATCGTTTCGATGCCGATTTGCTCTTGGATCAGGGTGCAAACGCTGAGCGGATTCATGCGAAGACGCGCTCGTGCGCCGTCGCTAATGTCGATCAGGTCCGCGCCTTTTATCTTGAGCTGGCGAGAGCTGGCAAGGACTTTGTCGAACGCGAGTCCTCGGGGGAGATCGACCTCCACCGTGACAATAAACTTGCCCTTCTTGAGCTTCTCGGCGAGCTCAGTAGGTTGCGACTCCTCGAGTGGTTTCTTTTCGGTTTGCGCCGCAAAATGGCGAGCTGGGACTTTCGGTTTGTAGCTCCCCGAGTCCAGCGCCTCGCGCATTTTCGCGATGTGGTTGGGTGTGGTTCCGCAACACCCGCCGATGATGCGGGCGCCTTCTTCCACCAGCCTGACGGAGGCCTTGGCAAAATAGTCCGGTGCGATGTCGTAGACCACCTTGCCCTTAACGAGTTGCGGAAGCCCCGGGGTCGGCATGGCGATAATCGGCAGTTCGGACGACTCGCTGAGTTGCCGAACGATGTCGATCATCCGTTGAGGGCCAACGACGCAGTTCGCACCGATGGCGACCACGCCTTCGAGGCACATCTCGGTCGCGCACCTTCCGGGTAGCCCTTCAGCAAGTGCATCGCCATCTTCAATGAACGCTCGACTTGCAAGGATTGGCAGTTCGCTCACGCTCCGAACAGCCTTGACCGCTACCGCCAGCTCTTCAAGATCGATGAACGTTTCGAGAATGAACCCGTCGATGCCGCCTTCTTGCAAGGCTTGGGCTTGGTCGGCGAATGCGCGAAATGCTTCTGCGGAGGTGAGGCTCCCAATCGGTTCGAGCGGCTTGCCGCATGGCCCGATCGCACCTAAAACAAATTTTTCTGAACCAGCAGCTTCGCGTGCGAGTTGTGCCCCGCGCCTGTTTATTTCAGCAAGATCAAAATTGAGTTCACCCATTTTGATTGCGTTAGCACAGAAAGTATTGGTCTCAACAAAGTCCGCGCCAGCATCAAAATACTCTTTGTGGACGGCACGCACGATTTCCGGGGAAAGTACGTTCGCGAGGTCGTAAGGAACTCGCTCGAATCCGTGCGCGGCGAGCAAAGTGCCGTTTGCACCATCCCCCAGCATTACCGAGTGATCCAAAAATTCGAGCAATCGCGATTTCATTGAACTGGGGCCAAGTGTACCAAATCTCGGGTTCAATCACGTTCAAGATGCGTTGGATCGTGTTTGACCTAGGTGGAGTGCTGGTAAAGGTTGCCCGGAATTGGGGTGAGGCCTGTGCAGGAGCAGGTATCGTCGCCACAAACCCTTCCACGAAATCAGTACCCCTGTGGGAAGCACCTTGCTTTGAGCCGTTTCAACGCGAGCAGATTGATTTTCAGGAGTACTGCATTCAACTCGGAGAATGGTTAGGCTGCTCCGCGCCAGAGGCCAAGGAAGTCCACGATTCGATCCTGCTTGGGGAATACCAAGGTGCTCACCATTTGGTTAAATCTTTACAGTCATTGGGTTATCGTTGCGCATGCCTGAGCAATACCAACGAAGCGCACTGTATCGAAATGGCCCGCCCTGAAAAGTACCCATCTGTATGCGCCCTAGACTTCCGAGGATTCAGTTATGAAGCCAGGTTGGGCAAGCCCGATTCGAGGTTTTACGAGTGGTTTATGGAGAATACGGGCGCGTCTGCCGATCAAATCGTATTCTTCGACGACCTTGAGTCAAACGTCGAAGCCGGCATCAACGCCGGCTGGACTGCCTTCTGTGTGGATCACGCCGGCGACACGATCTCGCAGATGCGAGAATTCCTAGGCTTGAGTTGACTCTGACGCCGCAGGCTTCGCACCTTTCAAGGCCGCCTTGACCAACCCAACGAAGAGTGGATGCGGACGATTCGGACGGCTCTTAAACTCTGGGTGTGCCTGTGTCGCAACGAAGAACGGATGGTTTGGAACTTCGACCATTTCAACAAGTCGATAGTCTGGAGAAACGCCACTGATCGACATTCCGTGCTCGTTCAACTTCTCTCTGAAGTCATTGTTAACTTCAAATCGGTGGCGATGTCGTTCTGTGATGCGGTTCGAACCGTAAAGCTCGTGCGATAACGACCCGCCTACGATATTGCATGGGTAGCTTCCGAGGCGCATCGTTCCACCCTTTGATGTGACTCCTTTCTGGTCAGGCAGCAAGTGGATTACCTTGTAAGGAGCGACGTCGCTGAATTCTTCGCTGCTTGCGTTTTCGAGACCGCAAGCATTTCGAGCAAATTCAATGACTGCGACTTGCATGCCGAGGCAGATTCCGAGGAAAGGCAATCCGGTCTCTCGGGCGAACTTAACGGCGCGGATTTTTCCTTCAATCCCTCGCATCCCGAATCCAGGAGCAACGATGAGACCATCGACGCCTTTGAGCAGCTCTTCTGGGTTCATTTCACCTTCGAGCACATCGCTCTCGATCCATTCGATATCCACTCGAGAATCGTTCGGAATACCGGCATGGATCAGAGCTTCGGCGATGGATTTGTAGCTATCTCCGTTGCCGGTGTACTTCCCGACAACAGCGATCTTGCACTTGTTTCGCGGGTGTTTGAGGGTGTCAACGATCTTGCCCCATTCGCTGAGATTTGGTTCGGTTGTATCCAGTCCCAGTCGCCCCGAAATATATCTTCCAAGTCCGAGCTCCTCGTAATTGAGCGGTACTTCGTAGATCGTCGCCGCATTCAGCGATTCGATGACGGCTTCAGAAGGCACATCGCAGAACAGCGAGATTTTCTCCTTCACATCCTGACCGATCGGGACCTCGCTGCGGCAGACCAGAACATCTGGGGAGATACCGATTTCGCGGAGCTTGATAACGCTATGTTGGGTGGGCTTTGTTTTGACTTCGTGCCATGGGCCGACGGTCGGAACGAAGCTCACGTGAACATAGAGCACGTTTTCTGGTCCGGCATCCTTCTTCATTTGCCGGATCGCTTCAAGGAATGGGAGGCTTTCGATGTCACCGACCGTCCCTCCGACTTCGGCGATGACGACATCGGCTTCTTGTTGCTTGCCGGCATCTTGGATCAGTCGCTTGATTTCGTTGGTGACATGGGGAATGACTTGAACTGTCCCGCCAAGATAATCGCCTCGGCGCTCGGCTTCGATCACGTTGCGATAGACTTTTCCTGTGGTGATGCTGGATCCCGCCGAACAGCTGACATCCATGAATCGTTCGTAATGGCCCAGGTCAAGATCAGTTTCGGCGCCATCTTCGGTGACAAACACTTCGCCGTGCTGAAACGGGTTCATCGTGCCTGCGTCGACGTTGATGTATGGGTCGAGTTTGACTGGTGCGACGGTGTAGCCGCGGTTTCGAAGCAACCTTCCAATACTGGCGGTGGCGATCCCCTTTCCGATCGAACTCACCACACCACCCGTCACAAAAATGTACTTCGTCATACGCAATCTCCCCCGAAACAGAAAAAGTGGAACCCCAGGCAATAAGACGCTTTTACGAACAGTAATGCGGGAGGTTTGTAGAATTCTACCGGAAAAGGGCTCGATTATCGAACTTTGACTTGTTGCTTGGCGAAGATTTCTCTCAGAAACTGCCCAGTGTGTGAGTTTTGGTTCGCGGCGACCTCTTCGGGTGTGCCCATAGCCACGATCGTGCCGCCACCAGTTCCGCCCTCCGGACCAAGATCGACAAGGTAATCGGCGGTCTTGATCACGTCCAAGTTGTGTTCGATAATGATCACCGTGTTACCACGGTTAACCAATTGGTGAAGAACTTCGAGCAACTTTTGAACATCTTCGAAGTGCAGTCCGGTCGTCGGCTCGTCAAGGATGTAAACCGTCGAACCGGTATCGCGCTTACTCAATTCTGCGGCTAGCTTGACTCGCTGAGCTTCTCCGCCACTCAGAGTCGTCGCGGGTTGTCCCATGCGGATGTATCCCAGCCCGACGTCGAGCAGTGTTTGAAGCTTGCGGTAGATCTTGGGGATTGGCTGGAAGAATTCGCATGCCTCTTCAAGGGTCATCGCGAGAATGTCGGCAATCGACTTCCCCTTGTACTTGACCTCCAGTGTTTCGCGGTTGTATCGCTTGCCCTTGCAGACCTCGCAAGGAACATACACGTCTGGCAAGAAGACCATTTCGATCTTCAGAATGCCGTCGCCCTTGCAGGCTTCACATCGCCCGCCCTTGACATTAAAACTAAATCGACCGTTCTTGTATCCGCGAACTTTGGCGTCGGGCGTCATGGCCATGAGCTCGCGGATCATATCGAAGGTTCCTGTGTAGGTGGCCGGATTACTTCGCGGCGTTCTGCCGATGGGCGACTGATCGATGTCAATAATTTTGTCGATTCCGTCGAGCCCTTCGATGCTGTCGTGTGGTTCCCAAGCTCCTCGTGTGCCGTACGTTTCGAACATCAGCCTCGGAAACAAGGTGTCCTGAATCAGAGTTGATTTGCCACTACCGCTTACGCCAGTGATACAAGTCAACAGACCCTTCGGAATAGCTAAATCCACGCCCTTCAGGTTGTTGCCACGGGCGTTTCGCAAGACTATCCAGTCCGAGTTCGACATGCTAGTCAGGAGTCTACTATATTTGTTTCCGGAATTCCAGCTTGTGCGGTAGGATTTGATCTATGAAGCAGAACTTTCGCGTGATGGTTTTTGATCACCTAAGAGAGAATAGCGATGCGGTCTGATTACGGCAATTCAGAGCTAAATATTGAAGACATCCCGGATGAGCCTTGGCGGTTGCTCGCAGATTGGATTGCGGCCGCCAGAGTTTTAGGGCATCCGGAGCCCACCGCGATGGCCCTGGCGACGTGTGGCGCGGATCATACGCCAAGTTGTCGTATGGTGCTCGCCCGCGATGTTTCTTCTCAAGGAGTGACGTTCTTCACGAATTATGAGAGCCGAAAAGGAGTTCAAATCAGCGAGAATCCAGTGGTTGCAGCAACCTTTTGGTGGCCAGAATTTCATCGCCAAGTTAGAATTGAAGGTTCCATCGTAAAGGTATCTGATGAAGAGTCGGACCAATATTGGGAATCTCGCCCGGTCGAAAGCCGTGCCGCGAGTGCCAGCAGCCCTCAATCTCGGCCGATTCAGAGCCGGGACACGCTTGAAGAGCTAATAAACCAAATGGTTGAAAATGGCGTCGTTAGTCGGCCAGGCCATTGGGGTGGATACCGAATTGTCCCGAACATGTTTGAGTTTTGGCAAGGCAGGACAGCCCGGATTCACGACCGATTCGAACTCCGGCTAGAGAGCGGAGCTTGGAAAAGACAACGGTTGGCGCCGTAATCGTCAGATCGGGCAGGGCGACTTTGGCTTGCGTCTTTCTGCCGGAATGTCGATCTGCTTAATCCCTTTGAGCCACGCTGCGGTTCCCTCGTCGTGCTTGAGGAACTGCTCGACGGTGCCTTGATTGATGATCTCGCCACCGCGTTCTCCGGCACCCGGTCCGATGTCGATCAACCAGTCTGCTTCCATCATTGTCTCCTCGTCGTGTTCGACGATAATCACTGTGTTTCCAAGGTTTTTGAGTTTGCGTAATGTTTGGATCAGCTTGCGATTGTCGCGTTGATGAAGGCCGATGCTCGGTTCGTCGAGCACGTAAAGACATCCCATCAAGCCGCTTCCGATTTGGGTCGCGAGGCGAATTCGCTGAGCTTCACCCCCGGCCAAAGTTCGCGCGTTTCGGTCAAGTGTCAGATACCCAAGCCCAACATCATTGAGGAAGCTGAGCCTCTCGATGATCTCTTTGACTGCACGGTCAGCAATCGCCAATTGTCGTGAGCTGAGCTTCGACGGGAGCTCACGAAAGAACTCGACTGCCTTCGAAACTGGCATCTGGGTGATATCGGCGACGTTGCGCTCGGCCACGCGCACGCTGAGAGTTTCCGGTTTTAGGCGTTGACCCGCACAAACAGGACATGGCTTGGTGCTCATGTACTGCTCCAGGTCTTTCTTCACCCACTCACTTTCGGTCTGCTCATATTTCTTTCTTAATGTGCCAAAGACGCCGTCCCATTGCGTATTGAATTTTCGTTCACCGCGGCCAATCTTCATACGGACTGTGACCGGGTCTTTGAGGCCATTCCAAACGACCTGCATGTGTTCGTCGCTGATTTCATTTACGGGCAAAGAAGCATCAAATCCGGCCGCTTCCCCCACGGCTGTCAGAACGTCGGGCCACCAATCTTTGGTCTCACCGCTCTTATAAACAAATGGCGCAATCGCTCCATCTTTCAGTGGGACCGACCAATTCGGGATGACCAATTGCGGGTCAAATTCGGTCTTCGTTCCCAATCCGGTGCATTCTGGGCATGCTCCGTACGGGGAGTTGAATGAGAACATGCGAGGCTCCGGTTCAGGCATGCTGAAGCCGCATTGGGCGCATGAATACGACTCACTAAAGAGCTCGTCCTTCCAGTCGTCTCCGGATTCATCGGGAGCTTGCCAACTGATATTGACCAGTCCCTTACCCATCTTCAGCGCACTTTCGACGGAATCGGCAAGACGACGTTCCTGCCCCTCTTTTTTAACCAAACGGTCAACAACAACTTCGATGGTGTGCTGCTTGTATCGATCCATCGGGATGTCGTCCGTAACTTCATACATCTGTCCATCTACTCGAACGCGGACAAATCCTGCCTTAGCGACTTCCTGGATTTCTTTTTTGTACTCGCCCTTGCGCCCTTGGACCACTGGTGACAGGACTTGGATCTTCGTTCCGTCTGCGAATCCGAGGACTCGGTCGACGATCTGGTCCGTAGATTGCCGTTCGATCGGGCCATGTCCGTTTGGACAAAACGGCACGCCTGCACGGGCGAAGAGAATTCGAAGGTAATCATAGACTTCGGTGACAGTCCCCACCGTGGAGCGCGGATTCTTGCTACTGCTTTTCTGATCGATGCTCACAGCGGGGGACAACCCGTCGATGTGGTCCACGTCTGGTTTGTCCATCTGACCGAGGAACTGACGTGCGTAGGCGCTGAGTGACTCCACGTAGCGACGTTGACCTTCGGCGTAAATGGTATCAAACGCCAGGCTGGATTTTCCGGAACCAGAAAGCCCGGTGATCACCACCAACTGATCGCGAGGAATCTCAACGGTGACGTTTTTGAGATTGTTTTCGCGAGCTCCAACGACGACGATTTTATCCTGAGCCATAGCTAAAAGGTAGACGAAAGAATACCACTATGATTGAGATGCCGCTCGCAAAAAATTCTCATTTGGCGAACCACCGCGTGCTAGTCAGGCGTTTCATAACTGAATCGGAGGAAACTTCAAACAAATGCTATCTATTTATGCTTTGGCTTTATCGGCCGTTATGGCACCCGGTGCCAGTGATGTAAAAGTTCCGCAGATCGTTCAAGGCGCGCTGTACAAAAACGGATACACCGCCGTGATTCGAAAAGTGGAATTGGACGCTGACGGCGACACGATGATCGGCAGCATAACCCCATCGGTGATGGGAACGTTCTGGGTTTATGGCTCGCCAGGTCTCAAGTTAGAATCAATGGTCAACACCACGGTGACCGATAAAGTTCAAGCAGTCGCCCAGTCGATTCCGGTGCTTCTTGCCCTCAACAAAGGGGCCGAAGTCGAATTGACCACTAGCCGAAACGTCAAGCTGGTTGGCAAGCTCATCGACATCAATAGCGTGGCGATGGTGCAGACGGATAAGGGCTTGGAGATCGTCAATGTCAACGATATCACTCAAGCTTTGATCAAGGGCAATGTGAAGACGACCACTGAGGTGGCGACGAGCACTGGTGGATTGCGCGTAAAAGCGAATGGCCCGGGATCCCTGTATTTGCTCAGCGTCGAACCTGGCCTAGACTGGACGCCGATGTACTGGGTGGACATCTTGGACGATTCTCGGTTAAAGCTCACGATGCGAACCTCGGTGACAAATGAAATTGGAGATCTGAAGGATGCCGACTTATCGTTCGTGGCCGGCGCACCAAACATCCCGTTCTTGTACGAAAACGATCCGTTTACACTGTTTACAGCCCAGATGAACGCTCGCGGATCTGCCGGTATGCCAGGAGGATTTGCAGGTGGTGGAGCGATGCAAAATCGAGCACCAGCCGCAGATGCGGGATTTTCGATGGAGAAGGCGTTCGAAGCAGGTCCAGCTGATGGCGATGCTGTCGGCGAACTTTTCTACTATCGCAGCAAGAAGGTTGAACTGAAGCGTGGAGAGAAAGGCTATTTCGTTCTGTTTGAGAACGCGACGACCTATTCGACGCTCTACACACTTGATATTCCCGCTGAGGAAATCGGGGACTCTGTTCCGGATACTTGGCAGACGATCAAGTTCAAAAATACCAGTGGTGTGCCACTGACCACCGCGCCAGCTACAGCCTACAAGAACAACAATCTTGTTGGGCAAGATATGCTCAAGTACACGCCGGCAGGAGCGGATGGCACTCTGCGACTCGCCCGGGCAATGGACATTCCAGCTCGGTTTACAGGCACGGAGACTTCCAGTGATACGGTCGTGATCGACAACGTTACCCACCAGCGGGTGGTGCGCAACGGCAAAATCGACATTCAGAACATGAAGAAAGAAGATGCCCTCATCGAAATCGAAACTGGATTCAATGGCGAGTTGCTTTCGCTCGATGGCGGCGGCGAATCTCGAAAGATGAACCAACGGATCAATCAGCTCAATCCGTACACATCTGCGAAATGGACGGTGCGATTGAAGCCAAACGAGAAGCGAACGCTGAATTTCAGCTATCGAAGAGTCCTGTAAGTTCAGTCAGAATCAAGAACGCCCAGCCAATCCGGCTGGGCGTTTTTTATTTCACAAAGTGGAAGGCGATGCAGTTGCCCAGGCCATCTTCGAGCAGCAAACCCGCCACAGGATCTTGCTTCGTCTTGGCGAGTTGACGTGCATCTTCAAATCGAATTGTCGTCGGGTGGCCCGGAAATCCATAAAACTGCATCATCGCATGGGCATCTTCGATGGACTTGGTGCATCCGAGTCCATGAACCACATCGTAACCGGGCACGTTTTCGGCCCGGAGACAGAGATGCTTATTCGGATCCCGGTCTAGCTGGATCACGACCACTTCTTCGGGAAAATCTGATTCCAGCAAGCTCGCGATGAGAGGACTGTCCATGAGCTGATTCATGCCGCTATTTTAGTTCAATTTGCTGCTGATTCATAATGGTGTTTGTGGATGTGCCAAAGCTAATTTTGTTGCTGAGTGGTGGACTGGACTCGGTGACCGCGGGAGCAATGCTTCGCGAGGCTGGGTATGAGCTTTACGCACTCAGCTTCATGTACGGCCAGCGGCACCATGCGGAATTGCAAGCTGCGAAAGAAGCCGCTGAGTTTCTGAAGGTGCGCGACCATAAGATCATCGAAATTGACCTTCGCAATTTTGGAGGTAGTGCTCTCACTGCTGACATTGAGGTGCCCAAAGATCATCTCGTAGCGGATGAAATTCCAATCACTTATGTGCCTGCACGGAACACCATATTCCTGAGCTACGGCCTCGCGTACGCTGAGGTTATCGGCGCAAACGACATCGGAATCGGGGTGAATGTTGTGGACTACAGCGGCTATCCTGATTGCCGACCAGAGTTCATTTCAGCGTTTGAAGCCATGGCAAATCTCTCCACTAAGGCGGCGGTGGAGGGCAATTTGCTCAAAATCCATACGCCGCTCATCCACCTGACCAAGCGCGAGATCATCGAAGAAGGGCTGAGATTAGGGGTGGATTATGGAAAGACCCACTCTTGCTATGACCCGTCGCCAACCGGGAAGGCGTGTGGCCATTGCGACTCTTGCCTGATCCGGAAGCGAGCGTTTGAAGAGCTCGGAATGTCAGATCCTGTGTTGGGCGCATCATAATAGGGATGTTTTGAGTCAGGGCGTTTACCGAATTTGTAAGAGTTTCACAGTGGAGTCTGGGCACATGCTCAGTAAGCATCCTGGAAGCTGCCGATTTCCGCATGGTCACACCCGCCGAATTGAGATTGTCTTGGTCGCCAAACAGCTGGATGCGAACGATATGGTGGTCGACTTCTCAGCGCTCAAACTAGCCATGAAGGATTTCATCGATATGTTTGATCATTCGATGGCAATCAACTCAAATGACCCGATGATGAAAAGTTTGGTCAAAGCGTATGGCGACGCGATGATCGTGTATGAAGATCAAGACCCCACCACAGAGGTCATCGCTCGGGACATCTTCGAAGCGGTCGCCGAAATCCTGCGTACAGGGTGGAAAGGCAAAAACAAAGACGGCTTGACGTTTAGCATCCCTGCAGGACGCACGCAAGTCGAGCGCGTCCGAGTTTGGGAAACGCCGAGCAGTTGGGCCGAATTCGGTATTGACTAGCCGCCAACGTAGGTGTAGTCACCAATTCCCGAACGAACCGATTGGCTGGAATCGACGCCAATCACGCTGAGTGAATTCACTCCTGCCTGCTGATGCAGTCGATAGTTTATTCCTTGGCCATACATGACGTGCCCCGATCCAGCAAGGATGACCATGATCCGCTTTGGATTGTGCGGCCAGCGATTCATGGCTTTAAGTGCGGAATCGGCCATTGCGACATCCCAAAGTACTTGAGCGGCATAGATGTTCTTCATCCCGTCGCTGGGTGGATGCCCTCCCATTAATGCGCCAAAGACAGCCTGGTGGTCCTTGTTGTTCGTATCGATTGGCGGCACTTGTTCGCGGGCTTCGGCGGGAAGAGACTCTGGACCGTTGCGGCTGACTGTTCGGACCCATTCCCGAGGAATGTTCAGCGCGACTAGCGGAAGCCGGTTCTGCTTCACTGCTTCAAACATCGGTCGGTAGATCGAATAATCAAATCCCCATTGGCTCTTCCAATTCGATTGCTCGATAAAGGTGGACTCATCCCATTTTCCTAGCGACCAATTGTAAAGGTTGCCTTGGTTGGGGCGGGTGAACATTTCTAAGCCCACCGAGACAATTCGGCCACGATCGACAAGGGCCTGAATGATCTGGGCCACGGCTTCCTTATGGTTTTGGTTATCGTGCTGCTCGCCGAACAGTAAGTAGGTGTATCCATCGGCAGCCTGAGCGATGGCGGCGGCTGTCGCTGAAGTACCGTCCGACATGCTGGTGAACCCACTTTTTGCCACAAAACTGCGGTTTGGCCCAATATCGAGTTGGTACACATTCACCTCTTGTGATGCGGCAAGAACGGCGATCCAAACTGGAAGCATAAGATTATTCTATCCTTTAATAGCGGTGGCAAACCTAAGAATTTCAGAGAGTTTTTCGAGCCTTCAAGGTGAAGGATTGCTCGCTGGCGCACCGAGCACTTTCGTGCGCATTTCTGGATGCAATTTGAGGTGTGTTTGGTGCGATACACCGTATGCGAGCTGGAATCCCGAGGGGCCTGTTTTGTCGATTGACGCGATCATGGAGCAAGCTAAATCTTTCGGAAACCGAAACATTGTGATCACTGGTGGAGAGCCGATGATTTTTGATGCTACATCGGATTTATGTCGTCGGCTAAAGGATGCTGGGCACCACATCACAATTGAAACCGCTGGAACAGTTTTCCGAGAACTTGAGTGCGACTTGATGTCGATCAGCCCGAAACTCTCACATTCGACGCCGACGGATGACGCGGTATGGGCGGATCGTCATGAGACTACGCGCTTGAACTTTGAGGCACTCAATTCGTTGCTTTCAAGCTATCCGAGCCAGCTGAAATTTGTCGTCGCCGCGGAATCAATTGATCGAGATGTTTCGGAAATCGAACAAATCCTGACTCAACTACAAATTGGAGATGCTCCAGTATTTCTCATGCCCGAAGGACGAGACGTGTCGCGAATATGGGAGACAGCCAGGCTTCTCGTTAAAGTTTGTGTGGAGAAGGGATGGCGGCTTGGTCCGAGGTTGCAGATCGACCTGTTTGGTGATACGCGAGCCACATAATGCTGACCACAGGCCTGACGTACGTGAGTTTGACCTACGATGGCTCTACGATCGGGCATGCCGAGATCGTGTTACCGGCGCTAGATGCCTTTGGGTTCAAGGGCACATTCTTCATCGATCCTAGCGAAGTTTTGGCTAGACCAAGAGTTTGGCGCGAAGCTCATGCTGCTGGACACGAGATTGGCAACGGCGGAGTGCTCTCAGAATTTTCAACACATTCAGATCAATTAATTCGAGAAACGAACGAGTTTGTTTTCGAGTTCTTTGGCGAACGTTGCCAGAGCATTGCTCAAAGAGCTTTCGATCAACCGCTCCAAAATCCTGTTCTATTCACTCGAACAGGAGTAGAAGGAATCAATCGAATTGGGTCCGGGCTCCCAATCAGGGCTCTCTACTGTGATAACTATTCAGGGCCGGAGTTGATCGGATTTATCGAGCACGCTCCGCCAAACTCTTGGCTGGTATTTGCTTTCATGGGCGTCGGTGAAGGTGAGCCTTCCATTGACCTGTCGGCCCATCAACAGTTGCTGAGCTACCTGGCGCAGTCGCCACACCAAGTCGCGACGTTTAGTGAACTAGCTCGGCTGAGAGCTCTTGGAGCGCAGGAATGGCCGCTCGAAGAACCAGAAGAAGACGAACGAGCAAGCGATGGCCATCAATAGCCCGATGCTAAACATATAGCCTACCGATCGCAGCGGGGTTTGCATGATCACAGGCCGGGAGACGTAGACGATTTGTAAAATCGGGTGGTGGATCAAATAGAGGCTGTAGCTAAAGGTCCCCAAGACGGCGAGCATTCGATTGCTCAAAAGCCTAGGTAGCCAACCTGCAATGTCCTTGCTGCAATACACCAGCATCAGTGCAATCGATCCCCCCATCAGAAGATCTCGGATTGCGAGTTCTTTGGTCCATTGCGTCGAAAGGCAGGCCAGTAAGAACAATCCGAAGGACCCAAATCCAAATCTGCGCAGTCCTAAGCCCTGGAATTGTTGATCAAATGTCCAACGTGCCGAAGCCATGCCTAGCACAAAGAGGCCGAAATACCAAATGTACAACTTCTCGGTGACCGGGAATAACAAAAGACAACCGGTTGCGATCAAACCTGAACAGATCAGGCTGCGCAAAATTCCGAATTTCACCATCGCGGCGCAGATCAGTGGGAACAAAAAGTACAGCTGAAACTCGATTGAAATCGACCAAAGTACACCGTTAATCTTATACATCCAGTCGCGGCTGAAGTTATGAATCATCAGCACATGAGCCATCAAGTTCTCTGTGGTGAGCGGCAAGTACTGCTCCCACGGCATTCCAGATTGCTTGGTCGTCACCGTGAGGACGACCAGCACTGAGAACGCGAGGCAAGCGTAGTACGGCGGAAGAATTCTGCGGCACCGCCGGATCAGGAACGACTCGACATCGGTCAGGGTGCCGTCTCCTCGCTGGAATAGTGCCATTTGAAGGCAAAAACCTGACAACACAATAAACGCTGAGACGGCGAAATGGCCGTATAGCAGACTCCCCATGACCGCTTTGATCGCACCAGGCAAAGGCAGCTTGCCGTAGGGGTCGGTGAGTGTAACGATATGTTGCAGCACGACATAAAGGGCAGCAATCCCGCGCATCCCTTCGATAAATTCCAGTCGTTTAGGCAACTCTTTTGCCATGCTCCTAGTGTAGACACTCTGGTATGGTCTGCAAGATGCGCCAATTGCTTTGTTTTGCGGTTTCGATTTTCTTGGTGGGGTCGGTTCGCGCTGAGAAATTGGTGTTTGTGCCCACCGCAGTACGCCCCCAACTCGGTACTTTGCGCCTCGATTTTCTTGCTGAAGGTGCCAGCATCAACAACAGAAATCTCTCGTTGATCGGTAGTTTCGGGAACATGTATGAGTTCGGGTTCACCTACGAAAAGTTGAGAGGTAAAGATCGAGGTGATGCCAGCCTAGATTTAGCGATAAACCTTGTCCCTGCGATTCCAGATTACGGGTTCGGGTTCACGTTGGGTGTGGTGGATACCGTCGGGAATACGGTTCGAGGCAGAGGTTTTTATGGCGCGGCTACGTTGCGTTTCAACAACGATCAGGATATCAATGGGATGACTCCCACGGATGTTACGATCGGTGCCGGAACGGGAAGGTTTGACGGATTCTTTTTAGCGTTTCGATATCCATTCACCAACGATGTGAGGCTAATCGCCGAACATGACTCGCACCAGCTCATGGGTGGGATGGAGATTCAGATTTCGCGGGATCAACTGCTTCGTTGGACGGTGCGGGATCGAGAGACTTTTCTGGGCTTTTCTGCGAAAGTGGCCTTTTAAGTTCTAGCCCAGCCGCTCTTGTCGCTTCTAGAAGCCAATCCTCCAGGAGTTGATTAAATTTCTCGCGAGTTGCCTTGTCGTCGCCCTCAATTTCGCAGTCGGCATAGGTAAATGGTTCTCCGAAAGCTACGACCATCCGGTGTCGCTTGGGTTTCGACTGGCCCTTCGGTAGTACGTTGTAGGTTCCGTGAATCCCCACCGGCAGGACTTTGGCTCCTGTACGCTTCGCGAGCATCGCTGCGCCCGCGGTGATCTGGCCAAGGGTCTCGCCGTTGCCACGGGTCCCTTCTGGGAACATGAGGACTGCGCGGCCTTCCTTCAACAATTTGATCGCCAGCTTGATTGCTTCGGTATCCCCCGAACCGCGGCGAACCTTAAACGCTCCCAGGCTCTTGATCAGAGGGCCAAATAGAAACGGCTTAAACAGTTCTTCCTTGGCCATGAAGGTGATGGCGCGCTTCATCGAACACGCAACAATGGGCGGATCCAAGAAGCTGAAGTGGACTGGTGCGACAATAATCGGGCCCTCCAGGGGTTCGTGCTCACGGCGAAGAACGCGAAAGCCACCTAAAGCAGGGTAGACCAGCGTCCGAACGAGCGCTCGAATGAACCGGTACCAGGCTGTGCCTCTATCTCCCACGCCAAACAGTATAGCTTGACAACGAACTCTCCACGGTGCACAATGAATCCGTAAGGATGCGGGTGTAGTTCAATGGTAGAGCGCGACCTTCCCAAGGTTGATGTTGCGAGTTCGAATCTCGTCACCCGCTCCATCCCTACCGATCGGTGCCAATCACAATGAACCTGAGCTGGTGGGAGCTGGAGCCGTTTCAGACCGAATGGGACTTTGTCATCGTCGGTGCCGGTTTTGCTGGGTCCTGGTGCGCGTACGAAATCCTCAAGCGCTTCCCAAGCTGCAAATTGGTCATTCTCGACCGAGATTGCCGGCCTTTTGGTGCATCGATCAGGAACGCTGGATTTGCTTGCATGGGCAGTCCAAGCGAGATGATCAGCGATTTTGAACGCATCGGCGAGGCGGATACGCTCAAAAATGCTGCAATGCGCCTGCGCGGGATTCGCAAAATCGTAGACGTTCTCGGACCTGAATCGGTCGGATACGAACCGTGCTTTGGATACGAGCTATTGACCCAAGAACTGCCGTTCTTCGATTCGGTGAAGGCGAATATATCTGCCCTGAATTCTAACCTAGTGCGAGCCCTCGGAGAAGAGGAAGTGTTCTCGGATGCGACCCATGAGATCGCATCGCAGGGCATGAAGAAGTTTGACCTAATGGTCAAAAACCGGCTCGATGGTGCGATTCACAGCGGTCGGGCCTTGAGCAAACTACACCAATTGATCCAAGGCATGGGCGCACGTATCCTGCTTAATGCCGAAGCACAGGCAGTGGAGAAGGACCGAGCTTCTCTGAAGAACGGTCATTCAATCCGTGGACGGATAGTTTTGCTCTGCACGAATGCGTTTGGACCGTTGATCGTGCCAGAACTCCAGATCGAACCCGCTCGCGGCCAGGTTATGGTGACGAAGCCAATAGCAGGCTTGCAGCTCAATGGCACATTTCACATGGATGAAGGCTTTGTCTACTGGCGGCACTTGCCCGGCGGACGAGTCCTGCTAGGTGGCGGGCGCAATCAAGCGTTCGACGAAGAGCGCACTACTGCGATGGAGACCTCGGATCGAATTCAGAACTGGTTAGAGGAGTTTCTCACGCGGCATTTTGTCCAGGGCGAAGCATTCGAAATCGAACATCGCTGGGCAGGGATGATGGGCTTTACTCCGTCGAAGACAATCGAATTGACAGAGATTGCGGGTGGCGTTCTTTCGGTTGCTGGATGCAATGGGATGGGAGTTGCCCTCTTGCCAATCGTGGGCGAACTTGTCGCAGAAAAACTTTGCTGAGAAACGAAATTAGGCCGAGAAGACAAGCTTCTCGGCCCATTTCGCTCGCAAGGATTCGAGGTTACTTTGTCGGTGCGATCACAACGTGACGATTTGGCTCTTCGCCTTCGCTGTACGTTGTAACTCCTTCATATTCAGAGAGCGCCTTGTGGACGATGCGTCGCTCGAAAGCTGGCAGCGAATCGAACACAGCTTCTTCGCCGCGCTTTAGAACTTCTTCGGCGACTTCCTGAGCAAGCTTGGTGAGCGTCTCTTCTCGTCGCTGGCGATAGTTGTTGCCGTCGATCGACACACGTGCACCAGAGGCGACCTTCTTGGAGATCACGAGGTTAGAAAGGTATTGCAACGAGTTAATAACTTCGCCGTGCTTGCCGATCACGTGAGCGGCGTCTTTGCCCGCGAGTTCGAGATTCACGTACTTACCCGTTAGGCTCTTGAGGGTGATGTCGACATCGAAGTCAGCAAAGTCCAGAATTTCGCCAACGATTTCCATGATTTCGTCGGCATCAGCTTCTGTAGCTATGACTTCTGGTTCAGCTGGCGCATCTGACTTTGGCTCTTCTGCCTTAGCTGGCTTTTCTTCCTTAGCACTCTTGCTCGAAGCTCTGGAGGTGCGTTTTGGCTTCTCTGCTGGCGCAGCAGACTCCACAACAGCCTTTTCTGGCGCGGGCTCTGGTTCTGGCTCTGCTTTGGCGGGGGATTTCTTTGCGCGGGCAGGCTTGGCAGGTGCCTTGGCGTCTTTGTCGATGACGGTCACTTCGACCTTCATTTTCTTCTTGCCGAAAAGCCCGGCGGTTTCTTCGATGACCTTGAGGTCAATTTGATCGACGGCTACTCCAAGTTGCTTTGCAGCAGCTTGCTTTGCTTCGTCGATGGTCTTGGCTTGAAGCTCCAATGTTTCCATGTTTTTTGTTTCCTTGCGATTACAAATTGTCGATTGTTATTTTTTGTTCTTGTTCTTCTCGTTCATTTGGCGTTCGGACTCTTCCATAAGCTTTTGGAAGAAGCCGCTCTTAGCTCTTGCGCCACCAGCCGATGTTGCCACCTTGGTCAGTGGTGGAACAGGCAGCTTGGCCGCTCGGAGCGATTGCGCGGTCGAGAACAAGTTTAAGAAAATCCAATACAGCACGAACGCGCTTGGGAGAGGATAGAAGAACATCATCACGGTGACAGCGACCGAAACCGCCACACCCATGATGCGTTGCTGTTTGGCATTGCTGGGATCGTTAACAGGCTGAAGATAGGTTGCAACAACCATCGAGACGCCGTAGATCACGAGTAGCAAAGTGTCCGACTGCCCTAAATTTGGGGCGACAAAATTGCCCATTGCCGCGTGGGTTCCTGGATTGATCCAGAGGAAGGTGCCCTTAAGGAATTCAAATCGGTAGTGAAGCATCGACTGGAACACCAATAGGAACAATGGAAGCTGCAACAGAGCGGGGCCACATCCAGCGGCTGGGTTGATCCCGTAGTCGCTGTATAGGCCCATCGTGTCTTTCTGCATCGCGACAGAATCCGTGACTTGGCCTTGCTTGTTGGTGTACTTTTCCTTGATCTCTTTTACCAGCGGCTGCAGCTGCATCATCTGCTTAGACCACATCAGCTGTTTTTGAGCGAGTGGATAAACGATTGCACGGACCACCAGTGCGAGAAGAAATGCGGCGAAGGCGTAGCTGAAACTTGGTGCGCTGCCGGTGAGCTTGACCAATCCGTCAATCGCGGCATAGCCTGGGAAGAATCCCCAAACCAAGTCCACCTTATTTCTGGCGCTTAGTTCGGTGACCGTCTTTTCGTACAGCGAAGAGGCAGTGATTCGGGAGTCTGGGTAATTCTTTCCAGGCGTCACCCCCACTTCCAAGTTTTCCCAGATCGGCATTGACCCGTACGTCTTTCGGGCACCATCAAGAGCGTTGAACGCGTTTTGCAAGCGATCAATTTTGTTGAAATCGAGTCCTGCCTTTGTTTGGGCATGAGCAGCGAGCAAGAGTGCTTTGAGCTGCTTTGAATCGGTGACAGCCTTTTCCTCCTTGGAATTCCGGGCTTCTTCATTCAAACGGCCTTGGTAGGCGTGAAGCTCGGATTGGATGCTGACCTCGCGCCCTTCAGCATTCATCTTTTGTAGATTGGCGTAAATCTCCGATGCCTTTCGGACATCCGCCGGCTTGTTCATGCCGCCAGTGAGCATGTTCATGCCCAAGAAGATGGTTGCTGCAAGCAACAACGCCGTCATGATATTTGAACCGGGTTTTTGAGGTTGACTCATGATTTATGGGACAGGGTCATGGCCTCCTGGGAAGAATGGATTGCAGCGGCAAATCCGCTTGAAACCCATCCATGATCCTTTGATAAGGCCATATTTTTCAATCGCTTGAAGAGTGTATTCCGAGCAAGTAGGTGAGTAGCGACAAGTAGCGGGCCTCCAACGGGTTGATTTTTGGTAGAGCCGAATTAGCCAGATGCCGATCTTTCTTCCCATTCCTGTTCGATCCTAGCAATGAGCTGGGTGAATTCCTCCTTAAGTACTGCGTGCGGTGCGCGATCTGCGTTTCGAAGTCCCACCACACAAAAGTCGAGGTGAGCTGGGGTGGGCGTGGATACAACGATGGATCGGAGTCGCCTTCTGAGTCTGTTTCTTCGGGCGTGGCAACCAATGGTGCGCGCGATGGCAAAACCAAAATAGCCCTGCCCTGATGTGGCAACAACCCGAATGTAGTCTCCCTTTGCGGTCAATGAGGAACGGAAGACTTGGTCGAATCGTTTGGGGCTGAGGCTTTGCTTTATCGTGCTGCCAGTCGGTGTCGACCCTTCAGTCGTCGTCGCTTGAGGATGTTTTGTCCGTCAGTGGTTCGCATTCGCACTCGAAATCCGTGCGTGGTGAACTTGTGGCGGTTGTTAGGCTGATAAGTGCGCTTCATAAATCTGTCCGGGCCAACTTAGGGCCAGTTGTATAAGGAACCGAAAGGATACCTCAGTGAATCTAGCGTTCTCAACCGATGGGTCAATTTCTGGAAACGATTCAACTTTTTTGACTTTTTGCAAGTGTCCAAAAGAGAGGGATTAGGTTCAAAATGCCCCATCAAAATACTGTTTTTTGCGAATACTGGTAAAAATGCGTTAATACCAGTATTTTTACTAGGTTAACCTGATAGGTTTACCTGGAATACACCTTTCGAGCGCAGCACTTCTGGCCCCCAACCAGTGCCCAGAAGCCAACCAAGGATGGTTGAACGTTGCGATCACGGAGGAACAAAAAACATGTCTGCATTTCGCGTAAATACGAACACTCTCGCTATGACCTCGCTGCGTATTCTGCAGCAGACCGGCGACAACTATGGTAACAGCATGACCCGTCTTTCGACAGGTCTTCGAATCAACAACGCTGGTGATGATCCAGCCGGTTTGATTCTCTCGGAATCGTTCCGAGCACAGATTTCTGGCATTGATCAAGCGATCCGCAACAATCAAGACGCCATCAACTATTCAAAGACGGCTGAAGCGTCCTTGGACGAAGTCAACCGACTTCTTCGAGATGCCCGTTCGCTCTCGGTTGCTAGTGGTAACACCGCGACTTTGGACGAAGCTCAACGCCAAGCCAACCAAACCCAGCTTAACTCGATCATCCAGTCGATCACTCGAATTTCGCAAAGCACCGCTTTCGGAAAGAAGAAGTTGCTCGACGGATCTAGTGGAACCGTGGCAATCAGCACGAGCGGCGCCAACGTGGAAAATATGAGCTTCAGCGGCGTGTTTGGTGGCTATGCTCTGAACCAGAACACGACCGTGACTGTAGATATGGTCACCTCGGCTGAGCGAGCAAGCGTTGCTGCAACCGCGACCTATGCCTTGGCAACTTCGGTGGTTAGCGCAGGATCGTTCACGATCAATGGCGTGACATTCACTGCAAACGGTTCTGACACGATCGCTGACATCGTCAGCCGAGTGAATACAGCATCGGCACAGACCGGTGTTACAGCAACTTGGGCTCCATCCGGTGCGGTAACTCTTTCTTCGAATGCCTTTGGTTCGAACGCCCGAGTGGATCTTGTCGACTCTACTGGAATTCTCTTGACATCGCCAGGCGCCGTGTCTGACACAGGTGTCGATGCTGTGGCTGATGTCACCGTTGATATCAATGGTTCCACAGCAGGTGGATTGACCACTGTGACCTTTAATTCGGGTCAAGGATTGGAGCTTCGAGACATCTACAACAACGTCATCCGAATGACTGAAAACGGCAACCTCAGCATGGCTGCGGCAGCACGTGGCACGGTCACGGCGGGTAGCGCTACATTCCAAATCGGTGGAAATGCTAACGAGACAACGAGTTTGTCGCTCGGCAACTACACTGCATCGGAACTCGGCAAAGGCGTGGTCAGCAGCAAGAACTTGAGCAGCATCAACATCATGAGCGCTGCCGGTGCCCAAGAAGCCATTCAGGTGATCGATAAGGCGATTCAGGACATCGCAACGGCCCGAGGCGGAATCGGTAACTTCATGCGAAACATCCTGGAATCCAACGTCCGATCTTTGGGAATCCAACGAGAGAATCTCGCAGCAACTGAGTCAACTATCCGAGACGTTGATGTTGCAGCAGAAATGACGACCTTGACCAAGTATCAAATCCTCCAGCAGAGTGGTGTGGCGATGCTTGCTCAAGCGAACCAGGCTCCACAAAGCGTTCTCTCGCTACTTAGAGGTTAATTTATAGACTGAAGGATCCCTTCCGAGCCCGAATCTCGTCGAAGGGGTCCAACCAGTTTGATTCGATTTTTGTGTTGCAAGATTGAACGTGAGCTCAGTCGTTTCGTTTGCCGCCAGCTTTTGATTTCGGTTTTTTTCC
This sequence comes from Armatimonadota bacterium, assembly GCA_017303935.1. Lineage (NCBI taxonomy): Bacteria > Bacillati > Armatimonadota > Armatimonadota bacterium. Next base: position 117,796 of record JAFLBD010000002.1, on the reverse strand, counting down.
GTTCGTGACGCAACAGACAAAAAGCAGTGCCCGGCCAATTTTGGCCGGGCCTCTTTGCATTTGAACCTATAGCGGTCGGTTGGGTGATGCCATTCGCAAAGGCCTCAATTGCCTCTGAACTGGTCCCGTAGGCTCTGATGCAAGTTCACCGTAGAGATCATATTCGGCGCCATCGACGATCCGTACGCGTTGGAAAGTGCCTAGCGGATGTTCGCCCCGGACGTAAGTCAGGCCGTCGATTTCTGGAGCGTCTCTAAAGCTTCTTCCAGCACTCCATCCATCCTTCACTTCCTCGACCAGCACGTCGATCTCTTTGCCGACCCAATCACGGTTCTTTCGAAGGCTGATGCCTTGTTGCACGCGCATGAGTTTGTCGTATCGCTTTGTTTTGGTGCGATGCGGAACCTGGTTCGGCATGTCAAAACTAGGGGTTCCAGGTTCTTTGCTAAACAGGAATGCGCCAACACGGTCCAATTGAGCCTGCTGGACAAATTTCACCATATGGTTGAATTCTTCTTCGGTTTCTCCAAAAAATCCAACGATGAACGTCGTTCGAATCGCCGCGTTTGGCATCGCCGATCGGAGGTCTTCAAACAGTTTCAGGTAGCGATCACCGTCCCACGGTCGCTTCATTCGCCTGAGCGTTTCTGGATGGGTGTGCTGGAGAGGGATGTCGATGTAATGCAACACCTTGTCCAGGGTCGCCATTGCATCAATGACTTCAGGCGTCAGTCGATTCGGATAGAAGTACAGCAATCGAATCCACCGCAGGCCCTCAATCTTGTTAAGCTCTTTGAGCAGCTTCGGCAGCGTAAATTCTTTGTAGAGATCAAACCCGTACTGCGTGACATCTTGCGCGATGAGGTTGAGTTCCTGAACGCCGGTTCTAACCAAATGGTTAGCCTCCTGCAGAACTCTCTCTATCGGTTTGCTTTGGTGATTGCCTCTGAAGCTTGGAATTGTGCAAAAAGTGCAGCGATGATCGCACCCTTCGCTGAGCTTTAGGTATGCAGACCACGGATTGCCGGGCCGCGTGCGCGTCTCCACTTCAGCCCAGATATGGTGCGGCGGACCGACTTCCATCAACCGCTCGGAACTGTTTAGGGTTGTCTTGACAATCTGGTCAAATCGGCCCATCTGTCCAACACCAATGTAGGCGTCGGCGCCTGGTGCCAAACGTGCCAGCTCTTCACCCATACGTTGAGCAAGGCATCCAGCGACGATGACTTTTCCTTGCCCCTTTGATCGAACAGCTTTCTTAATCGCCTCAATCGACTCGGCTTTTGCTGCTTCCAAGAAGCCGCAAGTGTTGATGATGGTGACGTCTGCGTGGGGAGCTCCACCGTCCACGGAATATCCAGAACCTTGCAAGACTCCGGCGATTTCTTCGGAGTCCACTTCATTTTTGGCGCATCCAAGCGTGATGATGCGCACGTTCTGGGGTTTGGACATCCCCCTATTATGAATCTACTTCGGCGGCTTATTCAAAAGAATGCGCAATCCCGTTGTCCAGTACGCCTTTGTGAACCGCACATCCGGGTGACGTTTGACCGCATTCATCCACTTTTGCATAGCACCCGGTCGGTTTCCGTCAATCAACAACCAGACAGCTTGGTACAGTTCATTCGAAGCGTTTTGCCGTTGATGCTGCCGCTCGATCTTGGCTCGCTCCAGTGGCGACAATTTTGCCCCGTACATTTCCAAAATGCGCGCCATATCGGCGGTCTTTCGCTCGACAGCCGAAACCGATTTGCTATCTCCGTGCATTCGGTATCCCGAGAGCGGTCGCCCAAATGTTCGGCACTTTTCTCCGCCAAAAGCGAGTCGGCACCAATACTCGTAGTCCATTCCAAAGTAGAAGCTCTCGTCAAACGGACCATATTTATCGTGCAATTCTTTTCTTAGGAAAGTCGACGGGTGCGCCACCGTCTGTCGAACCAACCACCTCCCCGGAGAATCCGGTACTTCCGGAATCATGACTTCCGTCTTTTGCTCGCCACGACTTGGGCCAAAGTACAAACTTGGCGCGGTCATCCATTTCAGGCTCGGATCAGCGGCAAACTGCTCTCCAACAAAGTCCAAAGCTCCTGGAAGGTAGGTGTCATCGGAGTTCAAGATCGCGACGATATCACCAGTTGCTTTGGCGAGCCCCTTGTTGATCGCATTCGTCTGCCCCGAGTCCTTTTCGCTGACCCAAAAGGTGATTTGATCAGCAAATTTCTTGATGACTTCAACGGAATTGTCCGTGGAACCGCCATCAATCACAATCAATTCGAGATTCGGATATCGCTGGGAAATGATAGAAAAAAGTGTTTCCTCCAGATACTGGCCCTGGTTGAAACTCGGTGTGATAACGGTAATTTTTGGAAGGTTCATGCAGGTCTTAACTCAGCTTTTCGATCACAACCGGGCGACGTTCAACCGGATTATCGGAGATTTCGATCGCGGCGGATAGTGCCAATTCGGCGGATTGAGCACTTTCTTCAGTCGCGGCACGAATCTCAAAGATCGGCTGACCACACTCTACTTCCTCACCGATCTCATTGAGGGTGCTGATTCCAACCAAATGGTTAATTTGGTCGTCGAGACCATGGCGTCCTCCTCCGAGATCTACCACTGCCTGACCGACAGCATCCGCTGAAATTCGCGAAATCCAACCTGCTCTTGGCGCGCAAACATTGACCTCATGCGCCGCTAGCGGCAGGGCACAAATCTCCTCTAGAGAAAGCGTCGACCCTTGAGTTTTGAACCACTCTGCACACAAGGCAAGAGCTCGGCCGCTGATCAGCGATTGTTCCGATTTCTCCCGAGCGTCATCAGGGTTGTTTGCTTTTCCAGCGGCGAGCAGCGCGCCCGCGCAAAGTTCGATACAAAGCTCTGTAAACCGCTTCGGCCCGTCGTTCGAAAGCGTCCAAATTGCTTCCTGAACTTCATTCAAATTTCCGGCGGCGCGCCCCAATGGCTGGTCCATATCGGTGATTTCGACCCCCACTTTTCGTCCGAGCCGCTTCCCGATTTCGATCATCGTCTGCCCTAAGTTTCTGGCCGATTCGATGTCCGCCATGAAGGCTCCAGAACCGCATTTGAGGTCGATTGAGATCACTTCCGCCCCGCCAGCGATTTTCTTGCTGATGACACTACTCGCGATGAGCGGGATGCTGGCAACGGTCCCCGTCACATCGCGCAATGCATACAGGGTTTTATCGGCAGGAGTCAATTGCCCGCTCTGGCCCGTCAAAGCAATCCCGATTTTTGCAGCCTGTGACTTCATTTCCTCAAGCGACAAGTTGGTTCTAAAACCTGGGATCGACTCGAGTTTGTCGATGGTTCCACCGGTTTTGCCAAGTCCGCGACCACTCATTTTCACGGAGGTCAAACCGCACGCGGCCATCATTGGGAGCACCACCAAAGTGGTTTTGTCACCGACTCCGCCAGTGCTGTGCTTATCGGCCCACGGTTTTGGAAGCCCATCGAGATTGAGCTGATCGCCCGACTCTGCCATCGCTTGGGTGAGCAGCGCGGTCTCGTCGAGAGTCATTCCACGCCAAACTACGGCCATCAGCCATGCCGCGAGTTGAGCTTTGCTGACACCATTCGGCGATCCTTCATAGTCTGGGCGCGTTTCATAAGCGGCGGCCGCTTCGACGATAAATTGAATCTCTTCTCTGGTGTGCTCTCCACCGTCACGCTTCTTCTCGATGAGCCTAACAATGTTCATAAATCAGCGTTCACCCGGCAAAACGATGCCACGCATGATCACGCGCTGGCAAAGCAAGAACACGATCAAAGTTGGAATAGCGGCGATGGTGACCGCGGCCATCATCACGGCCTTTGGTGCAGTGTTCTGGAGTTGATAAATGAACACCATGATCGTCCACATCGAACGGTCTTGGCAGACCAAAAACGCATACATGAAGGCACCGTAAGCACCCATGAAGCTGAGCAACGCGAGGTAGCCCAATACGGGCTTGCTCAACGGCAAGGCGATCTTGCGCAGCATTGTCCACTCCTTAGCGCCATCAAGCTGACCGCTCTCATAGAGTTCCTGCGGCAAGCTGTCAAAGAACCCTTTGAGCAAGAAAATCATATAGCCGCTTGCCGCTCCGGGCAGAACTAACGCGGCAAAGGTATTCAGCAAATGCAGGTCCTTTAGCAAAAGGAACGAGGGGATCATCGCCACTTCTGCTGGAAAGGCCATTGTCGCGAGCAAGAAAATGAGAATCTTCCCAGAAGAGGGGAGCGGGTACCGGCTCAGCGCGTACGCCGCTAAAGGGTTTACGATGAGGTGGGTGAGGATGACAAGGCAACAAAATAGCGCTGTGTTCGCGATCGCACGCCCGTTGATAAGCATGTAGTCCAGAACGTAGCGATAGTTACGTGAGGTGAATTCTGATTTGATCTCGCTACTGTGGGCGACGACGAATTGCTGATCGAAAGACCGGACCGGCATGACCGTTCCAAATTTGGCATCCCATCTAGCTTCCGGACCACCGTCTTTCAGGCCATCTGGCAGTGCCTTCGCCTCGAATTCTTTGAAAATTTCCGATTGGGGATCAATTCGCAGTTCCTCAAAGGTCTTGGCAGGACCCGCGATTTCGGGCGGAACTTGTCCAATCTGGTTCTGGTACTTGGCCCGAATGTACTCCTGGACCATTCTGGACCGGAGCATTGGGATTCGGAATTCGGGACCGAGCGACTTCTTGAATTCCAACCAGTCAGCCCATTTTTGCCCCACGCGCGGTTTCCACCCTTTCTTGTCGAGCTGTTCTATTGGCGGCTGGACAGTTTGAAACGCGATGTTCTCTTCGATGTAGGCGACGTTGAGCTTGTCAATTGAAGAAAATTTATCGCGCAACCAAGATTGATATTTCAGGGATAGTTTTGAGGTCACCTGGTTCGGCGCGGTTCGAAATCCTGCGTGCCACTGCATCGGATCCAACTCTGTTAGGAATTTCTCGTATTCGGCGAGTTGCTTTCCGTCTTCTGGCCTAGCTTTTACCATCGCCAAATAACTTGCGTTACCAGCATATTTGTCGTCGAAGAACTTGTCTTCAACTTTCTGTGCATCGCTCCAAAACGCTGGAATGAGCTTGTTCTCGTTTTGGTCAGTGGGGCCGGTGAATCCGGTGGTGACCATGAGAAGGAAAGGGTAGATCGTCGTCAAGGCGCCCAAAATCAAGATGGTGTAAATCACTCCCATCGCGATTCGAGCCCGAGCTCGTTTTCGGCCGACCTTTCCTACTAGTGGCATGCTAGAAACCAGTTTAACACGTCGGGGTGCATGGCGCGTTGAAGTACAATTGAGACAATCACACAATGTTGTGCGGAGAAACCGATGCGAGTTCCATTCTTAGACATTAAGCGCCAGTACATTGACCTTCAAGACAAGATCGATGCCGACCTCAAAGAAATTTTGTCGACCGGCGCGTACGTACTGGGCAAGCACAACAAAGGGCTGGAAGAAGAGGTCGCCAAGTATCACGGAGCGAAGCATGCGATTGCCGTGAACAGCGGTACGGATGCCCTGCGGATCATGATGGACGCTGCCGGAATCGGTCCTGGTGATGAGGTCATAACTGTTTCCTTCACGTTCGTCGCAACGATTGAGGCGATCATCCAGACCGGCGCAACTCCTGTTTTCGTCGACATCCGCGCTGAAGATCAGATGATCGACCCTACAAAGATTGAAGCGGCGATCACTTCGCGAACTAAGGCGATCGTGCCGGTGCACCTTTGGGGTCAGCTGGCTGATATGGCAGCCATCAATGCGGTGGCCGAGAAGCACGGAATTTTGGTGCTCGAAGATGCCGCTCAAGCCATTGGAAGCCACTGCAACGGCAAGTACGCCGGACGATACGGGCACTCTGCCGGAATCAGTTTCTATGTCACCAAGAATCTCGGCGCGGCTGGTGATGGCGGAATGATTATCACTGATCACGACGGTGTCGCGGAAACTTGCCGGTCGATGCGTGTGCATGGAATGGGCCGCGAACGATATTACTACGATCACATTGGCTACACGAGCCGAATGGCAGAGCTTCAAGCAGCGATCCTCCGGCATAAGTTGACCCAGCTCGAAAGTTGGAATACAGCACGTCAAGCCGTTGCCGCTAAGCTCATTGCGGGGCTGCAAGGTTCGGGTGTTGAGGTGCCGGTCACTCTCAATGGCAACAACCACACCTGGCACCAGTTCACCATTCGATCTAGTCGGCGGGACGAGTTGCAAGCCTATCTAAAGGAACGGGAAATCGACTCCATGATTTATTATCCGGTGCCGCTGCACTATCACAAGCCGTACCAGCACCTCGCCGCGAAGGGCAGCCTTCCGATCACGGAGCAGACAAGCAACGAGGTTTTGAGCTTGCCAGTGCATCAATATCTGACAGATGAAGAGATTAACCATGTGGTGAGTTCGGTTCGAGAATTCTCCGCTGTCACAGCCTAATCATTCATCAAAAAATCCCGCTTCAAGAGTGAGAATCTAGCATTCTCACTCTTGTATTTTTGAACCTTGTTTGGTACGCTGAATTCGTATTCTCAGCACAGTTGGTGTGCCTGAGATTTGTTGATTCGTTTACCAGGTTAAGTTTATGAAGGCGCGAGTACTTCTGTCGTTGATTCCACTGACGTTGGGCATGGTTGCAATTGCGGGCGCGGCACCATCCACCGTGTTTCACAACCCGACCAACGGAGTCTATGGTGAACCTTCGAACATCACTCAGCGCGAGCCTGATGCTCCACGCGAAGAAGAGTCCGTTGTCATCTGGGCCAAACTCGGCCCATCCTTCACCTACGACCGGGTAGCGGTGTACTACACCATTGACGGCTCGTCTCCAACAGGATCGCTCGGTGTCGGCACGGGCACGACCCAAGTCGTTGGATTCCCGGGAACGATGCAATTTGTTCGTAATGAGCCACGTTCTGGTGGAGGCAACGACGATTGGTGGAAGGTCACTCTTCCAGTCAGCACTCGAACCTACGGTCAGATAATTAAGTACAAGATCTCAGCTTGGACCGCTGGCGAGAACATTGAGCGATTCAGCACTTACCCAGGTACCGCCGGCGAGTATTCATACATCAACAAATTGGCATGGCCCGGCGCAGGTGCTGGTTCGGGTTCGCCCAATGCAGGCTATCCCGGCGTCAATTTTTGGAAAGAAGAAGGTGTCACTGGCAATGGATTCATGAACGTGATGCTGGACCAAAACGGCACTGTTTTTGATCTTTATTACCCTGGTGCTGGAGCAGTCAATGGCGTCGGTACACGTAACGAAGGTTATAGCGGCGGCAACGATACTTTCCCTCCAGGACTGCCTCTTGACCATCGCGGTCAGATGCACGTGAACCAGATCATGGCTGGGATTCGCGTCGACGGATTGACTCACTGGCTCAGTAATCCGTCAGGCGTCAGCTACTCGTCGGTCACCCAAAGTTATGTCCCGAATTCAAACGTACTGCAAGGTTCGGCCACGCTAACTTACGGCGGAAACAATATCAAGGTCGATCAGTTCGATTTTGTCCCGGCAGGCATCACCTTCCCGAACGATCCAAGCAACGGTCAACAGCGTTCGATCTATATCAAGCGGTTTATCCTGACCAACAACGGAGCGACCGCGAAGACCATCAACTTTTATGCCTACGGTGACTGGGCACTCAACGGTGGAGATTCCTACGACGGAGCAACCACCGATACAGTGCGCAAAGTGATGGTCGCCTACGACCGAACCCAGCGAAACGTGACGGGTGGCGGAAACAACATCCAACCGCCAAGCGAATATAACCCCACCAGTTTTGGAGGATATAACAAGGACGTTTCACTCTATCTGGCAGTCGGATTGAAGACTGTTGGGACGCCAGGATCTGCTGGCGGAACTTGGGCGACCGACGCATGGAGCGACTCCAGCTCAGACCAAGATCGAGGGTGGATCGGATCACGGATCACTCTGCAGCCAGGGGTGCCGCGCGAGGTCAACATGATCGTGGCGGGAGCCATGGAGCGTCCAGCCAACCAAACCGGAACGTACGCTTACTACCTCACTCCGGTCATGGATTGGTTTGCATCGTCGAACACCTCTGCACTTCAATCCCAGACCAATACGTATTGGCAGACCTGGCTCAACGACGGCGTCATGGTTGACTTGCCTGACAATCGCTATGACACACTCTGGACCCGCTCAAAGCTGGCTACCGCGTTGCATATCGATGGCGCAACCGGTTCTGTGATTGCTGGCATGCACAATGGCGCGTACCCGTTTGTTTGGCCACGAGACGCGATGTATGCTGCGGTCAGCTTGGCAAAAGCTGGGCACATTCAAGAAGCGATCAACTGCATCAACTGGATGCGCACAACGGCGTATCGCGGAAATGAACCTTGGGGCAAGGGCTTCTTCTATCAGAAGTACACGACCGATGGTTACATCGTTTGGAATTCGCCGCAAGTGGACGAAACTGCCGTTTTGCCGTGGGCACTTTGGTATATCTACCGCGCAACCGGCGACTTCTCGCTACTCAGCACGAACTATGCGATGGTGCGTGATTCGGCATTCGCGATGAGTTCCGATTCGACTTTGGACAACCGTCTGCGATTCGAAGAAGCGTACAACCTGCTGTACTCCATGAGTGTTTGGGAAGATAGTTTCGACACGTTCATCTATTCCAACGCGAACGTCGTTCGCGGGCTGGAAGATGCTGCGAAGATCGCGCAAAGGATGGGGCTGAATGCCGGAGGTTCTGGAGGCGGATATTTCGCAGATCAGAGCAACTTCAACGGCCGTGCTTCTTTGGTCCGATCAGGCGTAAATGCTCGGCTCGATTGGAATCTGGAGAACACAGACATCAGCCAAATGGGGATCGTCTACCCGTTCCAGGTAATTTCGCCCATCGATAATCGCGCGGGCGTCGTCGAGCGACGAATCAACGGCACCCAAAACGATGCAAACGGCAACAATCATCCCTTGTTGATTTCGGGCGGCGATTGGGACGGATTGGTCAATCGGTATTGGGGTGACAACTATTGGAATGGCGGACCATGGTTCCTAAGCACGCTCTGGTACGGACTGTTTTACAGCGAGAAGGCCGATTACGAGCAGGGTCCAGCGACGATCAACATTCTCAAGGACAAAGTGGATCGACTGTTCAACTATGTTGGACCACTTGGGCTAGGCTCAGAGCAGATCGCAGCGAGTTTCAGCCAGGTCTATCCCGATTTCCGAATCCAAACCGCGTGGCCAAATGCTTGGGAATCAATGTCAACTTACATGGATTCGGTGATGGCCTTCCTCGACTACGAACCTGCCGAAAACAGCTTGAACCTCTCGCCGAAACTGCCGACGGGATGGACGCAAATGACCTATACTGGCCTCCGACAAAGTGGCAAGCGGTTTGACATCCAGGTGAAGGAAGCGTTGAAATGGCAACAGACCTCGATCAAGAATCGAACTGGTGGGCCGCTCAACTTCTCGGTGACCATGAAGGTCCCGCCTGGAAAGTCTCCGATTCGAGCGACGGTGAACGGAACTCCGGTGACATTCACGACGAACTCACTGAGCAATCAAGTCACGATCAATTCGGCGTTGGCAACAGCACCAAATTCGGTGACCTCTGTGAGGATTGAATACACGACTTCGACGAACGGGGTGACGCCTAGCGTCGCCCTGTGAGCTGAAATTGGGTATTCTCTGAGTTCTTCGCCGGGGTGGCGGAATGGTAGACGCGGCGGTCTCAAACACCGTTGAGCTAAAACTCGTGAGGGTTCGAGTCCCTCCCCCGGCACCAATTGATTCAAGCACGATGACTTAGTTGGTTTGGATCAACTTCTTCCATTCACCCAAGAGAGTGATCGCCTGCAATGGGGTCATGTCGTCCACGTCCAGTTCTTTGAGTTCTTTGGCAAGCCAAGGTTCCTCAGGCTCAAACAGAGCGAGCTGGAGCTTATTGTTTGAGGTCGCGACGACCGTTGGAAGCGCTTCTCGGCTTTCGAGACTGGCTAAGATTTCATTCGCGCGGACAAGTACGGATTTGGGTACGCCGGCTTTTTTGGCGACATGAACACCGTAGCTCTTATCGGTACCGCCGGGGAGAATCCGGTGGGTCCAAACAATTTCGTCCCCAACTTCTTTGACACTGGCCCGGAAATTGGCGACTCCCTTGAGCTGATCGGCCAGCACATTGAGCTGATGGTAATGGGTCGCGAACATCGTCTTCGCACCGAGTAAGTGAAGGTGCTCTAGCATTGCCCAGGCGATGGCCAGGCCATCGTAGGTGCTTGTTCCTCGCCCGACTTCGTCCAAAATCACGAGCGAACTTGATGAAGCGTGGTTCAGGATAAATGCGCTCTCGACCATCTCCACCATGAATGTGGACTGTCCTACCGCGATTTCGTCTTTCGCTCCGATTCGCGCGAAGATACGATCGCAAATCCCGAGTCGGCAAGAGCGCGCTGGTACAAACGATCCGATCTGAGCCATCAGCACAATCAACGCGGATTGCCGTAAGTAGGTGGATTTTCCGCTCATGTTTGGGCCGGTCAGGATCATCATCCGCTGATCGTTGTTGATGCAAAGGTCGTTGGGAACGAAGCTCGCGCCATTGGCCTCAACAACAGGGTGCCGACCTTGCTGAATCTCGAGAACTTCGTCCTCAACCACTTCTGGTTTTCGGTAATCGCGCCGAACCGCCACTTCAGCAAGCGAGCAAAGTGTGTCAAGTTCGGCGATGGCTTTGGCGGCTTGGAGCAAACTCGCACTGTTCTCGCTGATCCTGGTGCGGATGCGAACAAAGATTTCGGCCTCGAGGTTCTGCGCTTTTTCCGATGCGCTGAGTACGGCAGACTCAAATTCTTTTAGTTCGGCGGTGATATACCGCTCAGCATTGGCGACTGTTTGCTTGCGGATGTAATGTTCTGGCACCCGATCGGCCGCGAGCTTGTTGACCTCGAGGAAGTAACCAAAAACGTTGTTGTAGCCGACCTTTAGGTTCGGTATGCCCGTTGATTCTCGTTCCTTAGCTTCGAGTTCCGCGATGAACTTTCGACCATCGCGACTGAGTGCGCGAAGTTGGTCTAGTCCGGGATCATAGCCATCGGCGATAACTCCCCCATCTCGAAGCGCGTTTGGCGGATTTGGCGCAAGAGCCCTTGCCAACAGAGTTGCCAAGTCACTGTGATTTCCCAGCATTGGCATTAACTCGGCTATCCGGCCCTGGGCTACTTTTTGGAGCGGAGCATGGAGTTCGGGCAAACTGCCGATCGTGATTTGAAGGGCGACAAGGTCGCGCGGCGTAGCGACACCAGTCGCACACCTTCCAACGAGCCGTTCGATATCGCCCACCTTTTTGAGAGCGTCCCGAAGGTCAGCGCGATCAAGATTCACTTTGGAAAGAAGTTGGACTGAGTCGAGCCGCTGCCGAATCGCAGTCCCATCGAGCAGCGGTTGTTCAATCCACTTTCGAAGGAGTCGCGCCCCCATAGAAGTCACGGTTTGGTCGAGAACGCTGAGCAGCGTAAATTTGCGACTACCGTCCGAGAGATTAGTCGTGAGTTCAAGCGAACGCCGTGTCGAAGGATCCAGCGCCATGAAGCTGTCAATGGAATAGGTTCCGATCGTTTCCAGATGCTCGAGCTTTAGCCCGCCCTTCTCGGCGTACTGGAGCACCATATTCGCGGCCATCACGGCTACCGGCTTTGCATCTAATCCAAAGCTCGACAGGTTATTAATGTTGAACCGAAGGAGGATTTTCTTTTCGGCGCGGCGAGAATCTTCCGGTTCGAGCGTGGTGACACTCGTTCCGAAAGCGTTCCCGACGAGTTCGCCCAAGTCAGCGGTCTGATCGTCCAGCAGGAGTTCGGCTGGGCGGATTCGTGCGAGTTCCTGCAGGATGGAATCCTTGATTGCGTCGCCCTCGATTTCGGTAACGAGGAACTCTCCGGTGGACGAATCGAGCGTTGCAAGCCCAACTTTTCCATCCAACACGCAGATGGCAGAAAGGTAATTGTTCGCTCCCGCGGGCACCATGGATTCCTCGACGACAGTGCCAGGAGTGAGGACCCGAGTAACTGCGCGGCGGACGAGCCCTTTGGCTTGTTTGGGGTCTTCGATTTGATCGCACAGCGCAACCTTATAACCCGATTGAATCAGGCGCGCGAGGTACTTTTCGACGGAGTGGTACGGAACTCCGGCCATGGCGATACGACCATTCTCTGCATCTTCGCGGCCGGTCAAAGTGATCTGGAGGACGGATGCTGCAACCTCCGCATCTTCAAAATAGAACTCGTAAAAGTCCCCGACACGCATGGCGATCAGGACGCCAGGATGGGCATCCTTTGCGGCCATATATTGCTGCATCATCGGGGTGCGGCCACGCATAAGCTAGTCTCTCACCTTGATTGGGCAGGGTCTCCAGCCCCTTGTTGAGCTTTGTAGGATTCGAGCTGTTCGCTAAGTTCGGTCCAATGCTCGAGCGCGGCGTTGACCTTGCCAGAAAGCTCGGCGTGTTTCACGCTGAGAGCGTAGTGGTCCGCATTCGGATCGGGCACCGACATGACTTTCTCATGTTGATCGAGTTCGGATTCCAGCTTCTCGATCAAGGATTCTTGACTTGAGATTTCTTTGGTGAGTCTTCCGATCTCCTTGCTGAGATCGCGCGGACTGAGTTTCGGCAATTCGGGTTGATGCGAAGCAGCCGGAGCGACGGAAGGCACGTTCTGAGAGCTGCTAGCTGACTTCCACCGTCGATATTCTCCCACCGGACCATCGAACGTAACGACTCCTTCTGGCCGAATGTCTAGAGTCTTTTGGGTGACCTGGTCGAGGAACCACCGGTCGTGGCTGATGACTACTAAGGTGCCGTTGAACGTGCTCAGAACCTCCGCGAGTGCTTCACGGCTGGCGATGTCGAGGTGGTTTGTGGGTTCGTCGAGCACCAGTACATTTGGGCTCATGCCGGTGATCACGGCGAGGGCGACTTTCACTCTCTCGCCTCCGCTCAAAGTCTTGATTGGGCGCAAAGAGTCATCGCCGGAGATCAGGAATTGACCTAACAGGTTGCGCGCTGGACCATGTTCGAGACCAAGAATCTCGTTGATTGTTTGGAGCGGAGTGAGTTCTGGATCGAGGAAAGTGGCGTCCTGCCGAAACCAGCCCAAATCGACATTCGCCCCAATTCGAGTTGTGCCAGAAATTGGTTCAAGTTCTCCCAAAATCAGCTTCATCAAGGTGGATTTACCACTCCCATTGGCGCCGATGATCCCCCATCGATCTCCCCATTGGGCCAGCCAATTCAAGTCCTGAAAGAGCTTCTGAGTCTCGAAAGCCATCGTGAGCTTTTTGGCTTCGAAGACAAGATCGCCGGCACGCTTCTTAACTTTCAGCGTGGCACCTAGATTTCGCTCGCCTGAAGGCGGGATGATCCGCTGCGCTTCCATTCGCTCAAGCATCTTGAGCCTCCCTCGCGCTTGTGCGGTGCGCTGGCTATTCATGAATCTGCGCACAAACTCATCGAGCTTGGCCATCTCTGCCGCCTGCCGCTCGGCCATCACTTCTGTCCGGGCGTCTTGCTCTTTTTGCAGGTTCAAATAGGTATCGAACGGGCCGGGAAACGACTCAATTTTCTGGTGGCGTAACTCAAGCACTCGCTGACAAACATTGTTGAGGAATACACGGTCGTGGCTCACGACCAATACCGCCCCACCATAGCCTCGAATCCAGCCTTCTAGCCACTCAATCGCATCGATATCGAGGTGGTTGGTGGGTTCGTCGAGGATCAAAATTTCTGGCTCTTCGAGCAGGAGCTTTGCCAGGAGAAGTCGGGTTCGCTCTCCGCCGCTTAAAGCACTGACCGGCTTGTCAAACTCCGATTCGAGAAAGCCGAGTTTTTTGAGGACAACCTTGAGATCGTTCTCAATGCTGTAGCCGCCTTGAGCGTTGAAGTGCTCGAGGAGCAGACTATATTCATCGAGGTCTTCGGTTGTGACCTCTTGTTCCATTTGAGCCTCAAGCTGGTTGATGCGGGCTTGCGTTTCGACCAAGTGCGCTCGCGCCTCAGTGGCAACCTGTAGCACGGTCCGCGAACTGTCCGGAAGACTCACCTGCGACAGATAGCCGACCGTAACGCCACGCTCTAAAGTCGCGGAACCGCCATCCGGTTCGTAATCCCCAGTGATGATTTTTAGGAGCGTTGTCTTGCCCGTTCCATTTCGACCAACAAGCGCGACTTTTTCTTTCCGGTCCAACCGAAATGAGACTTCGTCGAGCACGATATCGGCCCCGAAATGTTTGGAGAGTTTGGAAACGTTGAGCAGCAACCCTCCCATTTTACTTTGCCGACCTTGCGCCAAACGATTGAACTAGAAAACATCACAAATTCCCTGTGGTTTTTACTGGGGCTTTCCGAAGATTGGATTAGAGCCCCTATGGGTTTTGGATGTGCGCCATGAATCAACAACAAATGGAAACACCTGCAACGCGGACCATCTTGGAAAGATGGGAAGTTCAGCTTGATAGCTTGCAGACCTCAGAGCGGGTCGCGATTGACTCTATTGAGTGGCTATTTCGACGGTTGAGGAGCACCGTTCAGAGGGTTCATTCGGCGTAATTCGCCCGGATCACATCATCCAATCGAGAATCTCATGTTTGGAAAAAAGAGTTTTGTTGGCCTAGACTTTGGACATCACACCATCAAGGTGGTCCAAGCGGAGCGGACCCCTGGCGGATTCAAAGTCGTCAAAGCAGGCTGGGCACCAACCCCCAAGGACTGCATTCGGGACGGCATCGTCACCAATGTCGAGGCGATTGCGGCAGTGACCAAATCGGTTTTGCGCCATGCGGGAGTCACTTGCAAGGACGCGATCATCAGCGTGCAAGGCAGTACCGTCGTCGTGCGGTCTGTCCGAATGCCGAAGATGTCCGAGGCAATCTTGAGAAAGTCCATTCGATTTGAAGCTGGTCGGTACATCCCCACTTCGGTCGAAGATAGTTTTGTTGAATTTGAAATTCTGGGTGACGTTGACGAAACTCAGATGGAAGTCTTGATCGTTGCCGCACCGCGCGACGTTGTGGAATCACGCGTTAAGGTTTGCGAAGAACTCGGAATGGAAGTCCAGGTTGTGGACGTCAGCCCATTCTCTTCGTACCGTTCACTCATCGAAGCTGACTACAGCCGAGCTTGGGGCGACGAGACCTTCGCGCTGATCGATCTCGGCGCCGGTGGCAACAACGTTTCGATCATCAGCAAGAGCATCTTTGTGATGACTCGTACGATTTCACAAGGAAACGGTAGCGAATTCACAGAAGCGCTGAGGACGTTCTTTGACCTTTCTGAAGAAGACGCAGAAACCGGCAAGAGTCTTTTGAACGTCGCCGAACTGCTTGATTCGAAACCGACGGACAACCCGCCGCTTCGAGTTTTGCACCCACGACTAGAAGAGTTGGTCCGCGAAATTCGACGATCGATCAACTATTACGAATCGCAGCAAGTAGATGGCCAACAGCCGATGCCAGTGACCTCGATTGTGTTGACGGGTGGCGGTGCGAAACTGCAAGGAATCGATCGATATCTGAGCGAGAAGCTTGGTTTGCCAGTGACCAATTTGGGCATTTTCAGCTCACCACATTTTGCCAATTGCACGCCTCATGAATTTGGAGCGGGGCTCGACCTTAGCGTTGCAGGAGGGCTGGCCATCCGGCCGTTGATGCCTGCCGCATAAGGAGACCGATCATGCCAAAAATCAACTTAATTCAAGAACAACGGAACCTGGTCAGCAATGAGCTGAAGAAGCGACGCGTTTTGCTCACAACATTTATGAGCACATTCTTGGTTGGCGGGGGCATCTACAGTGGCCTCTTTTTGCAGACCGAATCGCTTTTGGGCCAAAGAGCTGATTATCAGTCCAAGGTTGACAAGATGAAGCCGTTGGTGGACGCCATCGAGGCGAACGAGCAACAGTTTGCTGTGCTCTCGCCGCGATTGACCACCTTGGAAGATGCGGGAATCACTACCCAGCGATGGGCACGAGTTCTCGATCACATTTCAAGATCGGTCCCAGAGGGTATCTGGCTGATCTCGATGCGTTGCAACCAGCCTTCGGAGCAAGATCCGGTGACCGTCGAGGTTCAAGGATTTGGCCCGACTCAAGAACTCGTTTCAGAACTGATTCTTCGTTTACAAGGAACTAAGGACCTTGAGAACGTGATGCTCAAGTACACCCAGGGCGACGTCGCTGCTGAAAACAAGAGCATTCGATTCGAAGTGGCTGCACAGATCGCAGGATCGGCCAAGTTGCCTCCGATCACCGAAAAGAAGGAAGGCGACACTAAGGAGAATGGCGCATGAACATCAAACGCGTAAACACAAAGCTATATGTCGCGATGAGCGCACTCACGTTCGTCTTGGCGTCCGGTGCATCGTACTTGCAGTTCGGAACTATGAACGACCAAGTCGCAAAGATCAAGGAGCTTAAGGCGCAAGTCGATCGCCAAGATGATCTTCGCACCGAGTTGGACCAGATCACACTCAAGGTTTCGGAATCGCGAGAAAAGCTGGATCACTTGGAGCAAGGTGTCCCGCCACGTGCCTATATGCCGACTCTGATGACCGAATTGGAAACCCTTGGTAAGCAGAATGGCATCGTTGTGACTGGTGTTCGACCGCTGCCAAACAAGTTCCCAACTCCGCCGCCAAAAACGGATGAAGAAGGTGGGAAATCGGCTCCTGTCGCTAAGACTTACGAAGAACAGTATGTCGAAGTCAAGGGAACCGGATACTACTTGCGTGTCTTGGCATTCCTTACCGAACTCGAGAAGTTTCCGAAGATTGTTGCTGTGACCTCGGTCACGTTGAAGCCGATCAAGGACGGTAGCCAGACTGGCGCGGCTGTGGATTCCTCGTTGGAAATCACGATTGAAATCAAAGCATTCCTCTTCCCTGAAACTCAGCAGGGATCAAGCAAACCTGTGACATTTGGAGGCAATCAACATGAAGGCGTCTAATGCAAATGAAAAGAAGAAATTAGCGATCATCGGCGTTTTGGGGCTTCTGCTCTTGGGCGTCGGTGCATTCCAGATCATTGGTGGCGGTGGCAGTGCTCCTGCGCCAGAAGCCAAAAAGGATAAGCCTTCGGTCGCGGCTGGCACAGGCACGGAATCTGATCCGGGCAATGCCGAAGATACTGGCGAAGGCGATTTGATCGCTGGAAAATTGCCACAGCGCGATCCTTTCTTGGCACCAGGTGCGGTCCAATCGAACTCACCAACAGGTGCAACAACGGGTACGCCGACCATGCCTTCAGCAAATCCGACGACTACCGCGAGCAATCAGCCGGTGGGATATCAGCCCACTGAAAACCCGCCGATGCCGCCGATGCCAGGGGATATTCAGCCGATGCCAAACGTCCATGGTGGAAATCCAGGCGAAAATACCGGTCTTGGCGATTCGAATCAACCTGAAGCTCCGTCTCTCAAATTAACCGGTGTTGTCCTTGGGGATACTGCGCTCGCAGTTATTCAGGATGAAAGCGGTAAGCAGCGAGTTCTTCGAGTGGGCGATACGGTCTCGGGTCACCGGGTTGTTTCGATCACCAAGAACAAGGTTGTACTAAGCGGGAGCGGTGAGCGCGTGACGCTCGCCATCAATAGCGATGCAAAAGAATAACGTTCTTTTCAAGAATTTGTTTGGGATCAGCCTTTTGGCTGCAGCTTCTGTTGCTGCAGCTCAAGGCGTTTTAACCGGAGTTGATGTTCGAAAGACGGAAGCGGGTGTTGAAGTATTTGTTCGAGGAGAAGGACTGGCCCAGCCAACCTTGACCCGCGCAAACAAAGGCACCGTTTTCATCTCGTCCTATCGCGGCGTATTGAAGGCACCGGCTCAGACCGTCAAGCTTAATCATGGCGGTGTGACCAATGTGCAGTGGGTGCAGTTCACCACCAAGCCACCGGTATGCCGAGTCGTACTTCGATTACGCCCTACCGACAAGCCTGTTCTGTCTCAAACCGATGATGGTTGGAAGATCACCGTGGACCCCGCAAACACGGTCAACAATCCGATCGCCAATCCAAATTCGAATTCCCGATCTTCAGTAACTCCGGTTTCGAACGGCAACAATCTGCCGTCCATCGACGAAGGTCCTGTCGCCAACAACCCTGGCAAAGTGGTCAAAGGTGGCTCGGTTGTCACGCCGGTCAATCCATTCCTGAACACAATCACCGGAGCGACCGATAAGACCGTCATTCTCGAATTCGATAATGCGGACGTCAATCAAGTGCTCAAGGCGCTCGCAATCCAGGCTGGTTTGAACATTGTCACCGCGCCTGGAGTAAAGGGTGAAGTCACGATCAAGCTCGACCGCGTTTCAGTGGATGAGGCTTTGAGCGTGATCACTGCAGTTTCTGGACTGCGCTATGGACGCGTCGGAAAGACCATCGTGGTCGCGACTCCAGATCGCATCGGCGAGATTTTGAGCGCGATTAGCAAGAGCGATCCTTCGCTCGACATCGCCACGGAAACTCGCGTCATTCCGATTTATAGCAAGCAGGCCAAGCAGGTCAAGAATCTGGCTTATCGCCAGGTCAACCAAGTCACGAAGACCGGACGATATGAGATCATCCTTCCGTCCGAGAATGTCCCGAATC
Source organism: Armatimonadota bacterium (assembly GCA_017303935.1). NCBI lineage: Bacteria > Bacillati > Armatimonadota > Armatimonadota bacterium. Next base: position 99,176 of record JAFLBD010000002.1, on the reverse strand, counting down.
CTATCCCAGGATTGCAAGGCGCGCCAACTGATGGTGCAACAAAGGGTGAAGAGACGAAACCAGCAGATACAAAATCGGCTGCTTCGTCTGAAGCTAAGCCCGAAGACTACGTGATGGTGGTTGGTCAGCGCGCACGACTCGATGAAGTCGAACGAATTGTGCGAGAGATCGACAACCAACTTTGCGATGCACTCGGGATTGAAGTCCCAACTAGCACGGCCATCGTTCAGAAGACTTACGCAGTAAAGGGCGTTAATGCGCTTTCATTGGTGAACGCTCTCGGAGCAAAAGAAGGAAAGGTAGGCGACGTTCAAGTGCGCGCAACTCCTGCTGAGAGCAACAGCCCTCAAATGGTTGTTCTCGTTGGTCGCGAGCATGAAGTCAATCGCTTGGTGGAAGCCCTCGAAGAACTCGATGGCACCGGCCTCGCTACAGACAAGTTCACCGTTTACGAAATCAGCTACACCGAGCCTCGATCACTGCGCGATGAAATCGTCAGCCTCGTACCAGGTGTACGAGCCAGCATCGCTCCGGGCACGGTCGGTACTCCACGGCTCTACAATAATCGCGGAGCCAGTGTATCAGTCGGTAATACCGTCAATTCGCCTCAAGTCAAGGAGAATGGCGGCGGCTCTGGATCAACGACGAACGAAGACAAGGGCGGTCCAAAGGGAACTGACGGTTTCAATGGTGGCTTAGGTCAGCCATTCAATAAAATGGAGCCGAATGCCCAGCCAATGCGATTGATTTTGCGCGGTAGCGATGAGCAGATCAGCAACGCAATGAAGGTGCTGAAGCAACTCGATATTCCGCCGAAAATGGTGGCGCTCGAGGTGCGCATTATGGAACTCAGCAAGGACGATGCGAACAACATCGGACTCGACTGGAGCATCTTTACTGGCGGCGCGGTGAAGTTCATTAAGTTGAGCAACACCTACGATAATCCAAAGAACTCGGTTGGTGTGAACATCAACGACAAGAACTTCCAAGGTGACGTCATTGGAACATTGGACCGAGTTGCCAACGATTCGAATCTGATCGCGCGGCCAAACATGATCGCGCCGGATGGCCGAGAATCAGAACTGTTTATCGGTGACGCGATTCGATATGTCGAGTCGATCACGTCGAGCACAAATGGTCCTTCGGTTCAAATCGGAACGGTCCGCGTTGGAATCAACTTGGCGGTTCTGCCGCGGATTTCTGACGACGGAACGGTCACTCTGGACATGCGACCTGTGGTCAGCTTCCTGCGCGGATTTAACAAGGTCAGCGTTCAGGGATTTGCTGCAGAACTGCCGCAAACCAGCGAACGCATCACCCAGCAAACAATCACCATGAAGAGTGGTGAGACATTTGCTATCAGCGGATTGATCCAAGATCAAGACACAAAGCAAATGAGCGGCGTGCCGATTCTGATGGACCTTCCACTGGTGGGGCAACTCTTCCGAAGAACAACGACAACCAAGGTTCGCCGAGAGCTGGTGATCTTTGTTTCTGCGAAATCGTTGACCGGGCCGCTCACTTCCGCAATGGATGAGCGAGCTACACCAGAAAGGCCAAAGCCATGAAAGCGGCTCGGTTCTTAGCTCCATTGTTCGTTGCCGCATCCCTATCTGGTTGCGGCGGCGAACTGTTCAATGCCAACGTCGATAGCGCCTACATGGGTTCGTGGGTCGGACCGTGGGACGACACTAGCACGACCGAAGGTGGCTCGTTTGACATTAACGTTTCGCGGCTCGGTGTGATCACTGGAACGACTTCCAGAATCTCGGACGGCGTGAGTGGAACCGTCACTGGCACGGTAGATCGGGAAGGCACGTTCAACGTAACCGTGGACTTCACCACCGGGCAAGATTACACGTCTGTCCACGGCACAATGACGAAGACCTCGAGCGGGATCATAGGAGTCTTTAACTATAGCGGTGGAGCCGTTTCTGGCACTGCCAACTTCACTTTATCGGTTCCTTCCGGAAGGCCGTAATGCCAGGGCAGGAATCTGCGGCTGAAATCTGGAGTAGCCGCTATGAGCCACTCTTCCAGAAGATGTCCCAGATTTCTCAGCATTCTGGTCGCATCGATCGGTTCGTAAGTTCTCGGATGAGCCGGTACCAGAATCTCTGATCTCCGGATTAGTTGCTGCTGCGCAATCGGCATCGACAAGCAGCAATTTACAGCTTTGGTCGATTGTCTCCGTACAAGATGCCGCGCGGCGCAAGAAGATCGCCGAATTTTGTTCAGACCAGGATCAGGTGCATCACGCGCCATGGTTTTTTGCCTTTATTGCAGACCATCATCGAATCCGCCAAGCCTCATGGCAAGTCGATGGAACAGCCGAATCACTGGACTACACAGAATTTGCGCTGATGGCGTACATCGATGTCGCATTGGCGGCAGAACGGTTTGTCTGCGCGGCTGAATCGGCCGGATTGGGCGTTTGTTATATCGGCGCAATGCGGAACCATCCGTCGGAAATTAGGGCGTTGCTGGGACTCCCAGAAGGAACATTTTCCCCATTTGGCCTCTGCCTGGGATATCCCGATCTAGACCGATTGCCAAGCGTCAAGCCTCGACTGAGCCAAAAAGTGGTCTGGTTCAAGGAAAGCTATGATCCAGAAGCTGGGATCGGGGACTATGACCAGCGAATGGAGCCTTTTTATGCCAGGCGCGGACTCGGAACCAGCTGGCGCACTCACTCTTCAAAGCGGATCAGTAGTCCAAATCTGGAAGGACGAGAAACCCTAAAGGAATTTCTGATTTCGATCGGATTTGGCGTCCGCTAGCTCAACAGCTCGACTTTACAATGCTGGACGAGCTTTGCCGCTGCTCCGACATGCGCACGGTGTCCACTCTTCTCGCCGATAACATCTAGCCCGAGAATCGGAAACCCAGAGAGGTACAGATCGCCGATCAGATCTAGTAATTTGTGGCGTGCAGGTTCATCGTCAAAGCGGCTTGCATTGAGATAGCCCGAAGTCCCGATCACGAGGGCGGAGTTCTCATCGAGTCCACGTGCCAAACCTGCTTGCCGGATGATGGGCAATTCTTCTTCGAGGCCAAAGGTTCGAGCGGGCGCGACTTCACGCATGTAGGATTCGGGGCTCAGTTCGATTTCGAAGCTCTGGAGTCTGGGCCATTCCGTGCCGTTGATGTAGTCGTACCGCCAGTGGCCATTGCCGACCGCGACGGCAATGCTGTGATCTTCAGTCTTGTCGTACACGCGCGAAAAAGGTGGAGTAGCCACAAGGACGCCTTGGTAGGTCATTCCGACTTCAAGTAATGCACGTGTATAGGGCTGTGAGCATCCATCAGCGGCTGGCAACTCACCGCCTTTCACCAACACATCGGCGTCGGTGACCCCCAACCCTGCAAAGGCGCTCATCAGGTGCTCGATCGTGGAGATCGTGCCGAGCATCGTACTCCTTCGGGTGTCAGTCACGTTCTCTGGTGATGCCTTAAACCACCGCTCACCATCCGAAAACCGAATTCCGTTCTTGCCTGGAGCGATGAGCACGCTGCAACTCGCACCGGTGTGGAGCCCGGGTCCTTCAAGTTCAATTTCCACCCGTGGCGAAAGCCGCTCAAACTCCCGTGGCTTCATGGCTGTTTGAGCTTCTCCAGTTCACGCTCGAGGTCCTTGACGCGCTTGAGCAAATCCGGCAGTTGGCGAAGCGCGGCCATACGACGAAGTTCTTCGCGGACCGGAACTGCAGGAGTACCGAAATACTCTCCTGGCTGATCGATGTCTTGCATCACGCCAGTTCGACCGCCCATTGCGACGCGGTCTGTGATCTTGACTTGTTCTTTGATCGCCGCCTGACCGCCGATAGTGACATGGTCCCCCACGGTTACAGATCCGGCTAGTGAAGTGTGACCAGCAATGACGGTATGGCTCCCCACCACATCGTTGTGGGCGATTTGGACCAAGTTATCGAGTTTGGTGCCATCTCCGATGATCGTGTCTCCGCACATCGCGCGGTCCACACAGGTGCAAGCGCCGATTTCGACATCTGCTCCAATTCGTACACCGCCGACCTGCGGGATTTTGACCCGCCTAGTGCCATCATGATAGTAGCCAAATCCGTCGGCGCCGATTACTGAATTGGCGTGAATGATCGTGCGATCTCCGATCGTGACATCTTGGACCAGGACGACCCCTGGGTGGAGAATCACAGATTCGCCCAAGTGGCAATTGTCGCCGATGACCGAATTTGGGTACAGAATGCAGCCTGCGCCCACGCTTGAATTTGCGCCGACTCTGGCACCTGCGCCGATGCTGGCAGTCGGACTGACGTTTGCCGAGGGGTGAACGGTTGCTTGGGGATGAATTCCGATTTCGAATGGAACTGGCCGCTGAGAGATCGCGAGGAGTTTTGCGAATGCTAGGCGAGGCGAACCGACCTTTATGGAAGGGATGCCACGTGCATCCATATCAGGCTTGATGAGGATCGCGCCAATCCCGTTTTGGATCGCCTTTTCTAGAAAGCTATCGTCTTCTGCGAATGAAATTCCTTCTGGAAACGCCTGATGCACGGGGACAAGGCGCGCAACCTTGAGGTCAGGCGGTCCATTCAATTCTCCGCCGATGATCTCGGCGATCTGTGCTAGCGTCCACTCCATTGCACGGTCATCCATTCGCGACATTCGGCGGTCGCATCGCGCCCTTTCGATGGGGAGTCTACCAAGATGTACCCTTTGGACGTTGCGAACAGTTTCGCCATTCTCTCAGCTGACCAGTCCGAGCTTGTCGACTTTGGCAATTCGGGGATTGTGATTGGCTCGCCCGCTTTGCCTTTGATCTCGATCGATTTCGGCGGTACGGATTGGAATCGATCGGATTTTCCGCTTAAGCTGCTCGTGGAGATGGATTCTGTGGTCGACTTTGCGATCTTCCTGAGTTCGGCAAGGAGCTTGATGGATTCCTGCTGGCGAACCGTGGCGGCGTTGTTTCGAATCTTTCGCAAATCATCAGAGATCGCTTGGAACGCGCTTTCTAAAATTGCCTGCCTCTCAAGTTCATAGCTTCGGTTGAGGTCTTGAATCTCTGCCCGGAGAGCCTGGGTTCTGGTTCGAATGCGGTTGGATTGTGGATCATCTCCTTCGGGCGGATTCGTTTTTGGATCGGGAAATCCAACCAGGGTTGTCAATTCAATCGCCCGCTTGCCGATTTGGGGCGCGTATTTATCAAATGGAATTCGGGTCCGTTCGACGGCATCGTCAAGCAGTGCTTTGTGGGTGGGTTCCGCTTGCTTTTCGAACGCGGCGATGGCCGAGTCGATTTCTTGATTCAGCACGAGCAAGCGCTGCTTGAAAATGATCTGGATGGCCTTGTCTTGATTTTGCTTGAGCTGTTCCAGCTGATCGCCAATCTGTGTTTCGGAAAGACCCAGGAAGATGGTTGTTGAAGACGTCCCGGGGATGGAGCCAGATGACGAACCGGGTTGATTTGAGTTCGTAGCGGCGACAGCCGAGGTTCCTGGCAAGTTCTTCTTTAGCGCGTTGATATCGACATAAACCGCTTCTGGTTTATGACTGAGGCACCCGCCCAACGAGATGCAGGCGCAGATCAAAAGTGTCCATTTTCGGGACATGGTTCAAGAAAATGCCACCGAGTTTGAATGGACTCGGTGGCATTAAACGGATTCAGCGCTTGTTGAGCGCGGCGATCGTTGGGGTCGTCAAGTCGTTTGCGCCGTATGGAGCCACGGTGGTTTCTAGCACGGTAGTGAAACCTTGTTGCTTGGCGACAGCGGCGAGCGAGGCCTTGGCTTGATCGATGGTCTGCTGTTGCAGTTCTTCGCGCAGATTGCTCAAGTCGCTGCTGAATTCACGATCCCACGCAGCTGCCAGCTGTTCTGCTGCATCTGCTCGCTGAGAGTACTCGGCGATTTGTCGTCGATCAGCTTCGGTGAGGTTTTGCCGTGTCATCAGTTCGGCTCGTCGCTTATCCGAATCCAGAACATCCGCCTTAATTTTGTCGATTTCTTTCTTGTCAGCGTCGGTTTGAGGATCCTTGAGCGTCAGTGTTTTGAGCCGGTTGGCTTGCTCCATCGTGACCACCGGGTAAGTGGTAACGAAGTCCAGCAGTCCACGGCGGACGGCGAGTGCATTGTTCAACTTGGTTGAATTTTGCTTGCCGAGATTGGATTCTTGGATGACCTTGTTAAGGTCAACGACGCCCGTCTTTTCTTGTGCAGGCTGGAAACCAGAACCGACGAAGAAGACCATCATGGAGGCGGCGACAACCCAGCCCATGTACGTTTTGAAGAAGTTTGATGTGTTTTTCATGTTGATGAGTTTAGAACGTGCCACCTACGGTGAAGTGAGTTCGAGATTTGCCTTCTGGCGTGAAACCAAAGTCAACTCGGATAAGCCCGAGAGGAGTACGGAATCCGAGCCCCGCGCCGTAGCCCAAATGCATTTTGAACGCAGAACTCTGATCAAATGTTGAAATTCCGGAATAGCCGCCCCATGCTCCGCCATAGTCGATAAACCCGACCATGGTCAGTGCGTCTGTGCCTGGCGCTGGGATGCGCATTTCGAGCGATCCAGAAAGCGCGGTTTTGCCCCAGAATCGCTGATCCGGATACCCGCGCAATGAATCCGATCCTCCCACGAACAGTTGCTCGTAGAACGGAACGGTGCCGGTGATGGTGCCAAACCGAGCTCGGGTGGCGAGGACTGGGCGTGGGTCGCTCAGCTTGCGCCGATCTGCGGGTCGCTTGCTGAAAAACGCCTTGTACTCGACGGTAGTTCGCATGAACGAATTCGTACCGAGAGCATCGGTGTAGCTGGCTACCTCGCCGCCAATCTTGTTGATCTTGCTAATGCCAGGTTCGATGCTCGCACGGAAATAATCACCCTCGAACGGATCGAGCGGAACGTCTCGGCGATCTCGAGAGGCCTGAATCAAGAACTTGGTGACCTGACCATCTTGGCGAACGTAGGTCGGATTCCTAAGGCTGAGGTTGACGGCTTCGACCGTATCAAATTGGGTGCCTAGGGTGAAGTCGATCCCTTTGATCGGCCGAGTAAAGCTGAGCGACGCGCCGGTTCGTCGTTCGTCGAATCGCTCGTCCGAGTTCAGTGAGCTTCCAGTACCGAAATCGGCAAAGTAGTTGTTGACGCGGCTGTAAACCTGCGCCGTCATCGTGGTGTCAAACCGGTCGTAAAACGGGTCTGTGAAGTCGAGCGTAGCGCTCGCACCACTTCCAAAAGTATCCTGCTGGAGGCTGGCACCGAAGGTTTGACCTTGACCGCGGAAGTTGGTATCGCTAATTCGGAACGTGCCAGCGAGCTTGCTCCGAGGGTCCAACGCGACACCTACGTCAAACCGTGCGGTACGCGTTTCTTTCAAGTCCAGCAGCAGATCGACCTTACCGATTTCTTGCGCGGGCCGAATGCCCGGTTGGACGCGCTCAAACCACTGAGTGCTGTTCACGCGTCGGAAATCGTTTGCCCAGGTGACTTCGTTGAGCGGCTTGCCAATTTCCGTCTTGATGAGTCGGTCAAGTACTCGCTTTCGAGTTCGTGTAAGTCCGGTGATGACGATGTCGTTGACGGTGGTCTCGATCACCATAATGACCATCGAGCCAGGCTGATCCGGATTTGTTGGGAAGTCAACTTCAGCGAAGTACCCCTTCGAATCGTAAAGCGCCCGGATGGCGTCTGCCGTCGGTCGGCGAGAGTTCAGATTCAGCAATTGATCCTTTTGCTGAGTGACCACTTTCAAGATGTCTTCGGTTTTGATGACCGAGTTTCCAATGACGCTGATCTCCTTGATCACTGGGTTTTCGGCGACATCAACGATCACTTGAACTTCAGTGTCATTGAGAGGTCGGCCAAAGATCTTAACATCCTTGAAAACACCCAAATTGTAAAGGCTTTGCCGATCGCGCTCGAGTTCGCTTTCAATATACGGGCGACCTTCGGCGGAACGCATTGCCGCGCGAATCGCCTCCGATTGAACTCGCTCGTTCCCTCGAACGACGATTTCCTTAATCACTGCACTTTGGCCATAAGTAGCGACGGCCAAAGCTAAAAACAGAAAAGAACCAACTCCTTTTGTCAAAACTAATCCCTCCGATTACGGTAGTTTAGACGGCCGCCACCAAAGGACGTTATCATGCACTGCCGATATTTGTACGGTGTACCTGCATTATGGACGGAAGGAGTATTCAATCGTGATGCGCCAAGGACGGTCTTGGTCGGTACTGAGACCGAATCTCGCCCGACTCAGCAGCACGTTCTTCGAAGGAATTCGATAAACGAGCTTGAGTTCGTACTTTGTCTTTTCAAATGCGTTCTTCGCAGTGACCTGCCGCCGGCCCTGCAATGTAAGGAAGCGATTGATCGACTTCGCACCGCTAACCACCACGCCTTCGAACGGGTTGTATTCCACCGCAAAGTAGTCCAGCTTGAACGCTTGGGCTAGCGAACTGGTGAATTGGTCGGTGAGGCTTGGCACCACGAGTCCTATCAAGGCGTCGCGGAATTCGCTTGAACGTGTGTCCCTCGCGCCAGTCGCAAGAGCTTCCAGTAGGTCCTTCTGCCCGAGGAGCGCGAGAATTTCAGCGCTGGAAAGATCTGGCGGATCGCTTTGACCAATCAGGTTGAGATCACCTGTCTTTAGCAGGTCACCAGTCACATAGATCGTGACGTCGTATCGTTCGTAACTCTGTGTACCGCGCCGAGCGGTGACGTTGGTGCGCCCGCTGATGCTGACCGGAACAGACATGTCGCTTTCGCCGTTCGACATTCCGCGGTAGTTGACTCCAATAGAGCCCCCTTCTTCAAGATTGATCCGCGCATTGGGAAGCTTTAGCACTCCGTTCTTAACGGTTAGTGTTCCGGTTGCGATCGGGGTCATCAACGTGCCGTCCAGCCTTCCGCTGCCATTAGCCGCAATCATCGCAGTTCCGGTGCGAATGATGAGTGGATCGACCGAGGTGAGGCTGAGCGCGAACTTTGGATTCACCGGTGGAGAGAATGGATCACCGTTTGATTTAAATTCGGGGATATCGAACTGGGTGCCTGCCACTGCAAGGTCCCCTGAGATTTCAGGCTCGCCGATGGAGCCACGAATTTCTAAATTCTGAGAAGCGATGGTGGATTCGATCAAGTTGTTCTTGATGGCTTCGCCCTCCGAGACTCTAAAATTGTTGATCCGTATCGAGCCAAGAATTGGAAGATTTTTGTACCAATCCGAACTCGCATTGTCTTCTGGCAATCGGAATGGCGTGCTCGCCGCGAGCGATACATCGCCGCCGCGACTACTGGTGGCTCTACCCGTGATCGAAATCGTGTCTTTACTGGCGTTCAGGCTAAAACTGGGGTCAAGAATCTCTGTCGCTGCATTGCGAAACGCGATCTTGGCCGATTCGGTCGGCGTTCCACCGAAAGTCACGCCCCCATCAAGTGTGTAGTCCGAAAGAGTGCCTTGGAGGGTGAGTCCGCCTCCGACGACACCGCGGCTTTTCTCCAGATCAATCGCCCCGAGAAGATCCTTGAAGTCTGCAATCGGCCGGGCGTCGAGATTGGCCTGTAGCCGAAGCGAGTTGTTTGAATTCGCTTTCTCTTGAGTCGACAGAGCTTCCACTGGGCCACTGCCGCGAATCTGGCCCGTGAATCCTCGCGCTTGGAACCGCCCTTCGACAGAGAAGGCATCCTTTTCAAGCGAAACGTCGAACAGATCCAGTGTCGGTGGCTCGGCCGTGTCTGTGCCCTTCAAAATGCTCGTGATCTTTGCAGAGCCGCGGCCAGTAGGGCTTTCGATCGAACCACCGATTTCGATGGATGTGTCCAATTTTGCAGCGATCGGCGGCACTTTGCTGTTGATCGCATTAAGCCAGTTCAGGTCAAAATTGCTTGCTTCCAACGATGCGGTGAGCTGGCCATTGTCAGCGATCTTCGCTCCGCCCTTCACGATTTGCTCATCGGTTTTCCAAGCGAGGTTCGCGATTTGCCAAGCTTTGTCCGACCGAGAAAAGTCGCCTTGAATCTGGCCTGCAGCGCGAGTGCCTAATTGAATCTCGCTCAAAGTGACTTCGTTAAACGCGATTCCAAGGTCGTCATTCTTCCACTCAAATGTGCCACCTCCCGAGAAGTTGCCACTGAGATCGTTGAGAATTCGCTTTGCGTCTGGATCGGCGTCCTCCCACAGCGGCTTTGCCAATTGAAGGAGGTTGCGACCATCGATGTTGAAGGCGACAAGGTTGCCTTTGACGTTTGCATTCTTGTCAACTTGGACTTGATTGAGCATCAAGAATCGCTCGATCGAGCCCACCGAACCGCTTGCGAGCCACTCACCGTTGTTGACATTCGCCTCGAAGCTTCCAGAGCCAGTCGCCTGACCATTCACAAACAGGTCTTTGAATCCGGTCTTCACGTTGCCGGATGCGATATTGCCGTTTTGAATTGTCAATTTCGACTCGCCACTGGACTGACCCTTAAATGCAAACCGATCATCAAATTGGGCGATTGGGCGAATCGGGATGTCTTTCCACCAAGCGTTGAGATTGCCGTCTCGATTGGCTAGCGAGTACTTTCCGTTGAGGGACAAGGCACCTTCCTGGTCTCCATCAGCAACAGTCACTCGCCCTCCCTGGATGCTAACGGTGTCTTTTTGGAAGCTGAGGTCGGCAGAGAGTCCTTGTAGCGACGCGCCGTAAAATGCCAGTGGGCCACCCGTGAGCTTGGCGGTGGCGGACGGACTTTTTAGCGTTCCCGAGAACTTGCCTTCCGAAAGTTTGACCAGCCCAGCTGCTTGGCCCTGTGAAAACTCGGCAATTTGGATGGCCGGCGCTTCAAACGTTCCTGCAATCCGGCTCGACTTTGGATCATAGGTGCCTTTGCCAGTGAATTGCGTGAATCCGTATTGCGCGGAAAGTCCTTCAAATGCGATCCGGTGCTGATTCCCAGAGGCAACAAAGCGAACCCAAGGTAGCGCCGTTTCACCCGATTGTATATTGATCAACTCGACTTTGGACTCAAATGTTGGGTCGGTGAACTTTCCTTTGAGTTCTCCGGAGAGGTAGCCCTTGCCCTCAATGTCCGGCGCGAAAGCCGCAATGTTGATGCCGGTTCCAATGACCGTCAAATCGAGCGACTGCTTACTGAGGCTGATCTTGCCCTTTGCGGCGATTTCACCATTTGGTGAGGAAATCACAAGGCGATTGAGGTCGAGTTGATTCGGGGTGCCCTGCAAGCGAGCGATGTACTTGCCTGAAATCGTTTTGCCGCTGTCCAATTTGTAGCGTGCTTCGCCGTTACTACCAGCCCAAAGTTGGGTTGATTTTGGGCTCCCTTCGAAAATGAGATGGACGTCGCCACTCCCCGATAACGGTAGCCTGGAATTTCGAGCGAGTTGCTGCAAATTTGCTCTCTTGAGGTTCGCCAATCCTCTGTATTTCTGGGTTCTAGGCTCGAACTGTACGGCGGCCGTCACCGCCGAATTGTTCAGTTTGCCCTTGATAAGTGTCGCGCTTACACCGCTAGCCCCACCAGCAAATTTCACCAAAGGGTTAGTGATCGTTGTGGTCCCGTAACCGATGTCAGTGGCGGAAAGATCGCCGTCGATGGACCATGATGTTGGGTCGTAACCGACCAGTACGCGAGCAGAAAATCGGTTCCCCTTAACTTCTTTGGGGATTCTTCGCTTAGCAATCTCTGGAAGGTCGTTTAAGGAACCGAACTCTGATTTCAGTTGAGCCACGACACGCATTTGCTTTGTCCAATCCAGCGAACCTTGCTCGACTTGAACTTTTGCCCGGTTCAAGATCGCGTCTCCCCGGAACACTGTTCGTTGACCATACAGATTCAAATTCGACCGAACTGACTGCGCGATGATCTCATTATTAACCAATTGGTTAGCAACCAAACTGATAGAACCATAGAACTTCGGGGCAAGCCTGGCTGCCGCGTCGACCTGCAATTTCCCGCTTGCCGTGATCCCTTTGCCTGAGAACGGCAGAGTTTCACCATTTGGTAAGTATCGTTCAATCAATGGAAGGATCGGATCAATGGTGGTGTTTTTGAGAAACAGGTCCGCTTGAGCCGACTGGTCGTCGGCCACTAAGAATCGGGCGGGGAATGTACCTGACCCTGGGATGCTCACTTTGCCTTTGGCCAGCCAGTTGTTGCCCGCACCAAGAGCCTCGAGTTCATCCACGCTGATATTCATCCGAAGAACTTTGCTTCTAGATTCGTCGGTGTACTTTAAATTTGCTTCGTGAACGACGACCGTAACCGCATTCTCGGGACCCTTCTCCTCTGTGGGCTTTGGCAGAATTGAGTCAAATGAGAAACTGCCGTCTTTGAATCGGGTGATGTCTCCGAGGACGCCAAACGCTTCAACGTGGACGTTCCCTGTTGTCTCGCGCAAAACGACGACTCGCCTGGCAGAAGCAATAATTTTGCCCGCAGGATCTTCAATTCGCAGCCCCAGAGCCTCTAGCCGTTGCGCTTTCGCGTCGAAGGAATAGGATTTTGCGCGTACTTTGACCTTGCCTTTAGCGCTTTCATATTCGAAATTTGCGCCCAAACCAGGAGCGGAAATGAAGTTATAGGTTTCGAAAAAGTAGATCGCGGCCCAGGCACCGAGGAGCAGCGGGGGCAGAACCAGTGTGTTGGCGCTCAGCCCCGCAAGCCTTTTGGTGATCCTATTGAGAGGGCCCATAAATGCACAAATCTCGCGAGCAAACAAGAGACGTTTGGCTCGCGAGACTCGTTCCGAGTTTACGGGTTCAGTACGTTGAAAATGCGGTACCCCGCGAATCGTTCCCGCTGGCAGAAGAGCTCACGTTCCCGACGGTTCCAGAGGTAGTCGAGTAGGTGAATGCGCTTCCAGAAACGGGATCGGTCGGAACTGCGCGCAGGTACGGCCCGCGCCAGTCTGACGAAGTGATCGTGACGGTCGCGGCGGTGCTGCTGAGACCTGATGCAGGCGCCGATGTCGATGACAGGTCCGAGATCGCGGCTGGGAATGCTCCAGTATCGTTTCGATACGCATCTACAGCGCTCCTAACGACGGCCAAGGTGGCTCGAAGCGAATTTTCACGAGACCGTCGAACTGATGTCATGTATTGCGGCACTGCCATCGCAGAAAGCAATCCAATGATCGACACGACGGTCATGATTTCGGTGAGTGTAAATCCTTTTCGAAGTCGTTTCATGAGTTTATTGAACGTTGTTACTGATCGAGAACAGTGGCATCAAGATGGACATCGTGATCATTCCGACCAAAATTCCCATTCCGATGATGACCAACGGTTCGAGCATTGAAACTGCAGATTTGATCTTGCGCTCGGTTTGATTTTCGCTGTGCTCGGTGAGGGTGGTGATCATTTCAGCGACGCGCCCAGACCGCTCGCCAACGGCAACCATTTGGATCACCATTTTGGGGAACATCTTGGTGGCCGCCATGGATTCGGAAACTGTTCCGCCATTACCTACTGAGATCGCGACATGGTCCCATGCGTTCTGCAGCAACAGGTGCCCAGAAACGCGGCTCGCGTATCGAATCGCATCAATAATCGGAACACTTGTGGATAGCAATGACCCCAGCGTTCGAAGAGATCGATTTCGGGCGATATCAGTGATAATTGCGCCAACGATCGGAAGTTTGTATAAAACTAGCGCTACATAGCGGCCCACCTTCGGGACGCGTAGCGCTTTTTTGATGCCAAAGTAGCCACCGACCATCCCAGCAAGGATATACAATGGCTTGGACTTGATGAAAATTCCGAGTTCCATCAGCCGCACCGTAAACCACGGAAGCTGGACACCGAGAGAGCCAAATGCCTCATGGAAGGTCGGCAAAATGACCACGATCAACACCATGAAAGCGGTGCCGGATGCGCCGATCAAGATTCCTGGGTAGGTCAACGAAGCGATGATGTTCTTTTTGACAGCGCTGTTGCGGTCGAGATAGGCGATCACGTTGTTGAACGTTTCGACCATCTTGCCGTTTTCGTCCGAAACGGCGATCATATCCACCACAACTTGCGGAAACACACGCGGGTGTTTGGAAAGCGCCTGGCTGAGAGTTAGACCGCCCATGACATCGGATCGAACCGCTTTCGCGACATCCTGAATGCCCTTGGTGCTGCCATTCTCGACAATGGACTGGAGCCCTTCGACAACGGGAACACCGGATTCGACCATCACTGATAGCGCACGCAGCATCTCGCACACGTCGTCAATTTTCGGTGGCTTGGTTTTGCCGATTTGACGATTGATCCCAGAGCGTTCTTTGTCTGCGCCGCCTTCTTTCACCACCAAGTTTGGACCCGCAGGTTCAATTTTGGTGACAAACACTTGTTGCTCAGCCAAAGTTCGTTCTGCCTCAGCGGATGAAGCCGAGGTGATTTCACCCGTGACTCGCTTGCCGCTAGGGTTGATCGCGGTGTACTTGTAGGCGTGCATCGACTTACTCGACCTCCACCGCGACAACTCTCAGAACTTCTTCGACAGTGGTCTTGCCCTGGAGCAGTTTGTCTTTGGCATCGTCCAGCATCGTTCTCATGCCCCTGGCAATCATCCGTTGCATGATTTCGGTGCTGGTTTTATGATCAGAGATCATCTGCCGAACCTCATTGTCCGCGATCAAAAGCTCGTAGACACCCATTCGGCCCTTGTAGCCAGTTCCAGCGCAGAAATCGCATCCAGCACCGTGTACATGCTCCCGATCAGGGTCCAGCTTAAGACGTGAAATCAGAGTCGGGTCTGGCTTATAAGTTGCGGTGCACTTTGGACAAATAGTCCGCACAAGTCGCTGTGCCATCGAACAAGTAAGTGAAGCGCTCAGCAAAAAGTCTTCGATTCCCATTTCTAGCAATCGGGTGACCGCTGCCGCGGAATCGTTGGCGTGAAGACTGGTCAAAACCATGTGCCCAGTGAGCGCGGCTTCGATAGCCGTTTTTGCTGTTTCGGGGTCACGACTTTCACCGACGAGAATAACGTCTGGGTCTTGCCGCAGCATCGCCCTGAGTCCGGTGGCAAACGTCATCCCGGCCGCCTTGTTGACATTGCCTTGAATGATGCCGTCGAGTTGGTACTCCACAGGATCTTCGACCGTGATGATGTGCCGCTGAGAGTTGTTCAGGTAATTCAACAACGAATAGAGCGTGGTTGTCTTACCGCTTCCCGTCGGGCCGTTCACCAGGATCAAACCTTGCGAAGACTCGGCGCATTGCTTGATTTGTTGGACGACCGTCGGGTG
Source organism: Armatimonadota bacterium (assembly GCA_017303935.1). Taxonomy (NCBI): domain Bacteria; kingdom Bacillati; phylum Armatimonadota; species Armatimonadota bacterium. The sequence goes on along the minus strand of JAFLBD010000002.1, from coordinate 83,959 downwards.
AATTCCTAATAGTTCAACGTCCTGATTGCTCTTTCGCTTATCGAGTACGCGAATACAAATTTTTTCGCCGTTGACACTCGGGTATGTCGCGACACGGAAGTCGAACTCGCCTTCTGCAGTGACCAGCGAACAGCGACCGTCTTGTGGCACGCGTCGCTCTGCAATATCGAGGCCGCTTACGATCTTGACGCGAGAAACCACCGCTCGGTGGACTTCCCTTGGAAACTCCATGATCTCTTTGAGCACGCCGTCGATTCGGAATCGAACTCGGACATTGCCCTTTGAGGGTTCCACATGAATATCGCTAGCGCGGTACTTGATTGCCTGGGCAAAGAGGGCGTTGGCCAACTGGACGACAGGGCCACCTTCGGCCACCTCGCGCAGCTCAACCAGGTTAACCGCTTCTTCTTCCTGCTCGCCCTTATTGAGCTCGATGCCGGACGCTTCTAGGTCTCGGCTAGCCTCCAAGATGATCTCTTGAACGTCGCTGGTGCCTCCGTGGACATTCGCGAGAATCTCCAACAAATCGGCCTCGACCGCCCACATCGGGTCAACGTCGAGATCAAGTTCCTTGCTGAGTTCGTCAATCGCGCTCAAATCAAGCGGATTCGCCATTGCAACGGTTGCTGCCGAATCGGTGGCGTCCAAGACGACGCACATCCGACGTGTCGCCAGCCGCTTTGGAATCATCTTGACGAGGCCCGAATCAAGCTCGATATTCTTGATATCGCATACCGGAATGCCCGTCGCTAACCCGAGACACTTGATCCGTTGAAAATCAGTGATGCGGTTGGTACGCGCAAGTACATCGATGATCGATTCATCGGTGGTTAACCGAGAATCGAGCAGCGAGTGGATTTCGGAGGGCTGAACCAAGCCCTCGTCAATCAAGATATCTTCTAGAGTTCGCTCTGAGAGCATCTTTTGTTAGTCTCCGATGATCGTCGGTGTGATCGAGATCACAACCTGTGACTTCTCTTTTGTGTTCTTTCGGCGGGTAAAGAGCTCGCCCAAGATTGGAATCTTGCCAAGGACAGGAACTCGTTCGATTGATCGAATTTCTTCGTCGCGCAAGAGTCCGCCAATGACCACTGTTTCACCGTTCTTCACCCGGACCGAAGTCTTAGCTTCTCGAGTTGAGATTTGTGGATAGCTGCCTTGATTGCCGACTTCCAAGAACCCGGTGACAGTCGAAACCTGTGGGTACAGATTGAGAGTGATCAAGTTACCGTCATTCACCGTCGCGCTGAACTGAAGGTAGATACCCACACGCTCTTCGCGGACGTCAAAAATTGGTTGTCCGGCATCGGTGAAGCTGGTCACAACTGGATAGTTGAGTCGATCACCGATCAGAATGTAGGCGTTCTCGCCATCCAAAGCGGTGACGTTTGGTTGGGCAAGAAGCTTGGCCTTGTTCGTCTTTTCGAGGTGTCGCAAAGTCGCATTGAAAGCGAGTGGCGATCGCGCGAAACTTCCGAAGTTGATGTCGCTTCGCGTCGAGTTGTCTTCCGTGATTTTTGTACCGGTCGAATCTTGCCAAGACACGCCGAGATCTCGTAAAGAGTCATCAGTAATGTCGTGGATCTGGACCTTCAGACCAACTTGCGGCAACTTGACATCGAGCTGTTTGGCAAGCTGAGATGCCGATTGAACGATCCCTTTTGGACCTCGGAAGATGAGCGTGCGTCCACCATTGCCAGATGTGCTAGTGGTGATTCCGGTTGGCGTTGGTGCAGAGCCGCTGCCAGAACCCGAACCGCCTGATCCAGAACCAGAGCCCGATTTTGTTCCATCAATCGCGGAAGGCAATCGCTTGCCTGGCCCGACGCGGATGATGAGACCGGTATCTGGGAAGACGCTTTGAATGGCTTCGGCCAATTCGGAAGGTTTGACATGCTGGACCTCGTAGATCTCGATTGCCATATCTTCCGCCTTGACAGCAGGCTTCGTTCCACCATTGGGTGCTGCAGTTGGATTTAGCGATCCGATTTGCTCTTCATATTCCGCAGGGAATGAATTCTTCAGAATCTCGGTCGGCGCGATTACATATCCGCCACTCTTGAGTTGCACACTTTGCATTGCAGCAACTGAAGCCAAGACTCGGACTACATCTCCTACTGGCATCATTTCCAATCGAAGAGTGACCTTCGGATTCGCAGGAGATGCCAAAACAATATTCACACCTGTTTCGTGTGTGATGCTTGCGACGACCTCTGCCAGCGACCAATCCACCACGTGAATTGCGATCTCCTTTGGCTTATCAGCATCGGACTTGTTGTCAGATTTTGATGCTGGCTTTTCGGAGGAATCGCCTGCGATGTTGAGCTCAACAACAGCTGAATTCACGACATCGCTAACCAATTGGTTAGAGTTGCCAATCGGTCCGACAAGCTCGCCCTTTGTATAAGAAAGCGGTTTGACAACAGCTTCTTGTGGAGCACTACTTCGCACGCTAGCCGATTTAACCGAATGGTTAGATCGAGTTCGTCGCGATGAAGTCGAGTGTTTTCGAACCACGGTGTGGCTCACTTCTGGTTCAAGCGCGGTCACCGTCGTGACGGTTTGAATCGTCTCGCCGGTGCTTGTTGAAACTTGGTCAGCTTGCGAAACGGCAGCCGTTGCAGAAAGCAAGGTCCAGGTCGCCAACATCAATAATCGCAGGTTTTTCATTTCAGTTCAATCTCCTGACCAACCTTGATCCGGATTGTCTTATTCTTGTAAGTAAATTCGATAGCGTTTTCGGTGATCGCAACGATTCTTCCGAGGTCTTCCACGGCAGCATTCAGAACAAAAGCTTCGGCGGTTCCACCGTCGATGCTGATGTACACCTTGGTTTCATTCTTTGAGCCCATCACTCCTCGAACCGCAAGCTTCGGATAGTCCCCTAAGTCAGGACCATTTGGCGCTCCGGTTGCGGGGTTCGTTGCATTGGGCAGATTTGGCAAATTGCTTGGCAAGCTGCCTTGGATTTGTCCAGGTGAGATCGGCACGATTTCGTTCGCCGGGCCAGATTGACCATTTGGTGAAACTCCGCTTGCACTTGGTGCAGGTTGCTGAATTTCGCCAGTAGGCTGTTGAGTGACCGTCTCGACCGAAGCCGTTGAGGCTTGCCAATCTGCAAACGGGTCTTTCTCGAATGGTGCGATCCGAACGACCGGCTCAGAATGACCAGAAGCCGATTTGCCGGATCCTTTTCCATCCTTCGTCGCTGATTGGGCCGGAGCCGGACCAGAGCCCATGGTGGTGAGCATGTAGCCGATCGCTCCAACAAAAACTACGCCCATCGCAATGAGCAGAGTGCGTTGATTGTTCTTCATACTGAGCCTTCCTTTCGGGCTAGAAGAGTGAGTGAAACATTCGCTGTCAAAACCGATTGACCAGAAGGTTTAACCAAACGGTTAAATCCAACTTCGTTCATTCTGAACGGGGCATCGATTTGTGATATGGCTCGAAGAGCAAGGAAAACTTGCATCGTCGTTCCTTCGACAACGAAGCCTAGGGAGTTTTGCTCCCAGCCGGTGGGCGTCTTCTTTCGTCGCGACCCGATCGTTAGAGGCACTGCGTTCGGCTGAAACTGCATTTGCGTCAGCGTCGCGCCGGAATCCAAAACCGTCGATTCGATCTTGGTTCCAAATTCTCCGAGTACTCGCATCCTCGGGCCTTGCTGTGTGATTCCGATGCTGGCCACGCTTGATTGGTGGTTCTCAGCAGCATCAACAGCTAGCTTGTTCTTAGCGATCTCGGCAGAAATTCCGTCTTGGTTACCCTTCTCGAGGTAGATCAACCCGCCTAGGGCGATCGAGCCGATGACTCCAATTCCTAACGCGAATTTAACCAAAGGGTTAGTTGGTAGTTTTGGCATTTGTATCCTCCGATGGTGGTGTTGCAGCCTTCAACTCAGAAGGCTTTTGTTGAATCTCAAATTGAACGGTGACGATCCCGACTTGTTCGGTCGAGTCGTGGGTGACTCCGGAGATCATTCCAAGCACGGTTGGAACGTCTCCTTGAACTTTGTCCAGCATGGTTCGAACCGCTGTGATGTCGTTTGTTTTGGCCGAACCGGTCAAGCTCAAGGAGCCTGTCTCAGAGGTCGAGAACTTCATGTTGAGAAGATTCATCGGGCCTTCGACATTAGCAAGCACCGACCCCATCCACAGCACAAGATTGGAGTTGTGATCCTTGTACTGCCCAGGAAGTCGCTTCACTTCTTCGCTGATCTCTTCGACGGGGACGCCTCCGAGCTGTTTGAGCTTGGATTTCTCCTTGTCGAGTTCTGTGGCCAATGAAGCAGAATGTTCGCGCTCGCCCAAAAACTCGATCGCGAGTCCCCCGACAAAGAGGCTAGCAACCAACATTGCGCCGATCGAAATCAGCGTTTCGCGGGTCTTCTTCGCGCGCGTGGCAGCTTGATCAGAAAAGATCTGGTGAAGCAGATTCACCGAAATATCGACGATCTCTTGTTTAGGCAGCGATTGCGTCTGTCGCTCGGCGACCATGAGAATTCTCCTTTTCGAGGGTGTAGGGGCTAAGTGCCAATCCTGTGGCAACGGCGAATCGGTGCGGCGTCTTGCTCACGCTGTCCAATTGGTCAATATCGATTTCCAGTCGGGCAGCATCAAACGGGTTGATGAGCTGGATTCGGGTGTGCATCATCTTGCCAATGAATTCGGCAAAACCTTCGACTGACACCAATTCTCCGGCTAGAACCAAGCGCTCAAGAATGCCTGAATAGCTCCGGTCGGACTTCAGCGTGCGGAAGTAGCTAGACAGTCTTTGGAGTTCGCGAATGAGCGATTCCATCGGTTCCTTCAGGTCATAAGTGACGTGGTTTCCGTTGTGCTCGACTTCAAGCTGAGCAGTCAGGGTCAACTTTGCCTTGCCTGAATCCAAAATTTCAGCCGCTTCGACTTCAGAAAACCCACCTTGCTCGGCGATGGCTTCAAGGACTCGGCGTGCGCCAAATCGAATTCCACGGACAAATTGCAGCCTGAGGTTCTGCATCACCAAGAATCGAGTTCGTTCCAAACCGATATCGACCAGGGTCATGGACATCTGTCGTGCCAGGCTGCTCATCGACTCGAGGTCGTGTTGCATCAGGCGAAGGAGCGACTGTGCTTCAAGCTCGCATCCTGCAGGAACGAGTCCGGACTCGATGATGGCGTCAGCTCGCTCGCGTACGAGGCCCTTGGGGATAGAAATCACCAAAGACTCGTAGTTGTCGTGCTCGTCCACACTGACGGGAACGACGCCGACCGAAAGGTCCGACGAATCACCGACCAGCTGGTCTTTGAGCTTATAAATCGCAAGTTCCGCGAGTTCTTCGCGGCGCACTTTCGGGAGCTTGGTCCAATACAAGCTTGCAAATTCAGAAGGGACGCTGAAAACAGTGGGCAGTCCAACCAAATCGTGCTGTTTGACGAAGTCCTTCAGCAACGTCGCGACAAGAACCTGCTGTTCTTCCAGTGCGCCGTGCCGCAATCCATGAAAAGGCAAGTGATGGACTCCGGTCACGATCGGGAATCGATCGGGAATCGCGGTCACAATTCGTACCGCTCCGCTACCAATCTCTACACCGACGACCTGGTTCTTCATGCTGCCCTCAGGAAAGTGCCGTTCTGTTCAGCGAATCCGCTGTAAATCTGGTCAATTGCGCCGGACTCAAGCAATTGCTGGACTGCCTGGACGACCGCTGGATCAAATTTGGTGCCCGATTCGCGAACCAGAGTCGTGATGATTTCGGGGTTTGACATGCCCTGGCGGTGATACCGGTTGCACTTCATCGCATCGAACGTGTCGGCGATACTCAGCACGCGAAGAGGCAACGGCAACTCGCCGGCCTTCAGTCCATCTGGATATCCACTGCCATCAAGTCGTTCGTGGTGGTTCCGAACAAGCATCAAAACAGATTCGGGAAGCCGAAGTTTGTTGCAGATGTTGTAGCTAACCAGCGGGTGTTCCTTCACGACTGCGAGTTCTTCATCGGTAAGCTGGCCATCCTTTCGCAGGATGTAATCTGGAATCGCTACCTTGCCGAGGTCGATCAGTGCTGCAGCATTTCGAATGTCGTTTTGAATTCCGTTATCGAGCCCCATGTGTTCCGCGATCACCAAGGCCAATTCGCCCGTACGCCTTGCGTGGCCCACAGAAAGCGGATCTTTAGCCTCGATAAGGTGAGAAATTTCTTGCAGCGAATCCATGATCGTTTCATGGGCAAACTGCATCATCATGAGATTGTTGACCAAGAGCGAGACGATGCTGGAATAGGCTGCTCCAACCGACATGGCGTTCTTTGTAAGCCTCGATTTAGGCTTAGTCACCACAAATGTCAGCACGCCGACGGGGCGACGTACCGAATGGCCTTCGGGCGAAGAGCTATCAACGACTTCGATTGGGATCGAAAGGACCGAATGAGGCGGATGCGCAAACTCTTGTGCGAGTGCCTCAGCCTGCTTCTTCGATCGGACTAGTAATGGTTGCCTCCCATTGAACGCTCGTCCTGAAATTCCGTCGCCAATCGTCAACATCGTTGGAGCGATAAATCCCGGATCGGTCGAACGATCTGCGACCAATGCAAGTTCGGTCGAGTTTCGGTTGCCTGTTAACAGTAGATAACCTGCATCTGCGCCGGTTTCCTTTAATCCAAATTCAATCGCCTTTCCAATAGCACGACCAATCTCTGTGTAGTGGTCGGCATCTTGCAAAAAGTCGATCAATTCAGACTTTGAACGATTCTTTGACTTAGCGAACAAAATCCCCGACCAAGCGATAAGCAAAATGCCTGTCGCCAAAATCGCCCAATTGCCGTAATTACTCCATTCGCCAGTGTTCATGGCTTCAATAAATCCTCAATTCGCAATGCCCAGCAAGGTTGCCGGGTATTCAAATTGAATATTCGGGAGCAATTGACAAAAAGATTAGCCCCCTCAAATCGAGCGATTATCCGGGACGGTCAAATCCAACGTTATAATAAGGCCATGGCAGTTGGCCGATTTCTCCTTTGTTTGCACTCGCACATGCCGTATGTGCTCTCGCACGGAAAATCGCCGCACGGTACCGACTGGCTGAATGAATCCGCCGCGGAGTGCTACTTGCCGATCTTGGATGCGCTCGACCGACTCAATGGTCAAGGAATCAAGCCACGCTGGACGATCAACATGACTCCGATCTTGGCGGAGCAACTGGATGATCCGTCGTTCAAGGCTGGGTTTGAGGAGTATTGCCAGGAGAAAATCGATGCCGCAATTGCTGATGGCGAGCTGTTCCGAAAAGAAGGCCCGGAAGGGATGGAAGGTCTTGCTGCCATGTGGCAGCGCTACTACACTAGGGCGCTGGTTGCTTTTAAGCATCAATGGGGACGCTCAATCAACGAGGGATTTCGCTATTTTCAAGATGAAGGCTCAATCGAGCTCATCACATGTGGTGCGACACATGGTTATTTCCCACTGGCCAACACGGATCATTCGATCCAAGCTCAGGTTAAGCTAGCCGTTCGATCTCACGTTGAGCGATTCGGCAAGAACCCTCGCGGAATTTGGCTTCCGGAATGCGCCTATCGCCCCGGATATGATTGGGTTGGCCCGGTGGATGATGTCGAGCCGTGGCCTCGAAAATCGGTAGAAGACTTTCTGTACGAGAATGGGATCGAGTATTTCTTCGTCGATAGCCACATGATTCGAGGTGGAGAACCGCTCGGAACTTACGGTACTCAGTTTCCACAACTCGCCGATCTTTTTGAACGATCCAAGAAGATGTTCACGCCTCCCGACGAATATCGGAGCGAGTATGAACATTACGCTCTGCCCAATGGTGTGATCTGTTTTGCTCGCGATCCGCACACGACGGTGAAAGTGTGGAGCGGTGAGGTGGGTTATCCCGGAAACGAGTGGTACTTAGAGTTTCACAAGCAGTTCTATCCAGGCAGGCTGCGCTATTGGCGCATCAGCCCGAATAAGGCGGACCTCGGGCAGAAACAACAGTACAACCCGTGGAACGCATACGAAAACATTCAGAGTCACGCCGAGGATTTTGTCCAATTGGTTAAATCCACAATGCAGAACTATAAGGATGTTGCGGGTCGAACAGGAACGCTTGTGGCGATGTATGACACCGAGCTCTTTGGTCATTGGTGGTGGGAAGGTCCGGAATTCCTTTACGAAATGGGGCGAGCCATGGCCGCAGAACCTGAATTGGAATCCGTTTCTGGGGGCGATGTGATTGACGAGGAACCTGCCCGGCACATGATTCACCTTCCTGAAGGGTCGTGGGGCGAAGGTGGGTATCACTTTATTTGGCTGAACAACGACAACCTCTGGACTTGGCAACGGCTGTATCCTGCTCAGCGAAAGATGATCGAGCTTGCAAACTCTTGCCAAGAAGGGCTTTGTAAAGAGATTGCCGAGCAGGCTGCGCGCGAGTTGCTTTTGGCTGAAGCGTCGGACTGGCAGTTCTTGATCTCTACTTGGGCCGCACGAGACTACGCTGAAATCCGCATTGCTGACCATATGGATAGATTTTTCAAGCTCGCAGAAATGGCCGAATCTGCATTGGCCAAGGGAACGATCACGGCGGAGGAGCGGTCTTACCTTGAAGATTGCAAGCAAAAGGATGCGCCGTTTTCTAAGACCATCGACCTTTCGGACTGGGCGAAGTTGGAATATCCGCTACAGCAAATGCTAATTCCTGAAAAATGAAATTTACCAATTGGTTAGTTTTGGCCGCAGGGCTAGTCGTTCTCGGGTGCAACAGCACCCAGCAAACGAAAGTCGAAGACGGCAGTCGTCCATCCGATACTAAAGTGGATGGGTCCAAACCGGCAGCCGATCCAAAGGTAGATGGTCAAAATCCGGCACAGAACTCTTCGACGAGCGCAGAGAACCCTACCCCGGACGAGATCAAGAAGCAGTTTGATGCCGCAAAGGAAGCGGGCAAAAAGGCCGAAGCCATTGCTATTCGAAAGCCTGGAACCGACGGATGGAAAACCGTGGATCAGGACATCATCGAACTGGCAAGTAAGGTCGACGGGTCCATTGCAAAAATGACGAAGGTCGGCGGGAAATTTGACCTTTTGGTTAAAAACTCCTCGATCTCAGGCATGACGAACGGTACGATCAACATCCTGTCGAAGGATAAGTTTTCGGTGGATTATTTCCTGACTTCGGATCCGACGATCATTTGCCGTCTTGTGCGCTATGGGGATAAGAAACGCAAGATGGAACTTGGCAAGTGGGGTCAATCTGAGCCTGCTGCGACTCCATCCCAGCCCAAATTGACCGCACTCGATTTCGAAGAAGTGTATTCACGGGAAATCTTTGCTCCACTCTATCGCGGAACAGGATTCTGGAGCCCTGCTCTACAAGCTTTGAGCAAGGAAGGCATGACTTTCAAATCCGATACCAAGGAGATGGAAGTTTGGGGAGAAAAGCGGCCGTTTTACCGAATCATTGGCACTCGTAAAGGCAAAGGTTTGACTGGCCTTGAAATCGTGATCGATGGCGGTCGATTCGTCCCCTTGACGATTCGTACGACGGGCATTGATTCCAAAGGGCAAAATCGAAGCTCCGAATGGCGTGGATTATGGGGATTTGACCAAAAGGTTAATGAAAAACAGATCGCAGAGTTGATGCAATAGAAATTACACCGTAATTCTTTCAGGGCATGGTGCGTCCTTAGCTTTAGGAGAACCAACCATGTTATCGATCGCACTTGCGGCTGTCATCAGCGCACAACCTATTGCAGTAACCAGAATTCAGACTTTTGATTCGCTCAAGCCCGTCGCTTTTGCGACTGGGCCGAAGTCAGCAATGTTTGCGGCAGCATTAGAAAACGGACAAGTCCGATTGATGAATGCCGCAACAAAAGCCACCACCCAGACCCTAACAGGGCATCCTCAGGCTTGCTACGCGCTGAGTTTTACACCAAATGGTCAACAGATCGTCTCCGGTGATGAAACTTCAAGGATGTACGTTTGGGACGTGAAGACTGGAAAGAAGCTCCGCGAGTTTCCTCGCGGCGTCCAAAGCCACGCCCGCGGCATCCAATCAATCAGTTTTTCACCAGATGGTAAAACGATGTACTCAACTGGCAAGGATGATGTGATCATCGTTTGGAATTTCGCGGACGCGAAGCCCAAATATCGAATCGCAGGAAATGGCGTGGTCTTCGCCAGTGCGGTGCTCGTAAAATCCAATCTGATCGCTGCTACCCTCACCGAGGGAATTCACTATCGAGGGCTACCCAGTTACGGGATCTCGTTCCGCAAGGACTTCACGGGAGGAACAGGAGTCAATGATTTGGTTGCAAACGCAGCAGGAACACGGGTCATCACTGCTGGGCGAGATAACTTTGTTGGAGTTTGGGACGTCGCGAAGAAGACGCTAAGTGCCAAGCTTGGCGGCCACCAAGATTGGGTTCAGCGAGTTGCAATTTCACCAAATGGTAAGTTGGCAGCCAGTAGCGCCAATGATCGTACCGTTCGCTTCTGGGATCTGAATTCTAACAAACAGGTCGCGATTCTGAACGATGCGTCCGCAATAGGTTCGCCGATTGCATTCACTGGCGATGGAAAATACGTGGTCACCGTGTCGATCAACGATGGATTGCAAATCAACTCGGTTACTCCGAGCCAAGCAGCAGTCGTTTCTACTCGCCGACGCTAAAGCAACAAATGTTGGAGTAACGCTAACTTTGCGTTACTCCACAACTTTCAGCACGGAAAGGAAGGCCTCTTGCGGAAGTTCGACGCTTCCGATCTGCTTCATTCGCTTCTTGCCTTCTTTCTGCTTTTCAAGCAACTTTCGCTTTCGGGTTACGTCACCGCCGTAGCATTTGGCAATCACGTTCTTTCGGAATGGCTTGACGGTATCGGCGGCAATCACCTTCGAGCCAATCGCAGCTTGAATACGGACTTCGTATTGTTGCCGTGGAACGACTTTACGAAGCTGCTCCACCATTGCTCGACCACGTTGGTAGGCGAATTGTTTGTTGACAATGAAGGAGAGCGCGTCGACGATATCGCCATTGAGCAGCACATCCACTTTGACCAAGTCGGACTGAGCGTATTCACCCAATTCGTAATCGAAAGAGGCATAGCCGCGAGTGCCAGACTTGAGCTTGTCAAAAAAGTCGAGCAGAATCTCTGCCAGCGGCAACGAGTAGTGCAACATGACGCGCGTTTGGGACGGATACTCGCTCTTTTCGTAAACTCCGCGGCGTTCTTGGCAAAGGGTCATCACCGCGCCGACGTATTCTTGCGGGGCCATGATCGTTGCCTTGACGGTTGGTTCCTCGATGTACCGAATCTCGTTGGGTGATGGAAACTCGCTTGGATTGCTGATGTGTTCGGCATCCATGTTGGTCTTGTGGACCACGTAATCTACCGACGGAGCAGTCAAGATCAGATCCAATCCGAATTCGCGCTCCAGCCGCTCACGGGCGATTTCCATGTGGAGTAGCCCTAAGAATCCGCAACGGAATCCAAAGCCAAGGGCCGCTGAGGTTTCAGGTTCAAAGCTGAGCGATGCGTCGTTCAAACGGAGCTTCTCGATCGCATCGCGAAGTTCCTCGTATTGATCCCCGTCGCTCGGATAAAGACCGCAGAAAACCATCGGTTTGGCCTCGCGATATCCCGGCAGAGCTGTTGGAGCAGGATTTTCCGCGCTGGTCACGGTGTCGCCAACGCGCGCGTCGCCGATCGTCTTCATCGCCGCCGTAATGAATCCAACTTCGCCAGGATTCAGCACTTGTGTGCGATCTAATTGCGGGCGAAAAACCCCGACCGTGTCAACGACGAATTCGTTGCCGGTGGACATCATCTTGATCCGATCTCCCGGCTTGACGGAACCATCAACGACTCGAATATAAGCTACGGCGCCTTGGTAGGAATCAAAATGAGAGTCGTAGATCAGAGCTTGGAGCGGAGCTTCCGGGTTGCCACGCGGCGATGGCATTCTGGTGACGACCGCCTCTAGAATGTCCTCAATTCCGATGCCTGACTTTGCGCTCGCGAGAACGGCGTCGTCCGCTGGAATCACAACCGAGGATTCGATCTCTTCTCTTGCTCGGGTCACGTCGGCGTGAGGTAGGTCGATCTTGTTGATCACCGGGACGATCTCCAAGTTCTGGTTCATCGCCATATTGGCATTGGCGATAGTCTGTGCTTCGACGCCCTGGCTCGCATCGACGATCAAGAGTGCGCCTTCGCAAGCAGCCAATGCCCTCGAAACTTCGTAAGTGAAGTCGACGTGGCCCGGAGTATCGATCAGGTTCAACTGATAGTCCTGACCATCTTTAGCCTTGTAGTCCAGCCGAACAGCGGCCATTTTGATGGTGATACCGCGTTCCCGTTCGATATCCATGCTGTCCAGCATCTGCTCTTGGGCGGTGCCACGAATCAGCCCGCACTTTTCGATGATCCGGTCTGCCAGCGTGGACTTGCCGTGATCAATGTGGGCAATGATACAAAAATTTCGGATATGCGATTGATCCATAAGAGCCGTTGGGGAACCTGAAGAATGTACCCTTTTGGCTTAGAATTAAGCGAGTTTTATCCAAAAGTGTGGAATCACACCGTAGGCAACTGCGATTCGGGAATCGTGTTGCCGACAATGAAAACTAAGCAGGATGCCGAAATTGGAATCGACTCAGATAGAGCGTAGGGCAAAGACCATTTGCCCTGACGCGGCATTTAGAAACTGGCTTCTTTTGGCAGGCCTAGCCCTTTGTTGCTCGATTTCACTCAGTTTTGAAGCGCTTTATGTCGCGGATTACCGAGAGATCAGCGCAAAATCGGCGTTCATGTGGCTTTCGCTGCTTGGTTTGTGGACCAACTCGTTCCTACAATATCGGTTCGTCCATAAGCCTCTGCGCACTTTGGTGACGGACCAAAAGGCCCGAATCAAGATCATTCAAGAGACCTTTCGTGCAAAGGAAACTGAATTTTTGGATCGTGAGCATGTTTTGGAGGCCAAACAGGTTCAGCTTGAAGACAGTCTTCGTGATAATCAGCTGATCGCCGAAAACTTGCAGATCGCCACGACTCGGCTTCAAAAAGTGCTCTCTACGATCCCCATCGCATACATCGGCGTGGATACGAGCGGCAATGTTTATGAATGGAATGATGCTGCCCAAAAGACCTTCGGCTACAACCAATTCGAAGTTTTTGAGCAGCCCGTCCACGAATTCATCGTTGGTCTCGAGGACCGCGAGGAGTTCGTCAGTCGTCTGCAACAAGCGATTTACGAGGATCAAGCGAACACCTTTGCGCTTCCATGCGAAACCAAGATTGGCAACCGCGTCACCATTGAATGGAACGTCATGCCGATGCGCAGTGCAAAGGGCGAAGTCACCAGCATTTTGATGACGGCGGTTGACATCACTGAGCGCGTCCAGCAAGAGCTGAGATTGCGCGATATGGCGTTCAAAGACGCACTGACCGGTCTCTTTAATCAACGAGCGTTCTTGAACACACTTCAAGACCAATGGGACTGCACGCCAGACAGCAACATTTCGGTGGTGCTGATGGACGTCGACAAGTTCAAAGTTTATAACGACACTTATGGGCACCCGGCAGGCGACGCATTGTTGCGACGTGTGGGTGAACTGATTTCACAAAACTGCGGTGAATCCGTTACCCCAGGGCGATACGGCGGAGAGGAATTCATCATGCTCTTGCCTGAGCACAATGCAGAAGAGGCATTCGAGTTCGCCGACGAAGTTCGAAAGTGCATCGAAGCGTATACGCTTGACCTCCACGGAGCGACTGCGAGCTTTGGTGTATCGAGTGCAATTCCGGGCACAATCACGACCGCAGAACTTATCGAGCAGGCAGATAAGGCGCTTTATGCCTCCAAGCATAACGGCCGAAACCAGTGCACCATTTGGCACCCTGGGCTCGAATCTGATCAGCCTAAAGCCGCGTAATCCGGAGCTAGGTAAGCTGGGCACATGAGTGCTCGCCCGATCACTGTTTCTGACCTCGACCGGTTCATTTTTGTTCAGCAACCACGCATTTCACCAAATGGTGAGCATGTAGTATTTGCTGCCAAGAAACTTGGCCCCAAGAACAAATATATCACTCACCTCTACTTGACCGATTTGGCGACTGGTGAGCAGCGCCAAATCACCAGTTCAGGGAGTTCTAACTCAAATCCAATCTGGAGTAGAGATGGAGAGCGCATCTTCTTTGTTTCAAAGCGCGAGCCCGAAGAATCGTCCCAAATCTATCAGCTCTCACTTTTAGGAGGCGAAGCAAGCAAGGTATCGAACTTTCCAGAAGGCTCCATCGGTGGTGTGAAGCTTTCACCAGATGGTCAAAAACTTGCGGTGGTTTTCCGAAAACTAGGCGAAGATCGAACGCAAGCGGCTGCCAAGGCGAGGGCAGAATCTGGCGAAAGCGAACCTCCGAAGGTGATCAATTCGATCAGCTTTCGCATGGATGGCGATGGCTATTTCTGTGACGACCGCTACACGGTTTGGATCGTTGATTTGGCAAGCGGATCGACGAACGAGCTCTACACCCAATGTCCTTTCGGACACTATGCATTTAGCTGGGAGCCGGGCTCGGAATCGCTCGTGCTGACCCATTCCAAGTTCGAGAAAATATATTCGCGAGAGCCTGCTAACGATGTGGCCGTGCGGGTCAGGCTAACTGGTGAATTCCACGAGTTAACATCATTACCGATCGGTTCGAAAGACGAAGTTGAAGTTTCACCAAATGGTGAGTGGATCGCATACATCGGATATGCCGACGATTCAGACGATCGAGGGGACCTGAACCGGCGGGTGTTCTTGATGCAGAAAGATGGTTCTGGCGTCCGCTGTCTCACCGAAAACGTGGATGTTTGCTTCAGTACCGGGGTGAATAGCGACACCAAATCCGACGATGGCCGTGGATTGATGTGGAGTCCTGACTCAAAAGCAATTTATCTCCAGCACGCCGAGCATGGGGCGGTCAACCTATCGTTTGTTAACGTTGAAACTGGGGAGTATCACCTGTTGACCGAAGGCGAACAAGTGCTTCTCAACGGGAACATTTCCGCTGATGGATCTAAGTTTGCCTGCGTTGTCGGAAGCTCCACGAGGCTGATGGAAGTAGCCGTTCTTGACCTTGACGACGCCAACCACCAACCCAAAGTCATATCCCACTTCAATGATGAATTGTTGGGTGAAATAGAAGTGTTTCAGCCTTCAACCATTTGGTTAAAAACCGAAGAAGGTACTCCACTTCAGGCGTGGTACATCCAGAGCAGCAAGCCGAACTGTCCAACTGTGATCGAGGTTCACGGCGGGCCGCACATGATGTATGGCTACACCTTCATGCATGAGTTCCAGCTACTTGCGGCGGCAGGCTATCACGTGGTGTACAGCAATCCAAGGGGAAGCAAGGGATACGGCGAAGCTCACACGAAAGCCATCCGCGGCTCGTGGGGCGTCGAGGACTGGCAGGATATTCAAACCGTGCTCGAATGGACCATGCAGCAGTCTTGGTGTGATGCTAGCCGAATCGGGATCATGGGCGGAAGCTATGGCGGTTACATGACCAACTGGGCCGTAGGCCACACTAAGGAGTTCAAATCAGCGATTACGGATCGATGCGTGAGCAATCTGGTCAGCAAAGCCGGCAATAGCGACTATATCTGGCGGCCGAACGGTTACTGGCCTGGGGAAGCGTTTGGCGATCTCGATAGCATCAAAGTGCTCTGGAACCAATCGCCGATCGCCTATTTTAACCAAGTGGTTACACCGACGCTCGTGATCCATAGCGAAGGAGACTTGCGATGCAATATCGAGCAGAGCGAACAAGTCTTTGCCGCGCTCCAGCATATGGGAGTGAAGACTCGCTTCATTCGGTACCCTGCGTCAACAAGCCACGGGATGAGCCGTAACGGCCCAGCGGACATGAAGCGGCACAGATTGCAACAAATTCTCGATTGGTGGGAGGAAACCCTGCGCTAGTCGGGTGTCCAAAACAGCTAAAATCGAGAGTAGAGGAATAGGCGACGATGCCACGATATCACCGATTAGGAAACTTACCGCCACAGCGGCACATTCGATTCCAAAAGCCTGACGGAGGACTGTACACGGAACAGTTGTTCTCGACTTTTGGATTCAGCGGACCGATGAGTTTGCTGTATCACATCAATCAACCCACGGAAGTGGCCAGTTGGGAGGATATGGGGCCATGCAAGCCCAATCTCTTGACAGAAGAGCCCTTGCGCCACCGACATCTTCTGACTGCGAAAATGAGTCCGAAGGGGAATGCGGTGACCGGGCGTGTGCCGCTTATGGGTAACTCCGACGTCATCTGGAATTCGATCGTAGCGAATGAACAGATGGAGGATTACTTCAAGAACGCCGAAGCGGATGAAGTTCTGTTTGTTCATGACGGCAAAGGCGTTTTCGAATCCATGTACGGAGACATCGACGTCCATCCTGGGGATTACATCATCGTCCCGCGAGGAACCATTTGGCGGATTCGATTTGAGTCGTTCCCGGTCCGAATGCTCACGTTCGAAAGCCATGGGGAAGTCACGATTCCGAAACGGTACAAGAACAACATTGGCCAGCTCCAAGAGCACGCGCCGTACCACGAGCGCGATATTCGCCCGCCACACGAGCTCAAGACTCATGATGAAAAAGGAACTTATCATGTCGTCGTGAAGGCTCGCGAACGGCTGACGAAGTACACCTACAATTATCATCCGTTCGATATCGTAGGTTGGGATGGCTATGTCTACCCGTGGGCATTTAGCATTCATGCGTTCTGCCCAATCGTCGGAAAACTGCACATGCCGCCGCCGATTCACCAGACATTCCATTCGCCCGGTTTTGTGATCTGCTCGTTCTGTCCGAGAATGCTTGACTTCCATCCGGAAGCAGTTGTGGTTCCATACGTCCACTCAAACGTCGATTCGGACGAGGTGCTGTATTACTGCAACGACAAATTTGGCTCGCGTAAAGGAATCCAAGAAGGTTCGATCACGATGCACCCGCTCGGAATTCCGCACGGACCACAGCCAGGCGCAGTTGAAGCCTCATTCGGTCACACAAAGACCGAGGAGCTTGCAGTGATGTTAGACACGACGAAGCCGCTCTTTATGACCAAAGAAGCGTTGGAAATCGAAGACGCCGATTACTGGAAATCCTGGCAGCCGCGTAACTAAAGCGACCTAACCAAATGGTGAACGCCGGGGCGAGATCAAATCTTCCCCGGCGTTTTTCTTCTTCCCGGTAAACTAGTGATATTGCTTAGGAGGCAATTCATCAATGGCAGTACGCGTAGGAATTAACGGCTTTGGGCGCATTGGTCGCCTTTCTCTTCGCACCCTTCAAGAAAAGTACAAGGGTCAATTTGACGTGGTTGCGATCAACGACTTAACCGACACGAGGACCAACGCGTACCTCTTTAAGTACGACTCTACTTACGGTCCATTCAAAGGTTCGGTGACGAGTTCGGACTCGGAAATCACTGTTGATGGCGATGCGATCAAGGTTTTTGCCCAGACAGACCCAGCACTGATTCCTTGGGGAGACATGGGTTGCGATATCGTGATTGAAGCTACGGGCCGATTCACAGATGCAACTTTGGCCGCAGCACACCGCGCTGCTGGAGCCAAGAAGGTCATTATCAGCGCACCTGCAAAGAATGAAGACTTGACGATGGTTTTGGGTGTGAACGAAGGCATGTACGACCCTTCCAAGCATCACATCGTTTCGAACGCGAGCTGCACCACAAACGGTCTTGCACCGGTGGCGAAGGTTCTTCACGAGCGATTTGGAATCGAGAAAGGCCTTCTGACAACCGTCCACGCCTACACGAATTCTCAGTCGACAGTCGATACCGCTAAGAAGGACTTGCGCGATAGCCGAGCCGCAGCCGAGAACATCGTTCCTAGCAGCACCGGAGCCGCAAAGGCAGTCGGACTGGTCATCCCAGAACTCAAGGGCAAATTCACCGGCATGGCCTTCCGAGTCCCAACCCCAACGGTTTCCGTAGTCGACTTCACTGCCTTGCTATCGCGAGACGTAACCGTGGAAGAAGTCAACGCTGCGATGAAGGAATACGCCGAAGGCCCGATGAAGGGAATTCTGCAGTACAGCGATGAAGCGTTGGTGAGCACCGACCTGAAGGGCAACGAATACAGTTCAATCTTCAGTTCTGTCGACACAGTCGGGCTCGGCAACCTTATGAAAGTCGTCGCCTGGTACGACAACGAATGGGGCTACAGCTGCAGAATCGCAGACTTGGTCAAGTTCCTTTCTGATAAGGGACTGTAAATTCAACTAAACCTCGGTATGGTCCTGGCGAGCGATTCGCTAGGACCATTTTTGTCGACGGGTATCCTTACTTCGAAGTGAGTAATCGACCGTTCAAACTGTATGACACCCTCTCGAGAACAGTAAAACCGATCGAGACGGTAACGCCTGGGGTCCTCAAATTTTATAGCTGCGGACCGACGGTCTATAGCTTTGCCCACATTGGCAACTTCCGAACGTTTTTGTGCGCGGATCTGGTTGTTCGAACTGCGACCGCGCTCGGTTGGCAGGTGATGTATGTCA
This sequence comes from Armatimonadota bacterium, assembly GCA_017303935.1. NCBI lineage: Bacteria > Bacillati > Armatimonadota > Armatimonadota bacterium. The sequence continues at coordinate 65,404 of JAFLBD010000002.1, read as the reverse complement.
GCAACATCACCGACGTTGGACACTTGACTCAAGATGACGTTGCTGATGCCGCTGGCGAAGACAAGATGGAAAAGGCGCTCAAGAGCAAGGAAGGCGCAAATTTCCAGAACGTATGGGATCTGGCCCGATATTACGGAGATGCCTTTGAGGAAGATTGGGCTAGGCTGTATCTCAACGAGCCGACGGTTCGTCCACGTGCGACTGAGCACATGCGTGAACAGATCATCGCCGTGCAAGACCTCATCGAAAAGGGGCATGCCTATGTCACCGATACTGGCGTTTACTTCCGTCTGAGCAGCTTCCCCGAGCACGGAAAATTGAGCGGTAACCGGGATAAGGATCAGCTCCAAGTCGCAGTCCGAGACGTCGTCGTGGATGACAATAAGGAGCATCCTGGAGATTTCGCTCTTTGGAAGAAGGACGACAAGCACTTGATGCAATGGTTCTCGCCGTGGGGATGGGGTTTCCCGGGATGGCACATCGAATGCTCTGCGATGGCGATGAAATACCTAGGAAGCACGATTGACCTCCACGCGGGCGGAGAAGACCTCGTGTTCCCTCACCACGAGTCGGAGATCGCTCAGAGCGAATGCTTGACAGGCAAGGCGTTTTCAAATCACTGGATGCACGTTCGATTCTTGCTGGTGAACGGCGAGAAGATGAGCAAGAGCAAAGGGAATTACTACACCGTTCGCGATTTGATCGAGGGTAGGGGAGCCGATCCTACTGCGTTGCGGTATTCACTGATTGCGGTGCCTTACGGCAAGCCACTCAATTTCACCTTGCAAGGGCTCGACGATGCTAAAAAGAACGTAGATCGCATACAAGAATGCCGTCGACTGGTGGAAGAAACCGAGTACCCCTCTGGCGAGGATCATGTGTCCGAGGAACTCGAGCGAATCTACGACGAATGCTTGGGCGCTATGTGCGAAGACTTGAACACAAGTGTGGCATTGGCGAAAGCTTTAGAAGGCACGGCGGTCCTCTTCCGAAAATCGGCTGAGATGACGGCAGAAGACGCCTCAGCTGGTAAGGCATTCTTGGACAAGATCGATGCGCTGCTCGGAATCGCGCCAAAGCTTCAGAAAGAGGAAGGCGGTTCGGTGGAAGCGGAGTTGCAAGCCGACATCGAACTCAGAATCCAGTTGAAAAAGGACAAGAAGTTCGCTGAAGCGGACGAAATCCGGCTCAAGTGGGAAGCGAAAGGGTACGAACTCCGCGACACGCCAACGGGCACCGTCTGGAGGAAGCAATAAGATGGATCGGAAGTTGTTTTTCGAAGAAGTTTCCGCAGAAGTCGATAACTTGATCGCCCGCGCTGAGGCGTTTGTTGGACTCGATTCGGCTGCGATCAACAAGGTTACGCCAGCTCACGATTGGAGCCTCGGACAGATATTTAACCACTTGGTTAAAGCTGATTTGAACGCGACCCAGCGACTAGAGACGGCGTTAGCTTCAGGCAGCGGAGTTAATGACTCGGACGCACGGCACACGATGTTGGCGAAGTTCATTCTTGGCGGCATGTTGCGGCCCAATGTTCCGGTCCCGCCCGCGTTTGAACCGGAGAAGCGGCAATACGATCATTCGGTGGTCGAGCAATATGTAGCGAACCTTCGAAAGGTAAAGGCGATGCTGCCACGAGCGATGACCGCCGATTTGGCAAAGGTCCGCGTGCAAAGCGATGGGGCCAAGTTCATCAAGTGGAATGGATTTGACGTCCTGATGATCGTTTGTAAGCATGGAAACCGCCACTTGAATCAGGCCGAGGCCGTTCACCGAGTACTTTCGGGAACAAAGGTTTAAGAATTCGAGTTCTTTTTACAGAACAAGTGAAACTGTTGTGCGTCTGAGCCATACAGTTCTCCAGTTTTGAGGAGAGGTAGATAAAGATATGAAGGCTTTAAGAACATTTTTCGTGCTCGCCATGGGCGTGATTTTGGTTGGATCGGCATTCGCTCAAGACAGCGGTCAAACCGCTCCACCACAACGAGGAAATGGCCAGAACGGTCGCCAGCAAGGTGGCGGTCGAATGGGCATGATGCAGAACAACGTGATGGAAGGCAGTGGTTTCCAACTGCTGAACCGAGCGGATGTTCGCGCTGATCTGAAGCTCACTGAAGAGCAAATCGGCAAGCTCGACAAGCTGCAGCAAGACTACATGTCGGTGATGCGCGAGCGATTGATGGCTGCTCGTCAAAATGGCGAGAATCCACAAGAGATCGCTGCTCAACTCGACAAAGAAGTAGCTAGCGAAATTAAGAAGGTCTTGACTGACGAACAAGAATCCCGATTCTTCGAAATCCGAGTCCAAATCGCTGGAATCCGAGCGGTTCAAAGTGCAGACGTTCAAAAGGCGTTGAACCTGGATCCTGCTGTTCGAACGAAGATCAACAACGCATTCCGAGATGCCAAGAACGCAAATCAAGCGATGATGGACGAAATGCGGGCTGCTCGACAAAATGGTGGTCAAGGCATGTCCCGAGAAGATATGCAAGCCAAGATGGAGGCCGCGAACAAGAGTCTGGACGAAAAGTTGAAGTCACTTCTGACAGAAACTGACCTCGAAAACCTCAAGAAGCTCGGTGGCGCGCCTTTCAAGGCAACCGCGGGTGCAAACGGTCAAGGTAACGGAACCGGTACTGGTCGACCAGGCGGCGGACGCCCGTGATCAGGCGGAACTCAGCCTAACTAACCTTTCGCAAAATACGAAGTGCCCTGGGCCGACTTTGGTCCAGGGCATTTTAGTTTGTTGTTTTAGGGACAGGAACAAACTTTGCTCGGAGGTCTAGAAACAAGGTGCTTATGCCCTTCGTGTGTGGAGTCTTCCCTCTGAGCTCCGGCAGCACTGTCGGGATATCTGATGGAAAGTATGGGTCTGAAATCAGTTCAACTTGTGATAAGGCGTCCGAATTATTGACACCAATTTTTGTGGTTGCTTGCAAGTCCATCACGGCTTGGTCGATGGTTTTCCCCCAAAAATTATTACTCGGAACTGGATACTCGATGCGATCGAACCCCCACATCCAAAAATAGGTGAACGATTCTTCAGTGCTGACTGGCTTACCAATTGAGCTAACACCATTCAACTTCCGCCTCAAATCGTAAGTGAATTCGCTCTTTTTGACGGCTTGCTTAACTTGTGGCACATCGGCGAACATTTCTCTTGAAAGGATGCAATTGAGGCCGTACCGATGTTCATAAACGCCAAGTATCGACCACGCCCAACCAACCCTTGGGTCTGTAGGCGGCCACGAAGTCCACGGTCGAAATCCAAGCTCAGTTTTTAGGTCACGACGGTCAGGCATTCGACCGTCGCAGTCATCGACATACATGGTAAGTGCCGTTCCAAAATACTTGAGGTTACTGACGCAGACTGAATTACGGGCTTGTCCAGATTCGATGGGGAATACAGGTGAAAGTACTGCCGCCAAAACCATGCAGATTGCAGTGACGACAACAACGTCCCATAACGAGATCTTTCGCCGATAACTTACTTCATCAAGATAATCGGAGCGGCGCATATCTGTTAGACGCTACGACTTTCCGAATCGTTGATGAAATGGCGAACGCCCAAAACTCTGTTGAACTTCGCCTAGTTCGTAAAATACAAAGGGGTTCTTAGTTTGTTGTTCTTGAGTCGGCGACGAACTTTGCCGAAAGGTCCAAGAACAGCCGGTTTCTGCCGTTCAAATGCGAGGTCTTGCCTTTCAATGCTGCTGGCACGGTTGGAATAGTCTTTGGGAAATACGGATCGACGACGAGTTCGACTTGCGAAGGGCCGTCTGGATTACCCACCGTCGTGTTGCCGCTTGCCTGCAAATCCGTCACAGCTTGATCCACGGTTTTCCCCCAAAAGTTATCGAGCGGAACTGGGTCGTCGACTCGGTCGAATCGCCACATCCAATAGTAGGTGTAGACATTTTCAGCCACGGTTTGTTTGACCTGGGGTACTTCGGTAAATCGCGAACGAGACGCGGGGCACGTGAGATAGCCCCATTTCGCATAGGGGCCGAGAATCGACCATGCCCAACCCACTCTCGGGTCGCTTGGTGGCCACGAGGTCCAGGGCCGGTATCCGAGTGTCGATTTCAGGTCTCGACGATCTGGCATGTTGCCGTCTGAATCGTCCTGATACATCGCAAATGCCAGTCCAAATTGTCGTAGGTTGCTAAGGCAGACGGTCTTGTTTGCTGATTCCCGCGCACGGGCAAAGACCGGGAAGAGGATCGCCGCCAAGATCGCGATGATCGCGATGACCACAAGCAACTCGATCAAAGTGAATGCGCGCCGCTGCATCAGTCCAGTTCTTGTAAAATCTCGGCGCACAACTGATAGACGTCTTGTACGCCCAGATCATTCAGGCAAGGGCGGCCGATCGGGCATTCCCGGTGTCGGCAAGGTGAGCAAGGTTGTCGGTTATAGGCGACGCGATGAATCGGTAAGGTCGGACCAAGCGTTTTTGGATTTGTTGGCCCAAAAATCGCGACCACCCGAGTGCTAGCGGCTTGAGCCATGTGCATTGGGCCGGTGTCGCCGCCAACAAATAGCTCAACTCTTCGAAGCAATTCACCCATGCCAGTGAGGCTCGTTTTGCCAGTGAGGTTGATGGCATCGGGAAACGCCGATAGAATTCTCTCTGCGAGATGAGCATCTGCTGGAGCACCTGTGATCAGAAACTTGGCATCAAATTTGGACCGAATTTGATGGGCAAGCTCTCCAAATCTCTCTGCCGGCCACTGTTTGATGTCTCTGCCCGCGCTAGGATTCAAAACGATCAAGCGATCGGCAGGGACGATACCAATCTCAGATAGGAGATTGTCAATTTGAAGCTTGTCCTCCGTGCGGTCCGGCAATACCATTTGAGGTGCTGGGACAACTTTTGCTCCAGCGGCTTCGGCCAATTTTAGGTACCCATCGACCACATGCAGGTTCGCATTGTCCCGAGCGACGCGAAAGTTGTACATCATTCGTGCGCCCTCTTTAGCTTCAACCGGCCCAATACGCTTCGGTGCGCTCGAAAGCTTGGTGACCAGTCCTGATTTCATCAATCCTTGTAAGTCGATGGCGATGTCGTACTTCTCCCGGCGAACGGGCAAAATTGCTCGCGGAAATTCCCGGAAGAACTTTTTTCGTGGAATCAGGTGGATCTCGTCGAGGTCCGGGTTTCCCTCCAGAATTGGAGCGCAGTGGGGATGTACCGCCCATCCAATTTTTGCATCGGGAAACGTCTGGCGCAATGCTCGGGCCACGGGTGTTGCATGAAGACAATCGCCAATCGCGCTCAATTTGACGATGAGGATCTTCATTGGGTGTAGTTTAGCCGATGCCGGGTACAACCCAACTGACTTGAAGTTGTTTGATGATTCGCAAGCTTTGCGATGGCTGTTTCTGTTCCCGCATCCCGATGACGAAATCGCTCTGGCTGCGTGGATTAACCATTTGGTTAAATCTGGTGTGGCGGTGCGGTGTGTATGGCTACACTCAACCCCTGTCCGCCGAGCCGAAAGCGAGGCCGCGATGAAGCTGTTAGGGGTTGAGCAATTCAGTTTTCTCAACTTTGAAGATGGCGGATTCGTCAAGGCGATTCCAAAAATGTTGAGCTCCATCACCGATGTAGTTTCAGAATTTGAGCCAGACCGGATCGTGACCACGGCATTCGAGCAGGGCCACCTGGACCATGATGCGACGAACTACGTGGCATCGCTGGTGGGGGATTACGCCACTCTCGAATTCCCGATGTACCATTCTTACGATCGAAAGTTGCAAACAGTAAATCGATTTGTGGAACCATTAAGCGGCGAAGCTAGATTACTTACAGAGGAAGATCGCAAGCTCAGGCGAGCAGTCCTAAAATTCTACAAAAGCCAAAGAATTGGTAAGATCTTGAACTTCTATGATCGCTGGATCGATTCCGATGTGATCCGCTTCGAGAAATTGAGAGTCGCGAATCACTCCTATTCCGAGCCAGTTGGCGATGATAAAAGGCGCGTTCGGCTGCGTCGTTCCGCAAAATGGAAGATCTGGCTGGATGCGATCCAACCAAAATAGTATTAGTAGGCAAATCAAATTCATGGTGAACTCTGGACTAGATCGATTGGTGCAAAGCCAGTTCAAAGAACTGCATGGTCGCAACGTCGCGATCGTTTGCAATCAGGCAACCATTGACTCGAACTACGAACACATCATTAACCTAATGGTGAGTGCGTCTGCCGGAAAGTTCAACATCACGCGCATTTTCGGACCACAACACGGCGTTTGGGGGCATACCCAAGACAACATGATCGAGTGGGAGGACTACGTCGATCCCGACACTGGTTTGATCTTCAACTCGCTGTATGGCGCGCATCGAAAACCTGCACAGAGCCTGCTTGAAGGTACCGACTTGATCTTGTTTGACGTGCAAGATGTCGGAGCGCGCTATTACACCTTCATGTGGACCTTGATGTACTGCATGGAGGCCGCAGAAGAAGCCGGGATCGAGATCATGGTGCTGGACCGGCCAAACCCAGTGAACTGCGTCGATGTCGAGGGCACTGTGCTTGAAGAAGGTTGGGAGAGCTTTGTTGGCTTGCGTCCGATGCCACTTCGCCACGGGCTGACAATCGGCGAAATCGGAAACTATCTCAAAAACAAGTTCTATCCTGATTGCAAATTGACCATTCATCAAATGGTTAATTACAACCCATCTGAGTTCTGGGGCGGAACTGGGCTGCCGTGGGTGATGCCCTCGCCAAACATGCCTACGCCGCAGACTGCGATTGTTTATCCCGGGATGTGCCTTTTGGAAGGCACCAAGATGTCTGAGGGAAGAGGCACGACGCGTCCATTCGAGATCGTCGGTGCGCCGTACATCGATGGCGAATTCTTAGCGCGGGAGCTGAATTCAAGCGGGCTGCCTGGTGTCAAATTTCGGCGAGTCTCCTTCCAGCCGACGTTCCAAAAGTTCGCTGGAATACCGTGCAACGGAGTCCAAGTACACGTGATCGATCCAAAGAGCTATCTTCCAGTTTTGACTACACTCGCCCTGCTGCGATTGGTGCTCGAAAATTGGCGTGATCAATTCCAATGGCAGGATCCACCTTACGAATATGAGTATGTGAAGTTGCCGTTTGATATCCTGGCGGGATGTGAGTGGCTGCGCGCCGACCTCGAATCAGGAGTGAGCTTGGAACGACTTCAAGAGCGGATGAAGGCACAGTGCAGCGTGTTCGAGCCAACTCGGCGGGCAGCGATGATCTACAGTCGATAAACAAGGCTATTCACCAGTTTTCCGGCAAATCACCATTGAAATTTAACACTTTTTGGCCCTTATTGGTCCACAATGTGTAGGAAACTAAATTTCCTTCCCTGTTGGCTGGATCAGGATCGAAAACAATGAAAAAAGCATTCACGCTTATAGAACTATTGGTGGTAATCGCGATTATTGCGATTCTCGCCGCAATTCTTTTCCCCGTCTTTGCGCAAGCTCGCGTTGCTGCCAAGAAGACTGCGGCGATCAGCAATCAAAAGCAGATCAGCCTTGGCTTCATGATGTACCTCGGCGACAACGAAGACCGCTATCCAATGCGCGCCGGTTGCGAAGCTGGTTCCTCGCTGAACCCTGCGCTCAACGTTGGTGCCGTGGTTAAGTGCTCGAACGCAACTGGCTTTGGTCACAGCATGACTTGGCAATCTTGGCAAAAGTACATTTATCCTTATGTCAAGAATATCGATCTCTTCAAGCACCCATTGCGACAGAACGATCAGACAGATTGGAATCGAAATGGCCAATTCTTGAACAGCTTCGTGATGAATCTCGGATTGACCGGTGCTGCAGTTGAATCGGGAACCGGATTTGTGACTACTCCATGGACGGGTGGTAACCAAGGTGGATTGCCAAACCCATCGGCCGCCATGTTGCTGATGGAAATGCCAAACACTTATGCCGTACCTCAGGTTGTTCCTCAGGTCACGTCGTCCACTTCACCTGTCGCGCAGACTGGCTACACCATGGCTATCCGCGAGTATTGGGAGAAGATTTTCTACAAGACTACTGGCGGAAACAACTGCACTAACTCCACCCCGCTTACGATCGAAAAGGTCGCGGCTCCAGCCGGTGGTGTGGTCTGCGGAATGGCTGACGGTAGCGCAAAGTTCATCACTGTCGAGCGGTTCTTGGGCCTCACTCCTCGAAACAACGAGTACTTGACTCAGGCTTTCCCTGCAGGAAGCGCATTTGCTTCTAACTGCCGCGTAGCCACTAACGCTTACTTGTTGCCTGTCGGATCGGTGCCTAACACCACCATCAACTATCCGTTCTGGGGGCTTGGTCAGTGATCCGAGCACTTCTTTTGACTGTGGTCGCAGGTCTTGTTCTTGCCGGTTGCAGTCAGGGTGAAGTGTCCGCCAGCGACGCGGCGAAGTTCGACGATACTTCAGCAACTGCTGGAAATGCGGGAACCCAACAGACTCCTGCTGAAGGCGGAACTGCTGGAACCCAGCCAGATCGCTAAGGCGTAAAATCAGGTTAAGATGCAGGGAGTCAAGGCGAATCCACGTCTTGGCTCCCTGATCGCTTCAATGGAGCCAGTTTGTGAAACTTTGCGTCGTCATTATTCATAACCGAGACAAGAATCGGGTAACCGACGAGCTTGTTCGTGCGGGGTTTAAGTTCACGATCATCGGCTCTACTGGCGGCTTCCTCCGAGAAGGCAACACGACTTTTTTAATCGGAACTGAAGAGTCCGAGGTCGACGTGCTACGCCAAGTTCTCAAAGACCATTGTCAAGCCAGGGAACAAGTCATCAATTTCGGCTCAATGGAAGCTGGCACGCAAGGAGCCTTTGTGCCTTCCCCGATCAAGGTCCCAGTTGGAGGCGCAGTCATGTTTGTCATGCCTGTCGATCAGTTTGAGCGGTTCTGACCTCGCGGAATCAGTAGCCAGTCCAACGGCGCTGAAGACTGTTAAACGTCTAATCTCGGCAGATCATGCATTCCACTCAGTACTTCTATGCGGTGCGAGCGGGAGCGGGGTCGCTGAACTCAAGCAACTGCTGGTATCCGGATGGATGTGTACAGCAACGGACTCTACTCGTCCTTGCGGAGAATGCTATTCTTGCCGCACGCTCGCATCTGGCACAAATCCGGACTTCCAAACCATCGGTCCGAGCGGAAAAGGGCAATCCATTAGAATCGCCGACATCCTGGAGACCGCGGACAGTTCGAACCCTCCCACAGGTATTCCGGTACTCACTTTCATTCGAACGAGACCTCTCGCGGCAAGGGTAAAGGTGATCCACTTTGATCAGGCAGAGAAACTCAACTCTGCGAGTGCGAACGCAGTTCTCAAAACAATCGAAGAGCCTCCTCTGCACGCCAAGTTTGTGCTCACTACGGACTCTCCGAGCAGAATTTTGCCCACGATCTTGTCGCGCTGCCTGGTTGTAATGTGCGGGTACGAACTAGGCGAAAACAGTTCGGATTCGTCGCAGGAGTTTGCGGCGGTACTTTCTGCCGGAGTTCCAGGCGAGTTGAGCTTCATGCTGGAGCATCAAGACCTATATCGACGCATCTGGGATTTTGCGAACTCCTTGCCTAAACGGAAGGCAATCGAAGCGTTCAAGCTCTCCGAAGAAGCGCGGGAGTTTGGCGAAGAAATTGGAAAGGTCCGCAATTTTCCCGCTCGGCAAGGACAACTCGAATTCATCCAGCATATCGGAACCTGGGCGCGGGTTACGCTCGCAGATTCTCCGGAAACACTGAGTCGAATCGCCAAGTGTCACCGCAGAATTGCAGGCAACGTCAACGCTGGGCTCGAATTTGATGCACTTTTTTCGGGACTTCTTGGTCAAATCCACCGACCGGGAACCAGACTAACGATAAAATAGGTAATCAACTTTGATTGCAAATCATGCTAAACGTCTGGACACGAGCCTCATCGAATGCAAACGAGAATTCCAAACAGGAATTTGAAGCATGCATGCGTCAATCGTATAAGCAAGTCTTTGCTCTCGCGCTCCGACTGACGGGGCAAGCATCAGATGCAGAAGACTTGATGCAAGAAGCCTACGTTCGAGCGTTTCGATTTTTCTATCGCTACGACCGATCACTACCGTTCACGAGTTGGATGTATCGCATTGTCACCAACGTACATATCGACTCCAGGCGAAAAATCAAAATCAAATCGTTCAGTTTGGACAGCACCGGTGCGGACGGCGAGACTTCGTGGGAAGTCGCCGACGAGCGTCTCAGCCCAGATCGTGAGATCAATGAGAACTTGCTAGATGAGCATCTGCAACTCGGACTGCTCGCGATGAGCGCTGAATTCCGAACCGCGGTTGTCTTGGCCGATGTTGAAGGTATGGCTTACGAAGAGATTGCGGAATTGATGAATACATCGATCGGTACCGTTCGATCTCGAATCCACCGTGGACGAAACCAACTCAGGAAGTACTTGGTCGCTGCAAATCCAGACAAGTACCGAGAAGAGGTGACCGTTTGAACTGCAATCAAGTCGAACCCCGGCTTTCGGAATTCATTGATCGTGAGCTTTCGGGCGCCGAAATGCTTGAAATCCGTCGCCATCTCGATCGATGCTCGAAATGCCAAGTCGTGCTTGATGAGCTTCGAGACCTCAAGGCGATCGTGGGTTCTCCGATGAATGTCGAAATTCCAGAAGGCCTCGAAGATCGGTTGGTAAGCGCGGTGATGTCGTCAAAGCCCAAGCGAGCGGATCGTCCTTGGCTGCTAGGTTTTTCTACCGCAATGGTGGCGGCAACGATTGTCTACGGCGCACTCTACTTTTTCGGTCAGCCAGACCAGCCGCAAACAAAGGAAGTTTATGTTCAGGCGCCGACAATGAGCGTCGCCGACGACCAAGCAAGGATCGCCGCATCCGACTCGTTCGGCGGCACCGCTCCTGTGTTTAGCGTCTCAAACACAGATAATGGCCGGTAGGATCTACTCCACGATCGCTCTTGCGACGCTTTGTTGCTTTGGGCTGGCTCAGACTCCTTTGGAGATCCTGACGAGGTCGTACGAATCGCGAAAGACAACGCCCGCGAGTTTGCTCGTTGTTCAGTCCGCATTTGGTGAGCCTACGAAGGTCGTCACCAAAGTAGAGATGGACGGGCACGGCAAGGTCCGCCGGACAGTCATGCAACCCCTTCGATTGCAAGGGTTAACGTCGGTCGATGATGGCCGAACCTGGCAAGTACAAGTTCCCGATCAAAAAGTTCTGCTCTCGATGCCCTCGCCACAAACACGTGCGATGACGGTTAAGGTGCGCGTTGAACTCATCAACAAGAATTACCGGGTAAGTGAAGATAAGTCCATCAAGATAGCCGGAAGAGACACGATCACCCTTGTTTGCCGCGCGAAGTCACGCGGGATTCCGACACGAAGGCTGTATCTAGACGAGAAAACGACACTACCACTCCGGACCGAATATCAGAATGGGTCTCAATTCGAAGTGCTGCTCGATACGCTGAGTGTCGAGTTTCCAAGGTCGCTACCTCGGGAGCTTTTCCAACTCGAACTACCAGAAGGCTACAAGCGAGTCGTCAATTCCGGATCACCAAAGTTTGAAACCGTTTCCGATGCGGAGAAGTCGCTCGGTTTCGAACCATTTCAGCCAGCAAAAATGCCTTATGGATTTATCGTTGAGGCAGTGGAGGTCGTTACGATTGGAAGGCAAAAAGTGCTTTCAGTCCGGCTTTCGGACGGTTTGGCAGTAGCCACGCTGTACCAATGGAGCGCGAGCAGCCGTGCGCCTAGCTTTGGAGCCATGGAGGTCCAAACCGGCGAGCGGCAAGGAGTCGGTTACGCAGTCGTTTCCGAGCCTCCAGAAGTGATCGGGACCCGTATTTTTGAAGCTATCCGTCGATAGAATCGGGACTAACGACCCTCAGGGAACCATCCAACCATTTGAATTAGTTATTTCGCATACCAAGAGAAAATTCGACTGAGAGAAGATGATCGAAATGAACAAAGTCAACACAATCGTACGCCATCCCGCAACTTGGATTTGCGGCTTGCTTGTGGTGAGCGCCGTCGCGTTCCAATCGGGCCGGGCGAATGCTGCCCCAATGTTTGCTTCAAAGCCCAAACCGATGATTACAAAGCCGGCTAGTTTTGAATCGAACTCGACGGGAACTGGCACAGGATTTTCTTTAGAAGCAGCTGACGAAACGTTCGCCAACCTCGTGGATGAAATTGCTCCATCGGTGGTTCACGTTCGAACAGAAACCGAATCTGCGAATGGCACCGTTCCAATGTCCCAGGGATCGGGTGTGATCATTCGCAACGACGGTTGGATTCTGACTAACGACCACGTCGTGCGCGGTCAAAAGACGGTCACGATTATCTTGTGGAACGGCAAGGAATATAAGGGCACCGTCATCGAGTCGAACGATGATCGCAATGACCTCGCGGTCGTCAAGATCGACGCCAACAACTTGCAGGCTGCACGGTTCGCAGATAGCGATCATGTGCGACCTGGTCAATACGCCATCGCTGTCGGCGCGCCATTTGGACTCGAAAACACGGTGACAATCGGTCACATTAGTGCCGTCGGGCGAATGAATCAAGCCGGCGACGCGACCGAGATTCGCACCTACAACAACATGATTCAAACCGATGCTCCGATCAATCCGGGCAACTCGGGCGGGCCGTTGTTGAACATCCGTGGGGAATTGGTCGGTATTAACACTTCGATTTATTCAGGGATGAGCGTGATGGGCGGCGGCTCGAATGCGGGAATCGGCTTTGCGATTCCGAGCAATCAGGCACGACTGATCTCCAACATTTTGATCGGTGAGAAGAAGATCACCCGAAGCTATCTCAATGTCCAGATGGAGAGCTTGAAGCCTTATGAGCTGGAAGAGCTCAAGTTGACAGGTGGTGTTCGAGTCATGGAAGTACTCCCGGGCGGCTCAGCGGCCAAGGCAGGCCTCAAGAAAGGCGATATCATCACTAGGCTGGGCAGCGAAGCAGTGGATAATGACCAAGACCTGCTGAATGCTCTATTGACCTACAAGCCGGGCGAAACGACGGAACTCACCTATGTCCGCAACGGTGCCGCCAAAACGGTGGACATCAAGCCGGATAGCAAGACAATGGGTATTCCTGCTCCGGATCAATCGCGACGAAATCAGATTCCAGACGGTCAAGAAGATCGAAACGGATTCCGGTTCCAAGTGCCTGACCAATGGCGAGAGTTCTTTAACGACGAGGCGCCAAGCGATAACAATCGTCAACAGGACCAACGAGCTGATGAAACTCCGTCCGTCAAGGGCGAAAAGGCCCGACTAGGCGTGAGCTTCAACGAGATCAATGACGGAAATCGCAAGGCATATTCGATTCCAGAAGGAGTCTCGGGAGTGATCGTGATGGACGTCCAACCAGGATCGCCAGCGGCTAAGCTTGGCTTGAAATCGGGTGATGTGATTACACGCCTCGGTGATCGAGCGGTTAAGTCCAGCCAAGATCTTATCGACGCCGTCAACAACTTCAAAACTGGAGATCGGTCCCAAATCACGTATCGAAGGTTCAGTGAGAACTCACAGCTTTCGTTTACGACGGACTTTGAGTTCTAATCCCAGAAAAAGTGATCGAGATCAAGCCCGCCAGGCGACCATCCTCGGCGGGCTTACTTCTTACTTGCACTGGGCGCAATGTCCAAGAACCTCAATCCGGGTTTCTTGGCTCTCAAACCCGATCTCTGCGGCTGCATCATCGGTGAGTGAACGGACGCCCGCACTGGGATGAATCTCATTCACGTTGCCGCACTTGTTACAGATGAAATGCTGACTGACGGTGCCATGATCGCCGTTAAAGCAACACGCTCGAAATCCGTCAACAATCCCTAGATGGTGCGCTAGGCCCAGTTCAACCAAAACCGACAGCGTGCGGTAAACGCTCACGACGTCGGTGCGATCGCCTTGCTGGACCAGCAACTCATGGATGGCATAGGCGCCGAGGGCGCGATTTGACTCGCTGAGAGCTCGAACCACCAATAGACGAGGCTTGGTAATGCGAAATCCCGCTTCACGCAGCTTCTCGGTTGCGACAGATTCAAAATTAGGTTCAAGCGGCTTCATTTCTGCGGTTCGGTTACGATATCAGGACGTTTTCATTTTATTCGAAAATTTCTTGCTCAAAAACAGGTTCATTTGAATCAAGTTTTGAAGCATAATCGTCTAGGGATACATCAGGTTCATTTGAATCTAGATATCCGAAGGCATTTGAATAGGATTTACGAGAAATTGTCTAACCTATGCAATTCCTGATTACGGAGGGAAAAATGAAGTTCTACGATCTGAAAACTCGACAGCACGTTGAAGTCGCCGAAGGCAACATCATGAAGAAGAAAATGGTCCGAAAGACCAAGTCTGGTGAGCAAACCCGCTACGCCCTCGTTGGAAAGCACGATGGCCGCGAACTCTTTAAGTTCGTGAGCGAAGCTGTTTACAAGAGCACTAATGCTCCTGATGCCAAGTAATCAACGGCTGATATAATCAATCATAGCGGCGGGACACAAGTTGTACCCGCCGTTTTTTGCTATTTAGCACCAGTGTCCGGCGAACCCCTGGCATGCTAGAGCGTCTTTACACCAATGGGCCCCTTAAAAGAATCTGATCGGGTTGCGCACTTACTCCGCCGCTTCGGCCTAGGTGCCAGTGTCCAAGAGGTGGAGTTTTACGGTCAGAACGGCGTCAAAGGTGCCATAGACCTCCTCTTAGATGATCAGCGCGATGACGGCATCAATTTGGATGTCTCAAAGTTCGCTTCAAAGAACGGCGCAATCAAACTCCAGAGCGTGCAACTGTACTGGCTCTGCCGAATGGTGCTCACAAAGAACCCGCTGAAAGAGAAAATGGCGCTGTTTTGGCACGATCATTTTGCCACCAGCGCGCAGAAGGTCGACTCTCCGACCGCCATGCAAAATCAGCTTGAGATCTTTCTATCCGAGGGATTGGGCCGATTTGAATCTCTGCTCTTGAACGTTAGTAAAGACCCGGCTATGCTCTATTGGCTAGATAATCAGCTGAACAAGAAAGGGAAGCCGAATGAGAACTTCGCACGCGAAGTGATGGAGTTGTTCACCCTCGGGATTGGCCACTACACCGAAAAGGATGTCCAGGAGGCTGCACGGGCGTTTACTGGCTGGGGATACGGCAACGGCAACCGGCAGGTCGAACGCGTCCCAAATCGGCAAAACAAGTTTCTCTTCAACCCTGCTCAACACGATGACGGGATCAAGGTAGTGCTGAATAACAAGGGGCCTTGGAATGGCGAAGAAATTTGTGGGATTCTGGTCGGGCATCCGCAGACTGCGCTCGCCATCACCAAGAAGATTTGGGAGTTCTTTGCCTACGAAAAGCCCGATGAGGCACTGATCAAGCGGTTGGCAACGCTTTGGAGGTCCAACGGATTCGAAATGAAAGTGCTCCTACGAGCAATCATGGAATCACCGGAATTCTATTCTGACAAGGCAATGCGAAAGCTGTACAAGAGCCCGATCGACTTCTGTATCCCCACGCTTCGGCAAACTGGGGCGGGTGCAATCTTGCGCTCCAGAATTGATGAGGCCGACACAGATGGCGACAACATCGGCCGCAAAATCGCCGGAATCTTGAATTGTCTTCGGGCGACAAAGTCTATGGGGATGGAAGTGCTCTTTCCGCCCGATGTGGCCGGATGGGATTGGGGCGCCGCCTGGATTAGCAGCGCAACTATGGTCGAGCGGATCAAATGGGCTGATCGGCTCTTTGGTGGTCAAGGGAAGGCATTGGTTGAAGCCAGTTTTGGAGAAAGTGAGGATGCACGACAAATTGTCGACAAACTCGTTCGGATTCTGGACATTCAGCTGCCAATCTCCAAAATGGACCCTATTGTAGCGGCGGCAACAAAGCAAGCTGGCCGCGATCTCACAAAGACAAAGCAGTCGGTGGTTGTTCTCGCCAGCCGACTCGTCTTCAGCAGCCCCGAGTTTCAATTCTGCTGATTCCAAGCCTCGGAAACAAAATTGCCCAGGTGGATTACCACCTGGGCAATTTTGTACTTACTGGTTATTACTTAGCTGATCGTCGTCGTCGCAAGAGTGCGCCTACACCGAGGGCCAGTGCTGTCATAGTAGCTGGCTCTGGAACGACGGCCTGGTTGATGTACGAAACACCAGCGAGGTCGAGTCCGGTTGGGGCATCTGGCAATGCTTCGAGGAACACGGTCTTCTTGATTCGAAGGCCGTAAGCAACTCGGTTGACAGTGATCGTAGCGAAATCGAGGAAGTCGCCATTGGTGTACGTTCGGGTGAACGAGGTCAATGGTCCGCCAATTTCGTTGTTAGCTTGGTTGAGTTCAAAAACTTCTTCAGTTACGGTGACCGAAGCGTTGCCGAAAGCGAATCCTCGGATGTTGAGGCTAATGCCGCCGAACAATGCTGTCGAGCTTGGTCCACCCAAAGGCTGTGCATCGTAAGTGATGAAGATTTGACCAACTCGTGGTCCTGGGACGCTGTCGCCAACGACGGCACCTGGGGTACCGACGGTAACCGAGTTACCTGTAGCGTTGGAAACCAATCCGCTGCTCACGTTAGCCGAAGCGCTAACAGTAAGGTTGTTGACGAAATACTGTGCATTTGCCATCGACGCTGCGACAGCCAGAGCACTTACAACTCCAATTCTATTCAATTTCATAATAACCAGTCCTTTCCAGGTTCTGCAGAACCTAGTCCTTTAATTATAGAACAGGATTTCTGATTCTGGTAGGGCAAAATGCGACAAAAACGCAAATTTAACCAATACTAGTAAAAATAGGGTCGTGCATTGGCACGACCCTATTGGTTTGAGTTGAAGAGGTCTAGGAATTAGGGATTACTTCGAGCGTCGTCGTCGAGCGACCAATCCGACCAATCCAAGACCCATAGCGATGAACGGACCTGGCTCTGGAACCACTTGCAACGATTGATTCACAAATCCAACCACTGCGAAGTCGAGAGCTGCGGTATCAGGTGCGAACATTTCGAACGTCTTCTTTGCTCGGATTCGAGTAACCGAAGTGTCTGACCAGCTGATGACGTTGCTCCAGTTGATTGGGCCGCCGCCAGTGAATACGTGCTCGACTTCACCCAAGAAAGCGACTTCATTGCCCAAACTGTCGAGCTTAAAGATCTGCTCCTTGAAAGCGATCGTGCCGCTACCGGAGAGTCCACCACCAAGGTTGATGCTCACATTGTCAGCCGTCATCGACGCGGTTGATTCGGCATCGTATTGAATGCTGAAGTTGCCGCTTCGGTATGGGTTGCCAGAAACGATCACGGTGTCGCCGACTTTAGCATTTGGAGTAGTGAATGTAACGCCTGTGCCAAAGACCGTCGAGGTGATGCCTGATCCCAATTGACCGCCAGAGTAAACAAAGTTCGTGAACGTCACAGCTTGCGAAGCAACAGCAGCAACAGCAATCACGAGAACGGAAAATACTTTCTTCATAGTAAACCTCTTCAAACCGACATCATCGGTGATTGCCCTTCAAGTGCAACCAGGTCGGATGTCAACACGATCATTCTAGCATAGGTCGGTCCAAATTCAAAGGAGTTGTTGAAGAAAACCTGTAAATAACCAGGATTTCGGAGACAACCTGGTATTTAAGCCGGGTGGAAAAGTAAGAAGGGATGGCAAGTTTGCACTTGCCATCCCTGTTTGTCCAGATGAGTAGTTGTTCTGGAGCTAAAGTTAGCTCTTTCGGCGACGTCGCAGCAGTGCGGCAACGCCAAGGCCGAGAGCGGTCATGGTGCCTGGCTCTGGAACAACGTGAACGCTCTGGTTCATGATGCTCACAGCAGCGGCATCAAACGAGGTTCCGCCTGTACCAGCAGCAAGAATGATTTCCTTCTTGACTCGGATTTGTCCGACAGGTCGGGAAAGGTTGATCAAGCCAGCTTCTGCGAAGGTGTTTCCAGGAGTGTTACTCGTGGTCCACTGCTTAGTAAGCGAACCGACCAAGAACTCACCGGTGTTGGTTTGTTCGTATACCTGCTCAACGAACTGAACAATGCCAGTACCGAAGACCGAGCCGGAGATCGACCAGTCAACAGCAACAGCATTTCCGCCGAAGTTGTTTGCAACGTATTCGAAAACGATCGAGTGAGGACCGCCAGCACCGAGAAGGTTGGCATTTGGCATCATGATCGTGATCGCGTTGCTGCCAACGTAAGGAGTGTTGGTCGAAGTCATGTTGACCACACCACTCAAAGTGCTGGAAGTGACGGTGGAACCTGCACCATACGATCCAGTTGGGAATTGCAAAATGGTCCAAGTAACTGCCTGCGAAGATGCAGCTGCTACCAAGGCGCCAATCAATAAAGCAAATTTCTTCATAAGTCTAACCTCTAACTATTCATCTAGGACTTTGGATGCCCGGTCCAAATACTCTCATGTAAGCTGGGCATACACCACAACCTACACCTTGGACCGTTACGAGTATAGCATGGGTTCCTGCAAATTCCTAATCTTTTTTCATGCCATTTGGGCACGACCGGACAGAATACTTGCACAACCTAGTAAGATTGCGGGCAGTGTTCAAGCGCAATCTCGTTCCTGAGAACATAATGTTAGTAGTGTAGAAGTTTCGAGGCAAGGGCTAAAAAATGAAAGCAGTGGTGATGGCAGGTGGTGAAGGGTCGAGACTCCGACCCATTACGGCAAATCGACCGAAGCCCCTCGTCCCCGTGGGCAACCGCCCGATCATGGAGCACATTCTTGAGCTCCTCAAGCGACACGGAATTACAGAAGTCGTCTCAACCTTGCACTACCTCGCCGACGAAATCACGAGCTATTTTGATGATGGCTCCGATTTCGGTTGTGAGATGTCATACAGCATCGAAGACACCCCACTTGGAACCGCGGGTAGCGTCAAAAAGGCCGAAGATCAGCTCAACGACGGAACCTTTATCATCGTCAGCGGCGATGCTATGACCGATTGCGACCTGACAAAGGCGATCGAATTTCATAAAGCCAAAGGTTCGCTGGCAACACTTATTCTATATAGAGTGCCATCTCCGCTCGAGTTCGGCGTGGTCATCACAGACCCAGACGGCAGAGTCATTCGGTTTCTCGAAAAGCCGAGCTGGTCTGAGGTCTTCAGCGATACGGTCAACACGGGAATGTACATCCTTGAGCCAGAGATCTTTGATCTTATGGAGCAGGGAAAGCAATACGACTGGTCGCAAGACATCTTCCCCCAGCTGCTGCGTGACGGCAAGCCGATTTATGGCTACATCATGGAAGAGTATTGGTGCGATGTCGGCACGTTGGGGCAGTACCGCGAAGCTCAAGAGCATCTACTGAGCGGCCGGACTTCGCTCGATGTACCTGGCGAACAGGAGCAACCTGGAATCTGGCTGGGGCAGGGCACAACGATCGAGGACGACGCCCAGATCATCCCGCCGGTCTGTATCGGAAGGAATTGCAAAATCAAGCGTGGCGCCCGAATCGGACCTTATACGGTCATCGGTGATCATGCGCTGGTCGAAGAAGGTTCCGTCATCGAACGGAGCGTCATTTGGGATAACGCCTACATTGGCCCTGGGGTCGGAATCCACTCCGCAATTCTCGGTTCGCGGGTGACGATCAAGCGGGATACCGTTGTGCGGGAAGACGCGGTTGTTGGCGATCGTTGCTTGATTGACGTTGGGTGTACGATCCGGCCGAGAATCAAACTCTGGCCAGATAAGGTAATCGAGCGCGGCTCGACGGTCACGATGTCTCTGGTTTGGGGCAACAAGTGGCGAGGAGCCCTTTTCCGAGAACTTGGCGTTGCAGGACTTTCGAATATCGAAATCACTCCGGACTTCGCGACTCGATTAGGCTCAGCCTACGGGACAACATTGCGCAAAGGCTCCACTGTGGTCACTGGACGAGATAGCAGCCGCTCGAGTCGAATGATCAAGCGCGCAATCATGTCGTCGCTGCTCAGCGTCGGCTGCGAAGTCGTCGACATGCGCAGTACGGCGGTCCCAATCATGCGGCACTTTGTACGGGCTAGCGGAGCAGCGGGCGCGGTGAACGTACGAAAGCTCCCCGGAAATAGTCGGGTGACTCTCATCGAATTTTTCGATGAGAAAGGGATGTACATGGGGCGGAATCAGGAGCGCAAAGTCGAATCCGCTTTCTTCCGCGAGGACTTCCACCGAGTCGATCCGGACGATCTTGGGTACATCGAGTTCGCCAGCCGAGCGATCGAGGAATATCAAGCGGATTACTTCCGATTTCTTGGAGAATTGCCAAAGGCCAAGCGCACGAAAATGGTCTGCGACTTTGGCTACAGCTCGATGAGCTCGATCTTTCCTCAGATGATGTCGCGCAGTGGCATCGACGCGATCAATACCAACAGCTTCAACGACGCAAGGCTCGCTCCTCGAAACGAGGAGGACATCACGCGGCACCTCAGTCAGCTCACTCAGATCGTGAGCACCCTCGGATACGAGATGGGCGTGCTGTTCATCAACGAAGGCGA
Organism: Armatimonadota bacterium; assembly: GCA_017303935.1. Classification (NCBI taxonomy): domain Bacteria; kingdom Bacillati; phylum Armatimonadota; species Armatimonadota bacterium. The sequence continues at coordinate 44,911 of JAFLBD010000002.1, read as the reverse complement.
AAGGCTGGCGCTGGTGGATGAACGTGGCCGAATCATCAACGGTACAGTTCTGCTCGCCGCCATGAGTTGGCTCGTTCAGAAATGTTCTCCAGGCGCAAAAATTGCCCTGTCGGTCACGGCACCAAGCGCGTTAGAGCGGACATTGACAGCCATGGGCGGCAACATCGTGCGCTCGAAAGCTGACACTCGATCATTGTTGGCGACCGCGGACGCAGAAGAAGTTCTGCTCGCTGGCGACCAGAACGGGGGCTTTGTTTTCCCGAAATTCCACAGCGGATTTGATGCCATGTTTGGTCTTTCGATGCTGGTGAAGATGCTCCAACTCCAGGAGATGACGCTCAGCCAGGTGCTCGAATCGCTGCCTGAATTCCATATCGCCAGCGAAACAGTGCGCTGCCCGTGGGAAATCAAGGGAACGGTGATGCGCAAACTCGCCGAGCGATACCAGAGTGATGATCAGGTTGAACTTCTGGACGGAATCAAGATTTTTGACGGTGATAAATGGGTGTTGGTGATCCCCGATTCGGTTGAACCAACCTTCCATATTCATGCGGAATCGGACGACGATGCGGTAAGCCGCCAAATGGTTCAAGAATTTGCCGACGAAGTCAACCGATTACAGTTGGAAAATGACTGAATCTGATTCATAATATTTGGCAGTGAAGCCCCCCTTCCTCTTGCTCTGCCTTGTTGCGTCTGCGCCTCTGATCGGTTGCCAATCTGCACCTGCGAATAGGGTGGTTTCCGGTGTTGCCGCGGTGCCCCCGCCAAAGCAGAACGTGACCGCACCAAAGAAGCAAAGTAACAAGCCGGTCACCAATCGAGAACCGAATACAAACGGGAAGGTCTTCATCCTCGAATATCATAAGTTTGAGGAGAAAGAGACGCGGTGGGGTCGAACGCCAGCGAGTTTTCGCAGAGATTTGGAGTTGTTGTACGCGGTGGGCTTTCGGCCGATTACCTTATCTCAGTACCTGCAGAATAAATTTGAAGTCCCGCCAGGTGCCACGCCGGTGGTCTTTACTTTTGACGATGGCCACGAAAGCCAATATCGGATTCTTCCGAACGGGGAAGTCGATCCAAATTGCGCGGTGGGCATCTGGAAGAAATTTGCAGAAACTCGACCGGACTTCCCTGTGAGGGCTACTTTCTTCGTGCTTCCTCCGGTTCCCTTTGTCAAGATGGATACGGCAAGAGAAAAGTTGGCCTTCTTGAAATCTCAAGGTAGCGAAATCGGCGTTCACACCCTGAGTCATCACCGGCTCGATACTCTTACCGATGAGCAAGTCAAAAAGGAGATCGGTGGTTCAATCGACTGGGTGAGATCGTGGGGAATTGAACCCAAAACAATGGCTATGCCATACGGAATCTATCCAAAGAACAAGTCCTTGCTGAAAGAATTCAAATGGAATGGAAAGCGCTATAAGCTCGATGGTGCGGTTCGTGTGGGTGCCGTCCCGATGCCATCACCTTCATCTGAGAACATCAATCGCTGGGGATTGGGCCGAATTCAAGGAATCTCGTTACCTTGGGGGCTGCGACACTGGCTTCAGATTTATAAGAAGGGCGAAGTCAAGATGTATGTTGCGCCTCGGGTTGCCGAGCCTGCAAAGCCTAAGGTATAACTGAGTTCCACGCGCGGGTGGTGAAATTGGTATACACGCTACCTTGAGGTGGTAGTGCTCACAAGGCATGGAGGTTCGAGTCCTCTCCCGCGCACCAATCCTTCTTTCTTTTTTCACAAAAATGGGGCGAATTCCGTATTTGGAATTCGCCCCATTTTGGAGATGAACAACGATAGTGGTTCTTATCGTTTGACGAACTGGAAGCCGCGTCGTGCCTTCTTTCGACCGTACTTCTTTCGTTCCTTGACTCGCGAATCTCGAGTCAGGAATCCTTCGTCCTTCAACGGCTTTCGCAAATTCTCATCCATTTCGATGAGTGCTCGTGAAATTCCAAGTCGAATGGCGCCGGCTTGACCGGTAATTCCGCCACCCTTGGTGCTCGCAACGACGTCAATTTGACTTTCCATTCCGAGAGCGACAGCTGGGCTCTTAATCAAGATGTCCAGAACAGGTCGTCCCAAATATTCGCTGGCTTCTCGACCATTGATGGTGATCTTGCCTTCGCCCTTGGTGACCCAAACTCGAGCGATTGCGCATTTTCGTCGGCCAGTGCCGTAATTAGCGTTTTTCATTAGTTCTTACCGATCTCCAATGGCTTAGGATCTTGTGCGGTGTGGGGGTGATTTGGCCCGGAGTACACCTTCAGCTTTGTAAAAATCTGGTGGCCAAGCTTGGTCTTTGGCAACATGCCCCAAACAGCCTTCGAGACGAGCTTTTCTGGGTTGTCAGCGAGCATCTTCGAGCGCGAAACATTCTTAAGTCCGCCTGGCCATCCCGAGTGCCAATAGATGAGTTCGTCACCCTTGGTACCGGTGAGCACCGCTCGATCTGCATTGATGATGACTACAAAGTCGCCACAATCTTGGTTGTAAGTAAACGTTGCCTTGTGCTTACCGCGAAGCACTTGAGCAACTTGCGCGGCCAATCGGCCTACTGGCACACCTGTGGCGTCAACCACGTGCCAATTGCGCTCAATATTCTCTTTTGACGCACTATACGTTCTGTTCATTTGTTCTCCAAGTGAGGGATTTCTCCCGTCAAATCTGTTTGTTGATATCGTGATCGGAAATCTCTAGGATGCCGTCCATAGCGGATGTTTTTGAGGCAAAGTCCTTTCGCGGGTAGGACAACCGGCCAATGGATGGTTTCCCGCCTTTCCAAATCGAGCAATCCTGCGATGTCGCTTCCTGGACGTCGACCTCGGCCGACTTCGAAGAGTCCTCCACTGATTCTGCGCATCATTCCTCGCATGAATGCGTTTCCTCGAATGTCGATCCAGATTTCTCTCCCGGCGCCTCGGACATTGATCTCAAAAATCTCTCGAATTGCGTTTGCTTCTGGTTCGACTTCCTCGCTAAATGCTCTGAAGTCATGAACTCCAACCAAGCACTTCGATGCTTCCTGCATAGCTTTTAGGTCTAGCTTTTTCCAGTAGTCGTGGGTAAACCGCGAGATATTTGGATTTCGAGGAGATTGCCGAATTCGATAGCGATATGTTCGATCAACCGCACTAAATCTCGAATGGAACGAGTCCGGGACGAACTTTGCTTTTTGAATCCCGATATCTTGCGGGAGCATGTTGTTCAAGATTCTGGGAATCTGAACAGGATCTGCTTTCCAGTTCGTGTCGAAATGACACACCTGGTAATCAGCATGAGCTCCTGAATCGGTGCGGCTTGCTCCGATGATCTCGCAATCTTCGCCCGAGACCTGGCGCACGATATCTGTCAATGTACTTTGGACCGTTCGTTGATCTTTCTGCGGGGCCCATCCACAGAAGTCAGTGCCATCATAGGCGACGATGAGTTGAAGTCTTTTCAGAGCAAACTTAGTCTACGAGTTCGAGAACGGCAGTCACTGCAGCATCGCCGCGTCGCAAACCGGTCTTGGTGAGCCTGGTGTAGCCACCCTTTCGATCGCGGAAGCGAGGAGCCACGACGTCGAACAGGTGAGCGACGAGGTCTTCGCCGTTGATCAGGCTGCGCTCTTGCAAGATGAGCATCTTTTCGAGCTCGGTTTTGCCGGCCAGCAATTTTTCTGGCTTCTTGGAGCTGCTGCTGTGTCCGACGAGGATCTTTCGAGCTTCTCGTCGTGACTGCAATGAATCATCCTTCGCCAAGGTGATGAGCTTTTCGACGATACGTCGAAGTTCCTTTGCTCGGCCCAAGGTTGTTCGGACATAGCCATGTCGGATGAACTGGCGCGTCAAGTTTGTCAACAGCGCGCGGCGTTGATCGCTAGGCAGTCCAAGTTTACGTCGGTCAATCTTATGATTCATCGGTTTGGTCCTTAATCGAAATCTTCTTCGTCGTCGTCAAAATCAACTACTCGGTAGCCTGCCTTTGGTGGCTTGATCGCCAGGCCGTGCTCAGCGAGTTTGTCGCGCACTTCGTTCAGCGATTTCTTACCGAAGCCACGAATGCTGGTAAGGTCGCTCTCGGTTGTGGCGGCCAGATGTCGCAATGTCAGCAATCCAGCGCGTCGCAAGCAGTTGAAGGTTCGCTGCGAGAAATCCATCTCTTCGATCTTTATTTCAGGAACGTTTGAGAGTTCTGGCAATTCGCTTTCTTCGTCAGCGAAGTCCAGATCAAAGTTGCCCTTGCCAAGTTCAAAGAACATCTGCAACGATCGAACAAGAATTTGTGCAGCTTGAGTGACAGCATCGTTTGGCGGTACAGCACCGTTTGTCCAAACATCCAAGACGAGTCGCTCAAAGTCAGTTCGGCTTCCTACACGAGTCGGCTCGACAGTATAATTGACCTTCTTTACAGGAGTGAACTGCGACCCGGTCGGCAAGATGCCAATGATGCCTCGGTATCGCTCTTGCTTTTCTGGGAGGGTGTATCCGCTGCCCCAGTTCACAAACAGTTCGATATCGAGGGTGACTTTAGCGTCACTCACGGTCGCAATGTAAACCTCTGGGTTAACGATGGTCACGCCTTCTGGGCAGACAATATCTGCACCGGTCACGCGGCCTGGGCCTTTCACATTGATGGAAAGAACCAACTCATCCGGAGCAGCGCCTTCGAATTCGACGGCAATCGCCAAATCCTTCAGGTTCAGCAAGAGCTCGGTGGTGTCTTCTTTCACTCCTGGAATTGGAGCGAATTCGTGGAAGACCTTGCCGACCTTGACTGCAGCCACGGCTGCACCTTGAATGCTGCTAAGCAGCACTCGGCGCAACGAGTTACCTACAGTGTGTCCGTATCCGCGTTCCAGCGGTTCAAAAACGAACTTTCCGTAGTCGTTTGTCAGTTCTTGTGTCGTAATGTGAGGCATGAGTTTATGCAGGGAGAATTAGACGCGTCGCTTCTTTGGAGGTCGGCAACCATTGTGTGGCAATGGAGTGACATCCTGAATGGTTTGGACTTCGAGTCCGTTAGCCTGGAGTGATCGAATCGCTGTTTCGCGTCCGCCACCAGGGCCACAAACACGGACATCCACCTTTCGCATGCCGTGCTCGGCAGCCTTCTTAGCGCAGGTTTCTGCAGCCATTTGAGCGGCGAATGGAGTGCCTTTTCGGCTTCCCTTGAATCCAACATTGCCAGCACTTGCCCAGCAAAGGACATTGCCTTGCGGGTCAGTGATCGAAACGATGGTGTTGTTGAAAGTGCTTTGGATATAGGCCATGCCTTGGGCAACTTGGCGTTTTTCCTTAACCTTTCCGCGTACGTTTTGCTTTCTAGCCATAGCTTAAACCTTACTTTTTGACCTTCTTCTTGCCGGCAACGGTCTTGGCCTTACCCTTTCGAGTTCGGGCATTGCTTCGGGTGCGTTGGCCCCGAGTTGGCAGTCCACGTCGGTGTCGAAGCCCTCGGTAGGAACCGATTTCGATCAGTCGGCGAATGTTGGCGTAGACCTCTCGTCGAAGGTCGCCCTCGACTTGATAATCTGCGTCAATGATTTCGCGGAGCTTTCCAATCTCGTGCTCGTTCAAATCACGAACACGGGTAGTTGGATCTAGTCCCGCCTTTTCAATCACTTCCGCGGCGGTCTTCATTCCAAGACCATAAATCAACGGCAAGGCATAGGCAATTGCCTTGTCGCGCGGTAAATCTACACCAGCTATACGAGCCACTCTGCTTTGTTTCTCCTTAACCTTGTCGCTGCTTGTGCTTTGGGTTCTCGCAGATCACGCGCACCACACCGGAACGCTTGATGATCTTGCACTTTTCGCAAATCTTCTTTACACTAGCCCTGACTTTCATTTGAAATCCTCGTCAGTCTCGGCATCTTCCCGTCCAGAACTTTCGTCATTTCTAAAAAAGTCCCTTCGACGAAGGCGTGCAGATTAAGGCACGCGAAGCCGAGCGCGATTTGAAAAGATACCCGCCAGCGCGGGAGAAATGCAACTGCCCCAGACGATCTTCTGCCGGGATTTGTTGCACTATTTTGTGGAAAAGTTCTGCCCCGCAATACAAGCGTGTTACGGGACAGAACGAAAATGCACCTTACTTGTAGCGGTAGGTGATGCGACCCTTTGTAAGGTCGTACGGTGATACTTCAACTTTTACACGATCACCGGGCAAAATACGAATCCAGTGGCGGCGCATATTGCCGCTAATGTGAGCGAGAATGACCATATCACCCTCATCCAACTGAACCCGAAACTTCACATTTGGCAAATTCTCAATGACCACGCCATCAAGCTCAATGCCTTCTTCCTTATCTGAATTTTCTTTTTTCTTTCTTGGTTGAAAACCTTTACGCAAGTATTCGTTACCTCGCGGCTATTGTAGCCCATTGCGCCAGTTCTGCGAAACCCAGCTATTCCAAAGTTAAGATTTCAGCTGAATTCTTGCCGATTGCGATGGTGTGTTCGAACTGAGCTGAACATTTACCGTCCGCGGTCACCACTGTCCAATCATCGCTCAAAATCTTTACTTTTGGAGTTCCGATATTGACCATCGGCTCGATGGCTAGCGTCATGCCTTCTTTGAGCTTTGGCCCCGTTCCCATGCGGCCAAAATTCGGAACGCTCGGTTCTTCATGTAGGCTTTGTCCGATCCCATGTCCAGACAACTCGCGGACAACAGAAAAGCCGTGACTTTCGGCATGCTTTTGGATAGCAGCGCAAATATCGCCGAGCCTCTTTCCGGGTTTGATCATGTTGATCGCGAGCATCAAGGCGTCCTCGGTTACCTTCAAGAGCTTCGCGACTTCTGGCGTGACTTCACCGACGGCAAAAGTCCGAGCGGCATCGGCGTGGTACTCATCGAGATATACACCGATATCGATGCCGACGATGTCGCCTTCTTTCACTTTGCGCTTGCCGGGGATCCCATGCACAACCTCTTCGTTGACCGAAATACATGCCGACTTTGGGAATCCGTTATAGCCCAAGAAGCTCGGACTTGCGCCAGCTTCGGTGATAACTCGATGGATTTCGGCATCAAGTTCTTCTGTGGTGATGCCGGGACGCAACATTTCGCCCGCGATTCGTTGCGCACGCGCCAATATCCGGCCCGCTTCTCGCATTTTCGCGATTTCGGCGCGGGTCTTAAGAATGATCATTCGAGCCCAAGTGCCTTTTCAATATCTTGATACACCTTGTCAGGTTCTTGAGAGCCGTCAATGTGGCGCACTAATCCGTGCTCAACATAGTAGTCAATCACGGGCTTAGTGTTTTCATGGAAGATGTTCAGCCTTTCTCGAATGGTTTCTGGCTTGTCGTCGTTTCGGACGAAAAGTGGGCTGTTGCAGTTATCGCAGATCCAGTCTCGTTTTGGAGGTTTCGAAAGCTGGTGGTAGATCGCGCCACATTTGGTGCATCCCATCCGGCCGCTGAGTCTGGTGACTACTTCTTCGTCATCAACTTCGATACTCACCACTCCATCCAGTGGCTGGTCAAGTTCTTCGAGCATCAGATCGAGCGCCTTGGCCTGATCAACCGTGCGAGGAAATCCGTCCAGGATGTATCCCTTCTTGATGACTTCTGGTGAGCGCATCCGCTTAGCCATCATTTCGATGGTCACTCCGTTTGGAACGAGGCGACCTTGGTCGATGTAGCGCTTGGCGAGATTTCCGAGGTCGGTTTGCGCTTCAATCTCGGAGCGGAAGATGGCCCCCGAAGAAAGCGGAACTGCTCCCCGCCTTGCGGTGAGCAGTTCGCTTTGAGTTCCTTTTCCAACTCCTGGAGGTCCGATGAGTACGATTCGCACAGTAACTATTTCTGCAAATGTCGTGCCGAATCCTGTTATTGACCGTATTGCTTCATCAAGAGATTCGCTTCAATCTGGCGCATGGTCTCAAGAGCCACGCTCACCATAATGAGCAATGACGTCCCGAACAGCCAGCCGACGCTAGCCACGTTAATGAACACCGGAACCAAGAACTGGCTGAGTGAAACCACGGACAGGAAGAATGCGCCGAGAATGGTGATCCTCGAAATTACAGCGTCCAAAAAGTCCTTCGTTTGCTTTCCAGGTCGTACACCAGGGATGAACGATCCGGCTCTCTTTAGGTTGTTCGCAATGTCTTCCACGTTGAACTGAATCGCCGTGTAGAAGTAGGTGAAGAAGAAGATCAGCAGCATGAAGAACACAATGCCGATGTACCCCTCTGGCTTCTGGAAGTTCGGATAAATGAACTCCGACACCTTGAGCAGTGCATTGTGTGCGCTACTATCCTTCGGGAACATATTCGCAAACATCTGCGGCAAGGTGAGCAGCGAGAACGCGAAGATGATTGGGATAACACCGACCATCACCACGCTAAATGGTAGGTAGCTCGAGCCGCCTCCCATTGCTTTCGTGCCGAACTGCCGTCGAACGTGCTGAATCGGAATACGTCGCTGAGCGATCGTGAAGTAAGTCACGAAGTAGGTTGCCAAAACGAACAGTCCGAGCACCAAGAAAAGGTTGATCGGGTTACTTGTCTTGTTGACGAACGAAGCTTCGTAAACGAGCTGGATCGTGCCCGGGAATGCAATGACGATGCCGGCAAAGATCAACAAGGACATACCGTTTCCGATGCCCTTTTCGCTAAGCCTTTCGCCGATCCACATCAGGAACATGGAGCCGGTGGTCCAGAACAAGATAGTCGTGAATTGCACCATCGGTGTCATCGCAGTAGCGATCGTCGGAGCTGCCTTCAGGACGGAGAGCAGGCCCCATCCTTGAGCGATGCACAGGCCGATAGAAAGCAGTCTCGTTCGCTTGTTTTGAGCTTTTCGAGCGTACTCTCCACCTTCTTGGAGTTCTTTCTTCCAAGCAGGAGTAGCCGCGGTCATGATCTGCATGATAATGCTGGCAGTGATGTAGGGGTTAAGTCCTAGTGCCAGGATCGAAATGCGTTGTAGCGCGCGACCACCAAAAACGTTGAGGAGATTGAAGAGTTGGTTGCTTTTCACCAACTCTTCAATCTCTGCGGTCGATACACCAGGGATGGGTACCGGCACGTGAACGCACAGGGCGTAGACGGCGAACATTCCTAAGATATAGAGAATGCGCGCTTTGAGATCTGGGTCCGCCCACGCGAGTCGGAACGTATCCGCCAGCGTGAACTTCAGCGACTTATCGCCGCCGCCCGGTCCAACTTGCCCGAACCCTGCGCCGAGGCTCACAGGACGACGACCTCGCCGCCAGCAGCTTTGATCTTGTCAGATGCAACCGCGCTTAGCTTGTGTGCCGAGACAGTGAGCTTCTTGGAGAGCGAACCAAAGGCCAAAACCTTCAATCCGTCCTTGATGCCAGGAATAACGCCGAGCTTGATCAGCTTTTCTGGGGTGACCGAGTCTCCGGCACTAAAGTGCTTTTCGAGGTCATCCAGGTTGATGATTGCGTATTCCTTGTGGTTGATGTTTCGGAAACCCTTCTTGACCGGAAGTCGGCGATGAATTGGGGTTTGTCCGCCTTCAAACCAGGCAGGAATTTGTCGACGAGCCTTTTGGCCTTTGGTACCTCGGCCGCCGGTTTTTCCGAGGCCGCTGCCGATACCTCGGCAAACGCGTCGTCGTCGCTTCGTCGACCCATCATTTGGGGTCAGTTTGTGCAAACTCATTACTTAGATTTCACCTCTTCGACGGTGACCATGTGCTTGACCTTGTGGATCATGCCCTTGGTGCAGTCGTTGTTTGGCAGATCGACGGACGCGCCAACTCGGCGAAGTCCCATCGAAAATAGCGTAGCCTTGTTGGTCGGCTTTTGACCGATCAGGCTCTTGACGAGCTTAATGCGAAGCATTGTCTTCTTCCTCCTTTCGAGCCTTAGCCAGCCAAGGAATCAGTTCATTGGTATCGGCGCCGCGAGTTGCTGCGCGATCTTCTGGAATCTGAAGAGCCTTAAAAGCTTCAAAGGTGGCGTAGGCCATGTTCACCGGGTTTCGGCTACCAAGCGCCTTTGCAAGCACGTTGTGGATTCCGCACGCTTCGAGGCAAGCTCGAACAGCGCTACCAGCCTTGACGCCAGTACCAGGAGAAGCAGGGCGCAACATAACTTGCGCGGTGCCGCACTTGGCAATGACTTCGTGTGGAATGGTTTCGCCGATCATTGGCACTCGGATCATGCACTTTCGTGCAGTTTCTTCAGCCTTTCGGATAGCGTCTGGAACGCCTCGGGCCTTGCCCAAGCCAACGCCGACTTTGCCCTTGTTGTCTCCAACAACGACCAAGACGGACCAAGAAGCGGTCTTACCACCCTTGTGGGTCTTGAAAACCTTGTTGGTTCGAATCACGCGGACGTCGTATTGAGGTCCTTCTTGTGCTGGATTGCGGTTATCCCGTCGTCCAGTTTGTCTTTGAGCCATTCTCATTAGAACTTAAGACCTCCTTCACGTGCGCCATCGGCGAGGCTCGCCACACGGCCGTGATACTTGAATCCGCCGCGATCAAAGATCACGGATTCGATGCCTGCTTTCTTGGCGCGCTTAGCGAGCTCAACACCGACTTTCTTGGCACCATCAATGTTGCCAGCGGCCTTGAGATCCTTTTCTAAGCTGCTGGCGCTAGCCAGCGTCTTGCCTGAAAGATCGTCGATGACTTGCGCACTAATGTGCTTCAAGCTTCGAAATACTGCGAGTCGCGGTCGTTCCGCGGTTCCCGACAACTTCTTACGCACCCGCGCATGGCGGACGACGCGAAGGTCAGAACGAGATTTGTTTGCCATCTTTAATCAGTCCTCCTTACTTCTTAGCGGATGCGCGCTTACCGGCCTTAAGTCGAATGACTTCGCCCACGTAGCGGATACCCTTACCCTTGTACGGATCTGGTTTTCGGATCTTGCGGATGTCCGCTGCGATCTGGCCCACCAGAGCCTTGTTGATGCCTTGAACCGTGACGCGCTGGACACGAGTTTTTTCATCGGCTGACAGTGTGAAGTCGATGCCGTCAATGGCAGCCACTTTCACTGGGTGCGAATAACCGATGTTGAACAGAAGACCCTTGCCGTCTGCAGCAACACGGTAACCCACGCCGATGATGTCAAGTTGCTTTTGGTGACCCTTGGTCACACCCTCGACCATATTATTGATCAAGGTTCGAGCGAGACCATGCTGACCGCGGATTCGGTAGCTGTTGTTCGGTCGCTCGATCGTCAGCGTGGCGCCTTCCTGCTTGATCTCCAATTCGCGTGCAATGTTCTCCATCAAGGTGCCCTTAGGACCCTTCACGGTCACGCGATTGTCAGCATCAATCTGCAGTTCCACACCAGCTGGAATTTCAATCGGTTGTCGTCCAATTCGAGACATGGATTAATACACCTCACAAAGGACTTCGCCGCCGATGTGTCGCTTTCGCGCTTCTCGGTCGGTCATCACGCCCTGGTTGGTCGTCAAAATCCGCGTTGCGAGGCCGCTTCGGATCGGTCGAAGATCATCGTTTGCGCGATAAACTCGAAGACCAGGCTTCGAAACGCGCTTGATGACTTGGATCACCGGCTTTCGCTTTGCGTCATATTTCAAATGAATTTTTAGGCTCGGAAACTTGGATTCCGTCGTAATTTCGTGTCCCGAAATGAAGCCTTCTTGCTCAAGGATCTTTACGATTTCAACCTTGATCTTGCTCATTGGGATCTCGACGAACTGCTTTCGTGCCTGCGCGCCGTTTCGGATGCGCGTCAATAGGTCTGCAATGGGATCACTATGCATAGTTCTTTCCTGTTAGACCTGCTTACCAGCTCGACTTTGTCACGCCGGGCAACATGCCCTGGTGTGCCATTTCTCGCAAGACCTGGCGGCACACGCCGAAATAACGTGAGTACCCCTTTGGTCGGCCGGTGATTGAGCATCGATTGTAGTTGCGCGTTCGATACATGCGATTCTTGATTCGTCGCTCGTTAAATGCCTTCAGCGCTTCTTCACGCTTATCAGCAGGCAACGCTAGAATCTGCATTTCTTCCGCATGAAGCTTTTCCCACTTAGCGGAAAGCTTCTTTTGCTTTTGGATGAGACATTCTTTTGCCATAGATTTTTCGCCGTTCCCGAGCCAGTCTGCGAACTTGCCGCACACAACTCGTGGCCTGGTTTTGAATTCAGACGCACTGCGCCAGAACCTTGGATGGTACCCGCACTCGGCAAAAAATTCAAGGCATTATGAATCGAAATTGACAGGTTTTTCGTCACGTGAGATCTACTTCAAGAATTGGTAGATGAGCTGAGCAAGGATGATCTTGCTGACGCTGGCAATCGGAAAAACCGTCGCATAGCCCACATTAGGAGCGTCGCTGTTGGTTTGTTCGGCGGAGAAGCTCAGCGCGGCAGGCTGCGTGTGAATCGCCGAGGCCATCCCCATGAGCGTTGCGCCACTGAGTCCAAAAAGTTTGTTCGCGATCAAAAGGTAGATTGCCGCAGATATGACTGTCGCGGCGCATCCCACCAAAAACACTGGGAGGCCAGTGCCGGCCGCCATAGAATCTCGAAAGGCGTAGCCGGAACGGATTCCGACTCCTGCCAAGAACAAAATGAGCCCAATCTGCCGCAGCGTCAGATTGGCGTTGAAGCTCAAGCCCCAATGAATCGGCCCGGTGCGGTGTAGCGCTCCAAGCACGAGCGACGCGACGAGCGGACCGCCTGCGACACCCAATTTGAACGAGATGCCCCCTGGCAGTGGGACCTCGATTAATCCGATTAACAGACCGATCGCGATCCCGAGTGCGAAGCTCATTACATCGACTTCACTGAGCGCTTTGTACGAATCTCCGAGTTCCTTGCTGATGAGTGACAAGTTCTCGCGACGGGTCAAAACGCGCACACGGTCGCCAGGTTCGAGCACGGTGTGACCGTCAGGGAGAATCTCGATATCTCCGCGGCTGAGGCGAGTCACAGTTGCGTTGAAACGAGTTGGGAGGTCAAGTTCTGCTAGCGACTTCCCGAACACGTCCGGATTGCTGACGAATATTCGGCGATAGTCGAACTCACGTCGATCAAATTCAAGCCGTTCTTTGCTGACTTCCCCGAGGATTTCTGCGGTTCGAAACGTCTCCTCGGGGGTGCCCACGGTGGTGATCAAGTCGCCCAATTCGAGCTTCTCATGGCTATTGGCTAGATGAAGGTTGCCACCACGCAAAATTCGTCCAAAAATGATCGTGAGGTTGTGCTCATCGACGACTTCCGAAATAGTTTTGCCAATCGCGCCAGGTTGCTTGACAACCAAAGTCCGGTTAATCAAATCCTCTTTAGGAGGTGGTGCGAGATTGCCTTTCTTGCGAGACCAGGCCGCTAATCCGATCAGTACCAAGATCAATCCGACCACGCCAGCCGGATAAGTGATGGCATATCCCACCGCTGGCTCAGAACTACCGCCCGAAATTTCCATGACCGCGGCGAGAGCGGCAGTGTTGGTCAAACTGCCGGTGAATCCTCCAGCGGCGGTGCCAGGAGAGAGGTTCAGCGTTCGTGCCATTGCCACCCAAATGAAGGCGGTCAGCAGCAGAGAGCCAAGCGTTAGAACTGTCGTCTGGATTCCTCTGCGCTTGAACGACCGAAAGAAACCAGGTCCAGAACTCAGGCCGAGTGTGTACACAAACAGCACAAGGCCTAGGTTCTGCAAGACATCCGGGAGCTTGATGGAAGGATCTAGTGCGCCAACAGCAAGTCCGGTGAATAGCACTGCGGCTACGCCCAATTGGACCGATAGTAGTTTGATTTTGCCTAGAACGAATCCAACCCCAGCGACAAAGAACAGCGTAAGCAGAGGGTTCGCCGAAAACAGCTGGATCACAAATTGCATAAATCGCCTGTTCAAATTCAATCATACTAGAGTCATGAAACTGGTTGGGAAGGTTGACGCTTCGGGCAAGCGATTTGGAATTGTTGTGGGGCGCTGGAATGAGCTTGTGACCAAGCAACTCCTGGAGGGTGCACTCGAGACCCTCGAAGCTTCCGGCGCTGAAGAGTCGATCGTGGTCCAAGTTCCTGGAAGCTGGGAAATTCCGATCGCTTGTCAGGCATTGATCGAGCGCGGCGATATCAGCGGCGTAATCGCTCTCGGATGCATTTTGCAAGGTCAAACCACCCATGCACAGTTGCTTGCTTCGGATGTAAGCAAGTCACTGATGAACTTGCAAACCCAAACCGGAATTCCGATTGGATACGGCATCTTGACCCCCGAAGATCAAGATCAAGCGCTTGATCGTTCAGGTCTAAAGCTGGGTAACAAGGGTCGAGAAGCAGCAGCGTCCACCATTGAGATGGCAACGTTGCTCGAAATGATCCGCCCAGAAGATTGAGCAGAGGCGATATGACCCAGTGGGGTGTTGTGATCTTGGCAGGCGGGTTAGTCAAGGACCCGTTGGCCTCAGCGCTCGGCACACCGCAAAAGGCCCTTGCGAAATTTGGCGGACGTTCAAGTTTGGAGCGGACCATCGAATCGGTCAGAGACGCCGGAATCACCCAGATTGTAGTTGTGGGCTGTGAATGTGACTTGCAGATTTCTGGAAACATGCCCGACCACGGCACTGCTGCCAAAAACGCTGTCGCAGGCGCACGTGCCTTAGCTGAGTTTGGAGTCTCAAGGTTATTAATCCTTCCGGCCGATCAGCCGCTGATGACTGGGGCGGCGATTCGAGATTTCGTAGATCGGCTTGATTCTCGAACGATTCTTGGCGAATTCTACGCCGCTGGCCTGGCCAGGCTTACCGATTTCCGAAAGATGTACCCAACCGCAACGGCGACTCCGATACGCCTCCGTGACGGGGCCTTTCTTTCCGGCGGATTGTTCGCTGGGACGCTAGAAGCCATCTTTTCTTGCGAAAACCTTGTTGCGGAATTCAGAAAGAGCCGCAAGTCGCAAATCAAGATGGTGGCCAGGGTTGGACTCGATGTCTTGATACGATTTGTCTTCAGACGTGTAACCCTTGCCGAGGCCGAATCCCGCTTAGAACGGTTGATGCGGCATCAGTGTATTCTCATTTCGGACTGCCACCCGAGTACCGTGCTCGACTTCGACAACATCCAGGAGTATGAAGAAATCAAGGTGATATTTAACCAAATGGTTAGCGCTTCGTCGCAAAGTACATAGCTTCAATTTCATCCATCAACAACGGCCTCTCGCCCCAATTTCCTGCCGTTCCGCCCCAGACATTCGAAACTTCGAATCCGGCGTGAAACATCATGGACTTGACTTCAGGTGGAATGAAAAGTCGTTCTCGGATGAGCATGGGGGTCGGGCCTTCTGGGAGATTCATTTCGTCGATGTAGATCATGTCCATCGTCGCTGGATCAAAGCTCTGTTGTTCGACATGCTCATCGGTCACTCGGCGGATGATCGAATATCCGTTTAAGGCGGTTAGGATGAACGGCGATCCTGGCTTCAAGCTCGCAGATATGTTCCTTAGAATATTGAGATCGTGAGTGACTGGATCCTCGTTGTGGTTGACGAGGCCGAATCCGCCTTCACAAAGACAAATCGCGGCGTCAAAACTGCCTGGACTTTGCCAGGCGGTTGCATCGGCTTCAATCCACTCGACGTTGACGCCAGCTTCGGCAGCCTTTTCCCGAGCGACCGAAAGCATCGCCGGACTAATGTCGATCCCAGTTACTTCTACACCGGCCTTCGCGAGTTCGATCGCGTGCCTGCCCGTTCCACATCCGACATCAAGGAGTCGCATTTTTGGCTTCAGTTTCATCTTTTCGATGAGGAATTGGCACTCGACCAAAGTGTTCTTTGTGAACGGATTTTGATCGTAATGCGGGGCGTGGCTCTCGAAGAATTCGCGCCAAGAGCGGGGTTCGATGGGGTTCATGGCATAGAAACTACCTAAAATTGGATCGCATTCGGGTGTCAAATCGTTGTATTGTTAGAGGTAGCGATATGAGCGATCAACGACAAAACCCCTGGATTCGCAGTAGCAATCCGACGACAAACGAACGAGCCTTTGATCGAATGGAGGCTGTGAGCTCCGAGCCGATGACGGTTCGAGGCGCGATTCAAAAGACCGGAATTTTGCTGGCCCTTCTGATTCCTTGTGCTGTTGTCGGCTTCATTTTTCCGAACATGTTGGCCGCGATTGCCGCTGCTTTAGTGGCATTTGGACTGGCGATTGCAATCGCATTCAAGCCAAATCTCGCCCCTTCTTTGGCACCTGCATATGCTGTTCTCGAAGGATATTTCGTTGGTGCTGTCTCGTTCATGTACACCGTGGCGATGGCAAAGTCACAGTACGCCAACGCGGTGCCAATCGCGTCCGCAGGAACAATGGTCACTCTGGGCATCATGTTGCTGCTGTACACGACTCGCGTGATCAAGGTCACCGAAACGCTGCGCGGTGTCGTGATCGGTTTGACGTGCGCGGTAGCGATTTTCTATCTCATTAGCCTTGTTGCTTCGCTGTTGATGCCGGGAGTACCGCAGACTTGGGCGATGCACGGATCTGGCCCGATCGGCATCGGCTTCTCGGTGTTCGTGATCGGACTGGCTGCGTTCAACTTTTTGCTGGATTTTGACTTCATCGAACGCGGCGTCGAACGTGGAATGCCGAAGCAATTCGAATGGTACGCCGGATTCGGAATCCTGGTCACCATCGTATGGCTGTACCTCGAAATCCTTCGCCTGCTGAGCAAGCTTAGCAAGCGCTAAGCGAGCGCTTGAATCACTTTTGGGTGATTCTCAGCGACGGCAAAAGCCTCTTGATAGAATCCCCGAATCAGCGTCTCACGCGAAAGCGTGAGGCGCGGTTCTGCTTTTAAGATCAGGTTCATTCGGATCCAATCGGTATCTGGCCGTGTTGGCGGTTGCCAGTAATGATCGGTGAGGATCGTCGTACCGAGCTTCTCAAAGAACTCAAGGCGCTTTTTACGGATCGGAACCACCGCCAAAGGGATGGTGTCGTCGATGATTTCTACTTCAAAGAGCGTGCCAGCATAAACAGAATTTTGGTTCTCGGCGAGTCGCCTTAGGCTATCGATGGCGGCCTGAACCATCGATGTGCCGAGATTCATGCCTCGGTAATCGGGTGTCAGCGCCATATGGACAATCCAACCGCAGCCTAATTTGGGAAGCAGCTTGCCTCGAACGACCCCAGCAATCTTTCCTTCCAGCGAGTGGACCAACCAGATTCGATGTCCGTGTGCAGTGCCGATCTCACCCAGCACTACATCGCGCTCCTCTAACTCCTCGCGAGGGAAATTGGATTCCAATATCTTCCAGGCGACTGCCTCGTGAGGATCATTTCTGCTGGTGAGTTCGTGAAGTTTGACCATATGGTTAGTGGGTAAAGGTCGATGAAAACCAAGTTCTGTTAAGACTAATGATAGCGACATTCAGTAGAATGTGATTAACCATGAGTGGAGCACCGCGAAAGGTCATCGTTGTTGGCGGAGGGCTTGCAGGCCTGATGACGACTCTCAAGCTTGCCGAAGCTGGCGTAAAAGTCCAGCTTTTTTCTATTGTGCCCGTAAAACGTAGTCATAGCGTTTGTGCGCAAGGCGGTATCAATGGCGCCGTGAACCTTCGCGGAGAAGGCGATTCGCCCTACCTCCATTTCGAGGACACGATCACCGGCGGCGACTTTTTGAATCACCAGCCTCCTGTAATGTACATGGCTGAGCGCGCCCCCGCAATCATCTTTTTGCTCGACCGAATGGGGGTTCCATTCAATCGTACGGCTGAGGGTCTGCTCTCGTTCCGGCGATTCGGCGGCACCTTGAAGCACCGCACGGCGCACGCAGGCGCGACGACGGGTCAGCAGTTGCTGTACGCCTTGGATGAGCAGGTGCGCCGATACGAGGCCATGAATTTGGTCGAAAAGCGCGAGGGCTACGAATTCCTGGGCGTGATCAAGGATGGTCAAGGCAAGTGCCGTGGAATCACTGCGCAGAATCTGAAAACCATGGCTGTCGAAGCGTTCGCAGCTGATGCCGTGGTGATTGCAAGCGGTGGCAACGGTGTGATTTTCGGCAAGACCACCAACTCGGTGATCAACACTGGCTCGCCAGTTTCGATTTGCTATCAGCAAGGCGCAGTTTACGGAAATCCGGAAATGGTGCAGATTCACCCGACGGCCATTCCAGGCGAAGACAAGTGCCGATTGATGTCTGAATCGGTTCGTGGTGAAGGCGGCCGGCTATGGGTACCTCGCGACCCGATGGATGCCAGAAATCCTGTCGACATTCCCGAGCCAGATCGGTGGTATTTCTGCGAAGAACTCGATCCGGTCTACGGCAACCTTCTCAGCCGGGACCTCGTCAGCTTCATCATTTACTGCATCTGCCGAATCGGAAAGGGAATTCAGGGCCGAGAACAGGTCTATTTGGACATCACGCAACTTCACACGAGCCGAGGCGGGCCATGGTCGCGCGAGATCATCAACGACAAGCTCGAAGGCGTGCTGGAAATCTATGAGAAGTTCATGCGTGTGGACCCGATCAACAACCCGATGAAGATCTACCCGGCGCAGCACTACACGATGGGCGGTCTTTGGGTCGACTATGAAAAGGGTCACGAAGGGGCGCTGGATATCAACAGCCACCGAAACCAGATGACCAATATCCCGGGCCTTTATGCCGCTGGCGAATGTGAATACCAGTACCACGGCGCAAACCGATTGGGCGCAAACGCATTGTTGAGTTGCTTGACAGGTGGTGAACTCACAGCTCACGGCGTCTCCGCCTATCTCAAGAGCATGGATGTTTCGCACGCTGATCTAGATTCCAGCGTTATTGAGGCGCACCGTGCCGAGAAGCAAGCCGAGTACGATGGTTTTGCCCGGTCGAATGGCTCAGAGAATGCATATGCGGTTGCCGCCGACCTCAACGATGTCGTGTGGAACAACTGCGGCATCTGGCGAACTCAAAAGGACTTGGAATCTGCGCGTGAGAAGTTGGTTGAAATCGCAGATCGCGCGACTCGCTGCAACCTGATCGACGATGCCGGTTGGTCCAACCAAGCGATCCCGTTTGCAAGGAGTCTCAAGCACATGATCATCCAGTCGCAAGCGATCGTCGAAGGTGCGATTCACCGACAGGAATCCCGCGGGGCGCACTTCAAGATGGATACGCCAGAGCGCGATGACAACAAGTGGCTGGTGACTACCAAAGCAACTTACGACACCGGCAAAGTCAATCTCGACTTTAGCGAAAAGGTCGAATGCAGCTACATCGATCCGCGGCCACGAAAGTACAAGATCAACCAGATCAAGGTTGTGCATCAAGTCATGGGCGAGGATTACTTAGCAACAGGCAAGCCCTCCTCAAAAATGGGGCAGCCAGCGGACAAAGCTGGAGTCTAGTTTCGGCTATTTAACCTGTTGAAGGGCTTCCT
Organism: Armatimonadota bacterium; assembly: GCA_017303935.1. Lineage (NCBI taxonomy): Bacteria > Bacillati > Armatimonadota > Armatimonadota bacterium. The sequence goes on along the minus strand of JAFLBD010000002.1, from coordinate 25,594 downwards.
GCAGTTTTTCTGTGGGGAGCCCGATTACATTGTTGACCGAGCCTTTGACAGATTCGATAAATGTGCCTCCACCGGCCTGAATCCCATACGCGCCAGCTTTGTCCATTGGTTCTCCCGTCGCGACGTAATCCTCGATTTCTGATGCTGAAAGCGTGCGAAAAGTGACTTCGGTCGAATCGGTGATCGCGATCAAACCGCCTGGCCATCGCAGTGCTAAACCGGTGATTACCGTATGGGTGCGCCCTGAAAGGAGCCCGAGCATCCGGCAAGCGTCCGCCTGATCGACTGGCTTGGCGAGTTGTGTGTTGTCCAGACAAACAACGGTATCCCCGGCAATGACGAGTGAGTCTGGGTGCCGCTCAAAGACGACGAGTGCCTTCTCTTTCGCCAGCCTCTGTGCGGTTTGTGCTGGATCACTCAGGGTCAAAGCGTCTTCGTCCACATCCGGGACATCGATCGTGAATTCGGGCACGAGTGCTTTGAGCAGTTCCTGCCTCCTGGGAGATTGGCTCGCAAGCACAACGGGGTACTTAATTCGCATTGCTTTCAGCGAGCAGTCGCGCCTGGTCGTCCTGGATCAAGGCGTCCAGCATGTCTTGAATATCGCCGTCCATGAACCCGATCATGTTGTGAACGTCCTTGCCGATTCGATGATCGGTGATTCGGTTCTGATTGAAATTGTATGTCCGAATCTTCTCGCTTCGATCACCCGAGCCGATTTGCCCTCGTCGCAGATCGCCGCGTTCTTTTGCGATCCGCTCTTGTTCGGCTTGGTAAAGCTTGGCGCGCAACACGGATAATGCGCGGAGCTTGTTTTGCTGCTGACTGCGCTCGTCTTGGCAGGTGACGACTACTCCGGTAGGCTTGTGGATGATACGGATCGCGGTTTCGTTCTTTTGAACGTGCTGACCGCCGGCGCTACTCGACCGAAAAGTCGAAATCTCGAGGTCTTCATCGCGGACTTCAACATCGACATCATCCACCTCGGGCAAAACGGCGACGGTGACTGTTGAAGTGTGCGTGCGTCCGCTGGATTCGGTGGCAGGCACACGCTGAACTCGGTGGACTCCACTCTCGAACTTCAGTTGGCTGTAGGCGCCTTGCCCATCAATTTTGAACGTGACTCGGTTGATGGAACCCATGCCATCTTCCTCGAGATCGATCACCTCTGTTTTCCATCGTCGCCGTTCTGCGTAGCGCAAGTACAACCGGAACATCTCGTTTGCAAACAATCCGGCTTCGTCGCCCCCAGCAGCGGGACGAATTTCGACGATCACGTCCTTCGAGTCGTTTGGGTCCTTTGGGATCAGCATCAGTTTGAGCTGATCTTCGAACTGAGCCAGCTTCTCCTTGAGGACAGGAATCTCCTCGTAGGCGAGCTCTTTCATTTCAGGGTCTTGGAGCATTTGCTCGGCCCCTTTGAGTTCTTCCTCAGCACGGAAGTATTCGGAGATAACAGCTGCAAAATCTGAAAGCTCGGCGCGAGCCTTGCCGAGTCGCTGGATTTCTGCGGGATCCTTGGTGATTTCGGGGTCCATCAATTGAGCTTCGATGGCGTCATATTTCGATCGAATCTCTAACAGCTTCTCCCTCATATAGAGGCCATTTTACTTTATGCCGCAACGACCCATAGACCGGGACGTAAGTATCTTTACCGGTTGGCAGGAAAACGGCTGCTGGCGGGCGAAAAGAGTCTATGAGCGATTTGAGCAGGAGTCAGGCTTGCCATGATGAGTTGGAGACTTGGAGACAAATTTGGGCACCAGTTGCTACTGGAGCTCAGCAAAACACTGATCAGCGATCAACGGTACGTTGAAGACGATCACGAGGGGTTCACCTGGTGGGCGAATGATCTCGCCCAAAGAGTCTGGTGTGAAGAAGGAATCTATCAGCACGCGACGACGACTTATCGCATGCACTGCGAAACCGACTTGATCCGAGGGCGTGGCAGAGCAACCGCGTTTGAATTGGCGCTCGAGCGGGAAATGGACCACACGACTCTCAATGCGCTTGTTTACGACGCTCCGAACGATACATACAAGCTTCATTCAAGCGTCTTTGCCACCGAAGAAAACATCGTCCATTTGAAGAGAACGGCTTTTTCTGCGGTCATTCTGCAGATCGTCGAGGCCCAAATGGTCGCACAGAAATTAGTGTCGTCACTCGGCGCGATTCCTGCATCATCTGCGCATCCGACAATGGGAATCCGGACTCAGGCAGACAACATGTGCCATGCGATGGAGACATTCTTCAAACCTCAAGGGGCGCAGCAAAGTCGTTGGCATGGTGCGCCAGAATGGGCGGATACCGAACGCGCAGTGGAGCGTGAATCAGAGAAGTTCACCAGCGATCATCACACTCATCTCCAAGCAGAATTCATCTGGAGTGCAAGCCAATCTTCGCGTGGGATCGTGCTTGATGTCACCACGCGGGAACCACATCCGATTCTCGGAAATGGGTTGCATTTCACACTTTCTGTGCCGCTCGTCATGAGCCCAGAGCGTGTCTCACACATGGCACTCGAACTGAATCAGTACGAGCGCGATAACTGGAAACGAACCCACATGCTTGGTTCTTGGTCTTGCCATGGTGGGGTCTTGGCCTATCGCAGCTTTGTGCCGAACACGGTTTACCGCGCAGAATTGTTGCCCGAATTGACACTAAATAATGCCGTTCGAGCGCATTGGGTGAACGAGTTTTTTGTGGAAAAGCGTCGTCAAGCTGAGGCGGCGAAATCTGCAGGGCAAATCTGAGTGCTCGGCGCCAAAAGGATTCGGAAGATGAATGTAGGCGCGATTCGGATTTTGATGGCGGTAGGCCTTTGCCTCTTCACTCGGCTTGGTTTGGCTCAGAGTCCTTTCGATGACCCGGATGCGTTCATTCGCTACGACACAAAAGCTTGGATGCTGTCGGAATTCCGTTCAATTGATGCCGGGCCCGGGATCGTGCTGGATGCCAATTGGCTCAACGATGATCTGATCTTTGTCCGGAAACTGAACACAGAACTCAGTGCAAAAACGGCTCCATTCTTGGTAGGTGAAGCAAAGCCACCAAGTAACCTCCGAGAGTCATTTTCTGTGTTCAATCGAGTGACAAGGAAGTTGGTGGAAATCTCAACTTTGGCGCCCGGCCAATTGTTTTTGGGCGCTGAAACAAACAAGTCAGGGTCCGTGATAGCTATTTCGTTCACTACCGATCCGGAAGGGAATTCGATTGGAGTGATTTTTGGGAATACGAAGCGCGGCGGCAGTATTTTGCGTCTCGAAAATCCCGATGAGCTTGTGACACCCTTGATTGGTCCGGGTTCCGAATACGTTGGTTTGCTCATAGGCAGGGGAAGCATCGCGACAGGGCTACAACAGGAGCTTTACGGCATAAACCCTGAAACTAACCAATTGGTTAAAGCATCTGGCCCATCTCTTACAAACCAAATTCTGGGCGTTAAATCACCAGACCCCGCGACGGGAGAGTGGTACCTGGGCTTTAAGGGCGTTCAGTACACGATAGGAAGCTGGATTGTCTGGGATCCAGTTTCGGCCAAGTACAGTTCCGTCGATAAGAAAAGTGTTTATGAACTCGCATTCCTGGACAATTTTATGTGCAGAGGGCAGAATTCTTAGCAAGAGCTGACTTGAACGGCAATGCTACGATCGAGTCCGTTCTCAATTATCAAACTAATGTTGAGCCCCAGAAAAGGAGCAAAGTTGCCCGAATTCAATCGGTAGATAAGATTCAACTTGCGCCAGATCTTCCGTTTGGACTGATGATTCGGCGTGGCCAGATTTCGTGGTTTGAAATCGTGCCGATCGATATCAAGGTCTTGGAATATGCAGAATTGAGCAGTGCGCGAAAGCTCGCGATTCACCAGGCAAAACAGTGTGGACTTGCATTGATCATGTATGCCAGCGACAATGATGATGTTTTGCCAGATTCGGCTGGAGTTCGGGAGGCGATCCTGCCGTATCTCAAAGACTCGTCGATCGCAAGCCGACTGGTTCTAACGATGCCCCGAGCAAATATGAGTGAGATCGAAGACCCTGCTCAGACACGGTTGGGATACGTCGAGGGTCCAGGTGGGCGAGCGATCATCTATGCGGACGGCCACGTCAAATGGATTCCGGATTAGATCCCCAATTGGTCCCAGATCGAATCTATCTTTGACTTAACGTCAGAGGACATCTTGATGAGCTTCGGGTAATCCCTGCTAAATCCATTCTCGCCTGGCCACTTGTGGGTACAGTCGAATCCGATTTTTCCGCCAAATCCTTCAGCCACAGAGGCGTGGTCGAGTTGATCAACCGGGCCACGAGAGATCATCACGTCCCGCATTGGATCGCAGTTTGCGCCCAACCTGAACAGCACCTCGCCGATGTCTTGCACGTTCGTATCTTCGTCGAACACAAAGACCATCTTCGTGAACGCAAGCTGCCCGAGGCCCCAAACCGCATTCATGATCTTATAAGCGTGCCCTGGATACTTCTTTTTGATGCTGATGAAGGCGACGTTGTGGAAGCAGGCGTCCACCGGTAGGTTCATATCTACAATCTCCGGAACCGTGAGTTGAATCATCGGCATGAAGATCCTTTCGACAGCCTTGCCCATCCAGCCATCTTCCATCGGAGGAATGCCAACGATCGTTGCGGGCCAAACAGGCTGCTTGCGCATCGTGACCGCTGTGACATGCAAAACTGGGAAATCGCCTGCCAAAGAGTAGTAGCCGGTATGGTCGCCAAAAGGCCCTTCGATACGCCGTTCGGACGGATCGACATACCCTTCGATCACAATTTCCGCATCGGCAGGGACTTCGACATCCACCGTCTTGCATTTGACCGTACGCACGTTCTCTCGGCGCAAAAATCCGGCAAAAACCATCTCGTCGATCCCAGGGGGAAGCGGGGAGATCGCGCAGAAATTGTAAACAGGATCGCCGCCGAGAACCACCGCGACTTCAAATCTGTTCTTACCAGCCGCGCCCGCATCCTCCATTTGGCGCATGCCGGTTTTGTGCATCTGCCAGTGCATACCGCAAGTGTTCTTATCGTAAAGCTGCACTCGGTACATCCCCACGTTTCGCTTGCCGGTAGAAGGATCGTGAGTGAAAACGAGCGGAAGCGTGACATAAGGGCCGCCATCCTCTGGCCAGCAAGTGAGAATTGGGAACTGGGTGAGATCGACCTCATCCCCCATCATCACAACTTCCTGGCAAAGTCCGGAGCCGACCAGCTTGGGGGCAGTGGTCTTGACTTCACCACCCAGCTCAAAGGCCATTTTCAGCTTCTCTGTGAGAGACTTTGGCATGTCGCTGGGCGCCTTCAAAAGCTTGCGAATCCGGTCGGCATGCTCCTCAAAATCGTCGCAGCTTAGAGCGAGACTCATGCGCTTTCGAGATCCCATGGTGTTGATCGCAACCGGGTATTTGTAATTCACCATTTGGTCAGAATCTGGAGAAGGGCTCGGATTGCCGCTGACGAAACTTGCTCCGAAAAACTGTGACGCAGAATCGTGAATCGAGGGGTAATTCATCACTGCACTCTTGGGATTCGGAGTGCCCATGCGGTGTTTTGGGCCAACGACGTTGTTGAAAAACAACGCGGGGCCTGCGGATTTCATGGCACGATCAGCGATTTCTGTGATCTCCAGATACGGGCTGATCGGAAGCGAAACGGTTTTCAGCTCTCGTTTTTGGGTCAGAACTTCAAGAAAATGCTGGAAATCTTGATATGCCATGAATCTCTGACTAGTCTACGTTTAAAACCCTCGTAATGTCTTGGGCGACGAGGTTCAGAGTCCCCGCAAAACTCACGCCAGTAGGTTCGCCGTCAGCATCCTGACCAGCCAGTGAAATCGCTACTAGAAACGATTCGGGATTAAGCCATTACCCTTGCTAGGAAAACGCCAATTGCTGGTGAATTCTGATGAAAGCGATGGAAGAGGATGCTCGGAAACATGACGAACTTGGGGAAGATTCGCAAGATTTTGAGCGTTGCGCTACTAGTGAGCGCAGTCGGCTCTGCTCACGCCGGACGTGTTGCTATTGGAGACTATTCAGGAAACCGTGTGATCCTAGCGGATGACTTGACGGGGGCCTTTATGGGAACGATGGCGAGCGGAGGCGGTCTCACCAACCCGATGGGCTTTTCATATGGCCCTGATGGCCTGCTCTATGTAAGTAGCTACGGCACGAACCAGATCAAACGGTATACGGAAGCCGGCGTCTTTGTCGACAATTTTCAGACTACGCCGAAGCCACACGGACTTGCCTTTTATGATCGCGACCTTGTTGTTGCGAATCGAAACATGGGCACGTTGAGCCGTTTTGGACTCGTGTCATGGGTCAGCCCGCCGAACACTGCTCGACTTTATCAAGCGGTCGTGGTGCGCGCTGGACGCATATATGCTAGCTTCAACTCCAACATCGGAGGCGGAATCGAGGAGTTCGATCCTGCTTCTGGCACCACGATGGGTGATGTGATCGCACCTGGCCGAGGCATTTGGGACATCCAAGGTTTTGCTTGGGGACCAGATAACAATTGGTACGTCACCAGTTCAAACAATCAGCGCATCTATCGTTATTCACCAAATGGTGACTTTTTGGGCTTCGTAGCTGTCCCCGGTCAGCCGCTTGGCATCAAATTCAACTCTAAAGGAGAGCTGCTCTCCACCGTCTGGGCCCAAACCAATGTGGCCAAACTGCAAGTCCCATCCTTAACCGTACTCGGCAACCTCTTGCCATCAACAGTGAGTCTCACTCAACCCTGGTATATCGAACGCGTGAATCCGAGCATTGATTGCAAAATCACGTTCGGAGATCGCACCAACCCCGTGCCTCCAGTGTCCAGCGTCACCGTCGAAATCGGCTGGCCAGGATCTGGAGTGACCATTCAAAGCCGTACCGTTCCACTCAACTCCGATGGCACCTTCAGCGTGCTCTCTCCACAGTTCCTCGGGGAGTATGACCTTCGGGTCAAAATCGGAACATTCCTGCAGCGCACCGTTCGCATCGACTCCCGCGATGCGAGCAAATCGACTGCGGAGTTCATTCTCGTCAATGGCGACGCAGATGGCTCCAATACGATTGATGCTGCCGACTACCGTCTCGTCCAGTCAAAAGTTGGCACTTGGGCGTCCCTCCCCACGTGGGATGCACGTGCCGACTTGGACGGCGATGGTTATGTAACGAACCTAGATCTAAAAATTGTAAGTTCAAAGTACGCACTTACCGGTCGCGGGCAGTAAACTATTGCCGTTATGACGGCAAAGTTTGTGCCCTTCGCAATCGTTGCAGCCTTCCTGATGGTGGGCTGCAGCGATTCTTCATCTCCGGTGGCCAGTACTGATACCGGCACCACAGCTTCCCAGACTTCAGGGTCGGACGTCGCTAAGACTGAGGAGAGCAAGGACACTTCATCCACGGAGTCGTCAGCTCCTGAAACCATGAACGAAACAATGCAGACCCCCACTGGCCGAGTGCCAAAAGATGGGGAAGAAGTCGCCGTACTCAAGACAGCACAAGGCGACATTACAATCCAATTCTTCCCTGACGTCGCTCCAAATCACGTCGCTCGATTCAAAGAGTGCGTGACCAAAGGCATCTACAAGGGGACGTTTTTCCACCGAGTGATTCCTGGATTCATGATTCAGGGCGGCGATCCAAATACGAAGGATGGCGACAAGAGCAACGACGGCATGGGCGGATATGGATCAATGCTCAAGCAAGAGTTCAACAGTCTCAAGCACGTTCCTGGGATTTTGAGCGCAGCTCGAACCGCTGACCCGAACTCGGCGCAAAGTCAATTCTTCTTGATGCACAAGACTTCTCCACACCTCGATAACCAGTACACCATCTACGGTCAGGTTATCAAGGGCTTGGAAGTGATTGAAAAGATTGTGATGCTGGATCGAGATCGAAACGACAATCCAAAGAATAGCGATGATGCACGGATCATCGACTGCAAGCTGGAAAAGTACCAGGCTCCAAAGAACTAACCATTTGGTAAAAACAAAGCCCCCGATCACCAAGTGATCGGGGGCTTCTTCTTGCCGGAATCTCAGGCTCGGCTGGTCGTGGTAACGCGCTCGATTCGCTTTTCAAACGGAACGCCTAATACGATTCGGTTGACAAACGCCGCGGGGGTGTGAATGCCGTCCGGGTCGAGTTCTCCAGCTTCGACAACCTGCTCGACCTCAGCGATGGTCACTTTGCCTGCGGTCGCCATCATTGGGTTAAAGTTGCGAGCCGTTTTGCGATAGACAAGGTTGCCCAGCTTATCGGCCTTGTACGCCTTGACGATTGAAAGGTCTGCCACCAGCCCCGTTTCCATCACGTACCATTCGCCATTGAATTGCCTAGTTTCTTTGCCTTCGGCGACCAACGTGCCGTAGCCCGTCTTAGTGTAAAACGCGGGAATCCCAGCACCACCGGCGCGGATTCTTTCTGCCAATGTGCCTTGCGGATTAAACTCAAGTTCCAATTCGCCACTGAGGTACTGCCGCTCGAATTCGGCGTTTTCGCCAACATAACTGCTCAGCATCTTCTTTATCTGCTTGGTTTGGAGCAATAGCCCGAGCCCAAAATCATCCACGCCGCAGTTATTGCTGATGACGGTGATGTCCTTGACCCCAGAGTCGCGAATCGCCAGAATCAAATGCTCCGGGATACCGCAGAGGCCAAAGCCGCCACTCATGATGGTCATCTCATCAAACAAGAGGCCCTCAAGCGCTTCTTTCGCCGAACCGAATACGGTTGCCATGGGCCTATTTTACTTGAGAGCCGGAAGTCGCTTGGGACAAAAAGAAATGGGACGCTGAAAAAGCGTCCCGAATAATGGATAAGGAAATTCTCCTTTTTTGATTGCAGTCACGAGTAGTATGGAAAATGCACCGGAAAATATCAACGTTGACTGCAAAAACTAGTATTTACGCGGGGTTATGAGCCGGAAATGTTGGCCAGAAGTTGATCTAGTTTGAATGTCAGTTGACTATTCGAAACCACTTGATCGCAGCCGAGTTCGGCACCGGACGCTTGAAGACCTTTTTCCTTGTGACCCGAATGGCCGATGACATGAACCCCAAACGCTTTCAGCTTCGGCACGATTTGGGCGGCTGGTAGAGTTCCTGAACCTAAGTTTACGATCGCTACTTCCGCACCGTTAGGTTCAAATTCTTCGCACTTCATTAAAGTGGGCTCGTGCCCAAGGTGCCTCAAAGTCTGCAGAAGTCTGCTACTCCATACCAGATTGTCTTCAAACACCAGCACTTTCATGATCACCATGATTTACGCGGACTGAGCGCGATTCATTGGCAATTCTTGGCGTCGGGTACCTTTTGACTCGTGAATTTGCGCGCAATCGAGTTCAAATCTGATTCGTTGTACTTGTTGGACCAGAGGCTGTTACCTGCCCAAGAGAATTGGATTCTCTATACCGATTGGCGAGATGTTGTTGATGCCATCAAGACCATGGTCGTGCGAGGTGCACCAGCCATCGGAGTCGTGGCGGCTTATGGAATGGCGCTGGCGGCGAAACAAGGTGCAGACCGCGCAGAAGCCGATGCTGGCTTGCGCGCGAGCCGACCCACCGCAGTCAATCTGTTTTGGGCGCTCGATAGGATCGCCAATGTCCAAGAATTTACGTTCGAGGCCATCCTGAAAGAAGCGATCGCCATTGACGAAGAAGATCTTGCGATGAACCAAGCGATGGGAAACCATGGACTTAGCTTGATCAAGAAGGGCGCACGAATCCTCACCATTTGCAATACCGGAGCTTTGGCAACTGCAGGCCACGGCACGGCTTTGGGGATCATCCGGACCGCGTTTGAAGCTCATGACGGCGATATTTTCGTGTATTCGTGCGAAACACGGCCCCGTCAGCAGGGCTTGCGACTGACCGCTTGGGAACTCATGAAGGAAGGAATTCCGTTCAAGTCCATCGTTGATGGAGCCGCGGCAAGCCTGCTTTCGCAAGGGATGGCCGACTTGGTCATAGTCGGAGCAGACCGGATCGCGGCGAACGGCGACTCTGCGAACAAGATCGGGACGTTAAGCCTTGCAGTTGCAGCAAACCACTACGGCATCCCATTCTATGTTGCCGCTCCAAGCAGCACGATTGATGCCCAAATCCCTGACGGAAGCCATATTCCTATCGAAGAGCGTGAGAGCTCCGAGATCACCGAGATTGAAGGCGTGCGAATCGCTCCAGAGAACTGCCCGGTTTGGAATCCAGGGTTTGACGTGACTCCTTGCGATCTCATTTCGGGGATTGTCACCGAAGCGGGAATTTTCACAAAACCCTTTAGGTTTTAGAACTTAGGTGCCGATAATTCCACTAAGCATTTTTACGTGTGGCACTGTCCCGCTGTAGAAATGATCGGAGCTTCGTAATCTATGGATCTGAACATTGGAACGTTGTTGCTGGCCATCGCCGGTGCCATGCTGTTGACCTTCGGGATTGACTGGGTCTACTTCCGCAAGCGAATCATGGCGGGCGGCGTGGACGATCGCGCAATCAAGTCGTTGCAAGAGCGCTCACGGATGTTAGAAAGCACTCAGGTGAAGCTGCAAGACGCCGAACAGACGATCCTTCAACTGCAATCTTCTCTTGAAACTGTTTCCCGAGAGCGCGATGGAATGGCCAGTTCGGGTGCAGTTGATGTTGCCCCATATGAAGAGAAAATCCGGTTGCTCGCCGCTGAGCTGGAGAAAGTTTCAAACCAGCGAAGCGAGTTGCAAAAGGACTTGGAAACGGCAAAGTCCGAAATGGAAGAATTCAAAGCGGCTCCTCCTGTGGCCGCTCCAGATGTATCGCCTTATCTGGCGAAGATCGACGATTTAACCAACCGGTTAAACACGGCTAACGCCGAAAATGAAGAAGCTCAATCGGCACTCAAGGAACTCAAAGAGGAATACGAGCGGTTCCGGGCTTCAGAATCTTCACAGGCTAGCCAGGTCAATGCCGAATTGGCATCGCAAGAGAAACTCCGACTCCAAAACGAACTTCTTAACCAACAAATTTCCGAACTGCGATCGAAGCAGACATCGGCCCAAGAATTGCAACTTTCGCTCCAGTCGAAAGACGAAGAAATTGCAGCTCTTCGCGAAGAACTCAAAGAGATCAAGCAGTCGGGTGCTGGAGCAGTGGCTAATATCGGCGAGTTCGCATTGCTTCAAAAGCAGCTCGAAACGACCGCTTCCGCTCTGGCTACTTCGAAGAAAGAAAACGAACTACTCGCAGAATATGTGCAGCAATTCCATGCGACAAAGCAGGAGCTGGAGCAGCTCCGTGCGGTCAACTTCGCAGTTAGTTCATCGACTGAAGACGTCAATCGACTTCAATCCGAATTGGATCAATCCGAGAACTCACGGCGAGCAGCCGAGAGCGAACTCGTCCGGTTACAAAATTATGTCGAAGAGTTGAAGTCTCAGATGAACGAAGCCGATGAAATGCGCGGTGAATTTCAACGACTTTCTAACCAATTGGTTGATGCGGATTTCAAATCGGGACAAGTCGATTTGTTGAATCAACAAGTCCGAGCGCTCGAATCTGAACTCGAAAATCGAATTCAGGAACTCAACCAAGCCAAGTCTGCCGCATTGAGTCTGCAGGAGCAGGTCGAAAACTCGAATGCAATCTCCGAAAAGGTGGAGGCATTAGAGCAATTGCTCGCCCAGAAGAATGGGGAAGTGGAAGCACTCAGCGCGAAGCTGATTCAAACAGAAGCCCACCTAGGACAACTGGATTCGATGCGACGAGAGCTCGATCAGTCCAAGTCTGAATCTGAAGGTATTCGGCAGTCGCTGGTCAAAGTCCAGGCTGAATCTGAAGTCCTTCGAGTGGCGGCTGAGCAATTGGAAGAAGTTCGATCCGAAAACCTCCGACTGATCGATGAGATCGCTCGAAAGGAGGACACGGTGGCCGAAATTGATCCACTGCGCGAGAAGGTCGAAAGCCTTGTACACGCTATGGAACAGTACAAGCGCGAAAACGAATTGAACCGCACAGAATTGCAGAAAACTACAGAGCACTTGCGGTCCTTGCGTGGTGAAATCGCTGAGCTGAGTCAGATTCGAGAAGAGAACGAGCGACTGCGATCCATGCGTGGGGGCGGTGATGCAAACGTTGACGAACTCCGAACTCGAATCGGCGAAGTAACAGTTCAATTGAGCCAGACTCAGGCGGACGCACTGGAGGCTAGAGAAGCCCTTGCCGCGGCGAACCGCGAGATCAGTCATCTGCGCGAAAGCGTTATCCGGTCGTCTGAACTGGGTGAGTTATCATGATGCCGGGCGAACGGAACGACATTTTTAAGGGATGGGCGATTGTCCGAATCTTGGTCGCCATGCTCTGCATGATCGCAGGACTTGGACTCCAATCCGTTGCACAAGAATCCGGCTCACCAAAGATCACTGTCCCGAAAGGCGGCGCACAGTTTGATGATACGGTGGTGACCTTTTCTGGCACAGCCAAGAAGGACGGGATCGTGTTGTTGTACGAAGGCGACACGTTCGTCAATCGCGCAATCGCTGATGAGAAAGGCAATTGGAAATTGACCTCGTATTTTGACCCAGGCCGGCATGAAGTGACGGTTCGGTACGAACTCGATTCTGGTGCATCGGGACCAAAATCGGCGCCAGTCAAGTTCACCGTAAAAGATGTGCTCTCCAAGCTTGACGACACCACTTTGAAGATCACCTCGCACGATGATGGCGGCGAGATGGAAAAGGGACCTGTCTTGCTTCGCGGACAAGCTCCACCGGGAGTTCGCGTCTACCTGACGATCGACGGTGGACGGCCGTTCAAGACCACCGCGAATGAAGAAGGCTATTGGCGATTCAATATTGATATGGAACGTGGTTCACACACCCTCGAAGTGACCACTGGGGCAGGAACCGGGCTTTCTGAGCGAATACGAGTTCGAGTTAAATGACAAAAGAAGGGCGAACCGATATGGGTTCGCCCTTCTTTATTTTCGGAACTAGTAGGTTAGTTTGCGCCGACCAGGTTGTCCGAGAAAGTGAGATTAATTCCTCGCTTTTGAATCTCTTCGACGAACTTGGTGCCAGTGACGGCTTCTTCATATCGAATGGCGCCATTTGGAATGCGACCTTCGGCTGCTTCAATCGCGTAGATTGCGACGCTAAAACCGGTCAATCGTTCCATGCTAGTGAATCCGGTAGCTTCGTCTTCCTTATCCAGAATGTCGATCTGGAGGCTGACAGGCTTGCCGCCCTTGGTGCCCGTACCGACAGCTCGAACTGCGCACATGTCGCGATCCACAAACTTGTCTAGCGCTGGACCGAAAACGGCATTGAAAACATCCTTAGGCACGATTTCTGTGCCGCGAACATTGACCTTTTCTTCGTTCCAGAATCCAAAGTCCTTAAAGATTCGCATTCGCTCGCAGTGGCCTGGGAAGCGAATCGTCTTGTAAACGTAATTCTTGACTTTGCCCTCAAAGGTGAACGGCGCAGTGCTGGTGCCACCCGATGTGTTGAAAGCTTCCATCTTGCCAAGACCATCTACTTGAAGGTCTTCGAGGTCAGCGAGGGTGTCGACATGGGCGATTTTGCCGTCCTTGAGAACAACCGCTTCATAGTCGTATTCGGTGACCAATCCTTCAACGTTGAAGGTCAGCTTGTAGTTGAATGGTGGCTTCGGATTTTGGGGCAGGACACCGCAATACATCTTGATAGTATCCGGCTCGTCCATTTGCTCCATCAGATACATGCCGAGGCTGTTGACCAGTCCTGGTGCCAAGCCGCAATCTGGAACCAGAGAAACGCCAGCTTCCTTCGCAGCGAAGTCGAGCTCGAGTGTCTCCATGGTGACTTCGGTGTTACCACCCAAATCGCACATGTGGGTGCCAGCTTTGATGGCGACCTTCGCGATTCGCGGATGCATCCAGTAAGGAACGCAGCTGATCAAAACATCAACATCGCTCAAAAATGCGAAGAGCTCTGCTTCGTTCAAGGCATCGACCTTTTGTGGGTGGCAGATATTGCTATTAACCAAATGGTTAACTCGGTCAGTGTTCTTCTGTGCTTGTTCTAGGCTGACATCGCCCATCAAGATTTTGGCTGGGTTGGCGAACTTTGCCAGGTCGTAGGCAGCAGCAGTGCCCTGCATGCCCGAGCCAATAATTGCGTAAGTTTTACTCATAGGTGATCGAAGCTCCGTTGGTTCGGCTCATCTAGGATGGCCATACTCCGTATCTGCCAGTTTACCCGGCCCATCCCCTTATTCCTCCCCTAGCATTGATACGAGGAGGTCTATTCATGCGCCTTATTGCTGGCATAATGTTTCACAACAATGAAGTCTTGTTGCGGGCACAAACCCGAGGGTAAAGGACCAAAGGCTTGGGAAGGATGGTTTCTTGGAGTCTTGGCGATTTTGGTGATTTCTGGATCAATCATCAAGTCCGTGGTGGCACAAACTCAGCCCGCCAAAGTTGACGTTTCGCGTCAGAACTAGGTACAATCCGCGCTTGTGGGAGGTGAGCCTGTTGGCGAGCCGATATCACCACGGAGGACACAGTGCCAGTAAAAAACAAGAGAAAGCAACCCCATTCGAACCGATTCATCTCCGCCGCTCAGCATGTCGAAGCCGACAAGCTCTATTCCGTAGTAGAGGCGATTGAGAAGGTTCAGGCAGCAGCCAGCACCAAGTTTGTCGAGAGCATCGACGTCAGCATCAAGCTCGGAATTGATCCTAAGAAGAGCGATCAAAACGTCCGAGGTACCACAAACATCCCTCACGGAACTGGAAAGAAGAAAACCGTTGCCGTTCTGGCAAAGGGCGATCACGTGAAGGAAGCTGAGGATGCCGGCGCCGACTTCGTGGGCTCCGACGACCTCATCACCAAGATTCAAGGTGGATTCAAGGAATTCGACGTCATTTTGGCCACAGAAGAAATGGCGCCACAGATCGGAAAGATTGGTAAGGCCCTCGGCCCCAAGACTCCGAACAAGCGAAATGGCACCGTCACCAACCAAATCGGCAATGCAGTTAAGGAAATCAAAGCTGCAACTCGTATCGAGTACCGAGCTGACAAGGGCGGCGTGGTCAGCGTGCCTCTTGGCAAGGTGAACTTCACCTCCGCGCAGATTCAAGAGAACTTCAAGGCAGCCGTTCATGCAGTGATCAAGGCAAAGCCTTCGAGCACCAAGGGCAAATACTTGGTCTCGTGCACTCTCTCGAGCACGATGGGCCCAGGCTTCCCGCTGGACGTCTCGGACGTAACCAAGTTCTCCGAATAGTCTTAGTAATCGATCATCCCAAATTCAGCTCCTGGGCTTGGCTCCAGGGGCTGAATTTTTTTCAGGTTGCCCATTTGCCCGGTATCATAGTGCCATGCCACTGAGCCGTGATCAACTCGCGATGCGCGCCGCTGCCGAACTCAAAGATGGGTTTAACGTTAATTTGGGCATTGGTATCCCGACACTGGTTGCCAACCATATTCCGGACGGTATGCATGTTCTTCTACAGAGCGAAAACGGCATGCTGGGAATGGGTCCGTTTCCGTTCGAAGATGAAGTCGATGCTGACTTGATCAATGCAGGTAAGCAGACGATTTCAGAGATCCCGGGATCCAGCTACTTTAACTCCGCCGAAAGCTTCGCGATGATCCGAGGCGGGCATATCGACCTGACCGTTCTTGGGGCGATGGAAGTCAGCGAGAATGGCGATTTGGCCAATTGGATGATCCCAGGCAAAATGGTGAAAGGCATGGGTGGTGCCATGGATCTCGTAGCGGGAGCAAAGCGCGTGGTAGTCGTCATGGAGCACACCAACAAAGCCGGCGAATCCAAAGTGCTCAAGGAGTGCAAACTGCCCCTGACTGGTAAGCACTGCGTGAACATGATTATCACCGATCTCGCTGTGTTCGAAGTCACTTCTTCGGGTCTCGTGTTGATTGAACACGCGAGCGATGTAGATGTCGACGAGATTCGCCAGAAGACCGAAGCGAGCTTCACCGTTTCGGAGTCGGTAAAGCCCGTTTCAGTTTAAGCGATACTTCACTCCGCGTCTTCGCGCGGAACGTATTCGAACTGAGTGAACCAAAACGCGCTCAAAATCAGCCCGACAACGGCAATTCCGGAAAGTACGGCGATCGCTACCGGATGTTGAATCGGCGCAGCGGCGGCGTTGACGATCGCTCCGGTGTCGACCGATGAGCCAACTTCGTATGCCGATAGCGCCTTCATGTGGCTGTAGATCGATGCATAGAACAACTCGCCGGGCATGTTGGGCACGAAAACTTCCCACCCGAATGTAAACAGCAGACAGTAAATCAGCGATCTATTGAGGATCAACGAGAAGAACACGAACAAGGCGCAGTTTGCCGCGCCACCAAGCCAAACGACGCCCAAATCCTGGATCAACGCACTTGTGTTGGAAGCCCCTTTTGTCGAAACGGCATAAATGACCAGAACGAGTAAAGAGGAGAGCAAGCCTACGGCAACCATCGCCGCGAGCGTCCTTCCCACTAGCAATTGCCACCTTGGAATCGGTCGTGTTAGCAGATAGACAATGGTGCGTTGCTCGACCTCGGCGGCAATCACCGTCGTGCTAAAAACCGCCGCAAACAGACCCACGAGGCGGAATCCCATGATTTCCATCAAGCCGGAGAATGTGGCGAGCGGACTAACTTGGGTCTGCCTCAATGTGATCCAGCCATAACCCAGACCGCCGACGATCAAGATAACGAGGAGCCAGCCCGCGAGCTTGCGGAAGCTGAGCATCTCCTTTAATGTGCTCGAAAAGATGTATCCCAACATTGCGCTTAGCCTCCCACCAGGTAGCCAAACACAGCTTCCAAGTTGTTGTCTGGACTCGAAAATCCAGTGATCTCTAGTTGATGATCGAGAACGATTTGTCCGAACGCGGAATAGAATGTGTCCGCATTCCGGACTTCCATCGTCACCCCGTCGCGGTCGATATCTAGGCTGATGATGTTGTCAAGCGATGCCATGTGCGAGGAGACTTTCCTGGGGTCTGGAGTATCGATCCTTATCCGGTGTGGATGCTTGTCGATTAGCGCACGAATCGCTCGCAAGTTACCCGTCGCCATCAATCGTCCGCGATGTAGCAAAAGGATGTTGCGGGTCATTTGCTCCACCTCGAAAAGAATGTGACTGCTGACGATGATGGATTTCCCTCGGTCGGCAAGATCGCCGATCACGCCCATAAACTCGTGTCGACCAACCGGGTCCAGACCGTTCAGAGGCTCGTCAAGTAGGATGATCTCCGGCTCATGCAACATCGCTTGTGCCAGCTTGATCCGTTGCCGCATCCCTTTCGAATACCCGGCGATCGGCTTGTCACAGCGATCCGCCATGCCTACCATTTCGAGCGTTTCACCGGTCCGTCGCTTCGCTTCGCCGGCACCAAGTCCTTGAAGCCGCGCCATTTTGGTCACGAATTCTCGCCCGGTCGATCGTTCGTAGAACTGATCGATCTCTGGGCAGTAACCCAGGTGTTTGTAGACCTCTGGGTTGGCGAACGGCTCGTGCCCAAACACTTTGACATCGCCTGTTGTTGGGCGGATCTGTCCGGTGATGATCTTGAGTAGCGTCGATTTTCCCGCGCCATTCTGGCCGATAAGCGCCGTGATTCCAGGCCCAATGGTGGTCGTGATATCGTTGAGACCGATGACCAGCCCGTACCACCGCGAAACATTTGTGAGTTCGATCAACCGATCACCTCCACTGCTTTGACCTTGCGATAGAAAATCGCGACTCCAGCCACAACCAGCCCGCCGATGATCAGTATCATCGGAAAAGTGGGAGGTGCGGGGACTTGCGGAATCCGAGACTGGCCGTCAAACGGTGCTGACCCATCTGTTCCCATGATCGCTTTCGAAATGCCGATCGACAACCCGTCGATTGAACCGTAGAAGAGGAGCTTGACAATCGGATTTCGCATTGCGATTTCGCTCTCGATCATTCCACCAAAGAGCGCTCTGGAAGCCACATAAACGAGGTTTTGATCCGAGATGTAGACCGCCTTCATCAGCTGGGTAAACAAATTGGCGACCAGGTAAATGCCAGCGTACAGCACCCCCGCGAGTCTGCCTTGCTTAAACAACGAGCTGATTCCGAGGACTAGTGCAGTATGCAAAATGGCGCTGATCAGGATTCCGAACAGCAACGATGGGTAGGCGAGGGGTTCCTTTAGGAAGCCGTAGCCTCGATAACTCAACGAACCGTACAAGAAGAAGATTGTCGTCGGTAGCGCCATCGAGATGAACAGAGGAATGAGCATGCCGACAAACTTCCCAACAACGTAATCGAGCCGAGTACACGGCTTGCTCAAGTACACCAGCAGTGCGTTTGCACGGTTATCGTTGGCGATACTTCCTGCACCGATAAGGAGCGCGATCAGCATGTAAATCAGCTGCCCAAACGAGAAGCCGATCAACATCGTGTCCCGCCAATTGATGGTGGAGATGAACCGATTCAGCTCTGAACCACCCTGTTCGCCCGCAGTGCCACCCAAGGTTTCGAGCACAAAAATGATGGTCAGCATGACGAGGAAGTACCAGCCACTGAGAACGGTGCCGATCCAGTACGGTTTTCGCTTGAAAACCTGCAAGGTCATCGTCCGCGCAATGACCCACCAGATTCGAGTTGGTGGATTTAGAGGTCCGTCATAACTGCGATACGTGAGGTCTGCAATCGGGTTGATTTGGCTCATTTCTGGACGACCTCCAGGAACGCCTCTTCGAGCGATCGGCGAGCTACTTGGATGCCCCGAACTTGAGAATTGGTGGCTCTCGCCACATCGAAAACGGCTTTTGAAACTTCAGGCATCGGTTTGTTCAATTGAATTCGGTAAGAATAGCGTTCGGCATAGAGGATTTTTGCCCCGTGGTTGATCATCTGCTGAGCCCATGCCTCGCTGGGTTCAAGCAACTCAACATCCACCGGTTCACCTTCTATCTTGGTGAGCTCGCTGATCGAACCTTGCATTTTCAGTTGCCCACCGACGACTACCACGACTTGATCGCAGGTTCTTTCGATGTCTTTGAGTAGGTGGCTGCTGACAATGACGTTGACATCCTTGCCATGGCTGATACTTCTAATGAGATCGAGCATGTCCTCTCGGCCCTTTGGATCAAGGCCGTTGGTTGGCTCGTCCAGGAACAGCAGTTTCGGACCGTGGACCAGAGCCTGGGCTAGCTTGATTCGCTGCTTCATCCCGGTCGAAAATGTCTCGATGTTTCGGTAGCGCGCTTCGCCTAGACCAGAGTATTCGAGCACTTCGTGTGCGCGCCGAATAGCCTGAGCGCGTGGCATTCCGGCGAGTTCTCCGGCATACGCCACAAACGCGACCGCCGGCATTCCGGGAAGATGGCAGTCTTGTTCTGGCATCAATCCGACCAATTGCCGAATTTTTGCCCCTTCTTTCAGAGTGTTTGAACCTAGAACGGTTGCGCTGCCTGAACTCGGTGTCAAGAATCCGAGCAGAGATTTGATCAGAGTGGTTTTTCCCGCTCCGTTCGGCCCAAGCAGGCCAACACAACCAGTTGGAATCTGAACGCTGAAGTCGTTAAGAGCGGTAAACCGCCCATACCGAACCGTGAGATTCTGTACTGACGCAACTGCTGCGAGGCTCGGTGGGGCAATCATAGGATTTGTTGACTTTACTTCAAGCTCCCGCGCAATGCATGGCGGTAGCCAAAACCGATGGCAAAAACGCTGGCCAAAATCCAGAAGAGTGACCAGACGGTGGCCGGAATGTATGTGAGCTGCTCCATGATCTTGGCATCGCTATGTCCGTTTGTCGTGCTAGAGATCAGGTACAGGGTTGTCAGCGCTTGAATACTCGTGAGGCATTGCTGAAAGCCAAGAAAACCGGTGAAGATCGGTACCGCTTTTTCGGGCAGTTTCTGGCTGGAGAAGATCAAAGCGAAGCTCCAAACGGAAGCAGAAATGATTCCGATGAGATCTGCTCGAATGAAAAGCCCGAGCATGATTGCGAGCCCGATTCCAGAAGTCATCAGCGCGATTCGGCTCGCCTTGACGGACCTCGCGCAGGCTATTAATACTCCCCCGATTACCGATGCACCGAAATACCCCGCGCTGGCCGAAAGCGCCAGAATTCCTCCCCGGCTTAGAGTGACTCCGGCACCGCTCGCATAGACCTCAATTCGTTCAACTTGACCGCCAGTCGCCATCGAAACTAGCGCGTGACAACTCTCGTGAAAATGTGTGTTGAGGTAGACCAGTGGCAGCAAAAAGTGACGAGTGAACGGCACAAACCAAAGTGCCAAAGACACCGCGCTGGTGATCAGCACGATTGTCCCCGGATGCAACTTTTTGGCGGCCATGTCTAGGTGTACGGACGTCAAGCAAAGCCGGTTTTGAGCTATGACTTTCGTCCTGGTTGAATCCAATGGTGCGTCACCCTCGTATCAACTTCAAGCACTAAATGCAGAAATCTGCTTAAATGCTGTTAGTTCGCTTGGTCAGATGGCTTCGTGAGCTAAAAATTACCGGAGGTGTTTAGAAGTATATGAAGAAGTTCATGAGTATTTTTATGGTTTCGTTGGTTTTGGGTGCCGTGGTGGCAGGTTGTTCGTCGGCTCCTACAGAGGAAAAGCCTGCGGGTGAAACCGCTGGTGGCGCTGCTGAAGGCGGCGAAGCCAAAACTGAGTAAACCAAACTAATAAATTAAACGCGGCCAATTGTCTCCAAATGGGGATAGTTGGCCGCAGGTATGTTTGAACGGCTGGTTTTTGGTCCAGCGAACCATTCCAAGCGAACTATCGTAAGGCAATTACGAGAAGAAATATGGATTCTGAGAAGAGCACTTCAAGCGCAGTGACCCTGGCGGATATGCAAAACAGCCGCGACGAGCGGAACATCCCGATCGATCGCGTCGGTGTGCGAAACATCACGTACCCCATTCAGGTGATGGATCGGTCGAATCAGATGCAGCATTCCGTTGGCGTTTTCACCTTGACGGTTGATCTGCCTCACCACTTCAAAGGCACCCACATGAGCCGATTCCTCGAGGTTCTGAACGAGCATCGAGGCGAAGTCAGCGTCCATCGAATCCCGAAGATTCTCGAAGACTTGCGGCATCGGCTTCAATCGGAGCGGTCCCACCTCACGGTCGATTTCACTTACTTTATCAATAAGCCGGCGCCAGTCACTCAGAAGGTCGGCGTCATGGGTTACGATTGCCGGTTCGAATCGGTGGGTGGCGCAGAGACTGATTTTGTGATGCAGATTGTCGTGCCGGTGACAACGCTCTGCCCGTGCAGCAAGGAGATCAGCGCTTACGGCGCGCACAATCAACGTGGTTATGTCACTGTTCGCGTCCGAACAAACAATCATGTTTGGATCGAGGAAGTGATCCAGATGATTGAAGAGAGAGCCTCGGCACCTCTGTATCCTGTTTTGAAGCGTCCAGACGAAAAGCACGTAACCGAACTCGCTTACGATAATCCGAGATTTGTTGAAGACATGATTCGAGAGGTCGCGCGCGGATTCGATGCTGACGAGCGGATCGTGTGGTACTCGATTGAGGTCGAAAACCATGAGTCGATCCACGCTCACAACGCCTATGCGTTCATCGAGCGAACCAAATCTCCGTAAATTCACTGGGAGATGAGCGTCTAAAATACCAATATGCTTTCGGCTAGCTTGGTTTCCCTTTTGGCGCTTTCAGGTTCACACTCGCTTTCTCGCGGGGCGATGGACGGATCGGAGTTTGGATACTGGGCAGTTTCAGATTCATTTGTCGACGCATCGGCTCCTTCCAAAAACTTTGGCCGAGACCCACTGCTCTCTGGAGGTCCAGGCAAGGTCATCCTGATCCGATTTTCAGGTCTGGGAGCAGCATTAGGAGCCGCCAAAAGGGTCGCCGACGCGAGCCTCGTGCTCAATCAGGAAATTGGAGAAGAGCCTCGGCTCGAAGGGATCTATCGAATCAATCAGCGCTGGGGCGAAGGGCCAGATCGCCGCGGAGTCGGGCTATACACTGTGCCGATTGAGGCCGGAGCAAAATCGCCTTCTTCTGCCGTGACCTGGGAAGACCGCCTTGGGGGCCTCAAGCCGCAACGTTGGCAATCTGCTGGGCTAAAAGGAACTCAAGATACGTCGCTCATTCGAGATGTGACTACTTCTTATGAGAACGGAAGATTCGCGATTTCCGGGCTCGGAGAAGCCGTTCAGGAAATGCTTTCACGTCCGTGGGAGAATTACGGCTTTGCGGTGATCTTCAAGAACCAAGTCGATTTTTCGAGTTCAGAAGCTTTGGGCGCACGACCGACGCTCGAAATATCGACAGAAAATCTGCTAGCAACAGGCTCAGATCTTGCAATTGAAACTTTGAGCACGGATATCGATTTTTCTGCAGGATTCCCGGCGAACGGCACACCCGTCAAATGGACGGTCGGACTCAAGAATCACGGTGATGCGACAACCGGTCCAGTCGAAGTGAACTTTGATGTGATGGGAACTCCGATGGTGGTATCGGTCCCGGCAATCTCGCCAAAGGGAAGCGCCACCGCAGACGCAACCATCGCTTTCGAACGAGTTGCCGATCCTCGAAAGCGTCTCGTGTCAGTCGTTGCGAAAGGCACAGCATCCGATCTCAACCCGGCGAACAACAGTTGGGCCGGACCAGAAATGTCTTTCCCGATCACCGTCGCTCTGCGGCCAGAAGACAAGGCAAAGCTCGATTCTCAGGGCGGAGCTGGAGCTTGGCTATCGTCAGGGGTCCGGTTCTTGAATGACACCGGATTACCCCAGAGTCGATTCAGTTTTGCTTTAGACGGCTGCACGACATCAGTCCGCTTGCAACGCATCATTGAATCTGATTCCGCACCAAAGATCAGTACATTTGATCTGAGAACCGCGAGCCGATTGCTCTTATCCTCACTTGGATGTTCAGACCTCAGCGTCCAGCAGATTCCGCGAACGTCCACCACCGGACGGTCGAGCAAAGATCCGTTCCCCGGAATCATGGGTGGTGGAGATACTCGAGATGAGACCGGATTACCGACCGTGCTGGGAGTGGTGGCGGAGCCATGGCTTGATCCAAGCTTTGCCCTAGTAATGCCGCAACCTTCCGGACTACTTTCCGCAACGGAACTCGGTTTTATTCAGGCGAAGCTCGTCAATCCAAATCTGTCGAATAAGTCGATGATTCCGGATTCCGCCATGATCCGTGTGTTAAGCGAGAACAATCAACTGTTGCGCGCGATCAAGATCGACCTCTATCCGTCGTCGGAATCGGGCCAGTTCTCGGAGACACCGGCACTTTCGCTCGATGCTAAGGCGGGCGTTGCACAGGTGCCACAATTGAAGTCGCTGATCGGGGATTCACCGGTCGTGATGGTGAAAATCACCCGCGACGGCGAATCCGCAGTGACCTTCATTAAGCGATGGCAATTGATCGATGCCTTCGCTAGAGGCAACACGGATTCTGCAATGGTGGCGCTTAAGGTTTCGCTGCCGGATGGTCCGATTTTGCGAAATTCCAATATCGCAAAAGGCCGGTTTGTGAGCGATAGTGCCAATCGTCCTCCGGCTCTCCTAGCGTCTCTGACCGACGAGGACAATTCAACGAGCGTCCCGATCACTGGTGAGAGTGGAAGTTGGATTGAAATTGATCTTCAAAAAGACCGAACCATCGGTGAGATCGTTCTCAACGCCGCTGGCGGAAATCTGCCGGAGAAGTTCAGGATTTCGACTTATCAAACTGGGCAACGCATCGATTCTGCCCGCCCGTGGGCTACGGAGATAGCCGGATTGTGGATGATCGCAAACCGAGGGACTGGCGAGGAGATCGCCTATCACGGACCCGCACGGCTAGCGAGATTCATCCGAATCGACTTTTTGGCGGGGCGCACTGGTCAGATCAGAGAAGTTAGAGTTTTTGGCCTAAAACAGTAGACGAAAGTCTATTAAAGTTTGTATTATGGAGGAGTGGAATTGGCCCACCCACTCCGCGTTCTGTTTCTTGATCTGAATTCGTTTTTCGCTTCGGTCGAGCAACAGGATCGCCCAGAACTGCGCAACAAGCCGATCGCGGTGGTACCGATGATCGCGGATTCGACGTTCGTCATCGCGGCGAGCGCAGAGGCAAAAGCGGCGGGTGTCAAGACTGTGATGCGCGTGAGCGATGCCATGCTCCGATGCCCCAATTTGACCTTGGTGGATGCCACTCCGGCCAAATATGTTCACTATCATAAACTCGTGATCGCGGCAGCTGAAAAAGTGCTTCCGATCGAAAAGGTGCACAGTATCGATGAATTTGAATGTCATCTGTTCGGTAAGGAGTGCGCGCCGCAAGAAGCCGAGCGCTTGGCTATGGAGATCAAGCAAGCGATTTGGAGCGAGGTGGGTAGCCAAATGCAGTGCAGTATTGGAATTGCTCCGAACTCCTTTCTCGCAAAAGTGGGTACGGAACTCGTCAAACGGGATGGCCTGGTCATTCTGAGCGATGACAAACTCCCGCACGCTCTGTTCGGGCTAAAACTCACCGATCTGCCAGGAATCAATCGCGCGATGTTGGCTCGGATGCAAGCTCATGGAATTTTCACGGTCGAAGATTTGTGCCGCGCTTCCGCATCGGAGCTAAAAGCAGCTTGGGGCTCCATCGTCGGTGAGCGATGGTGGCATCTGCTTAGGGGCGAACGGCTCTCACTTCCAGAGACTGAACGTAAGGGCATGAGCAATAGTCATGTTCTGCCGCCCAAAATGCGCACGGAGCAAGGAGCCAAGCAAGTGATGCTTAGGCTATTGCACAAGGCTGCTTCTCGGTTGCGTGCAGAGGGTCTCGTTGCGGGGCACATTTCTATCTCAGTGAAGGGCCGCACCAGATCTTGGGATGCGTCACTTCGGATCGATTCGACGAGCGATACGGTTCACCTGACAGACATCGCGCTGAAACTGTGGGAATCCAGCAACTTTGTGAATCCGAATTTGGTTGCGGTGAATTTCGGCGATCTCGAACCGGCTGGGATGGCAACACCAAGTTTGTTTACAGACCGGAGCACGGTGGCTTTCAGCGAGGCTCTGGATAAAGTCAATCAGAAATTCGGCAAGCAAACGGTGTACCTGGCAGGAGTTCAGCGTGCCAAGTGGATGGCTAGCGAAAAGATCGCATTCCAAAAGACCGAGCTTTTTGTTGAGGGTTCAGGTGACCACGAATGGGGACAAAAGGACTAATTTGTTCCATGTTTTTGACTTCAGTTGATGCAAAACTTGCAAAAAAATCAAGAACTCGCCATAATACTAGATAGAGGCACCCTAGGTGGCTCTCGGTCTTGACCAAGGAATGAATTCAGGCCGCGTGATTTGAGTAGCGAAACGCGCTGTAGGGAACTTAAGGAAAGTTGCAGCGCGAGCCATTCGGAAGGCGCAGGTGTGAAGGATTTCCCAGGAACCAAGACTGGTTGTCTGGAGAAATCAGTAATGAAGACTCGAACACTTAAACTAGCATTGGCTGTTGCCACGACGACACTGTTTGTCGTACCTGCAATGGCACAAGATAACTTCCCGGACGTACCGGAAAATCACTGGGCATTTGAAGCCATTGAGAACCTGAAGCGAGAAGGAATTCTCGTGGGTTACCCAGATGGC